>JBOHFK010000053.1:0-34336 GCA_050699635.1 Pseudonocardiaceae bacterium | reverse complement strand
AACGAGCTGCTCATGCAGTTCCAGGCGGACATTCTGGGCGTCCCGGTGATCCGCCCGGTGATCAGCGAGACCACTGCGGTGGGCGCGGCCTACGCCGCTGGCCTGGCGGTCGGCTTTTGGTCCAGCCCAGAGGAGATCCGAGGCAACTGGGCGGCGGACCGGCAATGGGACCCGACGATGGATCCGCAGCGGCGCGAGGAGCTCTACGCCCAGTGGTGTAAGGCGGTCAGCCGGACGCTTGGGTGGGTGGACGGTTGAGGGCCCGGCGCCGGGTCAGCACCAGCGCCAGTCCGGATCCAGCGGTGGCGACCGCGCCGCCCACAGTGAGCGACACCGCCAGCATGCTCACCTCGGTCTGCGGCGCAGCTTGGCTGTCCGCTTTGGCGGTGCTGACCGGCACGTCAGCCATCGCCACCGGAACAGGACCCAGCAGAGCCGCACCTGCGATCAACCCGCAGGTGACGATCCGCATCGCGACCTCCTCATGGCAGCTCTCCACCCACATAGACGCGTGGACACGCCTGAGGTTGCTTGACGGCAAATACACTCAGTACGCGCTCGTGAACAGGGCGTAGCCGACAGCAGTGGCGGGAACGTCGGGACCCATCGTGCGGCGGCTACGCTATCGCGCGTGCCGTTCTACGCCGCCTACGGGTCCAACATGGATCCCGCCCAGATGATGCAGCGCGCGCCGCACTCCCCGATGGCGATGACCGGGTGGCTGATCGGGTGGCGGCTGACCTTCGGTGGCGAAGACCTCCTCTGGGAAGGCGCGCTGGCCACCGTCGTCGAGGACCCCATCTCCCAGGTGTTCGTCGTGATCTACGACGTCACCGCCGAAGACGAGAAGGTCCTTGACCGGTGGGAAGGCGGGGATTTCGGCCTGCACAAGAAGCTGCGGCTGCGGATCCACACCCTGGACGGTTCGACACTCGCCTGGCTCTATGTGCTGGACGCCTACGAGGGCGGGCTGCCTTCGGCGCGCTACCTCGGCGTCATCGCCGACGCCGCCGAGGCAGCCGGCGCTCCCGAAGACTACGTCGCCGACCTGCGAATCCGCCCCTGCGCCGGCATCGGCCCCTGATCGTCAGGCCAGGGCGCCCAGAGCGGTGTGGACCATGATGCGCACACCGAGGGGCAGTGCGCGCTCATCGAGGTCGAAGGTGGGTTGATGGAGGTCGTGCTGCAGGCCGTCACCCGACCAGACGCCCAGGCGGCACATGGATCCGGGCACGTGCTCGAGGTACCAGGCGAAATCCTCACCGCCGGCGGACTGCTCCGTACCAGCCAGCGCATCGCCACCCAGCGCTGCCACGACAGCCTCTCGCAGCAGTCCGGTGCTGCTCGCCTCGTTGACCACCGGTGGCACGCCGCGGACGTGACGTAGGTCAAAACCCACCCCGGTGGGGGCCAGCAGCGCGGTGACCAGTTCACGGACCAGCGGCTCCAGATCGGCCCAGATCAGCCGGTCCCCGGTCCGGAGGACGCCGCGAACCAGCCCTTCCTGGGGGACGACGTTGGCGGCCTGACCCGCCTGCACCGCGCCCCATACCAGCACGGTGCCCGAGCGCGCGTCGACCCGCCGGGACAGCAGCGACGGCAGGCCGGTGATCACGGTGCCCAGCGCGTGCACCAGATCTGCGGTGAGGTGCGGGCGCGAGCTGTGCCCGCCAGGCGAGGTCAACCGGAGTTCGATCAGGTCCGATGCCGAGGTCATCGGGCCGACCCGGGTGCCGACCTGCCCGACCCGCAACCGGGGAGCGCAGTGCAACGCGAAGATCCGGTCTACCCCGGACAGGCCGCCCGCGGCGAGCACATCCAGGGCGCCGCCGGGCATCACTTCCTCGGCCGGCTGGAAGATCACCCGGATCCGGCCGGGCAGCGCCGGCGCCGACGCCAGGGCGAGCGCTGCACCCAGCAGGATCGCGGCGTGCGCATCGTGCCCGCAGGCGTGCATCGCGCCGTCCACTGTGGAGGCGAAGGGCAGCCCGGTGGCCTCCATGAGGGGCAGCGCATCGATATCTGCGCGCAGCGCCACGCACCGGGAGCCGGTGCCGATGTCGCAGATCAGGCCGGTGCCACCGGGCAGCAGCATGGGTTGCTGACCGGCGCTGGCGAGGCGCTCGGCGAGCAGCGCGGTGGTGGCGTGCTCGGCATAGGCGAGTTCTGGGTTCGCGTGCAGGTGCCTGCGCCAGGCGACCAGCTCGCCGCCGTGACTCGACAGCCAGCCATCCAACCAGGACGGACCGTGACCGGCCGCGGTGTCCAGCGGCGCTTCGGCCGAGGGGAGCGGGCTGGGTTGCAGCAGGGTCACGCAGCACCTCCGGCTGCGGACTCGAGCTGGTGGGCTGCAGGTGTACTCATCCTGTGATTCTGCCCGACCCAGGCCTGCGCTGCCGCCCTGCCGCGCCGGTCGACGTCTGCGACGGCCATCCTGTCGCCGAGTTCGACAGTATGGCTGTTCGGCATCGAACCAGCAGCCGCGGTGTCGAACTCGGCGACAACACGGCACAGCTCGTCAGAAGGTCTCGGACGGGACGTAGGTGCCCCAGACGTCGCGCAATGCGTGGCACACCTCGCCCACCGTGGCGCGGGCGGCCAGCGCGCGTTTCATCGGATACAGCACATTGCCGCTGACATCCTTGGCGGTACGCCGCAGCTCATCCAGCGCACGCTCGACCTCGGCAGCGGATCGCGACGAGCGCAGCGCGGCGAGGCGCTCGCGCGCGCTGTCCTCGACCGCCGGGTCCACCCGCAGCGGCTGGTACGGATCCTCGACGTCGAGCCGGTAACGGTTGAGGCCGACCACCACCCGGTCACCGGAGTCGATCTCCACAGCAGTCCGGTAGGCGGTCCGCTCGATCTCGGATTTCTGGAATCCCACCTCGATGGCGCGCGCCGCGCCGCCCAGCTCGTCCACCTTCTCGATCAAGGCGACCGCGGCGGCCTCGATCTCGTCGGTCAGCGCCTCCACCGCGTAGGAGCCGGCGAAGGGATCCACCGTGGCGGTCAGATCGGTCTCGTGGGCCAGCACCTGCTGGGTTCGCAGGGCCAGCCGGGCGGCCTTCTCGGTGGGCAGCGCGATCGCCTCGTCGTAGGCATTGGTGTGCAACGACTGCGCCCCACCGAAGATCGCGGCGATGGCCTGCGCGGTGACCCGGATCAGGTTGACCTCGGGCTGCTGAGCGGTCAGCTGCACACCCGCGGTCTGCGCGTGGAATCGCAGCATCAACGACTTCGGATTCCGCGCGCCAAAGCGCTCGACCATCAGGCGAGCCCAGATCCGCCGGGCCGCCCGGAATTTCGCGACCTCTTCCAGCAACGTGGTACGGGCGACGAAGAAGAACGACAACCGCGGCGCGAACTCGTCGACGACCATCCCGGCGTCCAGCGCGGCCTGCACATACTGCGCCCCGTTGGCCAGCGTGAAGGCGATCTCCTGCACCGGATTCGCACCGGCCTCGGCCATATGATATCCCGAGATCGAAATGGTGTTCCAGCGCGGGATCTCCGCCTTGCAGTAGGCGAAGATATCCGAGGTGAACCGCAGCGAATGTGCCGGCGGATAAATGTAGGTACCCCGCGCGATATACTCCTTGAGCACATCGTTTTGGACTGTGCCGGTCAGAGAAGTACCCGGCACCCCGCGCTCCTCGCCGACCAACTGGTACAGCACGATCAACACGCCAGCCGGCGCGTTGATCGTCATCGAGGTGGAGACCTCGTCCAGCGGGATCCGGTCGAACAGCGTCCGCATGTCCTCAATCGAGTCGATGGCCACCCCGACCTTGCCGACCTCGCCCTGCGCGATCGCCTCGTCGGAGTCGTATCCCATCTGCGTGGGCAGATCGAAAGCCACCGACAGGCCGCTCTGCCCGGCCCGCAGCAACTGGTGGTAGCGGGCGTTGGACTCGGTAGCGGTGCCATACCCGGCGTACTGGCGCATCGTCCAGGGACGCTGGGTGTACATGGTCGGGTACACCCCTCGGGTGAAGGGGAACTCCCCGGGCTCGCCCAGCCGCTCGGCCAGACCGTCCGCGAGGTCGTCAGCGCGGTACACCGGCTTGATCTGGAATCCCGACTCTGCCATCACATTCGTATTCATACCCTGGTGGGGACCACGCTGGGAGCACGCGCCGGAACAGGCATGATGGGGGCCGTGACCAACCCCTCGCCCCGCCTGGTGGCGGGCCGGTACCGGCTCGATGCGGTGCTGGGCCGGGGCACCATGGGCACGGTGTGGTCGGCGCACGACGAGGTGCTCGGGCGGGCGGTCGCGATCAAGGAGGTGCTGCTGCCGCTGGGCATCCCGGACGCCGAGGCGGACGCGTTGCGCGAACGAGCGATGCGGGAGGCCAGGGCGATCGCGGCACTGTCGCACCCGAATGTGGTGACGCTCTACGACGTGGCCCGGGAGGGCTCGGCGCCGTTCGTGGTGATGGAGTTGGTGGCCTCCCACAGCCTGGCCGAGCTGACCCGCGACGGCCCGTTGCCGCCCCAGCAGGTAGTCACCATCGGGGCCGCGGTGGCCGCAGCGCTGCAGGCCGCGCATGCCGCGGGGATCACCCACCGGGACGTCAAGCCGGGCAATGTGCTGGTCGCCCATGACGGCCGGATCAAGCTCACCGACTTCGGGATCGCCCGCAACCCGGCCGATCGGACGTTGACCGCGACTGGTCTGATGCTGGGTTCGCCCGCCTACATCGCTCCCGAGATCGCGTCCGGTGGTCCGGTCAACCCGGCTTCAGACCTGTGGGGGCTGGGCGCGACGCTGTTCGCCGCGGTGGAGGGCAGGCCCCCCTACGATTCGGGCACGGCGATGGCGACCGTTGCCGCGGTGGTGCACGACGATGTGCCCACGGCGTCGTGTTCCGGACCGCTCGCCGAGGTGATCGGCGGCCTGATGGTCAAGGATCCGGCGCGCCGGATGCCCTTGTCGCGGGTACGCCGATTGCTGGGCGCGCCCCCAGAGCCGGCCCAGTCCACCGAGCACCAGCCCGCCGAGTCCCAGCCCGCCAAGTCCCAGCCCACCGAATCCGAACCCACCGAATCCGAACCCACCGAATCCCAGCCCGCCGAGCCCCGGGCCGTGGCACGTCCCGTCCCGGTCGCCACCGCGACAGGACCACTCGAGGCGCCACGCCGGCGAAGCGGGCAGCTCGCAGCAGATCCGGGTCCGCTGCCCTTTACCGCCGGCCCACCCGCCACGTCGCACCGCAGCCAGCGCACCGGCGCCGGACGGAGAGCGGGCCTGTGGACGCTGGCTGTACTGCTGTTTGTCGGCGCCGCGGTGACCGGGTTCGGCGCCGCGCGGATCGTCACCGGCCGCCCGGCGCTGCCCGACCTCGGTGCCCCAGCCGCACCGATCGCGAACCCCGGCGAGTTGGTCCTCACACCCCGGGTACTCCAGGTCAGCGAACCGGATGGCACCCGGCCGGCTCAGTTCACCGTCAGCGTGCCGCAGGGTTGGCCGGAATTCCGCGAGCAGCGCACGATCGGCATCGGCACTGGAACCGTGATCCGATTCGTCTCGCCGGACGGCTCGGAGGTCATCGCCGTCGAGCGGGTCACCGGTGCACTAGCCGGGGGCCCCACCCAGGACACTGACCAATACCTGACCACCTATCTGCGCAAGCTGGCGCAGGGGCTGCCGCAACTCGTGGAGACCCAGCGACAGCGACTCTCCGGTGGCGTGCTGGAGGCCACCATCCGGACCCAGGAGGGCGGCGAACTGCGCCGCACCACCTACCTGCGGATGACGCCGACCAAGCCGGATCTGTGGGTGGTCTCGGTCACCGTGCCCACCGAACGCGAAACCGCTGGGCGCACGAAGCTGTTCGAACCGGTAGCGGCGGCATTCGCGGCCAACCCGTAGATCCTCAGGGTCGATACCGGGCGCGTTCGTCGGGCGTTCGTTTGGGGGGTTGACGGAGCGATAGTCCTTCCCCGGACCTCACTGAGCGTGACACCGGGACCGGAAAGTCGCCAGCGTCGATCCAGACGAACGTCCGGCGCCAACCTGGCTAAGCTGCCCGCCGTGACTGACCCGGCCCAGATTGCCCGAGACGCCGCCGCGGCACTCGCCGAGCACACCGGAACACCCACGCACGACATCGCCGTGGTGCTGGGCAGCGGCTGGCGCCCCGCGGCCGACGCGCTGGGCGCTCCCGCCGTCGGGATCCCCTTCACCGCACTGCCCGGATTCGCCACACCCCAGGTCATCGGGCACGCCGGGACACTGCGATCGGTGCAGCTGGGGCAACGCCGCGTCCTGGTGCTGCTCGGTCGCACCCACAGCTATGAAGGTCACGGCGTGGCCCAGGTGGTGCACGGGGTGCGCACTGCGTGCGCGGCGGGCGTGCGGGTGGTGGTGCTCACCAACGCCGCCGGCGGGATCGCCGACGGCCTGGAGGTCGGCCAGCCGGTGCTGATTTCCGATCACCTCAACCTGACCGCCACGTCGCCACTGGTCGGGCCGCGGTATGTCGACCTCACCGATACCTACTCCCCCCGGTTGCGCGCACTGGCCAGGGAGATCGACCCGACGCTGGTCGAGGGCGTCTACGCCGGAGTGCCCGGTCCGCACTTCGAGACTCCGGCGGAGATTCGCATGCTGCGCACGATGGGTGCTGACCTGGTGGGGATGTCCACCGTGCTGGAGGCCATCGCCGCGCGCGTCGAGGGCGCCGAGGTGCTGGGGATCTCACTGGTTACCAACCTCGCCGCCGGACTGGTGGCGGCCCCGTTGAACGTCGCTGACATGATCGCCGCCGCTACAGATGCCGCCGCCCGGACAGGCGAGCTACTGCGAGAGCTGCTCACCCGGATGTGATCATCCAGCTGGGGTCACCCAGCTGGGATCACCCGGCGGCGGTGGTCACGCTAGACCCGCAGCAGCGGCCGGGCGGGCGGCGCGGAGATCGTTGGCTCACTCAGGTCATCGGGCCTGGCCCGGGCGGCGGCGGCCAGCGCCCGCGGGGCGAACAGCGCTGTCGGTCGAGTCAGCATCCCGAACACCTGGAGGTAGACCTCGGTGAGGGCGCGATCCTGGATGACCGCCGGCATCACCCGGTCGAGGTAGCGGTGCAACAACCGGGTCGCGGTGCTCACATTCATGCCGGTGGTGGTCGGGAAGCGCAGATCCTCGCCGGTTGAGAGCATCCACGGGTCGGAGTTGCGCCGGGCCAGCCGCCGCTGGAAACGTCGGGCCAGCCCGTCGAGGTGGCCGGCCCCATGACGATCAGTACCGTGCCGCCGCCGCTGGTCGCGCAGGCAGGCGTCGAGGGTCTCGGCGGCGATGGCGGCGGTCGTCATGCCCTGGCCGTAGATGGGATTGAACGCACAGACCGCGTCGCCCAGAATGACGAACCGCTCCGGGCGGCGGGGCATGCGCTCGTAGTGGCACAGCCGGTTGGCGGTGCCGCGGTAGGCGCGGATCGGGCTGACCGGTTCCGCGGCCGCGAGCGCGTCGGCGATCACCGGGTGTCGCAGGCTGCGCATGAAGGCGGTGAAGCCGTCTTCGTCGGTCGGTGGGTGCTGGCCGCCGGCGCCCATCAGGGCCACCATCCACTGGCCGTCCTCGATCGGCATGAGGTACCCGGTGCGTGGCATCGAGGGTGGCTGGGAGGTGAGCATCACTATCTTCCAGTCGGCGCTGAACCCCTTGGGGATGCGGTAGGTCCGGGAGGCGTAACCGATGTCCGGGTCGAGGTGGGTTGTCGCAGGCGTCGGGTAGCCGGCTTCGGAGAGCCAGACCGGGGCTCGAGAGCCACGGCCAGCGGCGTCGACCACGAGGTCAGCGGCCAGCTCACGGGTGCTGCCGGCGTCATCGAGTGAGCGCAGCACCGCTCCGGTGACCTCCCGGCGGTCGGCCGAGGTGCGCAGCGAGGTCACGTCGTGGCGCTCGAGGATCGTCACGCCGGGCAGCTCGCGCAGCCGCCGGCGCAGAATTCCCTCGAACAGGGGGCGGCTGCCTGAGACGATCGGCCAGCCGGCAGCCCGCCGGTCCAGCCAGCCGACCGGCAGCAGGACCACCGCGTCGGTGGGCATGCGCAGCGCCACCGCACCAGCTGCCTCGAGCTCGCGGCCGTAACCGGGGAACCGGCTCTCGATGATCCGCTGACCCCGGGGCAGCATCGCGTGCAGCATGCGCCCCTGCGGGACACCCTTGCGGACCTGCATGTCATCCGGTAGCCAGTCGCGCTCGACGAGTGTCACTCGCTCGAAGTGGCTGGCGAGCACCCGCGCGGCCAGCAGGCCGGCCATGCCGCCGCCGATCACCGCAGCATGACCGCCATCACCGGCACGAGGACGGATCTCTCCCGGCTCGCCGCGATCAGACGAACGGTTCATGAAGACCTCCCCGATGATTGAAACACTGTTATAGAACGCTGTTTGGGTTATGATTGTCAAGTGGCCCGGCCGAAACTGCACGACGATGCACTGCGGATCCGCCTGCTCGACACCGCGGGCGCGCTGCTCACCTCCGAGGGTCCCGGCTCGTTGAGCCTACGCAGATTGGCCGCCGAATCGGGCACCTCGACCAGCGCGGTGTACGCCCTGTTCGGCGGCAAGCCAGGGATCCTGCGGGAACTGTTCATCGAGGCGTTCACCCGGTTCGCGGCCCATCTGGACTTGGTGAGCCCATCGGATGACCCGCTGCGCGACCTGCTCGCACTTGGCCGCGCCTACCGGGCCAGCGCGCTCGCCGACCCACACCTGTACGCGGTGATGTTCGGCTCGCCGGTGCCCGGTTTTGAGCCCGCACCAGATGATTACGCGCACGCCGCGGCTACCTTCGCCCCGCTACTGGACACGGTGCGCCGGGCGATCGCGGCGGGCCTACTCCGCGACGCCGGCCCGCACCTGATCGCCACCGCGCTGTGGGCCAACGTGCACGGCCTGGTGTCACTGGAGCTGGGCTGCGCGATGCCCGACGATGCCGGAGCCCCCGGTGAGTTGTTCGAGGCCGCGATCCGGGCCACTCTCGACGGCTGGCGGGTACGGTGATGACCAGCGCAAGCCTCGGCGACAGGACCCCTGTGATCGACTGTGCCACCCTGTATCGGGAGGCTCGCGAGCGAATCGCCGCGCTGGTTAGGGACGCGAGCGAGGAGCAACGCGCCCGCACCGTGCCCGGCTGCCCGAAATGGACCATCGGTGACACGGTGGCTCATCTGGCCGCCAATGCCGTCGACGAAGCCGCTGGCAGGCTGACCGGCGTTCCGGACGACGAGCAGACCGCTGCCCAGGTCGAGCAGCGCCGTGGCCGTCCCCTCGAGGAGATACTCCAGGAGTGGGATGCCGCCGCGAAGCCGCTCGAGCCAGTGATCGCGGCGCACCCACTGGCGGTCGCATGGATCAATGACGTACTCACCCACGAGGCCGACATCCGGGGTGCGCTGGGTGCCGGACGTCCTCCTGAATCAGCGTGGACCGCAGCGCTGGAGCTCGCTCGGCCCGGCATCGTGGCAAGGCTGCGCCACTTGGGCAAACTCACGATTCTCGCTGGCGAGCACCGCTTCATCGTTGGTTCCGGTGAGTCTGCGACGACGGTCGAGGCGGACCTCTACGAGTTCTGGCGATCCCTGCTGGGCCGGCGCAGCCGCGCCCAGATGGCCGCCTGGAACTGGTCCGGCGACCCGGAGCCCTACCTGCGGGCGATCCCGAGATTCGGACCCACCGACGTGGCGCTGACCGAGCCTCCGGTTCGATATCGGCTATGACCGCACCCTTTTACCTCTGCATCCACGGAACCCTGGTCATTGTCGGTTACGAACCCGACGGAGATTCGGTCCGCTTCATCGCCGATGATCCCGCAGGCTTCACAAAGCTGAAACGCGCGGACCGGCTCCGGCCGTCGCGGCGCGACGGAAGCGTGCAGCTGCGTTTCGAGGGGATCGACGCCCCGGAGCTGCACTACGGAACCGACGCTCAGCCGCTGGGCGCCACAGCCCGGGATGCCCTGCTCAGCTGGATCGGGTTCACGGCTGTCACCTTCGGCAATCCCCAGCAGCCGACTCGGGTCAGCAGCGCCACCCCCGTCCAGGTGCGGGCTGCCATCCTCGCCCAGATGGTAGAGGTCAACGGCCGCCCCGTTGCCTATGTCCTGGTTGAGGGCGGCCACGCGTTGCCCAACGACGGCGCGTGGGTCGAGGTCGGACCGTCCCTGCTGGATGACACCCTCAACCTCCGGCTTCTCCTCGAGGGACAGGCCTATTACACCGTCTATACCTCGACCCCGCTCAACCATCGCCAGCATCTACGCGACGTGGCCGAAAAGGCGCGTGCCGGGCTCCTGGGAGTGTGGGCCGAAGATGCGACAGCGGAGTTCGAGCTGGCTGACCAGTCGTCCATAGCGCCCGGGGGTCAGCTCATCCTGCCCAAGCTGTTCCGCCGTTGCACGGACTTCCTCAAAGCCAGGGATCAGGGATTCACCGGGAACCTCATCGACTGGCTGCTCGCGAGCTCACAAGGACCCTCCCGCGACGAGAACGACCGGGTGCTGCTCCGGGACACCACTGAGGTGCACCTGTCCGACCTGCTCCAACAGCGCAACCAGCGGATCGCGTTCCAGACCGACCTGCTCGATCTCACCTTCGTGGAGAAATAGCGTCTCCAGTCGTCAGCACCCGCGGGCACGGGAGTTACGCTGCCGCCCATGGCTGCGGATATTGTCCCGATTGAGCTGTCGGTGACCGCGGGTGACCTGGTGACGCTGTGGGCACCCCGCTGGCGGGAGGACGGCGAGGAGTGGGAGGCATTCCTCGGCGACGACGACAACCTGTTCGCCTTCGCTGACGTGGCGGCACTGGTCGCTTTTGTGCGCACCGCCGGCGAGCACGACCTTGTCGATCATCCGGCCTGGCCCCTGGTCTTGCGGTTACCCGCGCCCGACCTGCGTCCTGTGGAGGCCAACCGCTACGACCTGGTGGGCGTGCCTGAACTGGTCGCCCAGACACCCGACACCTGGGTGATCGCTGAGCTCGCTGACGTGGTGTCGATCGTGCGTTCGCTGGCCGAGGTCTGCGGCCTGGACCTGGTGCACGAGGTGCTCGGGTCCACCCCCGGGTTCAGCATGCTCGCCGACGGTGCCCTGGCCTTCGGTGGCCGGGAGGGCGGACGGCAGTGGGAGGCGTTGTGCGACGCGATCGCGCAGCGGTGGGACGACGTGATCGACGCCGTGGACAACATGATCCGCAGCCCCGACGTCGACGCGGCAGCGCTGGAGGCGGCCACGACAGAATTATCCGAGGCCGAGACCGCCGGAGAGGAGCAGCCCGGGGATCCGGCCGCCGAGACCGCCGCCGATCCCGCGCTGACGTTCTGGTCGGAGGTCGGCATCGACCCGATCCTGATCATCAGTGATCTCGGCGAGCATTACACCTTGCGCTGTTACCTCGATGACGCACCGGTATTCCTCGGCCGTAACGGCCGCATCGACGCCTTCACCTCGCCCCGCGCGCTGATCCGCTACCTCCTCGAGCATCCTGAGGGCAACGACCTCGACGTGGTGTCCACCTGGCCGCAGGTGACCAAGCGGGCGGTCGACCGCGAGCTGACGGTGGCGGTCGATGAGGGCAACAGCTACGTGCTGGCCGGCCTGGCCGACGACCTCGCCGGAGGTCCTGAGACGGTGGACCCCGGCCAGCTCGAGCTGGCCGTCGAACTGATCACCGACGCCGAACAGTGGGCCGGATCGGACGCCGCGGACAAGGCACTGGCCGTGTCGGAACCACTGGGCTGGCTGGTCTCCTTCCTGGTCCGGCCGGATCCGACCCGGCTGGCGCCCAGCCCGCCCTTCGACGCCGAGGCAGCCGCCTGGCGAGTTCTGGTCGGGTCCTTCGAAGACCGGCTGCACGTGCGCTAAGGGGTGGTCGCCCGGTTGTGGCCATGCCCGCCGGCATAGCTAGGATCCGCCCGCACCGCCGATCCCTCCGCCCCCTAGCGAAGGCCATGCCCGTGACCAACACCGCAGCGACGCAATCCTTCGATCGGATGCGCAGCATGCTTGTGCGCGCCGCCGAGATCCGCGACAGCGAGCAGCAGCAGATTTTCGACGCGCTGGACGAGATCCATGCCCGGCTGGCTCCCCTGGAGTCGCTGGGTTCGGTCCGCAAACGCTTGTCGGAGATGCCGGATCGCACCGAGGTCAGTGTGCTGGCCGAACGGGTCGATGAGGCGCTGTCGAAACTCGAAGCGCAGGACGGCGCGATCGCCGCGCTGGGCCGCGCCGTCGAGTCGATCGTGGACAAGCTGGCCAAGCCATTCGCCGAGCTCGGGGGCCGGCTGGACGGGATGGCGGGGCGATTCGAAGGCGTCGCCGGCCGGATGGACGGTCTGGAGGACCGGATCGCCGGGCTGCACAAGCGGATCGACGACCTCGATCATCACCTGGACCGGCAGGACACCAGGGTCGATGCGCTGCCCGCAGCGGTGCACGGACCGGTCCGGGAGCAGTTGGGCGCCGCCGAGACCGGGTTTCGGAGCCGGCTCGACGAGGTAGACAAGGGCCTGCAGGAGTCGCTGGCGGGTGCCCTGGAGTCACTCATCCAACGGCTGGGCGTGCTGGCCGGTCGGCTGGATGACATGGAAGAGGGCGTCGGGGGCCGGTTTGGCTCAGTCACCGAGCGGCTGGGGGCGCTGGATGGTGCGCTGGCCCACCGCCCGGACGTCGACTCGCTGTTCGGCCTGGTCCGGCGGGCTAATGAGGAGTCCGAGATGCGCTACACCGCGCAGCTGGACGAGGCGATGGCCACCTTCGCCGAGATCATCATGGGCGGCCACGCACCGGCTGCGCTGCCTCCCACCCCGCCCCCACCGCCCCGGCCGGCCCAGCGTCGGGCGGCCCGGTCCCGGGCAGCAAAGCCGGCCGCCGAGGAGAATCCCGACGCCGCTGAGGGCGTCGCCTCGTAGGGGCTCGGATCCCCTCAACGGCCCCGTCGCCAGCCCCCGCTAGCCTTCGCCCGGTGCGGATGGTCCGGTCCCGGGTGCTCGTGGCGTTGCTTGCCGCTGTTTCGGGCCCGCTGATTCTGCACGGAACGGCACCCGCTGCCGCGCAGCCCGCCTGTTCGCAGCAGATCGCCCCGCCACCGCCAGTCGACTCCTCCGAGGCGCCGAAGCCGGGCCGCCTGGCACCCTCGCCGGTGGCGGTTCCCGACTCTCCGGTTGGTGGGCCGCGGATGGGTGGATGCGGGCTGGTCCTGCCCGTTGGCGCGCCCGACCTGCCGGCTGGGGTCAGCGCGATGTCCTGGCTGATCGCCGATGCGGACTCCGGCGAGGTGCTGGCCGCCAAGGATCCCCACGGGCGTAACCGCCCCGCGTCGACGCTGAAACTGTTCACCGCCCTGCTGGCCGTCGATCAGCTTCCGCCCGACCGGGTGGTGATAGCGACCCAAGCCGACGCCAACGAGGACGGCAGCCGGGTCGGTCTGGGCCCGGGAGGCCATTACACGGTCCGGCAACTGCTCACCGGTCTGCTGCTGGACTCCGGTAACGATGCCGCGCACGCACTGGCAGATCAGCTGGGCGGGGTGAGCGCGACCGTCACGCAGATGAACCAGTTGGCCGCCAAGCTCGGTGCGCTGGACACCCGCGCGGCCACTCCATCCGGGCTGGACGGCCCGGGAATGAGCGCGTCGGCCTACGACCTGGCGTTGGCCTTCCGCCAAGTGCTCAGCCGTCCGCTGCTGGTTGAGCTGCTGGGCACCCGGCAGGCGGATTTCCCGGGTTACGGCGACCGGCCCGGGTTTGTGGTCAGCAACGACAACAAGCTGCTCCGCAGCTACCCCGGGGCGCTGGGCGGCAAGACCGGGTTCACCGACGATGCCCGGCACACCCAGCTCGACGCCGCCCAGCGCGGCGGGCGGCGCCTGATGGTGGTGCTGATGCGGGGCGAGCAGCGACCGGTGTCGATGTCCGAGCAGGCGGCCAGGCTGCTGACCTACGGGTTCGCGCTGCCCCCGAGCCACCCGGTAGGGCGATTGGTCAACGCAGGTGAGCTGCCCGAGGCGACCGTTCCCGGGGACTCGCCCCCGCCACCGCAAGTCGGGCTACCTGCCGCAACCCATGGGTGGAGCGGTAGCACCCAGGGCCTTGGCCCGCTACTCCCGGTAATCCTCTGGATCGGGCTGGCGGTCACCATCCTGGCCGTGCTCGGTGCTCTGGTAGCCCGCCAGCGACACCGCTGACCCCCCTCCGGCAAACCTGTCGCTGGTGATCCCAGCGACCCGATACAGCAGTGTTGAACTGGCAGTCTCCACAGCCATGGTGTCGCCGAGTTCGACTGCACGGCTGTCCAAGACCGGCCCAGCGACCATGGTGTCGAACTCGGCGACACCATGGTGGTGAGCTATCGATGAACGAACGAATCCTGATCACCGGGGCGGCGGGCGCGATCGGCACGATGTTGCGGTGCCGGATGGCGCGGCCAAAGCGTATTCTGCGACTGCTTGACATCGCCCCATTACCGGTAAGGGAACCCGGCGAGCTAGTCGAGACGGTCGACGCGGACATCACCGATCTTGATGCGATGCGCCGCGCCGCGCAAGACGTCGACGCTATTATTCATCTTGGCGGCATCGCGCATGAGTCCGACTGGCACCGGATCTTGCATACGAATATCGACGGCACCTACGTCCTGTTGGAAGCAGCCCGGAGAGCAGGAGTTCCTCGAGTGATCCTGGCCAGCAGTAACCACGCGGTCGGCTTTCATCCGTACCCCGAAGAGAACACCGAAACCGTTCCGGATTACGTGTTTCCTCGCCCTGACACCTTCTACGGCGTGAGCAAGGCGGCGAATGAAGCACTCGGCAGCCTGTACCACGACCGGTACGGCATCAACGTACTCTGTGTACGGATCGGGTCCTGTTTTGAGCGCCCCCGAGATCATCGTATGTTGTCGCTGTGGCTTTCACCGGATGACTGCGCCCGGCTGATGGAAGCTCTATTATCCGCACCGAACCCGGGATTCCGGATCCTGTGGGGAATCTCCGCAAACAGCAGGGGCCGATTTTCTTTGGACGAAGCGAGGGCGTTGGGATACCAACCGCGCGATGATGCCGAACACTATGCCGATGCGCTACCCCCACCCTCGGCCAGCGAGGTGGACCGATTCATCGGCGGCCCGTTCTGCAGGTAGCCGTTGGTGTCGTCGAGGTAGGCGCGAGCTTGCAACGTGAACAGCTCGGCATACCCGCCACCGCGGGCCATCAGCTCCTGATGGGTGCCCTGCTCGGTGATCCGGCCGTGGTCCAGCACGATGATCTGGTCGGCATGCCGGATGTTGGCCAGCCGGTGGGTGATCAGCACCGTGGTCCGGGTCTGTCCCACCCGCTCGCCATTGCCCGACCCGCCACTGGCCCGGCTGAGTGCCTGCAGCGATTGGAACACGGCGTGCTCGGCGCGGGCGTCCATGGCGGCGGTGGGCTCGTCGGCGACGAGCAGCGGCGCATCCCGGTACAGGCCGCGGGCCACGCTGATCCGCTGCCACTGCCCGCCGGACAGATCCTGCCCGTTCTGGAACTCCCGGGACAGCACGCTGTGCCAGCCGTCGGGAAGCTCCGCGACCACCACGTCGGTACCGGAATCGGCCGCGGCGGCAGCCAGCACGCAGCCATCGGGGTCGCTGCGTTCCAGCCGGCCGATGCGGACGTTGTTCTCGGCGGTCATCGGCCACTCGACCGGGTCTTGCAGCACCACGGCGACCTGCGAGTGCAGCTCATGCTGATCGACCGTGGCGATATCGACCCCGTCCCAGCTCACCCGTCCCTCATCTGGCAGGTACAGCCCGGTGATCACCTTGGCGAGGGTGGACTTGCCGGAGCCGTTCTCCCCCACCAGTGCGACGACCTGCCCGCGTCTGATCGTGAGACTGACCTGCCGCAGGGCGGGCTCCTCCTTGCCCGGGTAGGTGAACGACACCTCGTGCAGCTCGATGAGCTGCGGGTCACGCGGTAGCTGCGCGGTGGCGGGGGCCCGATGATAGCCGCGGGCCGTCGCCAGGCAACTGGCCAGCATGTCGAGGTAGAAGCTCTGCTCGAACAGGCGATTGGCGGCATACACCGTGAGCGACACCGCCGAGCTCGCGGTGCGCATCGCGACCGCCGCCGCCCCGGCCAGCGCCAGCGGCATCGCCCCGACGTAGAGCAGCACCCCGAGCACGCCGTAGGCCAGCGCACTGCCGACGCCGGACAGACCCCGCCCGAGCAGCCGGATCGCCGTCTTGCGGTGCTCGACCTGGACGGATTCTGCGGTCAGCTGCGATCCGATCCGCCGGTGCTCGCCCAGCAACGTGTCCTGGGTGGTGAAGGCCCGGACCTCGGCCGCCTGCGGCCGTTCGGTGATCAGGTCGCTGGTGATCCCCAGCCGGCGCCGGCGCGAGATCATCCGTACGTACGACTCATAGGCCAGTCGCGCGGTGCGCACGCTGGCCCACCCGTTGGGCAGGGCCGCCAGCAGCACCACCGGAGCCAGCACCGGGTTGAGCAGGCCCGCCGTGACAATCGCGGCAGTGAGCGAGATGGCCGAGCTGAGCAGGCTCCCAGCGTCGCTCACGCCCTGCCGGACGCTGCTGATCCCCTGCCCGCTGGCCCGGCGGACCAGCTCCACGAAGTCCGCGTCGTCGAAGCCCACCAGCTCCACCCGGATCACTGCGGCGTGGAGCTCCTCCTGTGCGCGTTGCTCCACTTGCGGCGTCAGCACCGCCTGTACCGCACCGACCGCCGCGTCCAGCAGGCCGCGGGCCGCGTAGGAGGCCATCACCAGCGCCAGCGACGGCAATGCGGCCACCACCCGCTGCGGGGTCGGGCCCTGCTCCAGCAACTGGGTCAGCACGTTGGCGGTGGCCAGCAGCCCAAACGCCGTTGCACACCCCGAGATCAGCTCGACCGTAGCGGCCAGCACCGTCAATCGCGGCGAGGTCCGCCACGCCAGGCGCACCAGGACGCGTAGCGCGGCTGGTGCCCCCCGGAGCATCCGGCCCGCGCTCGAGTCCCCTACGGCCTCGATCGCCTTGGCCCATTCCGGAGTCTTGAGGTCGTCTGCTCCGATCAGCGTCGGCGCGCTCGGATCGGGTGAACCCGCGGCGGCGGTGCGGCGCAATCTCATCGTGGCCTCCCACCACAGAGCATGCCTGCCGCGCTAGCGTGCCGTCTCGTGAGTAATGACGCCCTAGAACAAGGCGGCACAGTCGTCCGGGCGGGTCTCGTGGTCACCGGGACGGAGCTGCTCAGCGGCTTGATCACCGATCGTAACGGCCCATGGCTGGCGCAGCGGCTGGGCGAGCTGGGTGTCGAGGTGGCGCACCTGGTCTGCGTCGGGGATCGGCCCGCTGATCTGGCCGCGGCACTGCGATTTCTCGCCGATCAGGGTGTCGAATTGATCGTCACCAGCGGTGGGCTGGGCCCCACCGCCGACGATGTGACCGCTGCGGTGGTCGCTTCGTTCGCCGGGGTCGAGCTGGAGCTCGACGAGGCGATGGAACGCCAGATCGCCGCTATCTTGGCCCGGTTTCGCCACCTCTCCAGCTTCGACTCCGAGGGGTTGCGGGCGGCGAACCGCAAGCAGGCGATGGTGCCCCGGGGCGCCTCGGCACTCGATCCAGTGGGAACCGCGCCCGGGCTGGTGGTGCCGGTCGACGGCGGCCCGACGGTCGTCGTGCTGCCCGGACCGCCCCGGGAACTGCAGCAGATGTGGCCCGCAGCGCTGGCCGTCCCGGCCGTCCGAGCAGTTCTGGCGGGCACCCAGCCCTTTGAGTCCGCACAACTGAAGCTGTTCGGTTTGCCCGAGTCGCAGATCGCGGTGACCCTGCGCGAGGTGGGCGAGTCGCTGGACCTGGCGCCGCTGGAGATCACCACCTGCCTGCGGCGCGCCGAGCTGGTCATCGACATCCGGCACCGGCCCGGTGCCGAGAGCACCCGGGACGCGTTGATCGAGGCAATCCGCGACCGGCACGCGCGGTATGTGTTCTCCACCGACGGCTCGTCGCTGGACGACCAGGTCGCCGGGTTGCTGCGGGGACGGCGGATCGGGCTGGCGGAATCGTGCACCGGCGGGCTGCTGGCCGCCCGGCTCACCGAGCGCCCGGGGTCATCCGACTACGTCGCCGGTGGTGTGGTGGCCTACTCCAACGCCGCCAAGACCGACCTGCTGGGCGTGCCTGCTGAACTGATCGAGCAGCACGGAGCGGTGTCCCCGGAAGTGGCCCGGGCGATGGCGGACGGGGCACGGGACCGCTTCGGTGCCGACATCGGCGTGGGGATCACCGGGGTGGCCGGCCCAGGTGGGGGCACCGAGGCCAAGCCGGTCGGCTACGTGTGCATCTGCGTGAGCACCGACGCTGGAGCGGCCCGTGCCGGTGACCCGGTGCTGCCCGGCGACCGTGCCGAGATCCGTGACCGGTCGGTCACCGTCGCGATGCACCTGCTCCGGCGGCTGCTCGCGGAACCTGGCCGCGGCTGAACGCTGGGTTCAGCTCGCCCGCTTCAACCCCACTGGGTTCAAGCCCCACTGGGTTCAGCGCAGCGCTTTGGGACCCGACTTGCCCTTCACCGCGGCGAGGGCGGCCGAGCCGACCACCAGCACCACACCGACCACCAGCGCCCAGAACAGGAGCTTGAACGCGATACCGAGCACAAAGCCCAGCACCGTGAACCCGATCCAGATCAAGGCGGCAACCCCGAGCACTTTGATCAAGGTCTGCATCACTGTCTCCTTGCGACACTGTCGGGGGGCCAGCCGGCGAACCGTGGGGAGCTGACCCCGCTGACCCCAGTAAACACCCGTCCGGGGCCTCACATATCGGGGTAAACCCGGACCGCCCCCGGGCTTCCTGTCCAGCTCTAGGTCTCCCGAACTCGACAGCGGGGTTGTCAGCTCCTTGATCAAACAGCCCTGCTGTCGAGTTCGGGAGTCTGAGAGCGCGCGACAGATGCCCCGGTTACCTGGCGGGGCGTTTGGCTTCCGGGTGGGGTCCGGCGGCTTCAGGGGTGATGTCGGCGGGTGACGAGCGGCGCTGTGGGGGGACTTCGGGCGAGGCCAGTGGGGTGTTTTCCAATGCGGTCGGTTGGGCTACCGCCGCCCAGGCGGTGAGGAACAGCAGGAACCGGGAGACGAAGTAGGCGAACACCATCAGGCCGATCACCGGGCCGAACAGCTGTCCGGTGGGGCTGGCGGTGACGCTGTCCAGATAGATGGCAAAAACCTGCTTCAGGACCTCGAAACCGACCGCACCGAACCACGCGGCGCGCAGTGCCATGCGCAGCGGGACCGGCTCCCGCGGCAGCCGGGCGATCACCCAGAGGAACACCAGCCACATGCCTACGATCGATGCCACCACTGCGAGGCCGGTCAACATCAGCCGGGCGCCGGGGATCTGCCCCAAACCAAGCGCCTTCAGCACCGCGGTGGCGAAAGCGGTGCCAACGCCGGTCAACGCGAAGGACGTCACCAACGCAAGACCAAGACCGAGCAGTGCGAGCAAGTCGAACACCTTGGTGCGCAGGAAACTCCCCGCTTCAGGCGGCTGCTCCCATTGAGCTGTGAGCGCCTCGCGCAGGTTGCTCATCCAGCCCAGCCCGGAATACAACGCCCCCAGCAGGCCCACGATCCCCACCCCCCGGCGGGATGCGATCGCCCCTTGGATGACCCCGTTGAGGGTTTCACCCAAGCCGGCGGGCGCCGCAGTCTTGATCTGATCCTGCAGCTGGCGCAGCAGATCCGGGTTGCCGGCGAGCACGAAGCCCGCCGCCGCGAAGGCGATCATCAACATGGGCACCAGCGAGAGCACGCTGAAGAACGTGATCGCCGCGGCGTAGTGATCGCCGTGGTGGACGGTGTAGGACTTCCCGGCACGCACCAGATGATCCAGCCACGGATAGCGCAGCCGGTAACGCTCGAGGATCCCCCCCATACCATCGCAGAGTAACGGGCAAGCGCGGATTCAGCCGGTAGGCGGCAGGAAACCCACCCGGTCGTACACCGCACGGACCGTCTCGGCGGCGACTTCGCGGGCCCGCTCGGCGCCCCGAGCCAGCAGCTTGTCCAGCTCGGCCGGGTCGTCGGTGTAGCCGGCCACGGCCTGCCGCAGTGGGGTGACGAAATCGGCGAGCGCCTGCGCGACCTCGGATTTCAGCGCGCCGTACCCCTGGCCGGAAAAGGCCGCGACGAGATCGTCGATGCTGCGGCCCGACAGCGCCGAGTAGATCACCAGCAGGTTCGACACGCCCGGCTTGGCCGCCCGGTCGTAGTGGATCTCGCGGCCGGTGTCGGTGACCGCCGAGCGGATCTTCTTGGCGGACACCTTCGGGTCATCCAGCAGGTCGATCACCCCTGCAGGTGAGGACGCCGACTTGCTCATCTTCGCGGTCGGATCTACCAGGTCGTAGATCTTCTCGGCGCCCTTGACGATGTGCGGTGCGGGCACGGTAAACGTGGGGCCATAGCGGGTGTTGAACCGGATGGCGAGATCCCGGGTGAGCTCGATGTGCTGGCGCTGGTCCTCGCCCACCGGCACCTGGTCGGCCTGGTAGAGCAGGATGTCGGCGGCCTGCAGGATCGGGTAGGTGAACAGCCCGACGCTCACCCGGTCGCCACCCTGCTTGGCCGACTTGTCCTTGAACTGGGTCATCCGGGACGCCTCGCCGAAGCCGGTGAGGCACTCCAGTACCCAGCACAGCTGGGTGTGCTCGGGTACGTGGCTCTGCACGAAAACCGTAGAGCGATCGGGATCAACACCCAGGGCGAGCATCTGCGCCGCGGCCAACCGGGTCCGTTGGCGCAGCTTGCCGGGATCCTGCTCGACGGTGATCGCGTGCAGGTCGACCACACAGTAGAACGCGTCGTGGTCAGCCTGCAGCGCCACCCACTGCCGGATCGCGCCGAGGTAGTTGCCGAGGTGGTAGGAGTCGGCGGTGGGCTGGATGCCCGAGAGCACCCGGGGACGACGCTCAGTAACGGTAGAGGGCATGGTGCGATTGTTGCAGCCGGGTCAGCCGCAGTCGCTGCCTGGCGTCGGTTCGAGGAACTCCTGCGCGACCCAGCGGTCCGGCGCGAGTTGCCGGAAACCGTTGCGGGTTGTCCGATCGGCCGACACCAACTCTCCCTTGCGGTAGATGTCCACCACCCGGGCATTGCCGTCGGGACTGGACCGCGCGTTGAGCACATCCGCGGTGACCGTCACCGTGCACGGCCGTGCCGCGTTGGTCTCGGTGGTGCTGGTGCTGGTGCTGGTGCCGGTGCCGGTGTCCCCGCCGAGGGGCTGGTTGCCGTGTTCGGAGATCAGCAGGAGGACACCCACCGCTATAGCCCCGCCGATCACCCACCGCTGCTTTGTGAAAGCCACCTGTCACTCTCCGCCGTCGAGCCTGTGATCATCTCATTGTCACAGCCCGGTGGCGTGCCGCAAACCCCGGTCGAGCTCGTCGAGGAAGCCCTCGGTGGTCAGATACGGGGTATCCGGGCCAATCATCAACGCTAGATCCTTGGTCACCTTGCCGCTCTCCACCGTGTTGATGCAGACCCACTCCACGGTCTGGGCAAACTGGGTGACCTCCGGAGTGGCGTCCAGCATGCCGCGATGGCGCAGGCCCCCGGTCCACGCGAAGATCGACGCGATCGGGTTGGTCGAGGTGGGTTTGCCCTGCTGATGCTGCCGGAAGTGCCGGGTGACAGTGCCGTGCGCGGCCTCGGCCTCGACGGTGCGACCGTCCGGAGTCATCAGCACGCTGGTCATCAGACCCAGCGAGCCGAAAGCCTGCGCGATGGTGTCGGACTGCACGTCACCGTCGTAGTTCTTCAACGCCCAGACATAGCCCCCCGACCACTTCAGCGCGGCCGCCACCATGTCGTCGATCAGCCGATGCTCGTAGGTGAGGCCGGTGGCCTCGAAGTCGGCCTTGAACTCCGATTCATAAATCTCGGCGAACACATCTTTGAACATGCCGTCATACGCCTTGAGTATCGTATTCTTGGTCGACAGATAGACCGGGTACTTACGAGCCAGCCCGTACCGCAACGATGCCCGGGCGAAATCCTCGATGGATTTACGGTAGTTGAACATGCCGAGCGCGACACCGCCGCCTTCGCCGAAATGCGCCACCTCCATCTCCATCGGCTCGCCGCCGTCGTCGGGAGTGTAGGTGATCGTCACAGTGCCCGGCCCAGGGATGGTGAGGTCGCTGGCCATGTACTGGTCACCGAAGGCGTGGCGGCCGATGACGATCGGTTCGGTCCAGTGCGGCACCAAGCGCGGAACGTTGGAACAGACGATTGGTTCGCGGAAGATCACGCCACCGAGAATGTTGCGTATTGTGCCGTTCGGTGAGCGCCACATCTTCTTCAGGCCGAATTCTTCGACCCGCGCCTCGTCCGGTGTGATGGTGGCACACTTGACTCCCACCCCGTGCCGGGCGATCGCGTGCGCGGCATCAACGGTGATCTGGTCATCGGTGGCGTCCCGGCGTTGGATGCCCAGATCGTAGTAGTCGAGATTGATGTCGAGATAGGGCAGGATCAGCTTGTCCTTGATGAATGCCCAGATGATCCGGGTCATCTCGTCGCCATCAAGCTCGACAACAGTTCCCGCTACCTTGATCTTGCCCACTGGCCGGGCACTCCTCTCGACCAACAACGTTCTCGACTGGCATCGTGGCACTGCCAGCGTATGCTGTGCGGCTGGCACTCGGGCGTGCGGTCACCAAGAATCAATCCGGACGTAATGGACGACACACAAACACGCTCGACGAACAGTGGGATCCAGCTAGCGTAGTCCGACGTGCTCACCTGCTACCTACGGCTGGTCCGCGCCGGTTTCCAGCGGTACGTGACCTACTGGCAGGCGGTTATCGCGGGGTTGGCCACCAACGTGGTGTTCGGTTTCATGCGGTGCGCTGTACTGCTCACGGTGTTCGCCGGCAACGCCCGGGTGGCCGGGTATGACCCGTCGCGCACGGTCACTTTCGTCTGGATCGGTCAGGGGCTGCTCGCGGTGGTCCTGATCTGGGGGAACTCCGAGTTCGGGGAGCGGGTGCGCAGTGGTGACGTGGCCATCGACCTGCTCCGCCCGATCGACCTGCAGGCCGCGCTGCTGGCCGGGGACCTGGGCCGGGCCGGCGTCGCGCTGCTGACCCGGTTCACCGTCCCGCTGTTGATCGGGTTGGCCTTCTTCGATCTGACCCTGCCCGGCTCGGCGCTGCGCTGGGTGGCGTTCGGGTTCAGCATCGCGTTGGCCGTCCTGGTCAGCTTCGCGATCCGGTTCCTGCTGAACCTGGTGGCGTTCTGGCTGCTGGACTGGCACGGAGTGCTGTCGGTGTACGCCGTGGTCGGCAGCGTGCTGTCCGGGCTGGCGATCCCGATCGCGTTCTTCCCCGGCTGGGCCCAGGCGGTGATCTGGGCGACGCCGTTCCCGGCGATGCTGCAGGCGCCGATCGAGATCGCGATCGGCCGGGGCGCGGTGGCGCCGCTGCTGGCCGCGCAGCTGGCCTGGGCGGTGGCGCTGCTGGTAGCCGGACGTGTGGTGCTGGCCAGGGCGGTGCGCAAGCTGGTGATCCAGGGTGGGTGAGCAGTTCGGGATCTACCGGAGCCTGGTGGCGGCGTCGATCCGCAGCCAGCTGGCCTACCCGACGTCGTTCGCGTTGCAGTGTCTCGCGCAGGCGCTGGTGCAGCTGGAGGACGTGGTGGTCGTCGTGGTGCTGTTCTCCCGGATCAGCGAGATGGGCGGGTTCTCCCTGCCGGAGGTACTGCTGGTCTACAGCTTGGCGGGGATCTCCTTCGGGCTGTCCGACGTGCTGGTCGGCTCGCTGAAGGATCTTGGCCGGCTGGTCCGCACCGGGACGCTGGACGCTCTGCTGCTGCGCCCGCTGCCGGCCATCGCCCAGATCTGTTCAGCCGAGTTCGCGCTGCGCCGGCTCGGCAAGGTCGTCACCTCGCTGGCTGTGCTCAGCTATGTGCTGGCCAGCTCGGACATCCCCTGGACGCCGCTGCGCGTCGGGGTGCTGCTGATCACTCCGCTGACCGGGCTGGTGTTGTTCGGCGCGATCTGGGTGGCGGCAACTGCCACCACGTTCTGGCTGGTGGAAGGCGACGAGCTGCCCAACGCGGTGACCTTCGGCTCCTGGATGTTCACCTCCTACCCGGTATCGGTGTTCTCCGGGTGGCTGCTGCGGCTGATGGCGTTCGTGGTGCCCGGCGCGTTCGTCGCCTACTACCCGGCGCTGGCGATTCTCGGCAAGCCTGATCCGCTCGGGTTGCACCCGTTATTGCCGTACTGTGCACCGTTGGTGGCGGTGCTCGCGGCCGGCGTCGCCGCCCTGATCTGGCGAGCCGGCTTGCGTCACTACGTCGGCACGGGGTCCTGAATGGGTGTGATCGAGCTCGAGGGGCTGCGCCGGGAGTTCCGCCGCAAGCGCGGGGTTCAGCTGGCCGCGGTGGACGGGTTGACGCTGTCCGTCGCGCGCGGTGAGGCGGTCGGCCTGCTGGGACCCAACGGGGCCGGCAAGTCGACCACGATCAAGATGCTGACCGGGATCCTGGTGCCCACCGCGGGGCGGGCCCGGGTCTGCGGCCTGGATCCGGTGCGGCGGCGGCGCGAGCTGGCCCGGCGGATCGGCGTGGTGTTCGGCCAACGCAGCCAGCTGTGGTGGGACCTGCCATTGGCGGAGAGCTTCGCGCTGCTCCGGTCGATCCACCGGGTGCCTGCGGCCGACCATGCCGAGCGGCTCGAGGAGTGCGTCGAGCTGCTGGAACTGGCGCCGTTTCTCGCTACCCCGGTGCGGCAGCTTTCGTTGGGTCAGCGGATGCGTGGCGAGGTCACCGCGGCGCTGCTGCACTCCCCTGAGCTGCTGGTGCTCGACGAGCCGACGGTGGGGCTCGACCTGATCAGCAAGGAGCGGTTGCGCGCGTTCCTGGCCAGGGCCAACGCCGTCGAGGGGGTCACCCTGCTGCTGACCACCCACGACCTGCCCGACGTCGAACGGCTCTGCCGGCGGCTGGTGGTGATCGACCAGGGGCGGGTGCTGGTGGACGGATCGCTGGAATCATTGCGCCGCCGCTTCGGCGGGGCCCGGCGGCTGGTGGTGGACCTGGAGGAGCCGGCCACGGCACTCGACGGCTTGCCCGGCGTCCTCGGCGTCACGATCGAGGCGGACGGGCTGCGCCAGCAACTGGCCTTCTCCGCCGACCACACCAGCGCCGCTGAGCTGATTGCCGCGGTGGTCGCCCACGTCGCCGTCCGCGACCTGCAGGTAGTCGAACCCTCTATCGAAGACGTAGTCCGCACCCTCTACACCACCTGACACCACAACGGCACGGACGGCCCACCAGCGCTCACGCTTTGTCACCGACAAGATCACAGTTTGAGTGCCTAGGACGACAGTATTTGTCACCGTATGCACACAAGCCGTGATCAACCATCGCTGCGGAGATCCGCCAGCCACGCACCCAGGGATATGCCGTCGCAGCACTACGCCGAACGTGTCAGAAGCGTGGCAAACGAATGCAATGAGCAACGAACCATCGAGGGATGCCACGAACGAGTGGACGGTGTCCTATGCTTCACCTGTGACAGGCAACCCGTTCACCCCCGGACCGGAGCCGCGCACGATCGATACCACCGTGCCGCAGTCGGCCCGGATCTGGAATTACTGGCTGGGCGGCAAGGACCACTATCCGGTGGACCGGAAGGTCGGCGACCAGTTCTGTGCGATCTTCCCGGAGATCATCCCGGTAGCCCGCGCTTCCCGGGCGTTCATCGCCCGCTCGGTCCAGTATCTGGCCGGTGAGGCGGGTATTCGCCAGTTCCTGGACATCGGCACCGGCCTGCCCAGCGCCAACAACACCCATGAGGTCGCCCAGCAGGTGGCCCCGGACTCACGCATCGTCTACGTCGACAACGATCCCCTAGTGCTCACGCACGCCAGAGCCCTGCTCACCAGCACCGCCGAGGGCGCGTGCCAGTACATCGACGCCGACCTGCGCGATCCCGACACGATTCTGCTGGAGGCCGGCCGGACGCTGGACCTCGGCCAACCAGTCGCACTCATGCTGAACAACATCCTCGGTCACATCATCGACGACGAGCAGGCGTACACCATCGCGAAGCGACTGGTCGATGCCCTGCCGTCCGGTAGCTTCCTCGCGCTCAACGACGGCACCAACGTCATCCACGGCAAAGAGTTCGATGACGCCATCCAGATCTGGAACCAGGCCAGCTCGACCCCCTACTGCCTGCGCAGCATCGAGCAGATCGCCCGCTTCTTCGACGGCCTGGAACTGGTGGAACCCGGCGTGGTCTCGGTTCCGCGTTGGCGGCCCGAAGCGAATCCCTTCGGCGTTCCCGCCGAGGTGGACGAGTTCGGCGGGGTGGGCCGCAAGGCCTGACCCGCTAAAGGTGCTGCACGTCGGCCTGCTTGGCTCGGACGGCCTCGGCGGCTTTGCGTAGCTCGGCGAGTTCCCTGTCGGTCAGCGCCGTCTCCACCACCCGGCGGATCCCGGTGCGGCCCAGCTCGGCAGTGACGCCCAGGTAGACACCGGAGATCCCGTATTCGCCGTCCACCCAGGCACAGACCGGCAACACGGCACCGGAGTCCTCGTACACGGCACGCACCATGCGGGCCGCCGCAGCCGACGGCGCGTAATACGCCGACCCGGTCTTGAGCAGCGCGATCACCTCGGCGCCACCGTTGCGGGTGCGGGTGATCAGCTCGTCGATCCTGCCGGCGGGGAGCAGCTCGGTCAGGGGCTTGCCGTCCACCGTGCAGGCGCTGGGTACCGGAACCATGGTGTCGCCGTGTGAGCCCAGAGTCAGGGTGCGCACCGACGACACCGGGGCGTCGAGTTCTTCGGCGACGAAGTTGGTGAATCGCGCGGTGTCCAGCATCCCGGCCTGGCCGATCACCCGGTGCCGGGGGAATCCGGTGGCGAGCTGCGCCAGCGCGGTCATCTCGTCCAGCGGGTTGGACACCACGACCACCACCGCGCCGGGAGCATGCCGGGCGACGTTCTCCGCGACCTGGCGGACGATGCGGGCGTTGGTCTCGATCAGGTCCATCCGGCTCATCCCGGGCTTGCGGGCCAGCCCAGCGGTGATCACCACGATGTCGCTGCCGGCGATCACCTCGTATCCCGCGCCGTCGCGGCCGGTGGTCTGACCGACGATCCTGGTCTCGAAACCCTCCACCGGCCGGGACTGGTTCATGTCCAGCGCCAGGCCTTCCGGCCTGCCCTCGATGATGTCGGTGAGCACGACCGTGTCGAACAGGTCGTACTCGGCCAGCCGCTGCGCGGTGGTGGAACCGTAGAAGCCGGCCCCGATGACGGCGACTTTTCCCGAATGTGCCATTTCGGGAGGCTATCAAGAGCTCAGCCGGCGGCCAGCGGCCCGCCGGTGATCGTCAGCGCCACGGCCAGCATCAGCAACCCGAACACACCGTAGGTGAGCACATCCAGGGCCCGGCGGCGGATCCCGAGCAGCCCGGTGCGCTCGGGCGGCAGCACCGCCCGAAACCCGGCGGCCAGCAACAGCGCAGCACCGATGATCACGGTGCCCTCGCGCCAGTGGTACTGGGCGATGCGCACCATGCCCGCGGCCACCACGACGAGGACCACTCCGAAGGTCAGCTGTGGCCGCAGGCTCGTCCGCTCGGCCATCACGGGTAGCCCCGCTCGGCGGCCTCGATCACGTTGGCCAGCAACATCGCCCTGGTCATCGGCCCGACGCCGCCGGGAACCGGTGCCAGGTACCCGGCGACCTTGGCCACCGCCGGGTCGACGTCACCGGTCAGCCCCGTCGCGGTCCGGGTGATCCCCACATCGACCACCGCCGCCCCCGGCTTGACCATCTCAGGCGTGATCAGCCCGGGCCGTCCCGCCGCGACGACCACGATGTCGGCCCGGGATACTTCAGCGGCGAGGTCCCGGGTGCCGGTGTGACACAGCGTGACGGTGGCGTTCTCGCTGCGCCTTGTGAGCAGCAACCCCAGCGCGCGGCCCACGGTGATGCCGCGGCCCACAACGGTGACGCCGGCCCCGGCGATCGGCACGTCGAAGTGGCGGAGCAGCTCGACGATCCCGCGCGGGGTGCACGGCAGCGGGGCCGGCACGCCGAGCACCAGGCGGCCCAGGTTGGTCGGGTGCAGGCCGTCGGCGTCCTTGTCGGGATCCACCCGTTCCAGCACGGCGCCGGTGTCGATCTCGGGGGGCAGCGGCAGCTGCACGATGTACCCGGTGCAGGCCGGGTCGGCGTTCAGCTCGTCGATCACCGCGAACAGCTCGTCCTGGCTGGTGGTCGCGGGCAGGTCGCGGCGGATCGAGGTGATGCCGACCTTGGCGCAGTCGCTGTGCTTGCCCCGGACGTAGGCATGCGATCCGGGGTCGTCGCCGACGATGACGGTGCCCAGCCCGGGTGTCACTCCCCTGCTGCTTAGCGCCGCCACCCGGGCTTGGAGTTTCGCGAAGATCTGGTCTCTGGTCGCCTTGCCGTCGAGCACGATGGCGTTCACGCCAACATCTTTGCAGCCCGACGATGCGGCCCCGCGAGCCGTCACCCGGCTTCATTCGGGTCTACCCGCAGGCCGTTCGCCGCGGCGAAGCGGATGGCGGTGTCCACGTCGATCCGGGCGCCGGTCAGCCGGGCCTGCACCAGGGCGTCCGCGTCCAGCCGGGCGCCGCGCAGGTCGGCGTTCTCCAGCCGGGCGCCCAGCATCCGGGCCCCGGTCAGGTCGGCTCCGTTCAGGTCGGCGCCTCGCAGGTCGGTCTGCACCAGGTTCGCCTCGGTCAATCGCAACCCGGCGAGCACCACTTCCCGCAGGTCCGCGTGGCCCAGCGCGGTCAGCCGCAGGTCGACCTCGCGCAACGTCCACGGCCGCAGCCGGCACTCGCTGATCGTGCTGCCCAGCAGGGAGCAACCCTCCAACACGGAGTCGGCCAGCATGGTGCGCTGGAAGGTGCAGCTGTGGAAGGCGGTGGCGCGATGCTGCGAGGCACCCAGGTCGGCGCGGGTGAAGTCGCAGTTGGTGAACCGGCAGCTGCGGGTGCGCAGCCCGCGCAGGTCGGCGTCGGTGAACCGGCAGTCGACGAAGCTCCGCCCCTCCCACTCCTCATCAGCGAACACCGCATCGGTGAAGTCCCCACCGGTGCACGCCTGCTCAGTACAGCCCGCCCCAGTGCAGCCCTCGGCAGCGCAGCCCTCATC
This sequence comes from Pseudonocardiaceae bacterium, assembly GCA_050699635.1. GTDB lineage: Bacteria > Actinomycetota > Actinomycetes > Mycobacteriales > Pseudonocardiaceae. The sequence continues at coordinate 5,151 of JBOHFK010000053.1, read as the reverse complement.
GGTGCAGCCCTCATCGGTGCAGCCCTCATCGGTGCAGCCCTCATCGGGGGTATCCGTCACGCACCCACCTTGTCAGCTCGCTCGACGGTCCCGGTCACCCTGGTGTCGCCGAGTTCGACCACAGAGCTGTTCGGCCCGCCATCGCTAACCCTGGTGTCTCGGCGACACCAGGGTTGCGCTGCCCTGGGCGACACCGGCTGTGAACGGTCACATGGATGCTTGTCGTCGTCTGGAGACCCTCTCGGACAGCGACATGGATGCTTGTGGTTGTTCAGCGATCGTGGGTGGTGAGGAAGGCGCGCCAGGCGGGGGTGGGGATGGTCAGGGCGGGGCCGTGGGGGTCCTTGGAGTCGCGCAGCAGGACGCGATCCGGCGCGGGGGCGACCTGGACGCAGGCGCCGTGGGTCGTGCTGTAGCTGCTGGTGCGCCAGCCGACCTGGACGCAGGCACCGTTGTTCGTGCTGTAGCTGCTGGTGCGCCAGACGATGCTGTCCGGCTCAGGCGCGGTCATCATGATCCTCTCGATCCGCCGAGAACCCGGTTGCCAGAGCGGCAATCAACTGCTGTGATTCTCCCTCACCCAGCGCAGTTTTCGCCAGCGCCGCCAGGATGCCCCGGTAGGCGGCAATTTCCACGGGCCGCTCCAGGAACAGGCAGGCGGTCTCGCTGTCCAGGTAGGCCACCGGCTTGAAGTCGGCGAACTCCATCAGCATGAACGCCCCGGCGATCCCGGCGTGCCCGCCCCGCGCGGCAGGCACCACCCGCAGGCTCAGGTAGGAGCGCGCCGACATCCGCAACAGATGCTCCAACTGCTGGGCCAGCACCACCGGGCCGCCGACCGGCAGCCGCAGCGCGTACTCGTGCAGGTAGTAGGTGAACCGGGCCGGGCGTTCCCGGCTGAACAGGCTCTGGCGGGCCAGCCGGGCGGCCACCCGGTCGTCGATCTCGCCCGGGGGAACGATCCCGGTCTCCCGGATCAACGCGCGGGCGTACTCGGCGGTCTGCAGCAGGCCGGGCACCACCATCGGCTGGAAGTCGCTGATTGCCACCGCCTTGTTCTCGTGGTCGATCAGCGTGACCAGCTGTTTGGGCAGCCGGGTGCCGTGCTGCTGGAACCAGCCCGGGGTGTCCTGCTCCCGGCGCATCGCCAGCAACCGGTCGCGCTCGGGGCCCTTGACCCGGCACACGCCGAGGAACGCGGCGAGATCCGCCTCACTGGTCGCGCGCTTGCCGGACAGCAGCATCGACACGAAACTCGGCGTGACGCCCAGCGCCAGGGCGGTCTGCTTCCCGCTCAGCCCGGCGCCCTGCATGGCCTGGCGCAGGGCCTCACCCAGCTCCCGGCTGCGGATCGTCGGCTCACGATGTGGCATGGTGACACCTCCCGGTGTGGATCATAAGGCCCAATATCGCCAAATTCGGCCTCATCGACGACATTCACCAGTGGTGAATATCTTGTATCACCAGCGGTGAACCAGTTCGCTGATCATCAGCGGGGCGGTGGACCTCGCGCAACCCGCGGAGGTACCCGATGAGCACCCCCTCACCACTGCTGGCCGACGCTCTCGACCTCTTGGGCACCGATCTCTACCTGCATCTGGACGAGGCCGACTCGCTGGCCACTCAGAACGCCGAATGGACCGCCGAAGACGCCGAGGCGGCGCGTGATCTGATCGTCGATCTGGTGCTCGTCATCCGCGGGTTGCTGATCGAGCACGAGCGGCAGGGCAACGGGGAGTGCGGGATCTGCACCTCTGCGTGGCCTTGCCCGGTGGCGACAACCATTCACGCATTCCTCAAGGACCCGCACCGCCAGTTCGTCGCGCTCGTCAGCCGAGCCCGGAATGCTGGGTGATCGCCACGGTAGCCGTGGTACCTCGCCCAAGTACCCCCGCGTGCTGCCGCCGGCTCAGCTGCTCCAGCCGCGCCAGAACGGAGTCCGGTCGTCCTCGGTCGACAACAGCGCATTCTTGAGTACACCGGGCTGTACATCAGTGCTGGCGAGCTGGTCGAGCGGTAGCCAGTGGAACTCCAGGTGATCTTCCTGGCTGCGGGGTTCTGCGTCGGTGATGGTCACCTCGAACACCAGGTTGAGTTCATGGCGGATGACGTCGTCTTCGAGGTAGCCGTGCTCAACAACCCCGACGAACCCGCCGATTTCGGCCTCGGCACCGAGTTCTTCGGCGATCTCGCGAATGAGAGCTACTTCGACACGCTCACCCGGCTCGACGTGCCCGCCGGGCAGAAATGACCACGCCTTCGTGCGTTCGCGGGCGAGAAGCAGATGAGCGTCTCGACGGATGACGACCCTGACGATGATCTCCATGACTCCGGCACTCATGGTTACCCCCCGTGTCGATAGGTGGCTCCCATATTGCCCGCTTCCGGTGATCGCCGGTCAGGGGTCTCGTCACCGTCTGCCGGAGCGTCTCCACACGACACAACGGACACCTGAGCGCGGTACAACGGGCACCAGATCGCGACACGCCGGACAGCTGGGCGCAACACGATGGGCAGCTGGGCGCGACACGCCGGGGTTAGCGGAAGTCGCGGGAGTTTGAGCGGACCCGGATGTCCAGGGGTGCGGCGTGCTCGGCCAGGACGTTGATCACGCCCTCGGCGATCTGCAGGCGGCCGCGTAGCAGCAGTGCCGGGCTGGCGCGGACGATGGTGCGGTAGCGGACCCAGAAGCCAGGTGAGCAGATCACGTTCACCATGCCGGTCTCGTCCTCCAGGTTGAGGAAGGTGACCCCGCCGGCGGTGGCCGGGCGTTGCCGGTGGGTCACCGCACCGGCAACCAGCACCCGTTGACCGTCCTCTTTGGTCACTAGGTCAGCTGCGGGCACGACGCCCAGCGCAGCCAGGTTGGCGCGGAGGAATTGGGTGGGGAAACTGTCCGGGGAGACCCCGGTGGCCCAGACGTCGGCCGCGGCGAGTTCCAGCGCGCTCATCCCGGGCAATGGAGGTGCGAGGACCCCCACCGCGGTGCCGGGCAGCCGGTCCGGCCGCTCGGCGGCCACCGCGCCAGCCGACCACAGCGCCTGCCGGCGTTGCGGGGCCAGCTCGTCGAACGCGCCTGCGGTGGCGAGTGCCTCGGCTGCAGCGGTGCTCAGCCCCACCCGGTGCGCGACGTCGGCGATGCTGTGGTACCGGCCGTGGGTCTCCCGCTCCTGCACCAGCCGGGTGGCCAGCGGCTGGCCCACCGTGCGCACCATGGCCAGGCCCAGCCGCACCGCTTGCTCCGGCGCGCCGTCGGCGGCCGGTTCCAGTCCAGCATGCACCCCGCTGACGTTGATGTCCGGGCCCCGGACGGTGACGCCGTGGCGCCGGGCGTCGGCGATCAGGGACTGCGGGGAGTAGAAACCCATCGGCTGGGCTTGCAGTAGCGCGGCGCAGAACGCCGCTGGGTAGTAGTGCTTGAACCAGGCGCTGTAGTAGACCAGCGAGGCGAAGCTGATCGAGTGACTTTCCGGGAAGCCGAAATTGGCGAAGGCCAGCAGCTTGGCATAGATCTTCTCGGCGAGCTCGTCAACAATGCCGTGATTGACCATTCCGGCGAATAACCGCCCGCGCAGGCGTTCCATCCGTTCGGTGGAGCGTTTGGCGCCCATCGCGCGGCGCAGCTCATCAGCCTCGGCGGCGGAGAAGTCGGCGACGTCGATGGCCATCTGCATCAGCTGCTCCTGGAACAGTGGCACCCCGAGCGTTTTGCGCAGCGCGTTGGCCAGCAGCGGGTGGTCGTAGTCCCATTCCTCCTGGCCGTTGCGGCGCCGGATGTAGGGGTGCACCGAGCCGCCCTGGATCGGGCCGGGGCGGATCAGCGCCACCTCGACCACCAGGTCGTAGAAGCAGCGCGGTTTGAGCCGGGGCAGGGTGGCCATCTGCGCGCGGGACTCCACCTGGAACACCCCGACCGAATCGGCCCGGGCCAGCATCGCGTAGACGGCCGGGTCGGTGGGCTGCAGATCCGCCAGCCGCACGTGATGCCGGTAGTGGCGCGCCACCAGATCGACCGCGTAGTGCAGCGCGGAGAGCATCCCGAGCCCGAGCAGGTCGAACTTGACCAGACCGACCGCCGCGCAGTCGTCTTTGTCCCACTGCACCACAGAGCGGTTTTCCATCCGGGCCCACTCCACCGGGCAGACCTCGGCCACGGGGCGCGAGCAGATCACCATGCCACCGGAGTGGATGCCCAGGTGCCTCGGGAATCCCTCCAACTCGGCGGCCAGCGCCAGCACCGGTTCCGGGATATCGGTGTCGTCTGTGGTCCGGTTCATCGGCCCCCACCGGTCGATCTGCTTGCTCCAGGCGTCCTGGGTACCGGGCGAGTAGCCCAGCGCCTTGGCCACGTCCCGCACCGCCGAGCGGGCCCGGTAGGTGATCACGTTGGCGACCTGGGCGGCGCGGTCGCGGCCATACTTCTGATAGACGTACTGGATGACCTCCTCCCGGCGGTCGGACTCGATGTCCAGGTCGATGTCGGGGTAGCCGTCCCGGTCCGGGGCGAGGAACCGTTCGAAGAGCAGATCCATCGCCACCGCGTCGACGCTGGTGATACCCAGCGCGAAGCAGACCGCGGAGTTGGCCGCCGAGCCACGGCCCTGGCAGAAGATGTCCGCCCGCCGGCAGAACGCCACGATGTCGTGCACGATGAGGAAGTAGCCGGGGAAGTTCTTCTCCTCGATGACGGCCAGTTCGTGCTCGATCTGGTGGTGAGCGCCGGGGCGCTCGTCGTAGCTGCCGTAGCGGCTGGCCGCGCCGAGCCAGGTGAGCTCGCGCAGCCAGCTTGCCTCGGTGTGCGGGCTGGAGACATCGAACGGCGGCAGGTCCGGCGCCACCAGCTGCAGGTCAAAGGCGCATTCCCGGCCCAGCGCGGCGGCCCGCTGCACGGCCCCGGGCCAGCGGGCGAACTTCTCCGCCATCTCGGCACCGGAGCGCAGGTGCGCCGTCGCCGCGGCCGGTAGCCAGCCGTCCATCTCGTCGAGGCTGCGCCGGGCCCGGACCGCGGCCAGCGCGGTGGCCAGCCGGTGCCGGGACGGGGCGGCGTAGTGCGCGGCGGTCGTGGCGATAGTGTCCAGCCCGTGCGCCGCGGCCAGCGCGGCGAGTGCGTCGTTACGCTCGGTGTCGTCAGGCAGGCCGTTGGCGGTGAGC
>JBOHFK010000052.1:0-34463 GCA_050699635.1 Pseudonocardiaceae bacterium | reverse complement strand
CACTCTCTGTCATCTGCACGGATTTTGCGGAGTCAGCCAGGGGGCACATAGATGAACATTCGCTGGGTGCGCTCGAATGCAACGATCCTGGTCCTTCTGGTGATCGCCATGATCGCCGTTGGCACCGTGGCGTTGCTGGTGAACCACCAGCAACGCCAGCTGCGCACCCTGCATGGGCAGGTCTACCTCGGGACAGCTCCCGCAGCGGACGCGCCACCAGAGCAGAGCGCGCCCGCTCCGGCGATCATCGCGGCCAACCCGGCCTCAGCAGCCGTGCCCAATCCGGCAACCAACCCCGGTGGCCAGCAAGCCGCCGCGGCAGACCCACTTCCCCAGGCGCCCACGCCCGGTCCTGCCAACGCACCGGCCCTGCCAGCGCCCGCAGCGGTCCCGGCTCCGCAGGTGATTACCGCCCCTGAGCCAGTCTCATCTCCCCGGGTCAACACCGTGCTCCCCCACACCGTGGTCCCCCACACCGTGGTCCCCCACACCGTGCACCAAGTGCCGCTCCAGCCGGCGACACGGCCGCACCGGCAAGCAACGCCGGTCGTACCACCCCTGCCGGTCCCAGCACGGCCGGCAATCCCAGCACCCGCGACCGATCCTGATACGCATTCAGCTGCGCGAGCGATCACGCCGGACCCTGACCAATCAGCCGCCGAACCCGGCGTACCGGCTAAATCCAGCGTACCGGCTAAATCCAGCGTACCGACTAAATCCAGCGTACCGACTAAGCCCGGCAAACCGGCCGAGTCCCTGGAGAAGGACAGCGTGCCGGCGGCTCCTATCGTCAAACCGGCCTGGCCCTACACAAACGGTACTACCTGGCCTGGCGCAACCGGCGAAACGAAAATCCGAGAAAAATACTCTCCGGCGCCATTCTCTCCGGCGCCATTCTCTCCGGCGCCATTCTCCCCGGTGCCATTCTCTGCGAAGAAGTCGACTTTGTGCCCGCCCGGGATACCGGCTGATGTTGACCCGCAGGATTCGAATACTCCACCTGGAGTCACAGCTGACAACGCCGGCACTGAAATTAAGACTTCAACGAATTTTCCCCACTGAGAGCTCATCTGGTCGACACGAGAGCGTAACCTCGTCGGCCTAGTGTGTGCGCCGTGAGTCGACGCGCAAAGATCGTTTGTACCATTGGCCCGGTGACCGCGACCCCGGAAAAGATCCGGGAGTTGGTCCGGGCTGGGATGGACGTTGCCCGGCTCAACTTCAGCCATGGTAGTCATGCTGATCATGCTCGGGTCTACTCGATGGTGCGGGAGGCCAGCGATGAGGCCGGGCGGGCGGTGGGGGTTCTGGCTGATCTGCAGGGGCCCAAGATCCGGCTCGGGCGGTTTGCCACGGGCCCAGTGCAGTGGCGTACTGGTGATGTGGTGCGGGTGACTGTGCAGGATGTGCCGGGTACGCATGACCTGGTCTCCACCACTTATCCAGGGCTGGCCAAGGATGCCCGGGAGGGTGATTCGCTGCTGGTCGATGATGGCAAGATCGCCCTGCTGGTGCGCAAGGTCGAGGACACCGAGGTGGTGTGCGAGGTCATCGAGGGTGGCACAGTCAGTGATAACAAGGGCCTGTCGCTGCCGGGGATGAATGTGTCGGTGCCAGCGCTGTCGGCGAAGGACATTGCGGATCTGGAGTTCGCGCTGCGGTTGCGGGTGGATCTGGTGGCGCTGTCGTTCGTGCGCTCGCCGGCTGATATAGATTTGGTGCACCGGACGATGGATACGGTGCCGGGCGGCCGGTTACCGGTGATCGCGAAGCTGGAGAAACCGGAGGCGGTGGATAATCTCGAGGCGATCGCGCTGGCTTTTGACGGGCTGATGGTGGCGCGGGGGGATCTTGGGGTCGAGTTGCCGTTGGAGAATGTGCCGTTGGTACAGAAGCGGGCAATCCAGGTGGCTCGGGAGAACGCCAAACCGATTATCGTGGCGACCCAGATGCTGGATTCGATGATCGGCAATGCCCGGCCGACCCGGGCGGAGGCCTCCGATGTGGCCAACGCGGTGCTCGATGGTGCCGATGCGGTCATGCTCTCCGGGGAGACCAGCGTCGGGTACTACCCCGTCGAGGCGGTCCAGACGATGAGCCGCATCGTGAAGGCCGCCGAGACCAGTTCTGCCTTTGTTCCACCACTCAACCACGTGCCGCGGACCAAGCGAGGCGTCCTGGCCCGCGCGGCCCGGGACGTCGGTGAGCGGCTGGAGGCCAAGGCGCTGGTCGCCTTCACCCAGTCCGGCGACACCGCCCGCCGGCTGGCCCGGCTGCACACCCACCTGCCGCTGCTGGCGTTCACCCCCGAGGCTGCGGTGCGCAACCAACTCGCGCTGGCCTGGGGCACCGAAACTTTCCTGGTACCTCGGGTCGAGACCACCGACGCGATGGTCCGGCTCGTGGACCAGGCGATGCTGTCGATCGGGCGCTACCAGCGCGGCGATCTCGTCGTGATCGTGGCCGGATCCCCTCCCGGCACCGTCGGCTCGACGAACCTCATCCGGGTGCACCACCTGGGTGAGGAAGACCTCGGCTGACGTCGGGGCCAATCCCCTAATCGGTTGGGGGGTGCTCCCGCCGATCCCGGTATCCGGGTGGAGCGCAACCCGGCGGTAACCCCGATGGCGGGCGATGGCGGTGGCTCTAGATTTCTCCTCAGCCGGACAGCAAGTCCGGGAGAGACAGCGAACCACAGAACCACCCCGACACAGACCCCGATCATACCAAGGAGAGCGTCATGTCTGACTTCAAGTTCGAGCAGAACGTTGTGCCCATGCAGCACGTCAACACCGACACCTCGGGCGGCAATGGCGGCGACGGCGGCCACAGCGGCGCGCTGGCTTACGGCTACAACACCTCGGACGCCGGCGATGGCGGCCTCGCCGTCGGCGGCCAGGGCGGCGACGCCAGCGGTGGCAACGGCAGCGGTGTTGGCCTGGGCGCCCGCGGTGGCGACTCCGCAGCCGACTCCCACGCCGGCGACGCCAACCAGGTTGGCCTGCTCAACCTGAACCTCGGCGGCGGCCCCACTGGCGGAAACTCCGCAGCGTTGTCTCAGGGCGGCGCCGGTGGCGAAGGCATCGGCCAGGGCGCGGGGGGCAACGGCGGCATCGCGGGCAACGGCGGCGGCGCGGATGCCCACGGTGGCGACGCCACGACCCTGGGCTACACCACGGCCAACTCCAGCGCTGACGGCGGCAATGCTGGCGACGGTGGCAACGCCAATGTCAATGCCAACCAGAACACCCTCGTGGACAACAACTTCAAGTTTGACCACTCGTTCAACGAGGACAACCACCAGACCTACATCGACCACTCGTTCAACCAGGACAACGACGGCGTCGACAACAAGGGCGGCCACATCGACCACAGCGCCGTGGCCGGCGATGACATCGACCACTCCTTCAACCCCGACACCGACGTGCACTACACCCAGATCGAGGACTCGTTCAACCACGTCGAGCACAACGACACGCTTGACCTCGACATCAACCACATCTTCACTCTCTAGTGAGCTGAGGGGACGAGCTAGCTCGTCTGTGTCATTTGATCTTGGGTGATCCGATCTTGGGTGATCCGGTCTTTGCCGGGGGTGCTGAGCCGGGCCCGCCGCTTGCCTCCCGGGGGCGGCGGGCCCGCGCTCACCCCGTCGTTGGGGATCGTCGCACTCGCTTACCGAATGAATGAATGGAGGTGAAAGACATGCTCTCAGTTTCCTCGCTCATCGAGTTTCTGATCGACCTGCTGCGCGATCCCGTCGCCCAGCAGCAGTTCGCCAACGACCCTCAGGGCATGCTTGCCCAGCACGGCCTGGACTCACTCACCGCGCAGGACGTCCAGGACATCACGCCGATGCTGGCCGATCACGAGGGCGTGGCGCTCAAGCACGGTAGCTCGCACCCGGTGGCCCACTACGCGAGCTACCACCACGATGACCCCGTGCGGGCAATCTCGCAGCTCACCAACCACTACGAGGTGAAAACCGTCGTGGTGCACGATTCCCCCGAATACAACCTCACCTACGTCGATCACCGCACCTATATCGATGAGCACCCCACCACCACCAACATTCAGGCGGGGGGCGACGTCAACGTCAAGGACTCGTTCAACCAGGACAACCATGTCAACGTCGTCAAGGATTCCTTCAACCAGGACAACGACGGCGTCGACAACAAGGGCGGCACGATCGATCACAGCCCGGTGGCCGGCCATGACACCACAGACTCACTCAACTCACACAACGACACCACCGCCACCAAGATCGACGACTCGGGTAACCACGTCGAGCACAACACGACCACCGACATCGGCCACACCGATCCTCCGGAGACCCAGCCCGAGCCACACCATGTGGCAGCGCTGACCGAGGAATCACCCCACGAGGAGCCCCTTCAGGAAGAGCCACACCCAGAAGAGCATGACCCAGGGCCCGACGATCTGCATCACGGCGATCTCGCCGCGGCAGCTGTCGCGTGAGCAACCGCAAGCCGGTCGTTACTCGACCGCCCGGGGGTTAATCTCCCCATGAACCGAGACGGCCAGTCCCGCCACCCCCTCGCCCAGGGTGCCGGGACTGGCCGTCTCGCTATGACGGTGCCGTAGTACAAATCGTGGTACAGTGGATCGATGGATCCACGATTGGTCCGTTTGCTTGACCTGCTCGACACGTCCGACGGGGAGACCGTCGGCACATCGGTTCGGTTGCCGGTGGCCTTGCGTGATGCTGCTGTGGTGGCGGCGGAGATGGGACTTGCGGGATCGACTACTGAACTGACCACGCGGGGACTGCGGGATCTGCTGGAGGCTGCGGCGCAGCGCGCCGTGCTTGACGCGCATTACCGGGCCCATCCTGGTGCGCGACCGGACCTTGCCGAGATCGCCCTCGCGGCAGCACAGCTAGACGGCCATCCGTTGGCGGAGCGGCCTGAGCTCGTTGCGCGAGCTGCGGAAGAGATCGTCTCGATCCTCGACGAACCGACGCCCGACGAGGTGCTCAGCTACGCCGCTGGGCTGGCCGCAGCGGCGTGAGCCGCGCTCGCAGCGTTGTCCTGGACAACGAAGCCGTCCAGGCGATGCTTGATCCTCAGCATCGTAAGCATCGGCGGACGTTGGCTGTGGTGGAAGCGGTGACTGCCCGGTCGCTGCGACGGGCGGGCTCGGCGCGCCTGGTCGTACCGACGGCTGTGCGGGTCGAAGCGGGCTGGGACCGGCGTGCGCCCGGTGCCGCACCCATCAACCAGTTGCGCGCCGACGACGCCCCGCTCGACCGGCCTGCCACTGACCACGCGACAGGTGTCCGACGCGCCCTGGGTGTCTCGGTCGCCGATGCGCATCTGGCCGCCGTCATCGCGAACGCGGCGGGTCCGGTGGCGGTGCTCACCAGCGACGTCGCCGACGTCCGCCGCATCGCCGGCTATCTCAACGCCGACGTAACCGTGGTGGCGTTGTAACGGCCGCAGGCCGAGGTCGGGCGAGTTCAGGCTGGCTTGATGTTGGCGTTGAGATGGAAGGTGTTCTCCGGGTCGTACTCACCCTTGATCCGGGCCAGCCGGTCGTACTTGGCCGCGCCGTAAGCCGATCGCAGGCGGTCGTCACCGTAGTCGACCATCCCGTTGACGTATCCGTGGCCGCTTCCCATCGCCTGTGGCCGCAGCGCCTCCCAGAAGCCGCGCACCCAGCCCCGGTCCGCGGCCAACAACTCCGCATCGGGGGCCAAGGCGACGATGAACACGCCAAATCGCGGTGAGCGCCCACCGCTGAAGGCCGTGTCGTTGTCACCCACCCGGCTGTAGGCACCATCGAGCCGATAGAACAGCACCAACGACATCGGCGATTTCTTCAGCGGCACCTGCTCGGTGACAACGTCGATCACGCCGTCGGAGAGGTCCTCGACGTAGGTGCCCTTCTCGTAGGAGTGAAGCCCCCAGGCGTTGCCCTCGTCGAGCATCGTCTGGAGTTCGACGTAGGGCATGGGAGTCACCATGTCGAACAGCGGGGGCAACGCCTGGCGGATCCGCTGGACGAGCCGGCCGTGCTCGTCGTCGGCGCCGAAGCCGGTGAGCAGCATGACGTAGCCGGGCTGGAAGTGATGCTGCTCGGGCACGAACGGAGCCGGCGGCGCGTTCAACGCCCCGACGACGGCGTTGATACCCAGGGACATGTCGGCGATGACCTCACGAGCCATCCGCAGCGCCTCGGCCCCCTGGTCCACGGGCCAGAAGAACAGGCCGAACTGGACCATCGGGTCGACCTCATGCAGGCGGAACTCAAACGACGTCACGACCCCGAAATTGCCGCCACCCCCGCGCAGGGCCCAGTACAGGTCGGGGTGCTCGTCCTCGGCTGCCCGCAGCACCCGCCCGTCAGCGACCACCACCTCTGCCGACACCAGGCTGTCAATGCTGAGCCCGAACCGTCGGGTCAGCCAGCCCATGCCGCCACCGAGCGTGAGACCCCCGACGCCGGTATGGCCGATCAACCCGGCCGGCGCCGCGAGCCCGTGGGCCTGGGTAGCCGCGTCCATATCAGACAGGAGTGCCCCGCCACCGACTCGGACGCGCCGGGCCTCCGGGTCGACCGTCACCCCCCGCAACTGGCTCAGGTCAATCATCAGGCCGCCGTCGCAAACGGCCGTACCCGAAGCGTTGTGCCCACCGCCTCGAACGGCGATTTCCCAGCCTCGCTCGCGGGCCAGGGCGATCGCCGCGGCCACGTCCTGGGCGGACAGACAGCGGGCAATCACCGTCGGATGACGATCGATACCCGCGTTCCACACTCTCCTGGCCTGGTCGTAACCCTCGTCCTCCGGGACGAACACCGACCCGGTCATGGCGGCCCGTAAAGATTCGATTACTCCGGTGGCGGTCTGAGTCATGGGTCTCTCGCTTCTCGCTCGGCCAGGACGTCCGATCGTGACGTCGTCGATATTGAGAGCGTCGTTACGGGTTACCTGATACACCACCGAGGTGGTGTGCGGTCAGTAACCGCCCAAACACGCTCCTCAGGTGCACCTTCACCGACCATGCAGCGGAGTGCGTCGGACTAGCTACCCGGGGAAACCAATATCATGACCAATCTGACCGTGAGGGAAATAGTCGTTGAACAAGAAGCCCCGGGCCAAGATTAGTTCCGTTTTGCGCCTTACGGTGGGACACGTGGAACTATCCGGGAGAGTGACCTCTGGCCGGCACCGTAAGCTATCCGACACCCCGATGGCAGTGGTGCTGAGGGTTGCGGCGGCATCTATGGTCGTCGGGTTGGCAACCGTTGCCGGGGTCACGTCCTTTCACGGCCCCACCCAACGTTCCGCTATCGCAGCAGCCTCTCAAGCGGCAGCCTCGCCAGTGCAGGTTCGTCCAGCGGCGCCTGTGGTAGTCGATTCCCCCAAGAACATCGCGACCCCGATCGCCCCCCGCGCCGCGGCATATCTCGACGCACTGAAGCGGGATGATATCCCCGTCGCGGATATTCCGACGCTGCTGCTCGTGGCGGACAGTGTGTGCGCCCGGCAAAGCGACACCAACGTGTCAGCCCAAGCGGAACGGCTGATGACAGCTTTCCCCGGCCGGTGGCGACCACAGCAGGCCGCCATTATCGTGGACCGCGCGATCGAACTCGTCTGCGGTGGCACAACAGTACGTGGTGCGAGCGTGAGCGCGGACGCTTATCCAGCGAAATGACGGACAGCGCCCCGGAGGATTTATGTACATTCTCGGCGTAGGTCTCGGCGTACTCGTCGTCGTTCTCATCGGGCTCTCGGTCGCCCGCAAGGTGGCAGGGGACAGCACGAATTTCCTCGTGGCGGGCCGCTCACTCGCGCTGCCGCTGTCCGCGGCGGGTCTGATGGGCCAGGCGGTGGACACCAACGCCACTCTCGGCAACACCGATCTCACGGCTACCGGTGGGTTCTGGGCCGGCGCGAGCCTACCGATCGGGCTGGCGATCTGCCTGGTGCTCACCGGCCTGTTCTTCGCCAAGCGGATGAACAGCATGAAGCTGCTCACCATTGGCGATTTCTACCGTCGCCGCTACGGGCGAGGCGTAGAGGTGGCCGCGTCGATCATGATGATCTTCAGTTTCTGCATCCTACTGGCTGGCAACCTGGTCGCGGGCGGTTTCCTGTTCGAGCACTTCCTGGGCACCAGTTACACATTGGGTGTTCTGCTCATCGTCGGCATCGTGCTCCTCTACACCGCCACCGGCGGTATGTACAGCGACGCGTACACCGCGTTCGCCCAGATGGTGATCACCGTGGTCGCCAGCGCGGCGCTGCTGATCTGGGTGGCGGTGAAGTTCGGCATCACCATCCCGGCCGGCATGGGGCCCCTCGACCTCGGGCAACTCACCAATGGTGACCAGGGTGCGATGTTCAACTGGGCGACCCTGCTCGCGTTGGGCGTCGGCGATATCGTCGCGATCGACTTCATGCAGCGGATCTTTGCGGCTCGTTCGCCGCAGATCGCGCAGCGTGCATGCTTCATCGGTGCGTTCGGCGTCCTCGTCGCGGGTATCCCGTTCTCGCTGGTGGCGCTGTCCAGCAAGGCCATCCTCGGTGACAATGCCGGATCGGGACCGGTGCTGTTTCACTTGCTCAGCCAGTACGCACCGGTCGGGCTGACGATTCTGGTGCTGTCCGGGATCGTGGCGGCCTCCTGCTCCACCGCCAATGGCGTCATTCTGGGCACCTCGGCGGTCGCGGCGCACAACGTCCTCGGGATACAGGCAGCGCCAGACGCGCTCGGCCGGGACAATCTGCTGCGCGCCACCCGGATCACGCTGATCCCGGTGGTGGCCATTGCCGTGTTCTTCGCGCTGCGGGTGCCCCAGACCGGGATACTGCTCACGCTGGCCTTCGACGTGATGCTCGCCGCGCTGGCATTTCCGTTCATCTTCGGCCATTACTGGAGTCGCGCGAATACCGCTGCCGCGGTGGCGGCTATCACCGTCGGATCAATCCTGCGGCTGGCATTCTTCGTGCTCACGCCCACCATCTACGGGGTGCCCAATACCCTGCTCTACCTCCCCAACCCCCTCGTGGGAACGGAATTCGACGGGTGGGCCACCGTGGTCGCCGCGCTGGGGTCGCTGGTGGCGTTCATCACGGTGGCAATGGCCGAACCGCCAGCTGCCACGGTGGCAGCGCCCGTCGGCGCGAGCCCGGGTGCCCTGAGGGATCGGATTCCCGCCCACCGGTTGGTGGGTTGAGGGTGGGTAGCAGGGTGGCCGGATAGTCAGGCCGGACACGACCGCCGGGCGAGCAGAGGCCGATCCAAGCACAATTTGCGTGAGCAGAACTGTGCGCCGGCTGCGGGCGTCGGCGGGCTCAGTGTCGTCCCGGGCCGCTGACCTCCTCGGGAGGGTGACACGAAGATCGCGGTTTGGGTGCCGGAAACGACAGAATCTGTCGCGTACGTCACCCAGATGGTGATCTTGGACGTCAGCCTCGGCCGCGGCATGGTTCACCCACTTGCGGAAGTCCTGGAGGCCTCCTGGTGGATGCTGAGATCGTTCACTCGTCCGGTGGTTAACCTCGGCGGGAGTCGCATGACTCAGCTCCGCGGCTTGGCGGTGACCGCCCAACGCTCGCGCGCCCGCCGTCTCCGACTGTTGGAATCGAGCCCCGCGTCCCGGAGATCGCTCAGCTGATTACCGAGGAGATGGGATCGCCCATCAGCTTCTCACATCGCCTCCAGGCACCGGTTCCAGTCATGCTCCTGGACTACTACCGCAAGCTCGCGACGACTTTCCCGTTTGAGGAGGATCGAGCAGGTCTCAGTGGGCCTACGCGCATCCTCCGCGAGCCTGTCGGCGTCGTCGGGCAAATCGTGCCCTGGAACGCCCCGCTCATCCTGGCGATGGCGAACCTCGCACCGGCGCTGATCGCCGGTTGCACCGTCGTGCTCAAGCCCGCGCCCGAGACCCCACTGGACGCCTACCTGCTCGCCGAGGCCGCGATGGAAGCCCAGCTACCCCCGGTGTCCTCAACATCGTGCCTGCCGACCGGAACAATAGCGAGGCACTCGTGCGGCACCCGCTGGTCGACAAGATCAGTTTCACGGGCAGTTCCGCCACCGGCCGACACGTCGCCGCGCTGTGCGGTGAGCAGTTCAAGCGTGTCACCCTCGAGTGCGGCGGGAAGTCACCCGCCATCATCCTGGAGGACGCCGACATCGACAGCGTGGTGCCGGCGCTGATGCCGTTCGCCATCATGATGTCAGGCCAGCACTGCATGGCGCAGACCCGGATCCTCGCTCCCCGCCGGCGGTACCAAGAGATCGTCGATGCGATTTCCCAGGCAGCTGCTCAGCTACGAGTCGGCGATCCGCATGACCCATCGACGGAGGTCGGCCCGCTGGTAGCCGAGCGCCAGCGACGGCGGGTCGAGGATTCCATCGCCAGTGGGCGACAGGACGGCGCGACAATCACGACAGGCGGCGGCCGACCCACCAGCCAACCAACGGGCTGGTACGTCTTCGCCAACGTCGACAACTCCATGCGCATCGCCCAAGACGAAATCTTCGGCCCCGTGGTCGTCGTGATCCCATTTGGCGACGACAATGACGCCGTTCGCATCGCCAACGACTCGAAATACGGCTTATCCGGAAGCGTGTGGACCCACGACCTGGACCGCGCGATGCGCATCGCCCGTCGAGTACGTACAGGGAGCCTGACGCTGAACGGGTACCGGATCGAGTTCGGTGCCCCCTTCGGTGGATACAAGGAATCGGGTATCGGACGCGAATTCGGACCCGAGGGCCTCGGCTCGTTTCTCGAGTACAAAACAATCAACCTTCCCGGCGGAGCCGCGCACTAAATACGGCCGCCGTCCCTGCTGTCCCGATCGCAGCGTCTCGGCAGGTAGCACCCGTCTATGAAGGGCTTCAGTTCCGTGGGCACCGCCACGGGGTCGCCCCCGACGAGGATGGGGCTGGGTAGGAATCCTCGGGACAGTACGAACGCGTGACCCTGGGCGGTGAGCAGGAAGTGCACGAAGTCAACCGCGGCCTGGCGGTTGGGCGTGCGCTGCAAGACGGTGACGCTGTCATAGATCGGCGCGCCGCGGAAGGTGTTCCCGTCCTTATTGGTGAAGCTGACCGTGGCGTAGCGCTTGGCCTGGTCCAGCGCACCGAGATTGATCTGCGGCGGCAGGGCGATGTAGTTCAGGTGCTTGTCGATCGCGCTGCTGAGGTACCCGAAGGTGGCATCGGGCACGTCACCCGAGGCCGTTGTCGTGAACGTCGGTGGCGTCAGGAGCTGCCGGGGGTTGGTGTCGCTGCCCAGCAGTCGCTGCTTGAGATCAGGGATGTGGTAGAAGCGTTGCGCCAGCCCCGCCACGAACAAGGCGTAGTAGCCGCCGGGGTCGGTGTTGGGATCGGTGCGCCCCAGGACGAAGCCCGGCTCCATCAGCACCTGGTACCACGGCACCTGCCCCAACCGGGCCTTCTCCAGGTCGGCGAAGAACCTGCTCTTGGGCGTGTAGGAGATGACCTCCTCGTTGCGGGCAAAGGTCAGGTACCACCGCACCCAGTCACCATTGGCTCGGCCCATGAGCGTCTTATTCACGTGCGCGTCGGCGCTCATGTAGACGTCCCCGGTCAGGCTCCCATCCTTGATCCCGTCTGCCAGACCCACCGCTGGCCCCGCCTGGTCGGTAACCGTCACTCCGCAGGCGGACTGAAATGCCGGACCCAGGCTGAGGGTGACCAGGTTGGTGAGCGAGCCGGCGTGCAGCACGTGCACGGTCGACCCGGCGTCCCGGGCGCAGTCGAAGGTCGTCGGACCAGGGTCGGTGGCCGCCTGGCCTGTCGACTGCAACCCGGCAACCCCCATGACCGCAGCGAGAACAGCCACCCCGGCACGCCACACAGCCTTCATCCGGATCGGGTATAACCCCGTTGCTCCGCAGATTCGGATTTTCATGGGCATTCCTTCCGTACACGCGGAGATTACGTGGGCGCAACGATGCGACCCGAAAGTGGACAGCACAAGTCCACTACCCCAGCAGGGAATGACGACCTACCCCACAAGAGATGACCAAGCTGTCGACGCTGAGCACCTGGGCGAGTCTGGTTGCGTTCGAAGCCGCTGGCGTTTCTCAGCAGTAGAACGGCTCGGCGCGGGACTCGAATCCGTGTTGGATCCGTAGTCGTATGGATGGGTGGATGTTGAGATCATCCAGTTCGACTGGCTCCACCCAGCGGACTTCTTTGCTCTCGCTGCTTGTGCGCAGTTCACCCTCGATGGGCCGGGCGCGGAAGCAGAGGGAGAACTCTTGCCGTACCTCGCCGTCTGAGAAAGCGATGACGTGTGCGGGGTTGGAGTACACGCCGATAAGCCCCATGATATCGACGGTGATCCCGGTTTCTTCACTGACCTCGCGGACGACGGTCTGAGCGATGGTTTCCCCGACTTCTTGACCTCCTCCCGGAATGGCGTAGAGGTCATTGTCGGTGCGGCGGATCATCAGGAGCCGACCGGCTGGGTCCTGAACAAAGGCGGTGACAGCGACCACGATGCTGTTGGCTGGAGGAGCGTCCGGATCGTGGTAGTAGTCGACGCGACGTGCCATGGCGCGCTCTACCACCGAGCCGGCGTAGCAGTGTTCCAGACGTTCTCGAAGCTCTCCGAGTAGGTCTCGAACAGGTCGCCACCGGAGAGCCGACGGAGATGCAGTAGTGGGGCATGCGCTGCCTTGAAACTGTACACGTGCGTGTTGACGAGCATCTCATCATCGAAGCGGTAAATGCTGTTGTACAGGGTGGTTCCATGACACCGGATCTCGATGCCCGGTATGCCGTCTAATGGGCGGTAGAAGGCGAGCGCGTTGCGCACTTTGGCGGCTATTGTCCCCTTGCCGATGCCCTCTTCCACACTTCGGCGGTTTACCTCTGTACTGGCCGGATCGCCCAGCAGCAGGCGGGTCTTCGTTCCGTCCTCGGACTTCTTACGCAGTCGCTTGATCAGCTTAGGATCGTCAGTCAGGAACATGCCCACGTACACGAGGATCTCGACGTGCTCCTCGGCCTGGTCGAGCAAACGGTGCCACAACTCAGTGGGTACGGAGTGGCGATGCGGGTATACCTGCACGATCTCAGAGCTGCCGATCTCGGCTTTCCGCTCAGAAGTGATCGCATCCGGCCAGAGATAGTTCTCGGTCTCGCGCACGATGGTGGCGATGGCGCGGCGGTGCTTCGGGTAGGGCGGCCGTCCTTGCGAGATCCAGCGCTCCACGGTCTTGGGGTCGACACCGGTAACCCTCGCTACGTGGGAAACGTCCAGCCCATGACGTACTAGTGCATCGCGTAGACGCTCGTTCGGCATAACACCTCGATCTGTGGGACGACTAGGGACGTCTTACCGTACACAGGACGTCTGCGGATGTCCCGCTGTGTGGTGCTCCTGTCCTCCCGGCTTGCCGATCATGGATGACGTTAAGCGGTATGCCACACCGGGCGGCCAGGGACAGGAAGACAGCAGATATGGCGACGGGCACGGCTGCTACCCCGGGACTGCCGGCGGGCACGCGGATACAGCTCAGGGGCGGGGCTCAACGGACCGGAACCGTGATCACGTATCACCCCGAGTGCTCACTCGGTCGGCTGGGTTTGTTCTCAGTGCGACTCGATAACGGTATATGGCAGGTCTGTGATGCAAGCGACGTGATCGTGGTGGCTCCGTCGAAACCCGGTCAGTGAGCGCGGCCCGCGTCACGTCGGCGCCGGAGACGTAGCGGACCGGGTTATCCGCTTCCGCCCCACCCAGCCTGTAGCAAGCCAACGGGCACGGCGAACGCCTTCACGACACCTCAGCCCATGAAGCGCCAGGGCGCTCATCGAGCAATTTACGGAGCTGCTCGGCGGTAGCGCGTACGTCACGCTCCCAGCGCTGCGCGTAGTCATCCGGACTACGCGCAGCATCGAGCTGTGCGAGCACCCACGCTCGGATCAGCGCGGTGGGCTGGACATCACGCTCAGCCGCCAACTGCCGCAATTCCTCGATCCGATCAACCGGAATTCGAACGCTATAGACCGCCGCAGGGCTTTTCGCTGGCTCCCGGTGCCGCATCCACTCAAGCTCCTCATCCGACGTCGCCTCGGCATCCTCCACGGCCGCCGCGATGCGGTCCTCAAGTCCCTTGTCAGCCATCCTCGCTCTCCTTCCCGCCGTATACGCGCCGCATGCGGCTGTCCGCCGGCCACGCCGTGGCGACATGCCATAACCCGTCCGGGCACGTCCACGTCGTCGATCGGTAACCGGTCAACCGGTACGCCGTCGCACACGTAGCCCTCCCTCCAGCCATTGTAATACGACGTATCACGGTAGTATAGCCGGACCGGGGCGATACTCTTCGCGTATCGGGGTGGCATGCTCTCTCGCCACTCAAGGTGCAGGCTACCTGTACGTTCATTAAGTAGGGTCCCGCCGGTGTTGAGTCTCTCAAAGATATGAAAGACGCTCGTGTCGTCATTCGGATCAAGTTGGCGAATGATAAATGCGCGCAGCACACTGTTGAGCAGTCGCTTACTGGCTGGTTCATTCTCCGCTTGGAGGTCCAGGAAAGTCTTGCCGTAATAGGGGGACTCTTCGCTAATCCCCTTGAGGCGGAATACGGGCCGCTGCCCTCGCCGCTCTTCCCCAAAGAGACCTTCAAAGTAGTAGAAGACACTCCTAAGACGCTGCTGCCCATCCACCACCAACAAATTCTCGCTACCCCGTTCGGTATATAAGAAAATCGATGGCACTGGCAGTCCGACAAGAAATGACTCGATCAACTTGCTTGCCTGTACCTGACTCCAGACAAACCTCTTTGGAAGTCTGGGATCTTCAATTCCCCTGAATCCCACTTGGAGCGCAGCACCTCTAGTGTAAAATCGGCGGGATAGGTTGCGATTTCGTACTGAGGTGGCGAACTCTGGCGGTCCTCGATCTCCGCAGCGGAATCCTCAAAGTCAACGTCGCTAGGCGACAGTTCTTCAGCGAGGGAGGCTCGTCGAGTCATGATCGGAGCTTACGCTCGGGTCCAGCGTCATCCTTTGCCGGTCGCGATCCAGTCGCCGAGCGCAACCCGTGGAAGATCATGAACTCGGGTACACTGGGTCGGCAGATACCCAAAAGCACGGCCGATCAGCGTTCACACTGAGGTGCTCAACAGGCATAGCAGTCGTGTGGCAAGGACCCGGGGAGGGACGGCAGATGACTCCAGACCGCCTCCGAAGATCTCTCTAGGTGGGACGCCATGGGCGCACTGCGGCACACTGTTTGCCCAGGCCTTACAAGCGAGGGTCAGACTGGCTTGATCGAGTAGGCATGGGCGTTTGTACCAGATTCTCTATGGAGCTACCTGGATGGACTCCCCCGTGGCCGCGCCGCGGGGAGAGTCCGTCCCGTAACAGCCCACCGATCGCGTGCTTCGCTGACTCTCAAGCTGGTTGGTTGCGCGCGTGGTCCAGGTTCTTGCGGTCGTCGTCCAGTTCAATGGCCTTCACCTGGGTGACCACGTCCTCCAGCGTCTCCGGGAGCAGTCCGTCTGGCTGCGAGTAGACCAGCACACCCTTCCGGTAGGCCATGATGGTGGGGCTCCTGGTGATGTTGGCAGTTGCCGCCAGGTCCTGCTCGGTCTCGATATCGACCGTGCCGTAGACGACGTCGGGGTGCTCGTTCGAGGACGCCTCGAACGTCGGGGCGAACCTGCGGCAGACGTCGGACGAGGAGTCAGAGAAACAGACGAAAACCACCTCGTTGCCGATAACTACCTGATCGAAGTTCGCTTCATTCAGGGTCTGGGTGGCCATAGCATCCCTTCCTGTCGTTGTGCCGATGCACCACTGTGCACGTCGATTATCTTGCACCTACCTGAGCACCCAGCCATGATCAACCCTGACCTGGACTGATCGTCTCTACGTGTACAACCGAGAAGTACAGCAACTGTGCCCCACGAGCCGGACGATGCAGGTCAACGCGGGTGCGATTGATTCATCGTGAGGCCCAGGCTGACCATCTACTAGAAGCGGTAGTAAAGGAAGGGGCTGAAGGTGCCGGTGGTGATCAGTAGTGCGGAGTAGAGCAGGCCGACGGTCATCACGCTGACGCGGAGCACGGTGGCGGGACGGGTGCGCACTGATTCGAGGTAACGGCCGGTGATCGGCTCGGTCGGCAGCAAGAATACCAGGGATGCCATGAGCAGGATCGCTAGGCGCTGGTGGGTCAGTGCGGCGGCGACGACATCGGGCAGTCCGCCGAGATCGGGGATCAGCATGTGCTGGCCGAAGACCAGCGCGGTGCCCAGATCCGGTGATCGGAACAGCACCCAGCCGAAGACCACGATCAGCAGGGTCAGCGCCCGGCGCGCCAACCGGCGCTCCGGCTGCGCAGCGGCAACCGCCCAGCCGCGGCGGCGCTCGATCACCAGCATCGTGCCGTGGTAGACCCCCCAGCACAGGAAGGTCCAGTTCGCGCCGTGCCAGAAGCCGACCAGCACGAACACGATCCACAGGTTGCGATAGGTGGTGCGCGCGCCATTCCGGTTACCGCCGAGCGGGATGTACACATAATCGCGAAACCAGCGCGACAGCGACATGTGCCATCGTCGCCAGAACTCGGTGATGCTCGCCGACGAGTACGGGCGCGCGAAGTTCTCCGGCAGCCGGAAGCCGAGCATCCGGCCCAGCCCGATGGCCATGTCGGAATACCCGGAGAAGTCGAAGTACAGCTGCAAGGTGTATCCGATCGCCCCGAGCCAGGCGTTCGCGGTGGTCATCTGATCGGCCGGGGTGGCGAAGCAGGCGTCCACCAGCGGCGCCAGCGAATCCGCGATCACCACCTTCTTGCCCAAGCCGAGCGCGAAGCGCGGGAAACCGGCGGCGATGTCGTCGAGCCGGTGGCTGCGTAATTGCGTGAGCTGATCGGCAATCTCCCGGTAGCGCACGATCGGTCCCGCAATCAACTGGGGGAACATCGCGATATAGGCGATGAACGAGACCGCCTCGCGCAGTGCCCGGCGTTCGCCGCGGTAGACGTCCACCGCATAGGAGATGTGGCCAGCCCCGCGGCTTGCGCGCTGGCGAAACCGGCGTACTTCCACACGAACAGCACCGCGAGGTCGAAGCCGATGACCGCGATGAGTAACCGGCGGCGGCGCTGCGGTTCGAGGTCCCAGTCGTCGGGTTCCAGCGCCGGACCGATCACAAAGTTGACCAGCATGCAGCCCAGCAGCAGCACCGTCGTCGGGCCCGCGCCGACCGCATAGAACACCAGGCTGGCGGCGGCCACGACCCCGTTTCGCCAGTTCCGCGGTGCGATCAGCACGGCCGCGAGCACGGCCGGCAGGAAATACCACAGGAACATCGGGCTGGCGAAAGACATAGCGGCCGCGCAGCCTAGCGGACGCGGCCGAGGTCAGCTCAGGAGTGCGCGCAGCAGCGTCAGCCCGTCCCGGATCGTGCGACGTTGTTCGTCGGTGGCGTGGCCCAACGCGGTGGCGAGCCGGCCGAACGCTCCGACCTCCATGTTCTGGACATATCGCCTACCGTTGCACGCGACGCGTCGTATACGACACGTTCTATGCGACGCAGCATCGGAGGCGAGATGGAGAGCACGGCGATCCAGCGGGTGACCACACCGACGGGAGACCCTGCGTGGCTGGTCACGAACTACGACGACGTGAAGGCACTGCTGTCCGATCCCCGCTTGGGCCGCTCGCACGCCGACCCGAAAAACGCCGCCCGGGTGTCCCGATCAGCGATCTTCGGCGGCCCGATGGGTGATCCCTCGACCGAGGCGGCGGATCACGCGCGGACCCGCCGGCTGCTCGCACCGGCCTTCTCGGCCCGGCGGATGGCGAAGATGCGGCCCCGGGTAGGCGAGATCATCACGGAGCTGCTCGACGCGATGGCGCGCCAGACTCAGCCGGTCGACCTGCACGAGGCGGTGTCCTTCCCGCTTCCCGCGCTGGTGATCTGCGAGCTGCTCGGCGTGCCCTACGCCGACCGCGAGGAGTTCCGCCGCTGGAGCGACGACGCCGCGCACCTGACCGACGGGGCGCGGTCGCAAGCCGGGTTGGCGAAACTCTGGGAGTACATGCACGTGCTGGTGAAGCGCAAGCAGGCCCAGCCGGGCGACGACGTGGTCTCCGAACTGGCCGCAGCGGTAGCAGCCGACCCTGAGCTCACCGACGACCGGATCGCGGGGCTGTGCGCGGGATTGCTGTTCGCCGGACACGAGACCACGGTGACCGCGATCGACCGCGGGGTGCTCCTGCTGCTCACCCACCCCCAGCAGGCCGACGAGCTGCGCGGCGATCCGGCGCTCATCGAGCCGGCCGTGGAGGAGATGCTTCGCTCCTGGATGCCCATGCGCACCTTCGGCACAGCTGAGCGCGTCGCCGGGTTACCTCGCTATGCCAACGCCGACTTCACCTTCGGTGGCGTCACCGTCCGGACCGGCGAGCTGGTCATGCTCGGGTTGCACTCGGCCAACCTGGATGAGCAGCGGTTTCCCGAACCAGACCGGTTCGATATGCACCGCCCCAGCAACCCGCACATGACATTCGGTCATGGCCCGCGCTTCTGCGTCGGCGCTCCGCTGGCCCGCATCGAGCTGCAGATGTTGTTCCCCGCGATATTGAGCCGGTTCCCGACGCTGCGGCTGGCGGTTCCGATCGAATCGCTGCGCGGACGCGACGAGCTGCTCACCGGGGGTCTCGTGGAGCTGCCTGTTACGTGGTGACCTGGCCACCGCGACGGCGGTCGAGGCCCTACGATTGGGAACCATGTACCTCGCTGCGACTCAAGCTGGTCTATTCGCTCTCGAGCTCGAGGCCCGAGGTTTTCTGGCGGGTGTCGGGAAGTTCATCCTCATCGTGATCGTCGTCTTGGTGGCCATGGGCGCGCTGGTCGGATTCTCCGTGGCCCGCAGGTTCGGCAAACGCCGGTAGCAAAGGTGCTACCTGTCTGGCGGCCACCGCCAGCCCCGGGCGGTCCGGGTGGAAGCTCGATGAGCAAGGAGAAGTCAGGTCCTCAACCTCGCCCACCGAGCTGCTCGTTAGTCGCCGACGAGCATCTGATGTTCGAAGGTTACGGTCGATCGGTTCGCTAACCGGCTGGTCACTTCACGGGCAATGGCAGCGGATCACCCACGCCGGGCGACGGGGGCGGCGTGGTCGTTGGGGCGGGAGTCGGCGGCGACGCGGCATGTGAGCAGCGATACTGCGGAGCGGCCGCACTGAAGTCAGCAGCGCGCTGGCACGTGGTGGTGGAACCGTCGGCCTCCTCGACCGTCCAGCCCACCGGCGGCTCACCTCGGAGACCCTGCTCACCCTGAGCACCCTGGCATTGTGTCGGTTGAGCAAGGCATGGCGGGGACTTACCCGGTTCTCCCGGATCGCCCCGCGGCCCGCGCAACTTCTCGCTGTTCGCCGTGAGGTATGCCTGCACGGCCGCATCGAGCTGTTGCGGCGCAGGTCCCACGGGCGGTGGAGGTAGCTTGGCCAGTTGGGCCGCGATCTCCGCCCGGATCTGCGCCGGCGTCGGCACCACGATCGACTCAGCGGCGATCTTCGCGGCAACCTGCGCGGTGGCAGCCGCAGCCAGCACCTGCGAATCCGGCGCGGTGCCCGGGGTGGGGATCGGGACCGTCGCCAGGCCGCGCCGGGTAAGTTCGGCGTTCGCCTGGACACCGAGATCGTGAGCACCCTGGGCAAGCCGCCGGATGTCGGCCGCCGAGGTCTGGAGCTGGGCGGTCCGCGCCTCATCGGCGTTGGTGTACGCCGTGAACCGTTCGGCGAGCAGGAACAGCGGGATGCCGACCAGCAGAGACGTGATCACCGCGGCCACCACCGCGCCGCGGAAGTAGGCCCGTCCTTCGCGACGGATCTCCTCCCGCGCGACCTGCGGCGCGGCCTGCGCCGTCTGCGCGATCGAGTCCCGCAGTTCCTGCAGACCCAGGCTGAGCCCGTCAATGCTGGCCATGAGCACCCGCCATTTGCAACGCTTCCAGCCGACCAACTCGACTTTGCAGGTCGGTGATTTCCTGCTGGATAAGCACGACGGCCTCGTCGGCCCGTTGTGCGATCGCTGCCGGCTCGGCCGATTCAGACCCGGCCCATCCTGATCGACGACGATCGACGATGATCGGACCGACCAGGGCTGTGATCACAACTCCCACGAAGGAAAGTCCGGCAATGGTGATCGTCAGCCATGGCGGCCCTGAGCTCCCCGGCTCCACGCTAACTCAGCCCCCACAGTTCGTCCGTCTGCTCTACCCCGCCGCCCAGTACCAAAAGCCACTCATCAAGTTCGCGGCGGGGCGGGCGCAGAATTCGGACGTGCCTCAGTTGTGCAGTTCAGATACCAGGTGGCCCTATCCCGAGAATGCGGGCACGTGCCCGTTCTTCGCCGCCTGGTGATTCTCTTCCCACGCACTGACCACGTTGAGTGGCAGCCGGCCACGGTCGCTGACACTGTGCCCGTTCTGCTTGGCCCACTCCCGGATCGCGCGGAGCGTGTCCCGGTTGTACCCGCTGCGCGCAGCGGCACCACTACCGGCTCCCCGACTAGCCGACCGGTCGGCGCCACGATTGCCGGGGCGGCGCGCACTGGTCTTGCGAGCTGCTGCGACATAACGGGACAGGTTGTCACGGAGCTTGGCGGCGTTGTCGTCGGCCAGGTCAATCTCGTAGGTGACGCCTTCGAGGGCGAACTCGACTGTCGTAATGTCCTCGGCCTCCTCACCAGTGAGATCATCGATGAGGGTGACGATGGTCTTCTGAGCCACGGTTACGGATTCTCCTTGTCGGAAGGAACGCGGCATACCACAACTGCCGTGTCGTGAACGCTGACGGCGATAAGATACACAACGCTGCCGCGATGCGAACTCACGGCATGCCGAAAGCGGTTTTTCACGAGGTCAGGAGCCCGAGCTGTTCAGGTGAGGCGGCCAGTTCAGCTCAGGCGGCGCAGGCGTGCAACCTCGGCGAGCATGACGCCAGCGGCGACTGAGGCGTTGAGCGACTCGACCGGTCCCACCATCGGTATCGACACGATCGCATCGCAGGTTTCGCGGACCAGCCTCGACAGTCCCCGCCCCTCCGAACCGAGAACGAGCACCAAAGGTCCGGTGGCCAGCGAGAAACTGTCGAAAGACATAGCGCCGCCGGCGTCGAGCCCGACAATCATCAGGCCGGACGCGGCCAGATTTTTGAGCGTGCGCACCAGATTGGTGACCCGGGCCACCGGCAAGTGGGCGGCGGTACCCGCCGAGGTCCGCCACGCCACGGCGGTCATTCCCGCCGAACGCCGCTGCGGCACCAGCAATCCATGCGAGCCGAACGCCGCGGCGCTGCGGACCACCGCACCCAGGTTGCGCGGATCGGTCACCCCGTCCAGCGCAACCAGCAGCGGCGGCGCCCCGGACTGCTGCGCGCTCGCCAGCACATCCTCGGCATCGGCGTACTGGTAGGGCGGCACGTGCAACGCCACCCCCTGGTGCAGGGCTCCCCCGCCCAGCCGGTCGAGGTCGGTCCGGGCCACCTCGAGAATGGCCAGGCCGGCGTCGGCGGCCAGCCGGATGGACTCGCTGACCCGGTCGTCGAGATCCACCCCGATAGCGACGTGCAGTGCGGTGGCCGGCACCGCGGCACGCAGGCACTCCAGCACCGGGTTGCGACCGAGCACGATCTCCCCCGGCTCGCTGCCGGTGCTCCGCCGGGCGCGCGCAGTGGCTTCGCCACGCTGAGCCGAGCGACGCTGGTGTGACCCGTGCTGGGACCCCTGGCGTTGGGCTGGATGACCGGGCCGCAGCTCGGCCGGCGGAGTGGCGCCACGCCCGCGCAGTCCCTTGCGCTTCTGACCACCGGAGCCAACCACGGCCCCCTTCTTGGTTCCTGGCTTGCGCATCGCACCTTTGCGCTGGGAATTACCCGCCATCAGCTCCCCTTGACCGTCCACACCGGACCATCGGGGGTGTCCTCGACGGCAATTCCGGCCGCCAGCAGCTGATCACGCACCGCGTCGGCGGTCGGGTAATCACGACTGCTGCGAGCCTCGGCACGCGCGGTGAGCAGTTGGTCGACCAGGACGGCCAGCGCCGCCGACGTGGCGTCGGAGCCGGACGTCGAACGCCACTGGTCGGCCAGCGGGTCCAGGCCCAGCACGCTGGTCATCGCGCGCACCGAACCGGCTGCCGCCACCGCCGCACCGTGATCTCCCGCGTCCAGGGCGGTGTTGCCTTCCCGCACGCAGGCGTGAATCGCGGCCAACGCGGCGGGCGTGCCGAGATCGTCGTCCATGGCCGCGACGAAATCGGCGCACCACACGCCCGGATCCGGGACGCCGCAGCGTTCGCGGACCCGGTGCACGAACGACTCGATCCGCTGGTAGGCCGACACCGCCTCGTCCAGCGCACCGTCGGAGTACTCGATGGCCGAGCGGTAATGCGCGCTGATCAGGTAGTAGCGCAGCTCCACCGCGCGGACCCGGCGCAAGGTGGCCGGAATGGACAGCGTGTTGCCCAGCGACTTGGACATCTTCTCGCCGGAGAGCGTCACCCAGCCGTTGTGCAGCCAGTACCGGGCGAACCCGTCGCCGGCGGCGCGGGACTGGGCCCGTTCGTTCTCGTGGTGCGGGAAGATCAGATCGAGTCCGCCGCCGTGGATGTCGAATTCGGAGCCCAGGTAGGTGGTGGCCATCGCCGAGCACTCCAGATGCCATCCGGGGCGGCCCGGCCCCCACGGCGTCGGCCAGTACGGCTCGCCCGGCTTGGCGCCCTTCCACATGGTGAAGTCCCGGGGGTCTCGCTTACCCGACGCGGCGGACTCACCCTGGGACACCTCGTCGAGACGCTGCCCCGACAGGCATCCGTAGTCATCGACGCTGGCCACCGCGAAATAGACATCACCACCGGCGGCGTAGGCGTGCCCCAAGTCGATCAGCCGGGCCATCAGCGCGACCATCTGGGGCGCGTGACCGGTGGCGCGCGGCAGCACTGACGGCGGCAGGCAACCCAGCGCGGCGTAGGCCTCTTCAAAGGCGCGTTCGTGGGTGTAGGCCCATTCCCACCAGGGCCGGCCGGCCTCGGCTGCCTTGGTGAGGATCTTGTCGTCGATGTCGGTGACGTTGCGCACGAACGTCACGTCGTGCCCGGTGGCCATCAGCCAGCGCCGCAGCACGTCGTAGTTCAACGCGGAACGGACATGACCGATGTGCGGGACACCCTGCACGGTGGCACCACAGACGTAGATCGACGCCGTGCGGGGTCGCAGCGGGACGAATTCGCGCAGGCTGCGCGTGGCACTGTCGTACAGGTGCAAGCTCACGGTGCTGATGGTACGGGGGCCTACCCGGCGCCGAACGCCGCGTCGATCACCCGGGCGGGCGCGTGGCGGCGGCGAGTTCAGCGAGGTCGAGCTCCACCGGGAATGGCTCGCTCAGCCGCATCACCTGCCCCGGCGCCGAAGACGCCACCTCGACGTAATGACCTCGCTGCGACCGGTATGCCACTGAGCTGGGGCCCGGTCTGCCGAGCTCGATCCGCAGATAGTGTTCTATGCCCGCAGCCGCGTAGAGCTGCGGCTTGATCGCCCGATCGGCCACGACGCTGCCCGGGCTCACGATCTCGACGATCATCGCGACATCGGCCGGATCCCAGACTTTGAGGTCCATTCCCGGATTAGTCACGACAACCAGGTCAGGGATCAGGATGCGATCCGGCCCCACCCGGACGTTGATGGCTTCCAGCACTTCCAACCAGTCCGGCGCGGCCCGTCCCAGTGCGTAACAGAGTTGGAACGACATCCGCTGGTGCCGACCTCCTGGCCCGGGGCTCACCAGGAGCCCCCCGTCCAGCAGCTCGATGCGCCGGTCGTCGGGTAACGCGAGGAATTCTTCCTCCGTCCAGGGCCCGACATGGTCGAGCAGGACGGGCTGATCGTGCTGGGCAGGGAACGCCATTCGCGGCTCACCTCCACACGGCGTGGGGACAACGTCATGGTCGCATGCTGCCGCCGACCCCTGACAGTTTCGTCCGCGTCAGGCCCGCAGCAGCAGTACGGTTGCCACGGCGGCGACGCCTTCGCCGCGACCGGTCAGGCCGAGTCCGTCGGTAGTGGTGCCGGACACCGAGACGGGCCCGCCCAGGGCGTCGGAAAGCGCCTGCTGCGCCTCCGCGCGGCGGGTGCCCACTCGCGGTGCGTTGCCGATCACCTGCACCGCGCCGTTGGCTACCGTCCAGCCCTCGATGGCGAGCCTGCGGCGCACCTCGGTGAGCAGATCCACGCCGTGCGCTCCGGACCACAGCGGCTCTCCGGTGCCGAACACCGCGCCCAGATCGCCCAGGCCCGCGGCGGACAGCGCCGCATCACACAGGGCGTGCGCGGCGACATCACCGTCGGAGTGCCCGGCGCAGCCCGGTATCCCGGGCCAGCGCAGCCCGGCAATCCAGCAGTCCCGGCCGGGTTGCACCGGGTGCACGTCGGTGCCGATCCCGACCCTCATGCCGGATTGGACGCTCTTGCCCCGGCCACCATCTCCGCGACCGCGAGATCGAACGGAGTGGTGATCTTGAAGGCGTACGGATGGCCCGGCACGGTGATCACGGGTACCCCCAGTGCCTCGACGAGCCCCGCGTCATCGGTCGCCGGTCCTGATGCCCTGAGGTGCGCCCGCCGTAAGAGCTCCCCGCTGAACCCCTGTGGAGTCTGGACGATCCGCAGAGCCGCACGGTCCAGCGTGCTCACCACTCGATCGTCAGAATCCACCCGCTTGATCGTATCGGCCACGGTCAGCACAGGCACCACGGCAAGCTGACCGGCCAGCACCGCGTGCGCCACCGCGTGAATCACGCTGACCGGGGTGAGGCACCGCGCGGCGTCGTGCACGAGCACGACCTCGGCATCGGGCACGCTGTGCAGCGCCGCCCGGACCGAGTCGGAGCGGTGCACGCCACCGGTGACGATGCGTACAGCGTCCCCGGCCTCGGTGAGGGCGGCCCGGGCCTGGTCATGGTGGTGCTCGCCGACCGCAATCACTACCCGCCCAATGCAACCGGACGCCAGCAGACCCTGCACGCAGTGCCAGAGCAGCGGGCGTCCGAGCAGCGGCACGAAAGCCTTCGGCATGCCAGCCGCCAACCGCACGCCCTGCCCCGCCGCAGGGACCAGAGCCGCGACCCGGCGCGCCGAGGAGCGGACCGCAGACGTCATCAAGTCGCTGTTGACCACGTCACTGCTGCCCACGTTTTCGGGGCCCGGACCGCGTCGACCGGGACCTGTCAGGCGCCAGGGAATACGGCTCAGGACGCAGCGGCGAGAACTTCGTCGAGCAATACCTCGGCGTTGTCCTCGTTGGTGCCCTCGGCGAGTGCGAGTTCGCTCACCAGAATCTGGCGAGCCTTGGCGAGCATGCGCTTCTCACCGGCCGACAGACCGCGATCACGCTCGCGGCGCCACAGATCACGCACCACTTCCGCCACCTTGTTGACATCACCGGAGGCGAGCTTCTCCAAGTTGGCCTTGTACCGCCGCGACCAGTTCGTCGGCTCCTCGGTGTGGGGAGCCCGCAGTACCTCGAAAACCCGATCGAGGCCCTCTTGGCCGACCACGTCCCGGACGCCGACGAACTCGGCATTGGCAGCGGGAACACGAACGGTAAGATCACCCTGAGCGACCTTGAGAACGAGGTACTTCTTCTCCTCGCCCTTGATCACTCTAGTCTCGATGGCCTCGATGAGAGCGGCACCGTGGTGCGGGTAGACGACGGTCTCTCCGACCTTAAAAACCATGTGTCCTCTGCCCCTTTCGCTGCACTCAGGTTACCACGGCTGGAAATCGCTGTGTGCGGGGCATCGGGCGTGTCGTCGCAGGTCAGGGGTTTCGGCTACCGGCTGGCACCGGTCGGCTCGGTGCCCCGCAGCTCACAGTCACTCCACTATGGACCGGTCTGCACCGAGGCGCTGCGCCTGCCGGACGGGCCGGTCGGTTACGCTTTGGCAATGCGGGTACCCCTGCGCGTTGCGGCTCGCACCATGGTGTGCGGCGCCGCCGTCCTGGCGCTGGTTGGCTGCAGCGCGGGCCAGATCACCCAGACCGATACCCAGGTCGCCGCCGTCAACGGAACCTACGGCAACCTCGGCAGCACCATCGCGCTGCGCGACGTGCTGATCCCCTACCCGGGCACCCCCGATGGCACCTACCCCGCGGGGTCAACCGTGCCAGTAGTGCTGACCATCATCAACCAGGGCGACCGCGCCGATGAGCTGCTCACCGTGACCAGCCCGGCTGCCGGCCATGCGCTGGTGGTCGGTACTGCACAGATCCCTCCCGGTTCGACCGTCATCAGCACGGCTGCGCCGAGCGAACAGACCAGCCCGCTGGTCGTCGGGCAACTGCGGGTGCTGCTCACCACCACCCACCCCCTGCGCGCCGGCCTGAACACCCCGCTCACCTTCCACTTCCGCAACGCCGGCAACCTCACTCTCCCGGTACCCATGGCTCCCCCACCCAACGCCCCGCAGTCAGCGAGCTGAGCGGGGCTACTCGAGCCGCAGTAACCCCGCCGAATGCCGGTCCTGGGCGCATGGATGCAGAGTGTATTGATATAGAGCTACTATGGCTTCGTGAGTTCGCTGCTGCAGATCAGGAACGTGCCGGAGGAGACGCGACGTGCACTCAAGGCACGCGCTGCCGCGCGTGGTGAGTCCCTCAACGCCTACCTGCTGCAGCTCATTGAGCGTGATGTGGCGAGACCGACGGTCCGTGAGGTTCTCGACCGTGCCGCCAGACGCGCCGAGCGCGTCAACGTGTCGGCACTCGAGGTTGTCGCCACAGCGCGGGCAGAACGCGAGGAACAGCTTCGCCAGCGGTCCAGCACTTGATCGTCGTCGACGGCGCGGCGGTGGTCGACGCGCTGACTGCTGTCGAAGGCACGGAAGAGCTGCGCGCCTACCTGGGCGCCGAGGAATTGCACGCTCCGTCGCTGCTCGATTTCGAGGTTGTGTCGACCTTGCGGGGGCTCACGCTGGGTGGGCACGTCAGCGCGGCGAGAGCCGAGGACCTGCTCAGCGACTTCGATGATCTGTCGGTGCGGCGCTGGCCGTTTGTGAGCAGTCTGCGCCAGCGAGCATATCAACTACGTCACAACGTCTCTGCCTACGACGCTGCCTACCTCGCCCTTGCCGAGGCGCTGGAGTGTCCCTTGCTGACCCGCGATGCTCGGCTGGCGCGCTCAACCGGGCACGCCGCTCACATCGAGGTCCGCTGAACTGTCGGGCCGGGCAGATAGCGTCCGCGGCCATGGTGAAGTCACCCGCGAACCTGCGCGCCACACACCGCTGCACCGAATGCGGCCATGAGGTGGCCAAGTGGGTGGGCCGCTGCCCCGAGTGCCACAGCTGGGGCAGCGTCGTGGCGACCGGTCCGCGATCAGCAGCGACGGTGGTGGCCGGGGCACCGTCGGCTCCGGCCCGCCCGATCTCTCAGGTCGATCTGCACTCCGCGCAGGCCACCGCCACCGGGGTGGGGGAACTCGATCGGGTACTCGGTGGTGGTCTGGTACCCGGCGCGGTGGTGCTGCTGGCCGGCGAGCCTGGGGTGGGCAAATCCACTCTGCTGCTGGAGGTAGCCCACCGCTGCGCGATGGCGGGACGGCGCGCGCTCTACGTGACCGGCGAGGAGTCCGCCGGCCAGGTCCGGCTGCGGGCCCAGCGCACCGGCGCGCTGCACGACGAGCTGTTCCTGGCCGCGGAGTCGGACCTGCCCGCGGTGCTCGGGCACCTCGACGCCGTCGATCCGGGGTTGCTGATCGTCGATTCGGTGCAGACGATGTCCTGCCCCGGTGTCGAGGGCTCCGCGGGTGGGGTGGCCCAGGTCCGAGCCGTGGCCAGCGCGCTGATCAGCACCGCCAAACAGCGTGGCCTACCGGTGGTACTGGTCGGCCACGTCACCAAGGACGGCACGGTGGCCGGACCCCGGGTATTGGAGCACCTGGTGGATGTGGTGCTGAGTTTCGATGGCGACCGGCACTCCACGCTGCGGATGGTCCGCGGGATCAAGAACCGGTTCGGGGCCGCCGACGAGGTCGGCTGCTTCGAGCTCACCGACAGCGGCATCGTCGGCCTGCCCGACCCGTCGGGGATCTTTCTCAGCCACCGAGACGATGCGGTACCCGGGACGGCGGTGACGGTCGTGGTGGAGGGAAAGCGGCCCCTGCTTGGCGAGGTCCAGGCACTGGTCGCCGAGTCCGCGCTGGCCAACCCACGGCGCGCGGTCAGCGGCCTGGACTCGGCCAGAGTGGCGATGATCCTGGCAGTCCTCGAGCGACGCGGCAAAGTGAAGTTAGCGGGATCGGATGTGTACACCGCGACGGTAGGCGGGATGCGGGTAGTGGAACCGGCGGCCGATCTCGCCATCGCGCTAGCCGTCGCGTCGGCCGTCGATGACCTGCTACTGCCCCCGCACACGGTGGCGATCGGCGAGGTCGGGCTGTCCGGGGAGGTCCGGCGGGTGACCGGACTGCAGCGGCGCCTGGCCGAGGCCGCCCGGCTGGGCTTCCGGCATGCTCTTGTGCCACCGGACAACACAGTGTCACCGAACAGCAGGGACCGCGACACCGCCGTGCCGACCGGGATGCGCCTGCACATCGTGGCCGACCTGGGCGGTGCGCTGCGCTGGATGCGTCCGTGACGCCGTCCGTCAGCTAACGAGCGTCTTATCAGATCTGATAAGGTGGACTCCCATGGACCGATCGACGGGAGATACCGGGCCGGCATCTTTGGCCAATTCCAGTCCAGCCCTCCTCCGGGTGCTTGAATCCGCTGGTCGGCTCCAGGAGCTGGTTCCCGATGCCATCCTCGTCGGCGGGTCTGCCGCAGCCCTGTATGCTGGCCACCGCGACTCCTACGACCACGACCACGTCGTGCGGAATCTTTCGGACCGGTTCGATGCGGTGCTCGATGCGCTCGAGTCCGAAGACGGCTGGGTAACCAACCGGGTCACTCCCGGCAAGATCATCCTTGGTCGGCTCGGTGACATTGAGACCGACGTACGGCAGATGATCCGCAGGACCCCGCTGGAGACAACGCGTATGGAACTGCCGTCCGGACACCTGCTCACCGTGCCGACGGACGATGAAACTCTGCGGATCAAGGCGTTTCTCGTCGTCCGTCGAAACCAGACCCGCGACTACCTCGATGTCGCCGCTCTGGCTGAGCGCGTTGGCATCGAATCAGCCGCCTCGGTGCTGCGCGACATCGACCGGTACTACGCCGACCAGCGCGGAGCAGGCGACGGGATAGCGACACAGGTGTTCCGGCAACTGTCCGACCCCCGCCCTAAAGACTCGTCCACCACGAAGGATCTGAAGCGTTACAAGAACCTCGACCCACGCTGGCACGAGTGGCCGGCCGTGGTCGCCACCTGTAGGGACGTCGCCACGGAGATGGAGAAGGGCCAATGACTCTCGCTTTCCGCAACATCGACGCCTCGCCCACTGACCCGGTGGAGAGCTGGCCGACCGAAGCGGTGATCACAGCTCTGGAACGCGGTGGCCTGTCCGACTGGCACCGATTGGGCCAAGCGGTCCGAGCCGATCCCTGGGGACCGGTCGCGCGCCGGATCGAGGAGGCACTGACGTGCATCCAGCCCTATGGTGTCGACGTTGCCATGCAACGAATCCTCTCCGACGCCCGGACCACCAGGGATCAAGCCGAACGCGATGCCGTTGCGAAGGAAATCGCACAGATCGTGCGGGCATCCGGTCTGAGCAAGTCTGAATTCGCCTCCCGGATCGGAACCTCGGCGTCCCGGCTGTCGACCTACCTGTCCGGCTCCGTCACGCCATCGGCGTCGCTGCTGCTCCGGATGCGGGCGGTGTCACCGTAGGGCTTCTACCGCGGGATGTTCTTGCGGATGAGCGCGATGAGTCGGGTAACGCTCCGGCGCCGGCCCCAGGCGATGATCGCGGCCAGCACCAGCACCGCGGCGGGTATGACTACCAGCTGTGGGCCGAACACCAACAGCGTGGTGAGGACCGTACCGATCATCAGGCCGACGAACGCCATCCTGGCCAGGCCGCAGAGCAGCGGGACCAGCAACGCAACGGCGCCGATGATCTCCAGCAACCCGATGACGTACATACCCGCCACGCCGAGCCCGATCGCGTTGAAACCCGCCACGGCCTGGGGGTCGGCAGTAACTTTGGGGACCGCCGCCATCACGAACGCGGCCGCGGTCACGATCTGCAGGCCCTACAACGTGATGTTCACCCCTCGTCGCTGCGCCGCCGGGTCAGCGGTAGGAGTGAATGCGGCAGCGGGGTTGGTGATCGTGTGAGTCATCGTCGTGTCCTCTCGCTCGGTGGATCTGTCACCGCTGCGTCGAACGAGACGGCGGGATTTCGACATACCCCCGTCAGGCCGGAACGGAATTCGTCGGGTGCCCTGCGCCGTGGTGTCGCCGAGTTCGACAACACGGCGGTGGAACCCGGAGCTCCACCGCCGTGTTGTCGAACTCGGCGACAAGAGGGCGGCCATGAGCTCAAGATCCGGCAGACGCGCCGTCGTTGGGGTTGGTGTGCAGGCTGAAGGTGCGCCGGTAGACCTGCGGGGTGGTGCCGACCTGACTGCTGAAATGGTGGCGCAGCAGGTCGGCGGTTCCGAAACCGGTGCGGCGAGCGATCTCGTCAATGGTGAAGTCGTCCTCTTCGAGCAGTTCCTGGCTGAGCAGGATCCGGTGCCGGGTCAGCCAGCGGTGTGGCGTGGTGCCGGTGGCGACGGCGAAGCGGCGGGCGAAGGTCCGGGCAGACATGTGGGCGCGTTCGGCGAGGTCCTCGACGGTGATCCGGTGGTGCAGGTGGGCCTGCATCCAGGCCAGCAGCGGCGCGAGATCGTCGCCGTCGCCGGCGCGGCGGGGCACCGGGTTGCGGATGTATTGGGCTTGCCCACCGTCGCGGTGCGGCGGTACGACCATGCGGCGAGCGATGGCGTTGGCGACCCGGGCGCCCAGTTCACGGCGGACGACGTACAGGCAGGCATCGATACCGGCGGCGGTGCCTGCGCTGGTGATGATCTGCCCGTCGTGCACGTAAAGCCGGTCTGGCTCCACCCGCAGGCTGGGGAACCGCCGGGCGAGGGCGTCGGCGTTGTACCAGTGACAGGTGATCCGCCGGTTTTCCAGCAGGCCCGCCGCAGCCAGCAGGAACACCCCCGAGCACACGCTGAGCACGGTCGCGCGGCGCTCGAGGGCACCATGTGATCTGGCAGTCATCCGCCGCAGGCTTGCGCCGGGTCGCCGGCGACGTGCGCGAACTCGAGGAGCGCCGCGCCCTGCTGGACCGGCCGTGGGAAGAGGAGTTCCTGCACTGGGCCCGCGACGAGCGGGGCTGGCACCTGCATGGTCACCTCACGCCGCCATCGCGGCGGCGAACCCGGAGCGTCACGTCCCGGGGCTGGTGTCCCGGACTGCGTTGACAGTTGATTAACCTCATGCCTCACTATCAACCAACTGGTTGGTTGATAGTGAGGTGGGCATGGCTGCCGGAGATTCGCGATCGGTCCGGCGAGGGGTGGACCGTCGGCAGCTGCTGGTCCAGGCGGCCTTCGATGGCATCGCGGAGAAGGGCTTCGAGGGCCTGCGCCTGCGTGAGGTCGCAGCCAGAGCGGGTATCGACCACTCGACGCTGCACCATTACTTCCCGACCAGGCAGGACCTGGTCGGCGCCGTCGTCGAGTTCGCGACCAGCCAGTTCTGGACGACGATGCCCGGCGGTGGCGCCACCGCCGGGAGGCTGTCCACCCATCTGGCGACGCTCGCCCAGATGATCCAGCAGCAACCGGCGCTGTTCATCGTGCTGCGGGAGATCGACCTTCGGGCCAGCCGGGATCCGGCGGTGCGCGAGATTAGGGATCGCGCCGAGCGAGGGTGGCGGACCGCGCTGCGGGGCGTCCTGCACGCCACCGACTCGGCGATTGACCTGGTGATCGCCACCGTCAAGGGGATCAGCCTCAGCCCCGATCGCGCGACCGACGTACTCGCCGAGCTCGCAGCACATCTGACCAAGGAGCACACATGACCGAACCGTTGCATGTCATCGTGGTTGGCGGCGGCATCGCCGGGCTCTGCCTCGCGCAGGGGTTGCGGCAGGCCGACGTGAGCGTCGCAGTGTATGAACGCGACCGCGGCCCAACCGACCGGCTTGAGGGCTATCGCATCCACCTCAACCCGGCTGGCAGCCGAGCGCTGCACGCCTGCCTGCCGCCGCAGGTGTGGGGCTCCTTCGTCGCGACCGCGGGCGAGCCTGGCGGTATGGGCTTCCTGACCGAGCAGTTGAGGCAACTCGTCGTTATCGCCGACGAGTCCACGGCTGACCCGGCGCAGAGCTCCCACGCCGTGGACCGGATCACCTTGCGGCAACTGCTGCTGTCCGGCCTGGACGGCTCGGTGCACTTCGGCAAGACGTTCACCCACTACGAGCAACACGGCAGCAAGGTCACCGCGTTCTTCGACGACGGCAGCTCCGCCACCGGAGATCTGCTGGTCGGCGCCGATGGCGCCAACTCCGCGGTGCGCCGGCAATTCCTCCCGCACGCCGAGCGGGTTGCGACCGAGGCGCTATCTACCGCGCTGAGGTTCCCGCTGACCGATCAGACCAGGAGCTGGGTGCCGCACCGGCTGGCGACCTCGATGAACATGATCGTGGCGCCCGACCCGTTCTTCCTGTTCACGTCGGTCTTCGAGCACCGGTCTGCTGATGTGCCGGTCGACACCGGAAGGTCGTACCAGAGCTACATCCTGTGCGCCTTCGTCGCCGATCGATCCGCCTACCCGCGGGACGTGCACGACCTCGATCAACGGTGCCTGCAGCACGTGGTGGAGGGGATGACCGTGGGCTGGCACCCGGATCTGCGCCGCCTGCTGGCCGAGTCCGACCCGGCCAGCGTCATGCTCGTGGAGCACAAGACCTCGGTTGAGGTACCGGCCTGGCCGACCACCACCGTGACACTCATCGGAGATGCGCTGCACAGCATGCCGCCCGTAGGTGGGCTGGGCGGCAACGCCGCGCTGCGGGACGCGAGCCTGCTCTGCGCCACGCTGAACGCAGTGCGCGACGGGCAGTCCGCCCTGCTGCCGGCGGTGCACCGCTACGAGGAAGAGCTGCGCGCCTGTGGCTACGCTGCGATCCGCACCGCACTGCACACCCAGCGGCAAGGTCTGCGCAGCAACCGCGTCGCGGTAGCCGGCACCCGGGCCTGGTTCCGGGCCTGCCACGCCATCCCCTCGCTGAGGGCGCTCAACCTGCCCTATCGCAACCAGGCCCGACCCCGAGTGTGGGAGCAGCGATACCAGTCATCCGCTAGTTGAGGTTCAGGGCCCGATCAGGTTGCAGATCCGGCGGCCGACCTCGGCATGCCGGTCGGGATGCAGCTCGGTGATCCGGGAATCGCCGATGAGCCAGGTTCGGGGTATCGCGCTGATCCGGTCCAGCACCGCTTGGCCCACGTCGGGGATCGGTTCGGTGACCACCCGGGATCCGAGGCGGTTGGTGTCACGGATCGGGACGGCCAGCATGTTGTCTTCGTTGAGTTCCAGGTACAGGTCGTTGGACACGATCAGCCACGGCTCTGGCCCCATCACCCCACCCTTGATGGTCCAGACATCGCCGAACCTCGGGGGTCTAGGTGGCATCGCTGGCATTGCGTCCGCGGGCGGCGCCCAGGCGGTCCAGCTCGGCGGCCGCATTGGCGGCCAGCTGCGCGCGCTGCTGTTCGTAGTCGGACCCAGTCAGGCCCTCGGCGGTGCACCACTGCTGGTGGCGGGTCAGCGCGTCCCGCATCGTTTCGACCCGGGTGCACCGGGAAATCCACGCCGACACGCTCATCCCGTGTTCGGCGGCCGCGGCGAGGGCGTCTTGGTAGACACCGTCATCCATCGTGATCGTCACGCGCGTCGTAGGCACCCCACCACCCTACGCCAGGTGCATATCAAACAGTATGCGGCACCAGTGCTACCGAAGGTGCCCTCCGCCGAGCAGGGCCCGCAGACCCAGCTCAAGGTCGCTGGTGGGCGGGACCTTCTCGATGGTGTGGCAGCGTCTCGGCCACGGTGTGGTCGTCAAGGACCCTCGCGGCGGCATCGCCGACAAGCTCGGTATCCCTTCGCAGTACCTGCGGCGGAGGCGCTGGCGATCCACTCGGCGACCGACGTGCCCTGCTGGGGAGCGGCTAACTCGGCCAGCGCCACGGTCCCGACATCGATCTCCACGGGCACAGCCGTAGTTCCAGGCAGAGCCGCCCGCCTCCACCCCATTGTCGCGCACCAGCGATCCAGCCCGTCAAGATCGTGAAACATCGGCCTAGTGCTGCGCCGCATTAATCCTTCGGGGGGTTGGTCCAGGCGTGGACAGTGCGAGGCCACTGCGATGATGACCCGCGCCCTGGGCGACGACGAGGGCACCATCGGGCCAATCGGCGGTGCTCAC
>JBOHFK010000051.1:0-34597 GCA_050699635.1 Pseudonocardiaceae bacterium | reverse complement strand
CGGCTACGACACGGCCACCCTCTACTGCAACAGCCTGCTTCACCCGCCCACGGCCCGACGCCTGCGCGCGATGCCGGTGTTCGACACGCGCAGCGGGCAGATCGCGCTGTTGTTCGCGATCGTCCGTCACCTATGGGTGGTTGGCGAAGGCAGCGACATCGACCAGCTCGACGGGCCCCTTCGGGCGGCAGCTGTCGAGATCCTGGCCGGCCTCGATGTGCCCGAGCACGTCGCCCATCGGTGACAGGGCCATGACGCGGCGCCGAGCGTGTCAATCGAACTCGCCGTCCTTGACGCCCTGGATGAAGGCGTGCCACTCGGTCAAGTTGTAGTAATGGGCGGGCTTGGTGCGATCTTTGGTGTCCCGCAGCCACCGGCCACCGTCGGGCGTGACGGCTACCTCGACGCATCCGAGCTGGTCGTTGCTGTAGCTGGACTTGCGGAACTGGCCGCCCCGTGGTGATTCGAGCGGCTGCTCATTCACGTGGGTGCCTCCCTGAGTGCTCGCCGCAAGTGCGCCCGGGATTGTTCCTGGGAAGCCGCCTGCACGCGAAGCCGGGTCATCGCCCTGTCGCCGATGCCGATGGGCGGTCCGCTGCGGTGCCAGGGGACACGCGAACCTGAACGGTGGCGGTCGTGAGATATGAACCGCGGCGGGCGGCAAGAAGTGGTTAGTACAGCTGGCCGGTTGCAAGCTAGCCCAGCCGCGCACCACGGCCGTCCCGAGATCTCATAGGTGGTTCAGGATCAGGGGTAAGCCGTGTACCAGCATCATCCCGCGCGGGCTCACACCTGCTGTTGTCGCTGTCCGCAGCAACGAGACGGCGGGGGCGCGCCGCTTGCGGTGGAGTCGCTGGTCGCCAAGTGGAACCTTTTCGCAGCTCCAGCCTCCCCGGACCTAGCTATCGATCTTGAAACGACCGTGAGCCAGACCATGCCAACCGACCCGCGCCACGACAGCGCAGTCCGCGGCAAATGTGTGCGTAGTCAATGCAGAGGTCGTCGGCCTCAACGACTGT
Source organism: Pseudonocardiaceae bacterium (assembly GCA_050699635.1). Taxonomy (GTDB): domain Bacteria; phylum Actinomycetota; class Actinomycetes; order Mycobacteriales; family Pseudonocardiaceae. The sequence continues at coordinate 33,578 of JBOHFK010000051.1, read as the reverse complement.
CAGGGGTCACGGCAAGCTGGGTTCGGGGTGCTCGTCGAGAAAGCGGGCGGCCGCGACGTCGGCGACGAGCGAGTTGTCGGCGAGCCACTCGACCGCGCGGCGGTGGGCGCGGGCATCGCGGAAGGCGTACCACGCAGCCAGCAGGTGTGGAAACTGTTCGTGCAGCTCGGCTTTGAACCGGCGGAAGGCGCCTTTGCCTTGGATAGCGCGGGCCAGCCTCTGCCCGGCTTGCTCGTCGCTGACGTGCGCGGCGAAGTCGGCCATGTCCTGGTACCAGATGTAGGACGGCAGCGGCTCGATGCAGATCAGGTCCAACTCGTCAAGGTCAACGGCCGTCTGGCCGTCGATTCCGGTGTCGGATGTCCAGAACACGGTTTCTCCGGTCTCGGCGTTGATCAGCCACCGGTGCTCGTAGTCGGTCTGGTCCGCTAACGCGGTGGCGATTTCCCCCAGGTCGAGGCTGCTCAGATCAAGCACCGGATCACCATAACCCCGCGGTCCGCGGCATGAATGTCATGCACGCCCGACGCCCGAGCCGTTACTTGCGGAATCGGGTCAGAGCAGGACTTGACCGGTGCGGGCCTAGTCCCGGTTTCTGCCGACCCCGCAACGACATGTTTGATGAGCATGCACGCCAACCAAGCGGGTCATGTCTCCGCTTGCCAGCCACAGTGCATCAGGATCAAAATAAGGGGGAAACTGGGCTAGAAGTGCTCGCGTCAGAGTTCGAACACCGCGCGCATCGCGTTGTCTACCTGCTCCATCTGCTCGGGAGACGCGGTGCCGAGTCGCTCGGTGAGTTGCCGCTTCAACGGCCTATCTGTCTCCAACGCGAAGGCCCATCCGTGATCGCCGAGTGAGACAGCAAGGAGCGAATCCGGGGGATCATCCACAACGTGCATGGCGAAGCAGTACGGGATGCGCTCGTTGTCGTTGACGACGTCGGAACTCACCATGAGGCGTGTGGTCGACTGTCCGGCTCTCCGGATCACTGGCTCGAATCGGTAAATCTCGCCTCGGCGCATCAGGCCGTCTCGCCGAGTGCTGCCTCGTTCTCAGCGATGGCGTCCTCGGCGTAGCCAGGGTGCCGGTCGTACCAGTCGGCGGCGGAGCTGACCGCCTCGCGAAGTGCATCTCTGCGGACCAACTGCTCCAGGTACCCGCTGGCGCCGCCCCGCGTACGCGCTCCGCACTGCCGGACCCGCGCGGCCACGCCGGTATCGAGGCTCACTGTCAGGCGCTCTTTCTGCATACACGCGAACGTACACGCGTGCGCTGCCGCATGGGGAGATGGGGCGCCGAGCGGGAATAACCCCGACGCCCCTCACCAGAACGCCGCGATCATTGCACGTCCGGCGTGTCGCTGCCCCGGCCGTTCACGTAGCGCTAGGCGGCTCGGGGAGCTGCCGAGCCAGCGTGGTCTTACCCGCCTGTCGGGGACCGTTGAGCACGGCGACCCGCAGAACCTGCAGGGTCTCCTCGAGCTCGCGCCGCGCCCGACGCGGCACCAGACCGTCCGATGGCACTTTTCGGGGTCCTAACCGAGCGTTTTGCGGGGAGCCAACATAGCAGAATCAAGCCCTGACCCCGGCGATGTGGGCCAGCCCGCTGGCGAGACCTCCCGCATGGTACAAATTGTTTGTAGTACAAGCAGTTTGTGATGAGGAGGTCGCGGTGGCAGAGTTGATTGGTCGTGCTCGGGAGCTCCGCGATCTGCACCGTGCCTGGGAGGCGGCTCAACGGGCCGAGCCGCAACTCGTCGTTCTCTGGGGTCGTCGGCGGGTGGGCAAGACCTTCCTGCTGACCCACTTCGCTGCCGGGAAGCGGCACGTGTACTTCACGGGAACCCGGCAGGACAGCGAGCAACGGCAGGTCGACCGCTACGCCATGGCACTGCTAGAACAGCTCGGCGAGGATGTCGCGGATCTCATCGGTGGCGGCTTCACCGATTGGGAGACGGCGCTGCGCTTCACCGTGCGGATGGCGGCAGCGCAGCCCTTGCTCGTCGTGCTGGACGAGGCTCCCCGGTTGCTGGCTGGCCGGCCCGATTTCGCCGATCTGTTTTCGGCGGTGTGGGAATCACGAGCAGCCGGAACCAGGTTGCTCGTTGCGCTGAGCGGCTCGGCGGTGTCGGTCATGGAGCAGATGCTCGGTCCGGAAGGGGGGCTGCATCGACGGGCAGCGCTGGAGCGCCGGCTCGACCCGTTCTCGTTCATCGACGCGCGGGCGTTCTTACCCGGGCTGGCTGCCGAGCAGTACGTCGAGGCTTACGCCGCCTGCGGTGGTTACCCGCTGCACCTGCGGCGGTGGGACCCGGGGGCTTCGCCCGAGGAGAACCTGCGCGAGCTCGCGTTCACACCGGGTGGGCTGCTGCTGCGTGACGCGTTGGACATCCTCAGCGAGGACCTCGACTGGCGGGGCGGCTACGAGCGGGTGTTGGGCGCCCTCGGCGCCGGTACCCGCCGCAGGTCGCGGATCGCCAGCCGCGCCCAGCAGCGCATCGACTACACCCTGGATCGGCTGCGTCGAGCCGGTTACGTGCGTGCGGTGCGGCCACACGGATCGCCCGCGACCGCTGATCCGCTGTATGAGATCACCGACCCGTACCTGGCGTTCTGGTTTGCGGTGCTGCGCGAGGACGCCGATCTTGTCGAGGGCGGCCAGGGTGCGGCCGTGCAGCAGCGAGTCCAGCAACGGTGGCAGGCGCACCTGGGCCGGGTGTTCGAGGAGGCGGCGCGGGAGCACGCGGTCCGTCTCGTTACGTCGGGTGAGCTTCCGGCCCGGACTACCATTGGCCGGTGGTGGCGTGACGAGCTGGCCGAGGTCGACGTGCTCGGCTTACTCGACGAGCGGACCAGGCTGGTCGGAGAAGCCCGCTGGCAGGGCCGTCCGCTGGGCCCACGTGACCTCCAGGAGCTACGAGCCAAGCTCCGCTACCTCCCCGAGCCCCATCGTGACCTCGAATTCGCATTCTGGAGTCGGGGCAGCGGCAGCCCAGCCATTTCCGGAGAAGCTTCCGTCCGGTTGTTCACCTGCGAGGACATGACCTGAGGCGGCGGTTAGCGGCGTCCATGCCAATAGCGTGAAACACGGCAGCGACGGCAACGGGCCACCGGCGGTGACCGATCAAGCAGGCAAGACCGTTCGGCATGCGACGGCAGGGGAGCGAAGGGGCAAACGTGGCGCGGATCGTCTGCGTGCGTGGGTGGGCAAGCAGCTGCTGGGTGAGCAGTCGCTGGTACGGGACTGGTGGCCGGCCCTTACCGATGGGTTGACAGCCATTGCGGTGATCCGCCGAGCCGGCTACACCAACATCGCCGAAGGCCGGCGCTGGGCCAGCTATAGCTTCGACCACCCGCTCACCGTGCTCGGCCGCACCTGACTTTGCCGGGCCCCTGGCCCGGGAGAACGTCGAGCGAGTGCACTTTTTTCTCAATATGAATCAATGCTCAGGTTCTTGCGCGCTACTGCACGGATACGATGAGGATTCGGCACGCCTGGCTTTGGTTCAGGTTCACCGTTGCCGGCGATTACAACCCCATCTCGCGTGAGCAAGCCCGTCACCTCGTTGCCGATGCCGTTCCACTTCTCGCGCTGCACAGTATTCCGAACCCAGCCCCGTATGACTTCTGAACGGCGTCGCCCAAATATTCCTTTCCGGTACCGGACTATTCCGCCCGGTCCGAAAGGGATCTCGGCATCCGCCAATGCCGAGGCCACCGTCTGCCATGGTACGGGTTGTAATCGCGCTCCATGCGCTAAAGACCATTGATCGGATCCTGCTCGGCGCCACCCTGAATGTAGCTCACCAGTGTGTCGTAGTCGGCCGCCGGAAGCGTCTCAAGAAGTCGTTCGGCGTCGTCCCGAGGTTGATAGTAAGTGTGATACGCCTCAACGAACACCCTGCTCGGACGGCGTGTCTTGAGCGTACGAACCATTTCTTTGCGATATTCTGGGTCCTGACCGAGGCCGTAAGGCGCGGAACGGTCCTCGATCAGCGGGCCCGAGTCTACCTGTATTCCGACCTCATGGTATTTCTGGAAGATCGGCGAGTCGATTTCGCTAGACGATATGACACGATCCACTTCCTCGTCATTCGTCGAAAATAGGCCGACTTGCACCCCTTCTCTAATGATCGCCCAAGTGAACCTGTCTTTCTCTATCTCGGACTCGGTAACCGGTTCTTTGTTGTAGCGGCCATCCGGTAGCCACATGGGGCGACGGTTGCCGAGGCCCAGTTGACAGCGCACCCCGCTAATGCTGACGCAGGCGAGATTTGAGGACCGGTGCGCTACGGTGACCAAGAGATCGCGAGCGCGGTTTTCGTAGTCTGCGACCGCAGTGTCCGCGTGCTCTACGGGGAACCTGTCCGTGCCGGGTATCCGTTCCACGACGACGACTGGATGGTCAGAGCAGCGTTGGCTATTCGACCTGTGGGTAGGGCAGAACGCCGGGTGGCACTCGGCGCACCGGCCTACAGCAACAACATCACAGGTGTCGCCATCAGGAAGGCTCCGCCTCAGCTCACAATCGGCAGGCACTTCTTGATCGCCGTATCTGTGCGCTGACAGTGCAATTCTGCACGGTCACTGCACAGATTCAGCGATCATGATCCGGCCGGTGCTGCCGGTGGGACCGCCACGATGCCGAGATACCGCGGCAGTGTGATCAACAAGGGTGGGTTGCGCGGCGGCGTCGATGGTCCGGAGCTGGTGAGCGGTGAGCACCGCAGATGGGCCCGAGGGTGCCCTCGTCGTCGCCTAGGGCGCGGTCATCATCGCAGTGGCCTCGCACTGTCCACGCCTGGACCAATCCCCCGAAGGATTAATGCGGCGCAGCACTGATGGCTCATCCTCGGGCACGTCTTCACCGGACAGCAGGCGCGCCGCGCGGCGCAGCATCCGTCGGTACGCCTGAGGGTCGGCGGACATGATCGCGCGGCGCCGCCAGTGTTCCAGGATGTCCAGCGCACCCGCCAGGTCCAGCGTTTCGGCCGCCTCGGCCAGCGCCCACCGGTATGCCTGGTCGAATTCCTCCCGCTCCTCCGCGATGAGGGCGACGCGGATTGCGCGCGGGCCAGCGCCTTCCGGCAGAGGAGGGATGGCCGGGATAGGGTGAGGCTGGCTGGCTCTGGTCATTACGAACACGATTGCGGCCGGCGTCGACATCTCCGTTGTCGCAAGTGTCATCCGGCCATTGGTCAGCCGCACGCCGCTGGTTACTGCCACCCGCAGATCCCAGGCCGGAATGGGTCCATCAATACCGCACCCTCGGGTCGATCACGGCGTAGAGCACGTCCACCACGAGGTTGGCCACGATGATGAAGATGCTGCCGACCAGCACCACCCCGAGCACCTTGGGCAGGTCGTTGGTGACTATCGCGTCTATCGAGTACTTGCCGATGCCGGGCAGCGAGAAGGTGCTCTCGGTGAGGATCGCGCCGCCCAGCAGCACCCCGAGGTCCAGCCCGAAGATCGTCAGGATCGGGGTGAGCGCGGAGCGCAGCCCGTGCTTGAGCACCACGGTGCGCTCCGGGAGTCCCTTGGCGCGGGCGGTGCGGATGAAGTCCTCGCCCATCGTGTCGAGCATGCCCGCCCTGGTCAGCCGGGCGTAGCCGGCGGCGTAGAGGAACGCCAGGGTGATCCACGGCAGGATCAGGTCGTACGCCCAGCGCAGCGGGCTCTCCTCGATGGGGACGTAGCTGCCTCCCGGAGCGGTGATACCCAGCCAGTAACTGAAGATCGCCAGCGCCAGCAGCCCGGTGAAGAAGATCGGCAGCGACACTCCGGCCAGGGCGATGCCCATCGTGGCGCGGTCGAACACGCTGCCCCGGCGCAGCGCGGAGATCACGCCGGTGGACACGCCGGCGACCAGCCAGATCAGCGCTCCGCCGGCCGCCAGCGACATCGTCACCGGCAGCCGGTCGAGCAGGTCGGGAAGCACCGGGTTCTGGGTGAGGAAGGAGTACCCGAAGCACGGCGCCGGGCAGTGCACCGTGGTCGGGCCGGTGCTGTAGTCCGCGCCGAGAACCAGACCCTTGACGAACCGGCCGTACTGCACCCAGATCGGGTCGGTGAACCCGAGCTTCACCGCGATCTGGTGGATCACCGCGGGGGAGGCGGTCCGCCCGACATAGCGCGAGGCGAGGTCCTCCGGGGTGGCTCCGGCCAGCCGGGGCAGCAGGAAGAAGACCGCGAAGGTGGCCGCGGTGACGATCAGCAGCAGGAGCACCGCTGCCATCATCCGTCGCGCGATATAAACGCCCACCGATCTGCCTACTTCCGCGTGGTGCCCAGCGCCGGGTAGTCATACATCTGGAACCCGTCGGTGATGAACACGTTGGTCAGGTTCGGCGGCCGGTAGAGCAGGCCCTTGGACCACACTCCAGGCAGGATGTACGCGTCCTCCATCACCTTCCGGTCGACGTCCACCCAGATCTGCTCCCGCGCGGCGGTGTCGAGGGTCAGCAACGCCTGGTCGAGCAGCTGATCGACCGCCGGGTCCTTGACTCCCAGGTTGGTGTTGCCCCCGGTGGCCCGGATCACCCGGCTGTCGACGATCTGGGAGATGAACCCGAAGCCCTCCGGCCAGTCCGCGCCCCAGCCGTGCAGCATCAGGCCCAGACCGTGGGACTTCGCGAAGTCCGGCTTGCCGGCGTAGAGGCGGTAGTAGTCGTTGAGCGGGTACGGCTTGATCTCCAGCTTGATCCCGGCCCGGGCCAGCGACTGCTGCAGCGCCTCGGCGGCGGCCCGCTCCTTGGGCCGTTCGGACCGGTAGGAGATGCCGGTGCTGAAGCCGCCCGGCGCCCCGCACTGGGCGAGCTCGTCTTTGGCCTTGGCGATGTCGCCCCGGTGGTCCGGCGTGGGGTAGAGGTCGAAGCGCTTCGCGCCGGGGATCACCGGCGGCAGGATGTTGGTGGCGATCTCGCCGCCGGTCGCTCCGCCGTAGGCGCGCTGGTAGCCGGTCCGGTCGGTGGCATACAGCACCGCCTTGCGGCAGTGGATGTTGTCCAGCGGCGCGACGTCGGAGTTGATCGCGGTGAACCACAGCCGGGCGACCAGCGCGGAGTCGGTGTTGGCCCGCAGCGCCTGGTCGGCGAGGATCCGGCCCTGGGCCGACGGCCCCACTCCGGTGCCTTCGATCGCGACGTCGAGGTCACCGGAGATGAGCCGGTTGTCGGTGTCGTCGGCGTTGACGTTCAGATCGACCGTGATCCGGTCGGGCAGCGGCCGGCGGTTGGGGTCGGTGGCCTGGTCCCAGTGCGGGTTGCGGACCATCGTGAAACGCTTGCCCAGCTCGTTGGTTGCGAACATGTACGGGCCGGTGGAGACGACGTGCTCCTTGTACTTCGTCCCGGTGTCCTTGGTCCGCGGTACCGGCATGGTGGCCGGGGTTGTCGCGAGGTAGTCGAAACCGCTGAACGCCTTGCGGAGCCGGAAGATGATCGTGCGATCGTCCGGGGTCTCGATCGCTTTCAGGCCGAGCTTGTTGGGGTCGGGGTCGGAGTACGGGCTGGTGTAGCCCTGCAGGTCCAGGAAGTCGTTGAAGTAGGTCGGCCCATCGGGGAAGGCTGTCTTGTCCAGCGACCGTTCGACGGCGTACTTGACGTCCTTGCTGGTGACGGGCGTGCCGTCCTCGAACTTCACCCCCGGGCGCAGGGTGTAGGTCCAGGTCTTGGCATCGTCGCTGGAGCGACCCAGCGACTCGGCGAGGTCGGGCAGGAGCGTGGTGCCCTGCTGGCCTGGCGCCGATTTGAACATCACCAGCGATCGCCCGTAGTTCCGGGCGAAGTTCCAGGAGTAGGCGTAGTAGGTGTCGCCCGGGTCGAGGGAGTCCCAGTCCCCGGAGTTGGAGTACCGCAGGGTCCCGCCCGTGGCGTCGGAGGGATTGTGGATCCCACCGGAGGCGATGCCGGTGGTGCTGGCGCCCGGCCCTCCGCAGCCGGCCAGCAGCAGCGCGGCAGCCAGCACCGGCGCGGCGGCTGCGCCCGCCCCAGCCCGGCGCGGCCCAGCCGATCCCAGCCCTGCCCGGCGAGGAGCTCTCATCGCCTGTTTCCCCCTTTGCGTGTGGGTGCGTATCGCGACCGCGGATCCAGCGCGTCCCGCAGACCATCTCCGAACAGGTTGAACGCCAGCACGGTGACGAAGATCGCCAGCCCGGGGAAGAGCATGAAGTTCGGCGCGATCTGGAACCAGTGCGTCGCCTCGGACAGCATCCCGCCCCAGGTCGGGGTGGGGGCCCGCACGCCCACGCCGAGGAACGATAGCGCCGCCTCGAACAGGATGTTGGTCGGGATCAGCAGCGTCGAGTAGATGAGGATCGGCGCGATGAGGTTGGGCAGCATCTCGGTGAACAGGATCCGCGGGCTGCGCGCGCCGAGGCTGCGCGCGGCGTCGATGAACTCGCGCTCGCGCAGCGATAGGGTCTGCCCGCGGATGATCCGGCCGATGTAAGGCCAGTTGAGGAACCCGATGACGAACACCATCAGGGCGATCCGCAGGGTGTCACCGGCCAGGCCGAATGCCCGGTCGGGCACCACGCCGACCAGCGCGATCGCGAACAGCAGCAGCGGGAAGGCCAGGAAGATGTCCATCGTCCGGCTGATCAGGGTGTCGGCCCAGCCCCCGAAGTACCCGGCGACCACGCCCAGGACGGTGCCGAGCACCACCGAGAACATGGTCGCGAGGAACGCGATGAGCAGCGAGATCCGCGAGCCGTAGACGACCCGGCTGAACACGTCGCGACCGTTGACCGGCTCCACGCCGAACAGGAAATCCGGGCTGATGCCGTCGAAGTGACCGCGGGGCACCTGCAGGTCGGGGTCGACCTTGTCGTAGTGGAACTCCAGCGGCGGATGCCCGAGCAGCGCGACGATCACCGGTGCGAAGATCGCGACCAGGATGAGGCCCACGACCACACCGCCACCGGCCAGGGCGACCTTGTCCCGCTTGAGGCGCAACCAGGCGATCCGGCCGAGGGAACGGCCCTGGATCGCCTGGCCTGTTCCCTCGTCGGCGGTCCCAGGTCGCACCGGGACTGGCGAGCCGGAGGTCTCCAGTGGAACGGTCATCTGCGTGGTACCCCTATGCCGTGCCGCGCGGAGGTCGTGGCCATCCTAGGAGCACGGTCTTTGGCTCCCCCAGCGCGCCTGGCTCGTCTCGCGGCGCCGCGCAGGAATGTGTGGCAAGCAGCCCTACGGGGAGTGGCTGTCTAACGTTTCCCCTCTCTTGAGTCGTTCCCGATTCACATTCCCACCTGGAACACCTCCCGCTCAGGTTGCTCGTCAGCGGCCGCGAAGCAGGCCGGTTTCAGCTGGCGCCAGCGACAGGCGCTTGCCCAGCGGCTCGGGGCGGTCACGCTATTGACACAACACCTTGCACGGTCACCACGGTCATGCTGCCGTGCACGAAGTCCACCGGTGCATTCTTGTTGAGCATCTACAAGTCACCGTAGGTAACACTGCCTCACGCGCGACAAGGTCGTGATGGGCGTGATCGCCGGGTACTTCGGGGCTGAGTCGACATCCTGGCCAGCCGGACACCGCAAGATCCACGGCTGCCCCCGCCCAGGGCCCCAAGCTGCGATGTTGTTCTTCGTAGGGGCAAGTCCCTGGATGCAGGATCGATGGGTCGAGCTACATCCAGGGACTTTCCGCCGACAACTTTCAAGCGAACCGCGCCTACATGTGTTACTGGTTTCGAGAACAGCAAAATCAGTGAACGTGTCAGCCTTGCTCCATTGCGTGCCGCCTTTCTTGAGGAACGGGTAATAGTTCGAAATTTGAACGGGATTGCTCAAGAATCTTGCGGCCAGATCCATCGGACGCCGTATTGTCGACCGCGTTCGCATGCGTGAAATGCATGTTCGACGTAGCCGTTGGAAGCGATTTCCAGCAGCTCAGGGGCACCGTCTTCCGGGATTTGCGAGTCGTCGATCTGGAGCTCCATGTCAAGATACCAGCATTTTGTGGGCAGCACTGCCTTGTCGAATTGCGCCCGCATTACGAGAGACCTCATGCCGAGCGCTCGTGGTTGAAAGAGGATTGTTGGACGGCACTGAAGCCTGGAATTGAACAGCGTTTCATAAGAAAAGAAATAAGTATCGTTGGTGTGCAGGGTTCTCGCGAACTTCAGTGCCCCGTAACGACCGCCTAGCGGTAGTTCTTGGAGTGGCCTGCTCAGTTCGCAATTCGCCAAGGGTATTATCTCGACCGGGGCATCGGGCTGGCTGTAATACCAGGCCCGAGCCTCGTAATGATCGCATTCGTCAGATGCCGTAATCCAGCATTGGCAAATTGATCGGACCCCGCGGTGGCCATCGAAAATGTAGAGGACATCTACTTTTTCGAAAGCAATGGGGGGAGTAAGTGCAGGCGCCCGCCGGCCCGAGGTTCTGAGCGGCTTCCAGCCTTCAGCTGAATTGTTGAGCAGGTGGAATCGGCGCGCAACATCTTCGGCCAAGTGGCGCGCCGCGGTCATCCAATATCCGCGGTACCTCTCGACGGCCGCCTCCAGTTGGCCCCCGGGATTCCCCTCGCGTCGTGCCAGTTCCCTCCAGCGGCCGGCTATCGAGTCGTTGCCCGATCCCTTGTACTGATCCGGGGGTACCCGAAATGCCGCTAATGCCGCGTTCTTCCACCTCGGGTTCGTTATCCCGTTGACCGCATCGTGGATCACGCTCAGGACCGCAGCCGCCTTGTCCTCGAGGGACCAGCCAAGCGGAGGCTGTGCTGCCTGCATGATTGCCTGGACCTCCTTCGAGTGATCGTGAAGTAGCTTCTGGCTGCTGGGGCCGAGCTGAAGGACCAGCTGGCGAAGCCCGCCTTCTAGCGGGTGGGGGGGAACTCCCCTGCCCCCGGGGCTTCGTGGCACCCCTACTCGCCTCTCGGTCGCTACCTATTCCCCACGTTGCTCCCCTCCGGGGGGGACGTGTTTGACTGTCCTTGCCGCGCGGCAGCGTATACCCAGAACCCAATGCAGAACTCCCCGGCGGGGTAGTCGAGCGTAGGTGTCGCACGCCAAGGGCGATCGCTGTCTGGCTCGTACTGTAGCCGGGTGCGTCGACTGAAGCGAAGGGATCTACTTGGTCCGGGGGTGCAGGAGATGGTGACGATGGAGCTCATGTGGTGGATTGTTGCAATAGGCGTGGCGCTGCCCATGGTGCTGGCCTTTATGGTCGGAAATTGTGTGGAGACGTATCGGGCGAAGCGGCTCCTGCGGCAGGTCGCGATCGAACGGCGCGACATCGAGGAAAGTCTGCGAGAGCTCGAGGTGGGATGGGACGAGCTCGAGGCGGGATGGCACGAGCTCGAAGCAGAAAAAGCGGACATCCGAGGTGGGCGGAAGGACAACCGGCGTCGGGCGTCGACCTTAGGCTGAGCTACTCCGCTGGGTCAGCCCTACTCCTTTGGGTCGGGGGAGTGGGGAAATGCCGCTCCTTCAGCGCGTGAGGTACATGATCTGGCTTTCCGATCGGTCGTCCACGCTCACCCGGATCAGGAAGCTGCCGTCGTCCAGCGATCGGCCGGCTTCATCGGTGCCGTCCCACTCGATTGTCCGCGAACCAGCTGCCGGTCGCGGTTCATCGATCCGGCGCACGTGCGCACCGAATCGATCCCAGATGTTGATAGTCAGCGCCTCGGCCCCACCGGGAACGGTGACCGTGATTGGCAGCGGCGCTTCGCTGCGCCCCGGGGTGTTGTCGGCCAGGAAGCTCAGTCCGGGAGGCGCCGCGGCATGCCGGGGCCCCGGTAGTGGATCGGCCGCGTACCGGTAGACGGTGCGGCCCGAGGCATAGCCGACGGTGACCGGATCGTGGAAGAACCGGAACCGGTTGATGAAGGCGCCGATTTCGTTGGCGTTGTGCCAGGTCGCGCCGCCATCGGTGGTTGAGCTGCTGAAACCGTCCCGGAACGAGTCTGAGCCCCAGCCACCCACCCAGCCGGTGTTCTCATCGAGGAACCCGATGCCCTCGAGGTTGGCGTTGCCCTGCGGGTCGTTAATCTCCAGGCGGGTCCAGGTGGCTCCGCCGTCCACCGTCTTGAGGATGGTGCCGCGGGTGAAGCTTTCCAGTGCGACAAAGCCAACCAGGTCGTCGAGGAACTGGATCTTCCAGCCCCACTCGCCGAGCGGGAGCTCGGTGCCCAGCCCGGCCGCGGTGTTGACCCAGGTCTGCCCGCCGTCCACGGTCCGCAGCACCACCGCGCGGACGTCGTCCCGGGTGGGGTTGGCTGCCGGCGATTTACCGCCTACCACCCAGCCGTGGTCGGCGTCGGTGAAGAAACAGTCCACGAGCAGAGAGGCGTGCGCGGACATGTCCCAGGCTTGCCAGCTCGCGCCACCGTCGACGGTCCGCATCATCCGCGGCGGCACGCCCGGGGAGTTCGTCCCCGAGACGTACACAACGGACTCGTCGACGACGGACATGCCACACACCGCGGACGGGGCCAGCGGGGGGAGGCCCGCAACGGTGGTCCAGGTGCGGCCCCCGTCGACGGTCTCGACCAGGCGCTTGGGCTCGCTCAAGGTCCCGACCCAGCCGCGGGTGTCGGAGGCGAAGCCCACGCAGCGCAGGTAGACGTCCTTGTCGTGGAACTGCTCGGCAAACGTCACGAAGCCGTCCTCGGTGTGCAGGATCTGGCCATTGCTGTTCACCGCCCAGCCGCGCAGCGGGTCGCGGAACCAGATGTCATCGGTCCGCGAGCTCGCGACGGGCGCGTTGGTGACGCGCCACACCGGCTGGGCCGCTGCGTCGTGTGCGGTGCGGGACGTGGTCGCTTCGCCGCTTGTCCCGCCGTGTGTCACCTGGGGCACGTCAGCCTCCTCCGTACGGTTCCGGTCCTCAGCTGACAAGAGCGCTGGATGGTCCACCAGATACATCTGCCCAGCAGCTGGTGTGTGCTCCGGTAGGTTCACCGGATGAGCGCGATCACCGTGGGCCCGCTGCGCGAGGACGAGCTGGCGGCCGCCGACCACATCATGCGGCTGGCGTTCGGCACCTTCCTCGAGCTGCCCGACTACTAGCCGCGACACCTCGCTGACGCTCTAACTCCCTGCGTGACGAACCGCGAAGTCGCGGATCGCCGCGGCGAACACACCGGCACGCGCGCCGATCGGTGCGGCGTGATCGGCATCAGGGCAGACCGCGAGCTCGGCGTTCGGCAGCACCTCGTACAGCGACACGGTGAGATCGACCGTGATCTGGGCGTCGCGGTCGCCGGCGAACACGAGGGTCGGCACGTGGATCCGGCTGAGGTCGTCGTCGGTCAGACCCTCGTAGTCGAGCCACATCGACGCCGTCTGGTCTATGAGCTTCTGCCACCGCGCCTCGCCGCCGGGATGGAGGGACTTCACGTGGTCCGCGCCCTCGCCCAGGGACGCGTCGATGTGCGCGAGGTCCGGCGTGTTCGACGCGTCCGCCCCGAGGAACTCCCGCCAGACCTCGCGAAGCCCGCTGCCGGCCCAGTCCGGATAGGCGCCGCCCACGATCAATGCGCCGGCCACGTCCGGGTGACGCGCGCCGAGCTCCAGCGCGACCTGTCCCCCGTCGCTGTAGCCGCCCACCACCGGGCGATCCAAACAGAGCTCGCCGATCAGTACCGCGACGTCGTCCGCGATCTGGGGGAAGGACATGAGACCGGCGGGATCGGTCGAGCGTCCGTGACCACGACTGTCGGGCGTGATCACGCGCAGGCCGTCCCTGAGCGCGGGGAGCAGCGGCTCCCACATCGCACTCGACATCAGCCCGCCGTGGATCAGGACCACCGGTGTGCCGGACCCGTGCTGCTCCACGTACACCGCCGCCCCGTTCACCTCGATCGAGCGACCTTCGTGAGCGTTCACGGAGCGGAACCTATCCCCCGCCGTCAGAGCGTGGTCAGAAAATCGCTCTTGGCGCGATCCAGCAGCCGTTTGGCGGCCGCCAGCTCCGGACTATCGGCCATCGCCATTTCCTACCGGTGCGCGTGGCAGCTGCTCGATATCCGCCGTCGTCATGAGGCCGACCACGTCGCGCATCTCGGGCAGCGCCCGCGATCCGGGGCCGCCAGGCTCGCGGCAAGGACCTGTACCCCGCACAGTGCGAGATAGCGGCCTGAGTGGCGATGCGCCCTCGCGGACTCATCGGTCATCAGATGCTCGACATGGGTTTGCGCATCGATGATTCCCAGCGGCCGCGGCCCCCGCTGCGCCGGTATCGAAGCGTGCGGCGCTTGGCGCCGGTGTCTCCCAGTCATTGCCAGGGCACCTCCTTTCGCGGTGGCTATCAACCAGCGGGTCTGGCCGTGGCCGTTTGGTGGGAGGACCACCGGCGTGGGCTGGTTGCGGGTAAGAAAACGCCACGGAAGGATTTGCTCACAACGATCAGCAAATTGACCTTGCATAGGTCAGGGGAAGTGGGCCGTGTGGACGAGCCGAGCAGCGGTGAGTCGTCAGCAGTCGGGAAGCGGCGACCTGGTCGTCCACCGAAGGTCACCGACCCGGCAAGTTCGGCGGCAGCGGCGCTGGGCGCCGAGCTGCGACGGTTGCGGATCGAACGTGCATTGACATTGGTGCAGCTGGGTCGACTGGTGGGGTATTCCGGGCAGCACTTGGGGGCAGTGGAGCGAGGCACTGCAGTGCCCTCGGAAGTCGTGATGTCAGCGTGCGACGCTGCGGTGTTGGCGAATGGTCGTTTGGTCTCGATGTTGCCGGCGGTGATTCGGGAGCAGGCGCGGATCCGGCATCAGAATGAGGCGGCCAGGCGTCCGAGTCGGTCGACCGATCTCGTCGGGGCGAGGGCTGGCAGGTGTGCGAAGACGACCTGTTGAAGAATGGGGCGCCGGACTTGCTGCGGCGCCGCGTCGCCTCAGCGGCTGCCGAGGGAGCCGGCTTCGCGGCGTGGTTGTGGTACGACTTGGGCGATCTGTACACGATGAGTCACTGCTATCGGCAGGCGGGCCTGGCCGCAGACGAATCGTCCAACAACGGCCTACGGTCCTACATCCTGGGCTATCAGGGCCTTGTGGCGCGGGCGCAGGGTCGGGCGGAGTCGGCGCTCGGGTTCCTCGACCAGGCACGCCAGACAGCCCCACGGTCGGTCGCTGACTCAACTCGGTCGTGGTTGACGGTGCTGACCGCGGACGCGCTCGCGCGGGTCGGGCGCAGTTGTGAAGCATTGGCCGCGCTGGATGCTGCGCGGTCCTTGCTGGCGGGTCAGGATGGTCAGACAGATGAGTGGATGTACGACTTCGACGAGGGCAGCCTCGCGGTCCATGCGGGCACGTGCCTGCTCACAGTAGGGCGGCCGGTCAGTGCGGCTGCGGCGTTCACTGATGCGCTCCGGTTGTTGCCCGCTTCTTGTGAGCGTCGCGGTGCAGAGATTCAGGTGGGGCTTGCCGCCGCACGGTTGGCGTCGGGGGACTCGGAGGAGGCGCTACGGCTGGCGCTGGTCTCGCTGGAGACCTTCGCTGCTCGGGGTTCGGTGGCGGGCCTGCACCGGGTCCGCGAGTTGCGCGGGCAGTTCCGGGCCAAGGGTAATGCCGGTGCCGCTGCCGCAATCGATGAGTGGGCGCGAGCGCTGGGGGCGGCACGAGTGTGACTGGACCCGCAGCCGGATCCGACGTTGCCTCGGCTGATGCCGTGCAGGTTGCCGGGGATTACGTGTACTGGATTGAGGGACGGCTCGGCGGCGACGTTCTGGTCCGGTCACATGGGGTGGCCGGGGTGGAGGATGTCCTGCCGTCTGGCGTGACGGTCGCGTCCTACGTCCATGAATACGGTGGCGGCGCCTACCTGGCCACCGATGATGCCGTCTGGTTCGTCCGGGCCGATGACCAGCAAATCTGGGTGACGACCCAGGCTGGGCTGGAGGTGGTCACTGCGGCGCCCCAACACGGCGAGGATCGTTACGCAGACCTTCGCCTTGGTGCATCTGGGCTGCTTGTTGCCGTCCGGGAGCGCCACTACAACGGGGCGGTGACCAACGAATTGGTGATGGTGCCGGCCGACGGGTCCGCTGCAGCGTGGCCGGTGGCGCAGGGCTGGGACTTCTACTCGTTCCCGCGTCCGAGTCCGGACGGTCGGGCGCTGGCCTGGACCACCTGGCGACACCCGCTGATGCCCTGGGACGGCACGTGGCTATGGGTGGCCGAGATTCGCCCGGACGGGACTTTGGGCACTGCGCGGCATGTTGCCGGTGGTACGGAGGAATCGGTGTTCCAGCCGGAATGGAGTCCCGGTGGTGTCCTGCACTTTATGTCTGATCGCACCGGTTGGTGGGATCTGTACGCCGCCCCGCCGGACAGTGATGTCGTCTCGCTGGTTCATCTTGAGTCGGCAGATCTGGGCACGGCGCAATGGGAGTTCGGGTACTCCACCTATGTTTTTCTGGATCACGACCGGATCGCTTTCCTCGCGCACCAGGGCGGAGCCGTCCAGCTCAATCTTTGGGATCGTCGCCGGTCCGAGGTGCGCACCGTCGAGCAGCCCTATACGTCGATCAAGCCGTATTTGGCCGCACACCGGCGAGGGGTCGCGATGATCGGGGCGGCTCCGGATCGGATGCCCGCTGTCATTGTGGCTGACCTCGATAGTGGCGAGTCGCGCGAGTTGACAGCGGCGGCTGGGGTCGTTCCCGGATGGCAGGCGCCGAATCCCGAGGTTGTCGGTATCCTCGCTCGGGACGGCGGCCGGGTGTATGCGACGTTGTACCGTCCGCAGCCGGAGAAAGGCCGCGCGCCGGTGCCCGTGATCGTTCGTGCGCACCCGGGGCCGACCGCGAATGCGCCGTTGCGGCTGGATCCGTGGGTCCAGTTCTTCGTCGGCCACAGGTTCGCGGTGCTCGACGTGGATTACCGGGGTAGTACCGGTTACGGTCGCGCCTACCGCAATGCGCTACGGGGCCACTGGGGTGTGCTGGACGTGTCCGACTGTGTCGATGTTGTCCAGGCGATCGGACTAGACGGATCCCTTGATCTGACTCGCGTCGTCATCAGCGGCGCGAGCGCGGGTGGGTACACCGCGCTGCGGGCCGCGACGACCACCACGACGTTCCGGGCAGCCACCGTACGTTCGGCCATCGTTGACCCGGCCGAATGGCGTACTGCCGCACCGAAATTCCAATCGCACCATGCCGACCTTCTCCTAGGTCCCATCAGCACCCGGTGGGATCGCTCCTTACTCAATCCCGGCACCACGGCCCACTGTCCCATCCTCGCCTTTCACGGTGGCCAGGACACGGTCACACCACTTCGCCAAGTCCGGGAACTTGCAGCTGCAGTCGGTGAGCAGCTATCCCTCGTGGTCTATCCAGATGAGGGCCATGGACTGAGTCGACCCAAGAACATCGAACACGCGACATACACCGAGCTTGCCCACTATCGTGCCGCGCTGGACAACTGAGTCACAGAGACCATGCAGAGGTCAAGGTGTGTTTCCAAAACCCCCGCAGACTAGGATTTTTGTGCGGGCCGACCGCTGGCGGGGGCCAGCACCCAGGCGGGGTCGAAGGCTGCGATGATGTCTCCTCCAGTACCGGACTGCACAGCGGCCGGCCGGCCGTGACCGGTCTGGATGTCGACGAACCTCACCCCCGCCGCGGCGAGCATGTCGAGGTTGTGCTGCCAGGCGGGATGGCACCAGAGCCGGTTGCTGACCATTGGCGCGATGGTCATCGGGGTCCGTGACGCGAGGGCTTCGCACAGCAGACCGGCGGCGTAGTTGTCCATGATCCCGGCGGCGAGCTTGTTCACCGTGTTGAACGTGGCCGGACACACAACGACCTGACCCGGTACCGGAAACCGCTTGGCCTGCCCGGGAGGCCGCTGCTCTCTCAGCACGGCGAACCCCGTGATCTTCTCGACCTGGGCCGCATCTACCCAGTTCATCGCCGAGGACGTGGCCACCACACGCACCATCCACCCGGCGTCGACCGCCCGGGCTGCAACGTCGTGGCAGCGCACGGCCAGCGGCGCTCCGCACACCACGAGCGCGAGCAGGTCGGGCATCGGTGACCTAATCCAGCACGTCTGCGCGGACTGCCAGGTCATGCAGAACGCTGTTCGGTCCAGGTGCTCGAGCCAGCATCTCCCGCACCAGGTCGCCCGCCGCCCGATCCGCCGCAACCACGGCAAGATCCGTCACACCGAGCTTGGTGAGCAGCTTTGCCACACCGGCATAAGCCGACACATAGCTACACAGCGCACCACGCCGCTCCGCACTGGCGGATTCCGACCTGCCGATCCCACCCGCCAGAGCGGCCTGACTCAGCCCGCGTCGACGCCGATACACCGCGATGCGCTCGCCCGTTCCCGCCGAAAGCACCCGCCAAGTGTCGCATCGGTACTCGGCAACCACCGCTTGGGCCATGGATGGTCGACAGCCGTGGTGTCGCCGAGTTCGACAGTGATGGCTGCCGATGGCGGGGCGAACAGCTCTGCAGTCGAACTCGGCGACACCAGAGCGAGAGCACGCGATCTACAGCTGCAGGGTCGCTGGCGCCACTCTCAGGCCGTGAGTTGGTACCGCACCAGTCGCACCGCGTCGCGCAGTGCGGGAAATCGCGACAGCACGTTGAGTGCGGTCTGTCCGGCGAGGGTGCGGGTGGCCTGGCCGATCAAACTGAATGCGGAGATGTCGTCGGTCAGCGTCAAACCGGGACGCCCCTCGGTCAGCGCCGGCGGTGAGCTCAGTGCCCAGTGAAAGCCGGTACCTGCTCGGCGGAATGACGGTTGCAGCCGGGCCGCCATGACGACCCAGGGGGCCACGCCGTCGAAGGCGAGCGTTCCCGGCGAGCGGTGGGTTAGCGCGCGATCGATCACTTCACTGACCTGGGTTGGGGTCAGGTACATGAACAGGCCCTCGGCGAGCACCAGGGCGGGTCGGGTGGTGGGGATGTGTTCCCACCAGTCGGCCTCGGTGACCGAGGCGGCGATGGTCTCCACGTCGGCGGGCAGCTGGTAGAGCCGTCGGCGCAACGCGATGACGTCGGGATAGTCCAGGTCGATCCACCGCGACGTGCGTGCGCGGCGAACCCGCAGTGGGCGGCTGTCGAGGCCGCAAGCGAGATGCAGCACCAGCCCATCGGAATGGCGGTCGAGAAAGTGCTGGGTCCAGATGTCGAATTGGCGGGGACGGGACGCGATCAGCGCGGTGTTGCCGCGCAGTCGGCGCAGCTGATCAAAGTCGTAGTCGATCCGCGCCAGCAACTCCTCGGCGTAGGGGTCACCCAGGATCGGGTGGCGGTTCTTGCTGTCACGGGCCCGCAGGTACAGGGCCATCAGCAAGTCTCCTTCGCGCCATGCAGATCCACTCGTTCCGGCATGTACGTCCCCGCCGCGCTGACTGGTGTCCGTCCGGCCGCCCGCGCTGGGTAGCCGCACCACGTACCTGCCGCTGCCCCGACCGTCGGCGAGCAACTGGTGTGCGGTGGGGACCGCCGCGAGGTCGTGCCCGCCCGCAGCCGCTGCACCAAACGGGGACTCGCCACCCATCCCGGCCGCGGCCGCGGAACCCGCATCTTCGTCGCCAGCAGCACATCGCGCTCCGGGCCGGTGCCCGCGAACGCCGTCTCAACCATCCAATACCCCCTCCCCCAATCATCCCATGCGCCCGGTCCGCGTTCTGTGGACAGAACGCGGTAATCGAGCGCCCGTAGGTGCGTTCTGGGGACAGAACGCGGTAATCGAGTGGGTTGTGGACAGGCTGTGGATGGGGATTCGACAGATCTGGGGGGTTTGGGGCAGCGTGTCGGGGTATGGGGAGAGCCATTCGCGCGGTCGATCTCAGTGGCCCGTTCCGGGGGTCGGAAGCGGTTCACGTCGGTGCGGTGACCGCCGGTCAGCTGCGAGGTCCGGGAGTGCGGCGCCTGTTTCAGGACGGGTATGTGCCGGCCGGATTTCCCGACACGCACGCGATGCGCTGCTCGGGCGCAGCGCTGGCACTACCGCCCGAAGCGGTGATCACGGGGCGGTCTGCTGCGACGTTGCGGGGTGTGGCACTCGCGCGTGCTACGGATCCGGTCGAGATACTCGTCCCGGAGGCCGTTCAGGTCAACCGTCGAGTCGGCCTGGACGTGCGCCGCACGCAGACCTGCGCCGACGAGAAAGAGCCGTGGGGTGAGATCACCCTCGCGACATCGCTACGGATGGGCCTGGATCTCCTGTTGAGCCGTCCGCTGCCTGATGCTGTCGCCGATCTCGATGCCGTACTGCGCGCTGGACTCGTCGACCGCGGGGATCTGCGCCGGGTGCTGGCTGCGCGCCATGACCGCGGCATCGTTCGCGCCCGTCGCGCCGAGCAACTCGCAGACCCGCGGGCTGAGTCGCGCCCGGAGTCGCGGGTGCGGGTGTGGCTCGTACTCGACGGCCTCGAGTCGGTACCTCAATACTGGATCGAGGACTCGCGGGGTCGGCTGGCCCGTGCCGACCTGGCCTTTCCTGAGCAGCAGGTGGCAGTTGAGTACGACGGATCGTGGCGGGAGGGCGAGCTGTGGGCGCTCAACCGGGACCGGGAACGGCTCAACCGGGTGCAGGCCGCTGGTTGGGAAGTCGTCTTCGTCACCGCCCCCCTCCTGGCCACCCCCGCACGCATGATCGCCACCGTCCGCGCCGCGCTCGCCCGCCGCTGACGTAAGCGCGTTCTGGGGACAAACTGCAGTTAACGGCGCGCCGATATCTGCGTTCTGTCCCCAGAACGCGCTGCGGAGTACTCGAACTCACCCGGCGAGCTTCCGAATGTTTACGCAATGCTGTGCGAGGGTAACTGAACGCAACCAAGACGACGTCGCACCCACCGCTAGGACTAGAGATCACGAAGGAGGCGCAGGAAATGATGAGTTTCGGCTTGATCGTTCTTGTGACATTCGGCCTGGTGATCGTCGGGGTTCACCTGTGGTGCAGATTCAGCGAGTCGCAGGACCCGGCGCACGCAAGAAGGCAAGTCACAGCCCGGCGACCCATCAGAAGGTATCGAGACCACGGTCTTGGGTTGTCTGAATAGTCGGTATCCATCGCAGCGGCGACTGGCATTTCCGGCTGAGCGCTCGCTGCCCAGAAGTAGGCGGTGATTAGTCATGATCAGTGTCGATTGCCTCGCCCCCGACCTGCAGCTCCCGCGGCTGGCGCCAGCGTGTTGGGAGGTGGATCCGGAAGTGTTTTACGGCCCGGCTGACAGTGCGGAGGGTGATCCGGTACACACCTGGGAGAGGCGGGCGCTCGCCGTGTGTGCCGGTTGCCCGTTGCTGGCCACCTGTCGCGCTGAAGCCTTGGAGTTCGCTGCCGATGAGCAGTTCGGCGTCGTCGGCGGCATGACCGCGGGGCAGCGGCGGGCGGCATTGCGCGGATTGCGTCCCGGGCACCGCCGAGCGCGACAAACCCGAAGGCGGGGTCGCGACGCCTTCCCGATTCTTCGCACACCGAGGTGGTCGACGGGAGGCTCGGCCGCGAGCTCCGGTTCAGGAGGGGTCGATCGGCGTCCTCGACGTACTCGGCCGTAAGCCGCGTCACTGTTTGCCGGGTGTCCTCGATCGGTGGGTGAGACTCGATTGACGGGTAGGAGAAGGGCACGAGGAGAAAATCGTGATTCGACCAGTTTCAGGCTTAGCCGCGCTGCTGGCCTTGGTCGGCTGCGCGGCTACCCCAGTGCCAACGGCGGCGCCCGTTACGTTGGCGGCGCCCGTGACGTTGGCGGCGCAGACTTGTCGCCTGATAGATGGGCGTGCGGATAGCCGTTGCACACCGGGTGCCATCAATCCGGCGGTCACTCAGGACAACATCCACAGCACGGTCTGCGTACCGGGGTGGACCGACAAGGTGCAACCAGCGGCTGATTACGCTGCCGCGCTCAAGCTCCGGCAGATGCGCGACTTCGGCGAGGGCTCACCGCAGAACTATAAGGAAGACCACCTGATACCTCTGTCCCTCGGCGGGGCACCCACCGACCCGAAAAATCTATTTCCTCAGCCCACAGCGAAGACCACGGAAAAGGAGGACCTCGAAGACCGCCTCCATCAGTCGGTCTGCTCGGGTCAGCTGCCCCTGACCGCTGCGCAAGCGCAGATGCGACGCGACTGGGCCCGTTGACGGTCCAGACAACACGGTGTCGCCCCGCCGGGCGTGGCGACACCGGTGAGGATGAGTCAGCTCAGCTTCTCGGATCGTTCCCGGTAAACCGTTGATAACCCTTCGCGGTTAGCCGACCCACAGCAGCTTTGACCAGCCCGAACAGCGCGCCCTGCAGCACTCCCGCGACCAACACTTCACGCATCCGGTGATCTAATGCGGCTGGTTCGGGCGCCTGCTCAGCGCCGGATAGGGCGCGCCAGATCCGGTTGAACACGGCTCCGGCCAGGGCACCCCCGAGGACGCCGCTGACCAGAGTCACCAGCTGGAAGCTTACATTCCTGGGTTGGTTCACGAGTTCAGCATCCTTCGCGCGCGCACGGATCAACGCGAGTCCTGTACCTGCAAGTTTGGCCCAGCTGCTCATTGACACCTGACTGGCTGCCTCGCGGGTCCGCTCAGCGACCTCGACGGCTCGGTCGCGCAGCGCACTACTACGCCCGAGGACGTGAGCCTTGAACTCGTTGCCGCGTTCGACGGCTTGCTCGGTCAGCTCATTACCCTGAGCCTTGACCCCGTTGATTGACACGTGCGCCATCTCCAGTTCCCTTCTGCATTCTCAAGGCGTTGCAGTCAGCTACCCGATCTATCCGAGAGCAAACATCGGACGATCAGGCGTGGTCGAGGCGGGGAAAGAGAATCTCTCGGGCCAACAGCAGCAGGGCCGCGGCAGCGGGGATGGCGACCAGGGCGCCCACGATGCCCAGCAGAGCACCGCCCACCAGTACCGCCACGACGGTCACGAGCGCCGGTACCTTCACCACCCGGCCGATGATTCTGGGCACGAGCACGTAGTCCTCGGCCAGGCGGTAGATCAGGAAAAATCCGGCGGTGGCCAGGCAGACGGGGAATGACACGCTCAACGCGACCAGGCATACCGCCACGCCCGCGATGGTGGAGCCGATCACCGGGACCAGGTCCAGCACTGCTACGAAGATGCTCAGCAGCAGTGAGTAGGGCACTCCCATGATCGCCAGGAAGGCGAACGTGAGAACCGCGGCGATCAGCGAAATCAGCAGGTTGCCCAGCACGTAGCCGCCGACCTTGGCGAAGATCTCATCACCGAGCAGGATCGCCCGGGGTCGCCGGGAATGTGGCACCAGCCGGTAGAGAGTCGCGCGGATACGGGGCAGATCGGCTACGAAGTAAACGGTGAGTACCACCACAATGAGAATGCTGGAAAAGGCAGTGAACACAACCTGGCCGGCGCCCAGCACACCGTTGACCAAGCTGCTGGCATCTCCGTTAAGGATCTGGTGCAGGCGGGATTCCAGCTGGAGACGCTCATTGAGCTGGCTTAACGCCCGGTTGTGGTGCAGCGCCTCGGGCAACATCGTCGGGGCTTGGGCCATGAACGGAGTGGCTTGCCGGGCTAACGGGGGGATCGCCGCGGCCAGGAAACCGACCACCACCGCCAGGCTCGTCACCAACGCCGTGGTCACCGCTGCCCACCGCGGGATCTTGTGCCGAGCCATCATCGACACCGCGGGTTCCAGACCGATTGCCAGAAATAGCGCCAGCCCGATCAACACCAGCATGTCTCGGACAGTGATGATCATCTCGATGACGCCGACCATGACCGCGACTCCGGCGGTGGCGCTCAAACCGATGAAAAACGGGGATCGGCGGTTGATCGGCCTGCCCGGTCGGCCGAGGGTGTGCTTCGGCGTACTCATCTGGGCAGCGACCGCTTCGGCAGCTGCCACCGGGCCTTCCGTCTCAGTGTGCGGTTGAGCGACCAAGGCGTGGTGCCCGGGGCGGTCGCTCACTTCCCTGAGGCGGTGCAGCCCAGCGGAGGCTGGCACAGCAGCGTGCTTCAACTGGCGCGGCTGCGAATCACACCAAAGATGGCCGTGGCGACAAAAAATATGATCCCCACAATCGCCAACCACAGCAGTGCTTTGATGAAAAATCCAACGATGGCTAACGCGAGCCAAAGGACGAGCAAACCGATGATCAGACCCATGACGGTACCCTTTCGCTTGGCGACAGTCGTCGTTTCAGCGTAGCCCCTTGCCACGCACCGTCATCACATCGACACACGTTGTGGTTGTGGTTTCACGCGAGCGTTGCCGAGTCGGTCAGCCGGCGAGGTCCAGGACTGTCAGCGTGCCGCTGTTGACGTTGCTCACATACGCCCGGCGACCGTTGGGCAGCACCGCGATGCTGGTCGGCCCGGTCCCGGTGGGCAGGGTGGTGGTGATCTGACCGGTGGTGGCGTCGATCACCGAGACATTGTTGCTGCCCTGGTTGACCACGTAGGCGAACCGTCCGTCCGGTGCCCAGGCGATGGCCTGCGGGTTGCTCCCCACGGGGATGGTCGCCACGACTTTCCCGGTGATGGTGTCGATTTCTGAGACCGAGTTCGAGTCGTAGTTCACATTGGCGGCCAGCGGGCGGCGGGGGTTGACCGCGATGCTGTGCGGGCTGGTGCCGACCGGAATCGTGGCCAGCACCGCGAGGGTGGCGGTGTCGATCACCGAGACCAGGTTGGATTCGTGGTTGGCCGTGTAGGCACGGCTGCCGTCCGGGGAGAACGCGACCCAGTGTGGGTTCGGTGCAACCTTGATCTGGGAGATGACCGCGTTGGTGGCGGTGTCGATCACCGACACGGACGCGATGTCGTGATTGGGCACATAGAGCCGTTTCCCGTCAGGGGTTACCGCCGGGAGGTACGGGCGGGCGTCCTGCGGGATCGTGGCAATCACGGTGTTCGTGCCCGTGTCGAGTACGGCGATCTCGTGGATGGTCCGCTGGTCGTTGAACAGCGTGACGTACAACCGGCGGCCATCCGGCGCGAAACTCAGGAACTGGGGTGGGCCCGCTGGGATCGGAATGGTCGCGATCACCGCGTTGAGCGCGGTGTCCAGGACGGTGACGACCTGAGCGTCCCGGTTCGCGGTGTAGGCGTGCCGGCCATCGGGGGAGACCGCGACGAAGCCGGGACTGCGCTCCACCGCGATGGTGGCACCGACACCGGGCACTGCCACCTCGGGCCCGACCTCAGCCAGTGCGGTCGTCCGCGGCATGGGCGGCGGCGCGGGACCCGCTGGCGCCGCGGCCGGGGTGCCAGTGTTGCCGCCGAACACGGCCAGCGCGATCAGCCCGGTCAGAGCCACCGCCGCGCCGGTGCCGATGAGCACCCGGGGCTGGCGTACACGGCCGGTTGAGGCGGGTTGTTCGCCCTGCGATCGCTCGTGACGGCCCTTCGGCGGCGGGTCTGTGACCGATGGCGGGGACGGCGCGGGTGGCGGCTGGGCCACCGGAGGTTGGGCCACCGGGGTCTGGGCCACCGGGGTCTGGGCCACCGGGGTCTGGGCCACCGGAGCCTGCTGGACGGTCACCCCGCCTGGCCCGGACGCGCCACCGGTGAGCGCGGCAGCCACGGGTTCGCGTGGTGGGGTTCGTTGCGCCGGTATGTGCGGCTGTGCCTCCGGTTGCCGCGCCGCCATGCGCACCGCGGGCCCGTAGCGATCAGCTGTCCGGGCTGCCAGCATCGCGGCACCCAGCGCAACGACGTGCTGCGGATGCGGGTCCACCACTGTGGGGCATCCCAGCTCAGCTGACACCGTCTGGGCGACCAGTGGGATGGCCGAGGATCCGCCGGCCAGCAGCACCACGCTGAGATCAGCGGGCCCGATTTGTGCCGATTGCACAGTTTTTAGCAATGTCTGGACCGTGGACTTGATCGAGCCGCGCACCAGGTCCTCGAAATTCGGCCGGGCCAGCCGGACCTCGAAGCGGCTACTGGGCAGCAGGACCGGCATGACCGTCCTGGCGTCCGTGGTGAGCGCCTCCTTGGCGCAGATGCACGACTGCCGCAAGCCGGCCAGCATGACGGCGGTCTGCGGGCGCCGGGTGTCCAGCTTGGTGAGCGCCCCCGTGGCGGCGTTGTCCACATAGGACAGGATCGCCTCGTCGAAGGTGCTGCCGCCCAGCCCTTCGATGCGTTCCGGGGTACCGAGGACCTGCACGTCACCGGACTTTTCGCGCAGGACGGTGGCGTTGAAGGTGCTCCCGCCCAGGTCGTATACCGCCACTGTCTCGCCGTCGGTGCATCGCCGGATCGTGGTGTAGTGCGCCGCGGTCGCCTCGGGCTCGGTGGCCAGGGCTGGTGTCACCAGCCCCGCTTGACGCGCAGCCTCCCCGAGCAGGGCGCACCGGAACGGGCCCCAGCTGGCCGGGTGGCTCAGCACGATGCGCTCGGGTGCCTCGCCCTGGGCCTCGGTCACCCGGTGAGTCACGTCGCGCAGCAGGGCGCCGAGCAGATCGGTGACGGCGTAGGGCTCGCCATCGATGACCACCGGCGACGGGTCCCCCAGCCGGTTCATCAGCCCACCGCAGATCCGGCCGTGGCTGCTTCCCGCAGGCAGGCCGACCGCCTCGCCGGTGGCGAGCGTGCCGTCACCGGCGAGGTACGCGATGACCGGTGCCACCACCGAGTGGTGACCCAAGGAGATCATCTGAGCAATGCCGGCCCGGCTGATCGCAGCCGCAACGAAGGTGTTGCCGACATCGATTCCGAGGCTGTAGCCCACCAATCCTCCCTGAAGTGAAACCCAACGTAACGTACACCCGACCCGGAAGATTGACAGCTTTCTACCAGAAGATGAATAACATCGGCATTGTCACTTTTTGTAGCCAATTGGGCACTGGCCGGGGTTGCCGTGGACTCGAAGGAGGACTAGTTCATCATCAGTCCCGGCAAGCCAATCGGCGGCGGAGGACTCGGCAGCGGAGGGGCGGGGGACAGACCACGATGACTTACTGGCTCGGGATCGACCTGGGTACCACCGTCATCACCGCGGCCATCTGCCGTGCGCAGGTCGGCGGGCGTGCCCAGCTTGAGGTGGTACCGCTGGGCACGCCCGCCGGCCTGCGCTCGGTGGTCTACCTGGGGCCAGACGGTCAGGTCGCCGTCGGGGACGCGGCCGAGCGCCGGGTCGCAGCCGACCCCGATCGGGTCGTCCGCGAGCTCAAGCGGCACCTCAGCGACGGGGTCCCCATCCTGATTGGTGGCGTCCCACACTCGGCACCGGGGATTGCCGCCGCTGTGTTCGGGTGGGTAGTTGACCGGGTCGCGCAGCACGAAGGCGGGCCCGCCCGTGGCGTCACCATCACCCACCCGGCCAGCTGGAACGCCGGCACAATCCAGGCTCTGGCCGACGCGCTGAGCGCGTTCCCGCTGCCGAAGGTCACCTTCTGCACTGAGCCGGAGGCGGTGGCAGCGGCCTACTCGACCCGGGAGCACACGGAGGTCGGCAGCACCATCGCGGTCTACGACCTCGGTGGCGGTACCTTCGACGCAGCCGTGCTGCGCGAGGCCGGCGACCGGACCTTCGCAACGCTGGGCATCGCGGAGGGGATCGGGCGGCTGGGCGGCGCAGCCTTCGATGACGCCGTGTTCGGCCACGTGCTCGCCGCGGTTCCCGCCGTCAGTGAACTGGAACCGAACGCCACCGGGGACGGGCCGCTGCAGCGCAGCCTCGCGCTCTGCCGGCGGGAATGCACCGAGGCCAAGGAGGCCCTCTCAGCCGGCATCGAGGTGACGATCCCGGTGCTGCTTCCCCAGATGCAGTCCCAGGTGCACCTCACCCGGGCCGAGTTCGAGGACCTGATCTATCCCCAGGTGGCCGAGACGGTTGCGGCGCTGCGTCACACGCTGCGCTCCGCCGAGGTGACCCCGGAGGATCTCGACGCGGTGCTGCTGGTCGGCGGATCCGCCCGGATCCCGCTCGTCGCGCAACTTCTCTCCGCCGAGCTTGGTTGCCCAGTCGCGGTGGACCCCGATCCGCAAGCCGCGATCGCACTCGGCGCCGCCGGGTCCGGGGCCGTCGTGTCGGTGCTTGGGGCTGGCAACGCTCACCCGGCTATCGCCTCCACCAGCATGGACGTCGGGTCGGACCCGCCGGTCCCGGCCCCGGCCGCGGCTGGGTTCGATGTGCCCGAGCCGGTCACGACGCAGTTACCGCCATGGGTGACCGCGGCGCCTCCGGCCGCCGAACCCTCCGACGTCCAACCGGACCGCACCAGGTCACCGCAGTTCACGAAGTTCGCGGCGGCGGGGCTACTCGCCCTCGTGCTCGCTGGGGGCGCGGTGGCGGTGCCGTTGCTGACAGCACACCGTGGACCTGTCTCCGAGCCCGCCGCCGTGACCCCGGCGCCCCGGAACCCTGTTCCACAGGCTCCCGTGCCTGGCACTTCGGTTGCGCCAGTACCCGAGACCCCGGTGGCCCCCGTTGCTGCGATACCGGATCCCGGCACCGGCAGCAATCAGAATCCACTTCACGAACCGCCCGCCGGCGCTGCCGCTACGACGCCAGCCCCACCGGCCGGCGCCACCGTCAAGCCCAGGACCGCGACGCAGCACAGTGACGCCACCCGGGGTTCCAACCGGCCCCAGCCCCCGGCCACCGCCCCGCCCCCTCCACCGCCGGCGCATGTCCCGGATTGGGTGCAGTCAGCGCGCAGCGATCCCTAGCAGGTATCAGCGCCAGGCGGACACCAGGTCGTCGGGATCGTAGACGGCCGCGATGCCCTGAGCGGTACAGCCGGAGCGGCTCACCGCGATCAGGGTCGCGTCGCGACCCCCCGGCACCTCGCCTTGGTGCGCTACGAGATCGGCCAGGTCCCGCTGGTCGAACGGGCTGCGGTCCCGCCACTTGATCGAACCGACAACGCTGACCCGGCTGGCTCCCGGCCACCGGTCGACCCCCACGAGATCGACTTCCACGCTGCCCGTGCGCGTCCAGTAGCCACCGACGACCGAGGTGCCGGCCAGGTGCGGATCCTTCGTGGTGAGGCGTTCCAGCGAGGCGTGCACCAGCGGCTCCACGGCCCGGCCCCGGTACTCCAGCCACGAATCGCGCAGCCGCGCCAGCGCGAGATCGCACCGGCCGCGAGCGATGTCGGGCAAGGCGGGCTCGATGAAACGCAGCCAAAACCGCAGGTAGGGATCGGCGACCCGGTACCGGGGCTCGCGCGCCGGACGGGTCGACAGCGGCAGATCGGCCGCGATGACCCGCTTGGCCTCGCGGAGCAGGTTCAGCGACCGCGCCAGCGGAGCCGCCTGCAGCCCGGCGCGTACCGCGATCGCCTTGTTCGTGCGGTCACCGGCGCCGATCGCGCCGAGCACCTGCCGAGCCTGGACGTCGGTCGGGAACTCGGCGGCGAGCACCGTGCGCCCGATCACCACCACGTCGGAGTTCTCGTCGGTGAGCTGCTCGCGAACGAAGGACATCACGTCCGGCGCCCCACGCCACTCCAGGCACAGCCGTGGATAGCCCCCGGTGACCAGCTGCGCGTCCATCGCGACCGAGCAGTCGTTGATACCGATCATCGCTGCGGTGTCCGCGACCGTGAAAGGGTCGACGACGAACTCCTTGACGCGGCCGAACAGTGGCCGGTCGTAGGAGCTCAGCGCCTCCATCATGGCCAGATCGGACCCGACGAGGATGAGCAGCAGCGGCAGGGGTTCGAAGACCCGATCCCAGACCTCCTGCAGCGCACCCTCGAGGGAGGGACTCGATTCCACCAGCCATGGGAACTCGTCGAGCACCACGATGGCGGGTCCCTCCGGCAGCGCGGCAGCTATCTGACGTAACGCTGCATGCCAGGTCTCGAGCCTGATGCCGTCGAAGAGGTGCGCGCCGGGGAGCGTCGAATCCCGGGCCGTCTGAGCCAGCCGTGCCAGCTCCTCGCCGGGGGTGGCCAGCCGGGACGCCGTGAAGAACAGCTGTGGCAGGCCGCTACGGTCAGCGAACTCCGTCACCAAGCGCGACTTGCCCGCCTGGCGGCGACCCCGGACGCTGATCAGCCGCCCCACACCGTCGTGGACAACCGCATCGAGATGGCGCTGCAGTTGCCCGAGATCCAGTTGTCGCCCGACGAACGCCCGCTTGCTCACCACATCGATGAAACTACCAGAGATGTTAGTCTCATCGATGTGAGCGAGATACGATTCCAGGGCGCGGCATCACCACGGGCCGCCGTCCGCGGCGTAGAGGCGGTCGAGCCCGATACAGCCGACCTGCCCGTCTCGCTCGGCGGCGGCCAGTTCGGTAGCGAAGCCGGTGGCGCTGAAGCACACCGGCCGCGCGCTGCCGACACCGTCCCGGTCCTGCGCGACGACGAGTTGGCGGATCGGCCGAAGGCGTTCGAGATGACCGATGTCCATCACCTGCCCCCACTTGACCTCGCCCAGCGCCAGTACCCGCCCGTTTGCCGCTGCCACCACGACATCGACATCCCAGGCCTGCAAGACTGGGCTTTTCCTGGGTATCGTGCTTGACTCGATCCCATGCCCAGAAAAGGCCCAGTAGGGGATGCAGTGGCCGCCGCAGTCGGGCGGTTGCTGCGGCGTGGGCTGCCGATCACCCCGGCCAGCGTGGACACGGTACTGCTCGATTTGCGCGGGATCGTCGCCAGGGCAGTCGATCCCGCTGACAAGGGCAGCCGCACGGCGGCGCTGGACGGCACGCTGCGGGGGTTGCTGGCTCGGTTCCCGGACACCCGCTATGCCATGGCGGCGCGGGCACTGTTCGGGCTGCCTCCGGCCGAGCCGGGACAGAACCTCACCGTCCGCCGGTACTTGGCGGCCGAGCAGTCGGGGCACGAGGTCCACCACTTCCGCAAGCGGGTCGAGCCCAAACTGATCGAGAAGATCGCCTGGGAGTTGCTGGCCGACGCCGACCGGTTCACCCGCTCCCCGATGATCGCGCCTCGGCTTGCTCCAGCTACCGGGCGGCAGCCGGTCCAGGCCGACCCGTTCGCCTGGGAGGTCGCCGAACACGAGGAGCAGCTCAGCAGGTTGTGGTCGGCGGTCTACGCCGCCCGTGCCGAGTTGCTCGCGGTCGAGCGGCTAATCAGCCTGCGCGCGGACCGGCGGGACATTATCCACACCGTGGTGACGGCCGCATGGCGGTGGGCCGCCGCTCGCGCTGAGGCGATCAGCTATACCACCGCCTTCGCCCCCGAGCTGGAGGTGGACGAGCTGGTCGCACTGGCCGGCTGGACCCCGGCGCTGACCGAGGCGCAGGCGTGCCGGCTGACCGAGGCCGCCACTGGCGGAGCCAGCCGGGAGCAGTGCGTCGCCGCCCTGCACGGTGAGGTCGAGCTGGGCAACGCCTGGACCGAGGGCTTTCTGGCTCGCTACCCATCCCCTGAGAACACCCCCGAGAAGAACGGACAATCGTGACCAGCACCAACACAGCTCTGGCTACCGCCGTGGAGGCGGCGGCCAGCGACGATCCGTGCCGCTACGTCATTACCGGCGGCCCGTCCTCGGGCAAGGATGATCTGATCGAGGCCGTCCACGCCGCCGGTATCCCGTGCATGGTCGACGAACCCGGCCGGGAGATCTACCGCAAGCACCGCGAACGGCTTGGCCGTCACCTGCTCAGGGAAGATCGGCGCGAGTACTCCCTGGAAGTCCTCGACGTGTTCGTCGCCGAGTACACCAGCCACACCCACGGGATTCGCTTCTACAACCGGGGCATCCCCGACGGCTACGGGTGGGAAGGGTTCTTCGGCCTCAAGCCGACCCCGCAGTTGGAGGAGGCCACTCGGCGCTACCGGTATGACGCGATTTTCGTGCTGGACCCGCTGGACACCTTCGAGGACCCCGACGACATCGTGTGGGCCAAGGACCGCGAGATCCGCCGGGTGCACGAGCTGATCGTGCAGGGCTACTACGACGCCGGCTACGAACCAGTGTTCGTCTCGCCGGATTCGGCGGCGGCGCGGCTGGACTTCATCTGCGCCAACCTGCGCTTGCCCAAACCGAGCCGAGGAGCGTGAACATCGTGGGACGCAACGGGAAACCGTCGTTGCTGATCTCGCCGAACAGCGTGCTGGCCAACGCGCTGCTGCGCTCGATCGACATCCTGCGCCCCAGAGTGCAGGCCGCGCGACCGGCGCGGATCGAGTTCGTGGTGGGCACCCAGATCAACGGCGCCCCGCACCTGGGGACGAACCTGGTCCAGACGGCGGCGTTCCTGCTGGCGAAGATCGCCCGTCGGGAGTTCTCCATCGACACGGTGGTGCGGTTCGGCGCGCTGGACAACGCACCTTACGAGGTGGTGCTTGACCCGGAGACGCATACCGCCTACCAGCAGACCTACTTCCATGCCCTGGGCAAGGACAAGATCAGTGAGTTGATCGAGCGCTACTACCGGGCGTTTTTCACCTCGCTATCGGAGGCCACCGACACCAACTACGCGGTTGAGACCTACACCGACCAGCAGGCTACCCCCGGCTTCCGGGCCGAGTTCTTGCGCACGCTGGAACGTCTGGAGGACATCCGCTGGTGGATGGCCCCCTCCCACGGCGTGGTCCACATCCGGGTGCCCTGTCCCGAATGCGGGTGGGCGGAGAAACGCGCCGACCGCACCAGGCTGACCCACCTCGACGAAGATGGCGCGACCTTCACCGCGGTCTGCTTCGACCATGGCGGCTACGAGGCGCACATCGACCCCGAAGACGGTGCCCCGTACCTCGACCTGGCCACCCTGTACCGCAACCTGGTCAAGGAACGCGCCCTGGGCCGGGACACCGACGTCCTGCACGTGATGATGAAGGGCGGCGACTGGGTCTTCGGCTGCCAGCTCGTCGACGGCGCCCTGGGCGCGCTGGACACCCCGCCGGCGCACATGCCGGTCCGGGTGTTCACCCCGCAGGTCCTCGCCCCGACCGGGGCGAAACTCTCGAAGTCGCTGCTGCGCGAGCGTGGACGCGACGCGCTCCCGGCCGATGTCGAGCTCTGGATGCTGGACACCATCGCCTGGCCCGGCAGCATCGACGACTACGTCGACTCGCTGGTCTGGCTGGTCAGCGAGCTGCTGACCGACCCGAAACACTTCTTTCGCTCGTTCACCGTCAAGGAACTTGGCCGCCTGATGACCGCACGCCCCACCGAACCCGCCATCCGCGCCCACGAGATGGGCATCTACAAGCGTTACTTCGACCTCATCGCCACCGGCCGCAAGACCACCGAGATCCGCGTCAACGATTCCAGCCGCCGCAAGATCAAGGAGGGATCGTTGATCCGGTTCCGCTGCCAAGGCGACCAGGTCCTCACTCGCGTCACCCGGGTGGCCCGCTACAACACCTTCGACGAGATGTTCGACCACGAGGAAGTCGCTGCGGTCAACCCCCGGGCCACCCGCGACGAGCAACTCGCCAACATTCGCCAGATCTACCCGCCCGAGCGTGAAGTCCTCGGCGTCGTGGCCATCGGTATCGAACTGATCGACCCGCCGCGGCCCGCATGACCCTGGACCCCGGGCTGCACTGAGTCGAGAAAGGTGTAACCACACTTCCAGTAACCACAGTTCCACCTAGCGAGGCTGCGCCTCTGACCGCCGAGGCCGGTGGCTGGGTTGGTGGATGACGTGGCGGTGGGTGCGGGGCAGGGTTGCCGGGTTGGGGTGTTTGCGACCTGGGGGTAGGCCATGGCAACCCGTGTGGTGACGGTGAACGATGT
>JBOHFK010000050.1:0-35583 GCA_050699635.1 Pseudonocardiaceae bacterium | reverse complement strand
GTCAATCGGAGCCGCCGTGACGTCCTCATAGACCCGGGCGCCCTCGGCTAACTCCACTCCGATCGACACTCGCCACGCTGCGACATTGGTCGGCCCGAAGTGCTGCCGCATGCCGTTACGCTCGCCCACTCTGCTCGCGATGTGTGCCGCTTCGTCCAGATGCGCATGCGCATTGTCGGCATGGTGCTGCCGTGCCGCGGTTCGCGCCTGTTGCAGATGCATCATGCCGACGATCTCAGCGGCCAGCGTGTTCGCAGCCAATAACTGCACCGCCGGCGCCAGGTCGTTGATCCCTTCGGACAGCACTGCGTACGCCCGGGTACGTGCTGCCATGCTCGTGAGCTCAAGAGCCCAATACCAGCGAGCAAACCCGAGCAGCGCCGGGTTGTCATGCTGCTGCGCGAGGTCATAACCGCGCAGTGCCGCGGTCGCCGCCAGGTCCACGTTGCCTGCCCGGCTGGACACCACACCAGCCACAAAGCACATAGTGACGGCCGCAGTGAACGCTTGGTCTCGCCGCGCCGCCGGCACGGTCAAGGCGCTGGCCTGCGATTCGGCGAGCAGACTGCCGACGTCGTGGCGCGCCAGGGAGTAATGCGCCTGGCCACAATGCTCATTGGCCTCGTCAGCCAAGCTCACCAGCGCTTCCAGCGGGCGCGGCGTCACGCCCGGCACATCGGTCGGACCGAAGTCGTTGAGCACCAACCGGATACTCGGCAACGTCGCCAAAGCGTCTTTGGTTGCGCGGTCCAGCGCCGGGTAGGGCTGCCCGGTCAGGTCAGCTACCGAGCAGCACAGCGCGTCGGCCAGATCCTCGATCAGGCCGCGCCGGTTGAACCCGCGCTCGCCACGTTCCAGCATCGACAGGTACTGCTTGGTGATCCCGGCCAGCCCGGCCACCACGTCCAAGCTCAGCCCGCGACGACGTCGGATCATCCGAGCACGCGCACCGATCGTCGACGCCTCGTCAACGTCCTCGTCAGCGTCCACCAGGAACCTCTCCTTGCCGGGACCCCCTACCGATGCCCCGGGCCGTCGCCCCGGGAACACCTCGGCAACGCGGTGACACCAGGCTAGTCCTGCCGTCACGATGACTGGCTTGAACAACCAGTCCCGCTCACCGGACAATGACGGCGCCCCGGGCCCACGCACCCAGAGCTTCGCGTCGCGGCCGATCGGCTCCGCGTTCACCGCCAGGCACCGCGGATCGGGTCGCACGCGATCGGCATAACGAATGCTGAGAAATGAATCGTGGTGCCGTCGGCGTGGTCACTTGCGGGTTCGGGTGCCGCCTGGTACCCGGGGCCGCCCACCAAACCGCGTAGGCCATGCTTCCGCTCCACGCAGATGTGCCTGCTCCCAGCCGTAGCCGGACCGGCTGCGGTGGGGACGGAACGGAGGAGAACGCCACGTGGTCGACCCGAAGGCGCTCTTGGCGGACCTACAGCGACAGGTTCGGTTGCTGGAGGCCGATCTGGCTGAGCAGCTCGATGCGGTACCTGGGCTGGTCGACATGCTCGGCGACGAGCACGCCGCAGAGCACAAGGCCCGACGCACTGCGGCTGAGTGGCCGGCGTGGCGGACGGGGCAGCTCACCCAGGTCGCGGTCGCGTGGGTGCTCGGCACGGTCTTCCTGCGCTGGACCGAGGACAATGGGCTCATCGAGCCAGTGCTGTCCGGGCCAGGGGACCGGCTGGCCACGGCCGAAGAGCTGCAGATGGAGCATTACCGCCAGCATCCGGAGCACAACGACGGCGATTGGCTCATCGAGCAGTTTGACGTGCTCAGCGCAACCGACGCCGGCCGGCTGCTGTTCGACGGTGAGCACAACGCGATGTACTGGGTGCCGATCTCGCACGACGCGGCGAAGGCGCTGGTTGAGTTTTGGCGGGAGCGGCGCCCCGATGGATCGCTGCGCCACGATTTCACCGATCCTGAATGGGACACCCACTTCCTCGGCGACCTCTACCAGGACCTTTCCGAGGAGGCGAAGAAGCGTTATGCCTTGCTGCAGACACCGCGATTCGTGGAGAGCTTCATCCTCGACCGCACGCTGACCCCGGCGATCGACGAGTTTGGGCTCGACGGACTGCGACTGATCGACCCGTCGTGCGGCAGCGGGCACTTCCTGCTCGGCGCGTTCCACCGGTTGGTCGAAGCGTGGCAGGCAAAGGCACCGACGTTGGACGACTACGAGGTCGCCCGCCGCGCGCTGGACTCCGTGCATGGCGTGGACACGAACCCGTTTGCCGTTGCGATCGCGCGGTTCCGGCTACTAGTGGCGGCATTGAAGACAGCTGGCGTGGCAACTCTGGCGGAGACCGCTCGCCAGCGGTGGCGCCCGATCATCGGATGCACGGACTCCCTGCGGACACCGGAGCGGCAGCAGTCGATCGCGGCAGTTGACGAGGCAATCGGCTATCGGGCCCGGTGGGAGGACATCGACGGCTTCGCGCCCGAGGGGCTGCTTGCCTCGGACTCGTACCACGTCGTGGTCGGGAATCCGCCTTATATCACCGGGAAGGATCCGGAGCAGAACGAGTACTACCGCAAGCGCTGGTCGGCGTGCCACCGGCAGTTCCAGCTCACGGTTCCGTTCGCGCAACGGATCTTCGATCTGGCACGGCGACCCACGGAGGACGGCCACGGCGCTGGTTACACCGGCCAAATCACTTCGAACGCGTTCATGAAGCGCGAGTTCGGAACGAAGCTCATCGAGGACTTTCTGCCCACGGTTGAGCTGAACTACGTGGTCGACACCTCTGGCGCCTACATCCCAGGTCACGGCACGCCGACGGTGATCCTCATCGGTCGCCGCATGACGCCCAGCCGAGACAAGGTCCGGGCAGTACTCGGGGCGCGCGGCGAGCCCGCCCAGCCCGATGACCCGGAGAAGGGTCTGGTGTGGACAGCGATCCTCGAGCACGTCGAGCACGTCGATTCCGAGTCGGATTGGGTCAGCGTGGTTGACCTTCCGCGGTCCCGGCTCGCGAACCATCCATGGTCACTGTCCGGTGGCGGCGCCGAGGGGCTAGTTCGTCGGATCAATGAGAAGCCAGGGCGAATGGATTTGGTGCGAGTCGGGTTCTACGGGGACACGCACGCAGACGAGGTCTTCACCCTGCCCAGCCCGATCGTGAACAGGACGGCAGTGCATGAGATGGCCGCGCGGACATCTCACCGCGGTGATCAGACCCGGGACTGGACCTTCGATGGGTTCGACCTCACGTTCCATCCGTACGACGACTCGCGCATGCTGCTCTCGCCCGACGAGATCCCGGTTGGCGCTCATCAGTACTTCTGGCCATGGCGGGCGACGTTGTGGGGACGATCGACATTCGGCGGTGGGACGTATCGGTCCAGAGGCCGCGGATGGTGGGAGTGGCATCAGCTGCCGCGGGACAGGGGAGCTAGCAGATTTTCTATTGCGTTCGCGTTTGTGGCGACGCACAACCACTTCGTGCTGGATCGGAGCGGGAACGTGTTCAATCGGACCGCCCCGGTGATCAAGCTCCCCGCGGAGGCGAGCGAGGAAGACCACCTGGCATTGCTCGGGGTGCTGAACTCGTCGACGGCGTGCTTCTGGCTGAAGCAAGTGAGTCAGAACAAGGGCAACGGCGGGGTTGGTGGCGGCATCGGCGACGAGGACTGGGAACCTCGATACGAGTTTACCGGGACCAAGCTGGAGCAGCTCCCGCTGCCAGCTGATCTGCCCCTCAACGGCGGGCGCTCCGTCGATAACCTCGCCCAACAGCTCTCAGCCACCACCCCCAACGCGATCGCCACCACTGCCACCCCGACCCGAGACCGCCTCGCCACCGCCCACACCGAATGGCGACACCTCCGTGCCCGGATGATCTCCGAGCAGGAGGAGCTCGACTGGGACGTCTACCGCCGCTATGGCCTGCTCTCGAAAGTCGAGGCCGCGGAGGTCGTCAACCACGGTTCCGCGGAACCGCTGAACCTCGGCGAGCGGGCGTTCGAGATCGTCCTCGCCCGCTCGATGGCGGCCGGACAAAGCACGACCCTGTGGTTTGCCCGGCACGGCTCCACACCGATCACGGAGCTGCCTGCGCACTGGTCTGAGTCTTACCGCAAGACCGTCGAGGCCCGGATCGCGTTGATCGAAAACCGCCGCGACCTCGCGCTGATCGAGCGCCCCGAGTGCAAGCGACGCTGGGCGACTGAGTCGTGGGAGAAGCAGCAGGAGCGAGTGCTGCGAGGCTGGCTGCTCGACCGGCTCGAAGCGCGTCACCTCTGGTTCGCCGTTGACGACAACGGCGACGATCAGCCCGATCCGCACACCGTGCGCGCCCTCGCCGACCGGGTCCGCGGCGACGAGGACTTCGTCTCAGTGGCGGCGCTGTGGGCCGGCGATGCGCTGGGTCGCCCTGACGTGGATCTTGCCGAAGTCGTCGGCGCGCTGGTCGACGCCGAACACGTGCCGTTCCTCGCCGCCTACCGTCACAAGCCGGAGGGGCTGGCCAAGCGCGCGGAGTGGGAGTGCACCTGGGCGCTGCAGCGCCGGGAGGATGCGATCGCCGCGCGGCTGGGCCATGACGACGTCACCCATCCCGAGGCGCGGCGCGCGATCAAGGACGAAATCGGCGAGGTGCCGGTGCCGCCGAAGTACGGGCCGCTGGACTTCGCGCGCAGCAGCTACTGGAGCCAGCGCGGCAAGCTCGACGTCCCCAAGGAACGGTTCATTTCCTACCCCGGAGCCAGCCGCGACGGGGACGGCAGCCTGCTGCTCGGCTGGGCCGGGTGGGACCACCGCCAGCAGGCGCAAGCGCTCGCCGTCCTGATCACCCAGCGCCGCGGCGACGATGGCTGGCCGGCCGGGCGAGTCACGCCGCTGCTGGCCGGGCTGGCCGAGGTGCTGCCGTGGGTGCGCCAGTGGCACGGCGGGATCGACCCGCGCTACGGCGCGTCGCCCGCCGACATCTACTCCGGCTTCCTCGACGCCCAGCTCGGCGAGCTGCAGCTCACCACGGAACAGCTGAACGGCTGGCTCCCGACCGGCCGCGTCGACGTAGCCCCACTGCCACGATCGGCGGCCAGGAGTGGTGGCGCCGGAAAGCCGGCCCGCGAACCTCGTGCAACCTCAGCCCCGGACCCAGGCCAAATCAGCGCCGTGCTGACCGCCGCCGCGGACGGCCCGCTGTCGAACGAGCAGATCCGGGACGCCACCGGCCTCGACGCCGCCGGGGCGCGGGCTCTCGCGCAGCACCTGGTCGCCGAGGGTCGCCTCGTCACGACCGGGCAGCGCCGCGGGATGCGGTACGTCCTACTTCCCTGATCAAACCGACAATCGATATGGAGCGAAACCGAGCGTGGACAAGAAGTTCACCAGCGGCGATGTTCCCCTGGTCGACCTGCTCGACCAGGCCGGGAACGGCACGCTGCAGCTGCCCGATTTCCAACGAGGCTGGGTCTGGGACGACAACCACATCACGAGCCTGCTGGCCTCGGTGTCGCTGTCGTACCCGATCGGGGCGGTGATGACTCTTCGCACCGGGAATCCGGACGTGAAGTTCAAACCGCGGTTCATCGAGGGCGTGACGCTGCCCTTGGAGGCCGAGCCGGAGTTCTTGCTCCTCGACGGCCAGCAGCGCATCACGTCGCTCTATCTCGCCCTGCGTTCCGGCGGCCCAGTGCATACTCGCGATGCGCGAAAAAACGACCTGTCCCGCCACTACTTCGCCGACATTCGGGCGTGCATCGACCCATACAGCGACCGCGAGGACGCCATCGTGTCCGTCCCGGCCGATGGCGTCGTCAGGTCCTTCCGTGGCGATGTGGTGCTCGATGTCTCCACGCGGAACACGCAGATCGACGCTGAGATGTTCCCGCTGGACATCGTCCTTGACCACCCGGACACCACCGCCTGGCAGCTGGATTTCCTCGGGAAGGGCCGGGGCGAGCAATCCGAGCGGCTCCAGACCTGGATCGCGTTCAACGAGGCGGTGATCACCCCCTTCAACCGCTACCGCGTGCCGACGATCGAGCTCACCCGGGCGACGCCGAAGGAGGCCGTCTGCCAGGTGTTCGAGAAGGTCAACACGGGCGGCGTGTCTCTGACGGTCTTCGAGCTGCTGACGGCGACCTACGCGACCGACAACTTCAATCTGCGCGACGACTGGCATGAGCGGTGTGCCGCGTTCGGCACGTATGAGCTGCTCAACGACTTCGCGGCCACGGACTTCCTGCAGATCCTCACCCTGCTCGCGACCCGGGAGCGCCGGGCCCGCCACCTCGCCGAGAACCCGGGGGACGACCGGGCACCCGCCGTGTCGTGCAAACGTCGTGATGTGCTGCGCCTGGGCATCGACGACTACCAGCAATGGGCAGACGTGGTGACCAAGGCGGTGCCACAGGTCGTGCGGTTCCTGCACGCGGAGCGGGTGTTCACGGCCCGGGACCTGCCCTACAGCAGCCAGCTCGTCCCGCTGACAGCGATCATGACCGCGCTCGGCGACCTGGCCGACAGCCACGGCGTCGGACGGATGCTCCGCCAGTGGTACTGGTGCGGCGTGTTCGGCGAGATGTACGGCGGTTCGATCGAGACCCGGTTCGCCAACGACCTGCAGGACGTGGTCGCGTGGGTGAACGGTGGCGATGAGCCGAGGACCGTACGGGAGTCGCAGTTCCAGGCCGAGCGGCTGCTCACGCTGCGCACCCGCAACAGCGCGGCGTACAAGGGCCTGTACGCCCAGCAAATGAAACGCGGCGGCCGCGACTTCCGCACTGGGACCACGATCGACCTTCACGCCTATGTCGACGACGCGATCGACGTCCACCACATCTTCCCGAAGCGCTGGTTCACCGAGCACGGCATCCCAGCAGGGATCGCCAACAGCGTCGTCAACAAGACCGTGATCGATGCGCGGACGAACCGGCGCATCGGTGGCAGCGCCCCCAGCAGATACCTGGCCCGCATCGAGTCGAACGAGCGAATCGATTCCGGCGACCTCGACACGATCCTGCGGTCGCACGACATCGACCCGCTTGCGCTGCGTCGCGACGACTTCGAGGCCTTCTTCACCGCACGTTTCGAGCGGCTGCTCAAGCAGATCGAGGAGGCCACCGGCAAGCCGGTGAACCGATCTGCGGATGGCTCCGACAACCCCTATGCGAACGTCGAGCAGGATGCCCAGCACGCGAGCGACAGCGTCCGCCGCGTCATCGCCGCAGGCGAGAGCAAGGTCGTGGAGTTCAAGTCGACAGGTCGGAAGAACCTCGCCACGTGCGAGAAGGACCGGGCGATCGAGTGGGCCGTGTTGAAGTCAGTTGCTGGGTTCATGAACAACCACGGCGGCACGCTGCTCGTCGGCGTCGCCGACGACGGTGCGATTGTCGGCATCGAGGAGGACTACCCCTTACAGGGCGCCAAGAAGAACACCGACGGCTGGGAGTTGTGGTTGACCGATGCACTGACTACGACCCTGGGCAAGGCTGCTGCGACCGATGTGAGCCTCAGCTACGCCGAGGTCGACGGGCGCACGGTCGCCCGGATCGACGTCGGACCTGCGGCCCAGCCGGTGTTCGCTACACCGAAGGGTGAACGCAAGCCGGTGTTCCTCGTCCGGATCAACAGCTCAACCCAGGAGCTCGCAGGTCATGATGCGCTGGATTACCAGCGGAAACGGTGGCCTGTATGAGGACATGACATCACCCGGCCCTCATCGACCAGGACACCTGCGAGGTGACCGAGCCCGGCCAGTGATGCAGGTGTGACCAGCCTACGTTGATCCGTTCGATGCCTTCCTCGTTATCACGTTGACCGGGGAAGGGCAATCCGGCACGGTCGAGTGCAGAGACGACGCCACTCCACTCCGTAACGGTGAGGAGCCCCGCTCGTGCACGAACTGATCGCCAGCCCGTTCCTGGAGGACTACCTTGTGCTGCGACCGGGCAGCACCCAGGGACTGAAGCTGCCGCACGGCCACTACCAGAGGCTCCAGCAGGCCAAGGCCGGCGAGGCGTGCCCGGGGTGGCTGGTGGATGCGGTGCGCCGTCGCTGGGGCGTGGACCTGACCGGACGCCCGCTGGTTGAGACGGTGCTGGTGCGCACACCCTCTCCTTACGGGTATGGCCGCGCCTCCTATGAGATCAATTTGGGGTGTAATTATGACTGCGAGCATTGCTATTTGGGACTGAAGACTTTCGCCGGCTTGTCGTGGCCGGATCGGGAGCGGCTGCTGCACATCCTGCGCGATGCTGGCGTGTTGTGGTTGCAACTCACCGGCGGCGAGCCGCTGATCGACAAGTTGTTCACCGAGGTCTACCGCCTGGCCTTCGAGCTCGGCATGATGATCAGCATTTCCTCGAACGGGTCGCGGCTGTCGAACCCGGGAATCCTGGAGCTGTTGACGACGCAGCCACCGTACCGGCTGACCCTGAGCGTTTACGGCGCGACCGCGGCGAGCTATGACGGGCTGACCCGGCGGCGCGGGTCGTTCGCGAAGTTCGAGCGCGGCCTAGCCGCAGCCCACGAGGCCGGTCTTCCAATCAACCTCAACCTGATCGTGGCGCGACACAACGCGCACGAGGTCGATCAGATGCGCGCGATGGCCGAAGGCCTGGGCCTGCCCTACCACGTGTTCTCCAACATGTCTCCAACGATCTACGGCGGCGCGGAGAGCCTGCCCGCCCAATCCCAGGAGTATCTGCGCACACGCAAACCGTTCACCGGCTGCAACGCCGGCCACACCTTCTTCCACGTCGACCCGCACGGCATGGCCAGCATCTGCAAAGTGGGCCGCGACCCGCAGATCCCGCTCATGGAGGAGGGTGTGGAGGGGCTGGCCCGCCTCGGCGGGACCGCCGACGGGCTGCTGCTGCGCCAAGGCGGCTGCAGCGGCTGCACCCTATCCGGCAGCTGCGGCACCTGCATGCCGCTGGTCACCCTGTACCGCAAGGCCAAGGCACCCCTGTCCGCGTACTGCCAGCACTGAGCGAGGAGGAAGCAGATGACCGCGGTTCCCGTGGAAATCACCATCCAGCTCCCACCCACCGAGGACATCGAGCTGGTGGACGATCTCGACGAGCTGGTCGAGTCGTCGAAGTGCAGCTGCAACGCCGGCGACGACAACCCCTACTGACCCGCTTAGTAGACGCTCACCGGCGTGTCACTGGCCGGTGCTCACCGAGGGTGGCAATGCTGTTGCGTAGCGTGCCGCCATGCGATTCCAGTGGGACTGGCTACGCCGCGCCCTGTGCGTCCCGTATGTACCCACCCTGGGGCCGGTACACCCCGATGCGCTGTCCCCTGAGCTGTTCGACGACGTCGTCGCCGCCAGCCGCACCGGGCGGGTGCTGCCGTTCAACAAGGATCGGCGCTGGTCACATCGCAAAGACCAGGCGATCCTGGTCAAGGAGATCATCCACCAGCCGAACCGCACGATCATCCCGACCTTCTCCCGACGCGGCGGCGGGATGGTCAAGACCTACTACTACGGCACCACACCCGCGGACCGGCCAGGGCTGCTCACGGCCACCAGGCAGTGGTGCGCGGCTTACGGCGCCCGGACCGGACAGCTGATCTGGTTCGATCCGGCTACCCCGGCAGCCTCGTCCTCCTCAGGCACGCAGCTTCTCTTGAAGGTCTTCGGCGGCGATCAGTCAGCGCACCACCCACCGCCGGACCTAGTTCGAGTCCTGGACACCTGCCCGTCGGCGGTGCGCGCCACGTTCGCGGAGTTCGCGCAACACCTGCACACCAGCGGCTTCGGATTCCTGCACGACCGCTGGCGGGAGGGCCACGCG
Organism: Pseudonocardiaceae bacterium; assembly: GCA_050699635.1. Classification (GTDB taxonomy): domain Bacteria; phylum Actinomycetota; class Actinomycetes; order Mycobacteriales; family Pseudonocardiaceae. The sequence goes on along the minus strand of JBOHFK010000050.1, from coordinate 25,815 downwards.
GATGGCCCGATCCTGGTCACCGTCGCCGACAGCCGCATCGTCGGTGCGATCGGTCCGCTGCGCACCCTGCCCGACCGGCGCGGACACCCCGCCCTGCTACCCCAGTACTTCGCCGTGCACTCCGACCACCGCGGCTATGGTTACGGCCGAGCTCTATGGCGCGCGGCGATGGCATGGGCGGAGCACCATCGCGCGGCCTACCAACTGCTGCAGACCCAAACTGGGCAGGCCGCCGAGCGACTGTTCCTGTCCGAAGGACTGATCTCCCTCGGCTTCGCCTACTCAATCTCAGCATGACCTCCACTGCCGCGCCCGCCAGCCAGGCCATGAACAACACTCGGTCACGCACCCAGTGGGGCGAGCTTCCCGGCACCGTGCGCCGCGCCCTGGAGTCCGCGACCGGTCCGGTCCGGGCCGTGGAGCCGATCTCGGCGGGGCTCAACTGCGGCATCGCCGCGCTCCTGCACACTTCGACCGGCAGAGTATTCATCAAGGGCCTGCGCAGCGACCACCCCCGCGTCGCCACCCAGCGACGGGAAGCCCGGATCAACCCCTACGTCGCGCCGATCGCGCCACGCCTGCTCTGGCAGATCGAGCTCGACGGGTGGACCATGCTGGGATTCGAGCACCTCGAGGGCCGGCACGCCAACCTCACCCCCGGCTCCGCCGACCTGCCCAAACTCGCCGACACACTGCAGCGACTCGGCCACATCCAGGCACCGGATCTGCAGCTCAGAGGGCTCGACGACCGCTGGGCCGGCCTGATCGACGACGCGACGCTGCACCTGCTGGCCGGCAAGCACCTGCTGCACACCGACCTCAACCCCCACAACATCCTCATCGCCAAGCACGCGCACATCGTCGACTGGGCCTGGCCCACCCTCGGCGCCGCCTGGGTCGACCCCGCCTGTGCCGCCCTGTGGCTGATCGCCGAAGGCCACACACCCCCAGCCGCCGAAGCCTGGGCCGCCCAGATCCCGTCCTGGACCGCCGCATCCCGTCACGGGATCAATGCCTTCACCACCGCCAGCTGCCGGCTTTGGGAACAGATCGCCCACGACGACCCACAACCCTGGAAACTCCGCCTGCACGCCGCAGCTCAGGCGTGGGCCGAACACCGGCTGACCGCAGCGAGCAAGGCCTGAACGCGCCAGCTGAGCCTCACATGGCGTCAGGGGACCAAGACCAGGCCGTCCTCGTCGGCGCAGTGCTCCTCCTTGCCGCCCGGCAGTGTCGACGGCGCGGCAGGCAGCAGGGTCTCCGGTGGTATCCCCAGTACCCGAGCGGCGACCCGCGCGCTGACCTCGCCGTGCGCGAACGTGTCGAGTACCTCACGGCTGAGCAGGCCAGGACGGCGAACGTCCGACTGGGAGCCGGTCAATGCCAGGTATTCCTCGGCCCACCCTCCGCGTTCGGCGCACTGCCGCAGGTTCAGCGGCAGAGCTGCCGCCGTTGTGCCTCATCCACGAGTCCGAGGTTGCACAGGCGCCAGGACAGTGCCGACGATGAGACCTGGAGCTCGCCGACCAGCCGCGCGAAGGTGTCCTGGCCGGCGTCACGCCAGCTCTCCGTGATCCTCCGGGCGGGCATCAGGAACGCCGATGCGAACGCGTTCGCACGCATCTCGGTATGTTCAGATCGCGTGGAGGCAGCCATCACGTCGAGGTCGACCCGGAGATCCTGCGCGTCGCCGGCCCTCGATTGCGACATCGACGCCGAAGACCTGCTCGATCATCAGCGGTGGCGCCGTGCCGAGCTGCTCCGATTCTCCGGCATCCGCCACGATGTGCAGTGCCTGCCCGGCGAGCTTGGCGCCCTGGTCGATCATCAGCTCGCCAGCCGCTGCAGGCATGATCTGGGCCGGCGCGCGCCGGGATCGGCCAGCGGCGAGCAACGTCTCGTAGACCTCATCGAGCTCCTCGGCCCGGGCGCCGGCCTGAGCAGTCGGTCGACGTCCCGCCCTCCTCTGCGATCAGCGCCAGCTCCAGCGGCGTGAAGCGCCGCGTACCGGCGAGGGCCTTCGACAGTTTGTGGGCTCCAGCCCAATCCACAGTGGTCGCTGCGGACCCCGCGCTGGGCCGTCGGGACTTCATAGCCGGGCGATAAGGGTGCGGGCGTGTCGATGTAGTGGCGCGGCGATGTCAAGATGCTCGCCGTCCTCTACAAGACAGAGCAGTTTCAGGATTGCGGCGAGCTGAGCTACCCGGCCGGTGGGGCTGTCAAGCAGGTCCGCGAAGGTCCCTCGTACGTCGTCGATAACGTCTGGCTGGAGGATGCTGGCGCAGTACAGCACGGCGGCATCGTAGCCAACTGGCGCCATACCCCAGGCCTCCCAATCCAGGAGGCAGAGGTGCGGTGCGGTGAGGTTGGCCCAGTGCAGGTCTCCGTGGGCACAGCCCCACTCCACTTCCCCGGGATCAATATCGACGCCGAATACCGCCAACAGCCGCAGCCGCAGGGCACCACCAGCGACGCAGACCCGCTCGGTGGAGTGCGGAACAAGGGTGTCCAAGGCTCGCCGCAGGTCGGCCCACCAGGTCGGGGCCAGATCAGGGGTGAAACGCAGCACCATGTCGTTGGCGATCACCGGGCTCGGAGCAACGGTCATGAGTTCGGCCCTGAACAGCCAATCACCGTCGGACCAGTCAAGTTCAGTGAGAAGCCGGGGCTTGGGGACACCACTGATCGCACGTGCGTCGACGTTGCCCGTCCAGAAGACTCCACCAGCCCAGTAAGCCATTTCGGCCGAGACCCGCAACCAGCGGTCACCATCGGCTGCGTTGACCTGGGTGCCGACGGTGCGATCGTGCCAGCCGAACACGGGCACCGACGTGGCGGTGACGCCGAGCGCAGCCGCCGCGTGCTCCAGCTGTGCACCCAGCCAGGCGCGGCGCTCGGCGTTCGGCTCGATAATCACCCTCACCCCCGGGGCCGCCGGCACCGTGCCGTGATCCCGGGCCAGGGTAGCTGTGCGTTGTTAGGCTCCATTCGTGCTGATCGACCGGCTGGACGTGGTGTCGCATGACGACACCTCCGGCTGGCCGTTCTCAGTTCCGGCGGTGCGGGACATCGCCGAGCGCGGGCTGAGGTTGACCAGCAACCTCGTGGTGTTCATCGGCGCCAACGGTTCCGGAAAGTCCACCCTGCTGGAGGCGATCGCGGAGGCCTACGGCATTGACGTGCGGGGCGGGCACGGTGGCCGACGATACGGCAGCTACCTGGACAAGAGCCCACTGGGCGCGGCGCTGCGCCTGTCCAGGACAGCGGCGGGCCGTCGCTTCACAGGCCGGGGCGCCAAGGGTTTCTTCCTCCGAGCCGAGACCGCCTTCGGGATGCTGGCGTACATGACCGAAATGGGAGTCAGCGGATACGGTGAGCAACCATCGTGGGAAGTCAGCCATGGCGAGTCCTACCTTCAGGCGATCCAGGGCCGGTTCACCGACTCCGGTCTCTACCTGCTCGATGAGGCCGAAGGCCCCCTGTCGTTCCAATCCACCCTGGTCCTGCTCTACCAGCTACAGGACCTGGCCGAGCGGGAGGACACCCAAGTCGTGTACTCCACACACTCCCCGATGGTCGCTGCGATGCCTGGAGCGCAGATCTTGGAGCTGACCGATTCCGGCATCGCCGAACGAAAGTGGGAAGAGTTGGAGATGGTCCATCTATGGAGGTCCTTCCTCGGCCGGCCGGAGAAGTTCTTCGACGTTTGACATTCACGGCTGGGTTGGCTGGCACTGCATCGGCCGGCACAGCTGTTCTCGCAACCGACGACGGTTCTCCCGTAGGCCGCCGTCGAGAACCTCGGCCAAACTGCAGTCAAGCACATTTCCCGAAGGCATCCAGCGGGAGAACACGCATGGCCACACCTCACCCATGGGTGAGATCGCCGCGACATCGTTGGCACAGTTCCCACACAACTGGCCCATATCTGGCACCGCGTCCCGAACACCTCGCCCGACCTGGCGGAGCCGATCACAACCAATGTCAGTGACACCAAGCGCCTCGAGCTCGGCAACAGCCTGCTGCCAGCGCTGACTATGCTCCAGGTCGATGACCCCGACCCGCAGCGGGATCTCCCTCCTTACAGCTTCGGCAATGTTCGATCGAGTCTTGGCATGGCTACCCCTCCGACCCGTGATCTCCTCGTGTTGTCCCGGTTCATCGGAGTAATACGATGTCGCCAAACTTACTCCGGAGACCGAGAACAACTCCCAAAGCTCTGGCCGGATGTGCACCAGATTAGAGAAGACCTCCACTTGCAATCCGCAACCCAGAGCGTGTACCACCAACGTCACCCCGATGGGACTGACTCGCGCGAGGAACGGGACGACGGTCGCGATCCTCGGCGGATGTCCGGCCTGTACCACGACGCCCTGGACGACGATGGTGACCTCGATGACGGCGACGTGGGGTGGAGGTCGCTGCGTTGACCGGCGGTCGGGTGACGTCCCGCCCCCGCAGCGATGGGCACTACTGTCCCTGGGACGCGGATATGAGGAGGAAGGCAGCGGTGACGACCACTCCGGTGCAGGCCGGGCAGCCGCTGCTGCGCGAGCTGATCACCATCCCGGAGCGCATCCACCAGGGCGACTTCGTGCTGCGCCTCACCGAGGGTGTGCGTGACATCCAAGCCACTCTGGACGCCTACGTCATCACGCCGCAGCTGCGGGTCGCCTTCGACGAGGCGCTCGGGCTGATCGGCTCAGCGCTGCGCGAAGGCCGGTCCAAGGCGAGTTACCTGCACGGCTCGTTCGGCTCCGGCAAGAGCCACTTCATGGCGGTGCTGCACGCACTGCTGAACGGCGACATCGCCGCGCGCTCGCGGCCCGAGCTGGCCGAGGCGATCGCCCGGTACGGCTGGCTCGACAGCAGCCGCTTCATGCTGGTGCCCTACCACCTGATCGGGGCGGAAAGCCTCGAGGCCGCGATCCTGGGCGGCTATGTCGATCACGTCCGCCGGGCACACCCGGGCTCACCGCTGCCGTCCGTATACCGCGCGCAGGGGCTGCTCGACGATGCTCGTGCGATCCGCGACGGGATGGGTACCACCGCGTTCCTGGCGAGGCTTCCGGCACGTGCAGACGAGGGCTGGGGCGATGTCAACGCGCCGTGGACCGTGCAGGAGATCGACGCCGCGTTCGCCGCATCGCCCGACTCGGAGCTCGCCCAGCGGCTGATCAGCGACGTCGTTCCCGTATTCCTGCCGAGCTATGTCGACTCGGTAGCCGGCGCAGCCAACGCGTTCGTGCCGCTCGACGCCGGGCTCGCGGCGATCAGCGCGCACGCCAAGGGGCTCGGCCACGACGGCGTGATCCTGTTCCTCGACGAGCTCGTGCTCTGGCTCGCTGGGAAGATCGCCGATCCGGCATTCGTCGCACGGGAGACCGAGAAGGTCGCCAAGCTCGTCGAGTCCTCCGATGCGTACCGGGCGGTGCCGATCGTCAGCTTTATCGCGCGCCAGCGCGACTTGCGTGAGCTGATCGAGGTCGAGCGCACCGGCGCTGAGTCGTTGTCGTTCCAGGACCAGCTGTCCTACTGGGACGGGCGGTTCGCCACGGTCACCCTGGAGGATCGCAACCTCGAGCTGATCGCTGAGAAGCGCATCCTGTGCCCGCGCGACGCTGTCGCGGCCCAGCGCATCGCCGGCGCGTTCCGTCGGACCGACAGCCTCCCCGGCTCGACTCGCGACGTGCTCCTTACCGATGGCGACGGGGAGGCGTTTCGCCGGACCTATCCCTTCAGCCCGGCGTTCATGCAGACGCTGGTGCACGTCTCCTCGGCGCTGCAGCGCGAGCGGACCGCGCTCAAGCTCATGCAGCAGATCCTGGTCGAGCGCCGCGACGACCTCCGGCTGGGGCAGCTCGTGCCGCTCGGCGATCTGTTCGACGCGATTGCCGACGGTAACGACCAGCCCTTCACCGAGAAGCTCAAGCACGAGTTCGAGCAGGCCCGCACCCTGTACCAGCGCACTTTACGGCCGCTGCTGCTCGGACAGCGCGGGCTCACCGAGGAACAGACAGCCGGTCTCGACGACAACACTGCGACTTCCGGCCTTCTGGCGGCGTTCCGCGCCGACGACCGCCTGGTCAAGACACTGCTGCTCGCCGCCCTCGCCCCGGACGTGCCCGCGCTGCGCGGGATGACGGCCCGGCGGCTGGCGGCGCTCAACCACGGCACGGTCGCCTCGTTGATCCCCGGTCAGGAAGTGACCGAGGTGGTCCGGCGGCTGCGCAGCTGGAGCGAGGTGGCCGAGCTCAAGGTCGGACTCGAGGACGATCCCAGCGTGCGGCTGCAGCTCGTGGGGGTCGACCTCGGCCAGATCCTCGACCGGGTCAGCCATGTGGACAACCCTGCGAACCGGCGGCGGCTCTTCCGTGAGCTGCTGCTCTCCGAACTGGGCATCCGCGACGACGGGGCGCTCGAACTGGAACACCCGGTGGTCTGGCGTGGCAGCAGGCGCACCGTGGAGATCGTCTACGGGAACGTGCGCGATCGGGCCGACCTGCGAGATGAGCTCTTTTCCCCGTCCCAGGAAGGGCGCTGGCGGCTGGTCATCGACTACCCGTTCGACGCGACCACGCACTCTGCCGCCGACGATCGGGTCCGGATGGTGGAACTCCGGGAAGCAAGCTCCCGGCGTTGCGTGGCGTGGCTGCCCGCCTTCGTCACCAGCGCCGTGCTGACCAAGGTGGCCACCCTCGTCCGCGTCGACTACCTGCTCGGGGGAACCCGGCTCGACGAGACGGCCACCCGTCTCGGACCCGACGACCGGCAGCGCGCCCGGGACCTGCTGCGCAACCTGGGCGACGCCCTGCGCACCGAGCTGCGGCTCGTCCTGCGGGAGGCCTACGGGCTTGCCCGGCCGGACGAGAACCACGTGCTCGACTGGACCGACCACCTCGTCAGCCTCGACCCGGGACTGCGTCCACGGCTCGACGTCGGCCGGTCGTTCCCCGACGCGCTGGCGCATCTCGTCGACCAATGCTTCGCTGCGAGCTACCCCCAGCATCCGGACCTCGATCCGCAGCGCAAGGGCACCGTCGTGTCCACGGCCGAGTTGCGTACCGTCCTCGACGTCGTGCGCCGCGCCGCCGACGCGGAGGGCGGGCGCGTCGAGACCGAGAAGCCCGAGCGGCTCCCCCTGCAGAAGCTGGCGCACCCGCTGCGGTTGGGCGAGGAGCACGGCGGTCCATTCGTGCTCTCGCGGCACTGGGAATCCGAGCTCGAACGCCGGGCCGCGCAATCGGGGCTGGCGGGAGCCGACATTCCCGTCCGGCAGGTGCGCGACTGGCTGGGAGACCTCGGGCTGGACCCCCGCGTGGCCAACCTGGTGATCGCGACCTACGCCGAGCTGAGCCGGCGCGCGTGGGTGCGGGCCGGCCGGGTCGTCGAACCACCGGCGACGGTCGACGAGGTCCGGGACGACATGCTGCTGCGCCAGCAGCGCCTGCCGGGCAGCGAGCAATGGCAGGTCGCCGTCGAGCGGGCTGGGGTGCTGTTCGGGGAGCACCTGGACGCCCGGGTGATCTCGCCCCGGTCGATGGCGAGGTTCGCCCGGATCACCGGCCGGGCCGACCAGCTCCGCGCCCCAGCCGCTGATCTGCTCGCCGTCCTGGAGAGCTCGCTGGGACGGTTCGGCGTGCCGGAGCAGCCGATGGCGCCGCGGCGGCACACCGCGGAGACAGCGGTGCGGCTGCTCGACGCGCTGCGCCGCGCGGGAGCGCCGGCCGAGCTGGTCGAAGCCCTGGCAGCGGCGACCATCGACATACCACTGATCACGTTGAGTAAGTCCCTGTCCAGTGCGGCTCAGGTCGCCGAGGTGGTCCGGAACACCGATTGGCAGGTGCTCGACCAACTCGCCACCCTGGACCATCCCGGTGCGCAGGGAGTGCGGGAGACCCTGCGCACGGGGGCTGCAGCGAACGAGGACGCGTCCCCGCTGGCCAAGGTCGTCGACGGCGCGCGGCGGCGCATCATCGACATGATCGTCGCGCGACCGGCCCCCGAGAAGAAAACCGTGCCACCGCCACCGGTGGCGCCTCCCGAACCCTCCCGCCGGACGCTGCGGGGGCGGCGGGAGCAGGTCCTTGGCGAACTTCGGACGCTCCTACCCGCCGACGCCGAGGTGGAGATCAGCTACCGGATTCTGGGCGATGGCGACGGCTGAGCTGGCGTCGGCGTCGCAGCGTGCGATTCTCGAACGGGTCCGGGCGCAGCTGCCTCGGCTCACGCCCGGCGTCGATACCGTGATCGGTATCCGCAGTCCCCCACGCCCGGTGTGGCACGGTGCCGGCGCGTTCGACATCGATGGCCGGCCGGTGCGGGTCGCCGCCTGCCCGTCGGTGCTCGCGGTGCTCGATGCGCTCGCGTCTCAGGAACCCGGCAGTGTGTTGGTGGTGCTGACCGACCAGCCGGAGAGCGAGCTCGGCGATGCAGTGCTCGCACGCGTCCACCGCGGCCGTCTCCTCGAGGCCGACCGCTATACTTTGCTGGACGATCTGCTCGGCGCGCGCCAGCTGGACCCGCGGATCCGAGCAGCGCGCTGGCTGGTCGATGCGCTGGTCGAGCTCGCCGCCGCCGAGGCGCTGCCCCCCACTGCCGGTGCCGTGCTGAGCCGCTCGCGGGTGCTCGCACTGGTCGCGACTGCCCGGTTGGGCCGTGATCCGGAGCAGACCGATCTCCCGGGACTCGTCGGAATCTTCGATGACTCGGTGGTGCGCCAGCGGTGGCGCTCGCTCGCTGGCGACGAGAGGGCCGGCCTGACCGAGCACCTGGTCTCGGTGCACGGAGGTGCAGCGTCCGTCATTGCGAGCCTCGCCGTCCACCGCGATGACCTACTGGCCGACCTACTGGTCGCCCAGGCCATCACGTCCGCGCCGGTATCACACGGCGACGGCGCCGTGGCGTACGGCCGATTCATCCAGTCCCGCTTCGACGGCTCAGACTCCGGAGGCTCAGCTTTCAGAGGCGGGGCACCCGAGCGAGACGACCTCAGCGGCGCCGGCGCTGCAGCCGTCGACCTCACCTCAAGGGACGACTCGGCACGCGTCAGCCAGCAGATCCGTCGAGCCGACGAAACACTGGAACTGCTACATGCCAGCGATGTGGCCGTCTACAGCCCGGTCCTCCCGCGCGGGTACGTCGAGCGGCTGGCTCGGGCGGCCGCCGACCTGAACGAGGACACGCTGGCCGAGGTGGCACGACATCGAGACGCCGGCACCCGGCCGCACCGCTACGACCGGCTGCTCGCGGCGCTGCGCCTGCGGCGCTGGCTCCATGCGCCGCTGCCGGCGATGGATACCGCGGCGGCGGGGCTCACCCACCATGCACGAGAGCTGGCCTGGGTGGACCGGGCACTGGCACAAGTCCGGGCCGGTGACGCCGATCCACGGGTCCAGCGGGTGCTCGCGCAGGTCGCCGGGCAGGCCGGAGCCGCGCGGACCGCGATCGACACCGCCTTCGCCGCGCGGCTCGCCGCGGCCCCGGACACACCGGCACACCTGCTCGCCGTCGAGACGCTGCTGCCCTCCCTTGTCGCGGCGCTGGCCAGGCAGAACCGGGTCCTGCTGGTCGTGGTCGACGGCATGTCCGGTGCAGTCGCGGGTGATCTCACCGACCGGCTCACCGACCACCGCAGTGGGTGGGCCGAGGTCGTCCGCTCGCCGGACGGTGGCCGGGAAGCGGTTCTGGCCGCGCTGCCCACCGAGACCACCTATAGCCGGACGAGCCTGTTCTGCGCCGAGCTCCGCGCTGGTACCGCATCCGACGAGCGTGCGGCCTTCGCGGCACACGGTTTCTGGCCACCCGGTGGCGCGGTTCTTGTGCACAAGTCGGGCTTGGTCGGCGCCGACGGCGGAGATCTCGGCGCGGAGCTGGAACAGGCCCTGGGCCCGGACGGGCGCGCCGTCGTCGCCGTCGTGCTCAACGCCGTCGACGACTCTTTGTCCGGGGGGCGTCAATCGGTCGACCCGGCGTGGCGGCCGGCCGACGTGAGCGGGCTACCCCAGCTTCTCGACCGGGCGGCCCTGGCGGGGCGGATCGTCGTGCTGACCAGCGACCACGGCCACGTTCTCGAGCACGGCTCCGAGCTGCGATCCGATCGGACCGGGGGTGCGCGCTGGCGCGCGGCGGGGGCGCTGCCGCAGCCGGACGAGGTGCTCGTCTACGGCCCCCGGGTGCTGACCCCTGAGGGGCGCGCCGTTCTCGCCGCGACCGAGGAGCTGCGCTACGGCGCCAGGGCTCACGGCTATCACGGCGGGGCCACCCTCGCGGAGGTCGCGATCCCGCTGGTGGTGCTGCTTCCACCCGGCATGGACGTGCCCGCCGGGTGGCACCCGCACACCCTGGGGCCGCCGGCCTGGTGGTCCGGGGCTGATGCGGTTCGCCCGCCCGCGCCGAGCCCGTCGCCGGCTCCAGCGCGTCGGCCGGTGGGGAAGACGAGGCCGTCGGCCCGGCAGTCCGAAGCGCTGTTCGACGTAGCGGCCTCGGAGCCCGCGTTGACCGCCGTGATCCCGAGCCGGGGTGCCCAGTTTGTCGCGTCGGAGTCGTTCCGGTCTGCCTACATCGGGTTCCCGGCCAATCGGGTACCCGATCCAGCGGTTTTCGTGGCCGTCGTCGACGCGCTGGTCGCTGCCGGTGGTCGACTCCCGGTCGCCTCGGTGTTGGTTGCGGGCGGCAGCGTCGGCCGGAACGCGCGCGGCGTGGTGGCCGCGCTGGGTCGGGTCCTGAACCGCGACAGCTTCCCCGTCATCACCCTGGTCGACGGCGGCCGTGCGGTCGCACTGGACGTCGGCCTGCTCAACGAGCAGTTCCCGCCGTGATCGATCAGGTCAGCCCCGCGCGCCGGCGCACCGTCCTCGCCGCATTGCGCCGGGGAACCGTGCCGGACAGCGGGTTGGATCTGCTGGCCGTCGGTCTCGACCGGCTCGCCCCCGCCTTCGACGCCGAGCTCGCGGCGTGCCGGGCCGGGGCCGCTGCGTTCACGGCCATCCGCGGCGAGTACGGCGCCGGCAAGACCTTCGTGTCGCGATGGCTGGGGGAGCGGGCCAAGACCGCCGGAATGGCCGTCGCCGAGGTCCAGATCTCCGAGACCGAGACTCCCCTGCACCGCCTGGAGACCGTGTACCGGCGGCTGTGCGAGCGGCTGGCCACAGCCGCCGACCCGCCTAGCGCCTTCCGGCCAGTGCTCGACTCCTGGTTCTACGCACTGGAGGAGGACGTGCTCGCCGAGGGCGCGGTGTCGCCCAACGACGCCGACGGACTCGGCCGGGCTGTCGAGGCTCTGCTCGAGCGACGGCTCGCCGCCCTGACGCGAACGACGCCGGGCTATGCGGCCGGTCTGCGCGGCTACCGGCGGGCGCTCGCCGAGGGCGACATCGACACCGCCGAGGGGGTAGCGGCATGGCTGGCCGGCCAACCGCACGTCGCTGCCTCAGCTCGTCGCCGCGCCGGGGTGCGAGGGGACATCGATCACTTCCTGGCGCTGGGCTTCCTGCAGGGGCTGCTGACCGTGCTGCGCGAGGCGGGCCACACCGGCCTCGTGCTGGTGCTCGACGAGGTGGAGACGCTGCAGCGCGTGCGCAGCGACGCCCGGGGCAAGGCGCTGAACGCGCTGCGTCAGCTGCTCGACGAGATCGACGCCGGACGGTTCCCCGGGCTCTACCTCGTGATCACCGGGACGCCGGCCTTCTTCGAGGGCCGGCAGGGAATCGCGCTACTGCCGCCGCTGGCACAGCGGCTGCACACCGACTTCTCCACCGACCCGCGTTTCGACAACCCGCGGGCCCCCCAGGTGCGGCTGCTCGGCTTCGACCACGAGCGGCTCGTCGAGCTCGGCGTCCGGGTTCGAGACCTCTTCGTCGGGGGCTCCAGCTCCCCGGAGCGGGTGCGGACCGTAGTCGACGACGCCTACCTGGCGGTCCTGGCGGGTGCGGTCGCCGGCGGCCTGGGCGGCAAGGTGGGCGTCGCCCCCCGGCTGTTCCTGCGCAAGCTCGTCGGGGACGTGCTCGACCGCGTCGAGCAGTTCAGCGACTTCGATCCGCGGCGGGACTACGCGCTGACGATGTCCGAGGGCGAGCTAACCGATGTCGAGCGGCAAGCCGCCGCCGGTCCCGACGACATCGAGCTCTGAGCGAGGCGATGTCTGCCGAGTCCGCCGCGTTCGGGCTGCTCCACCCGGTGATCCAGCACCATGTGGTCAACACGCTCCAGTGGCCAGCGTTGCGTCCCTTGCAGGCCGACGCCGTGCAACCAGTGTTGGACGGCGTGGACTGCCTGCTCCTCGCGCCGACTGCGGGCGGGAAGACCGAAGCCGCAGCGTTTCCGCTGCTCAGCCGGATGACGGGCGAGTGCTGGGCCAGCACGTCGGTGCTCTACGTCTGCCCGCTGCGGGCGCTACTAAATAACCTGCACCCTCGGCTCGCCGAGTATGCGGCCTGGGTCGGGCGCACCGCGGACCTGTGGCACGGGGACATCGGGCAGGGTGCACGCCGTCGAGTGCAGCGCGACCGGCCCGACGTGCTGCTGACCACCCCGGAGTCCCTGGAGTCGATGCTCGTCTCGGCCTCCGTGGACAAGCGGCGGGCCTTCGCGGATCTGCGTGCGGTTGTCATCGACGAGGTGCACGCGTTCGCCGGGGATGATCGGGGCTGGCACCTGCTGCATGTGTTGGAGCGGCTCGCCGAGCTGGCGGGGCGCCCGTTGCAGCGAATCGGGCTCTCGGCGACGGTGGGAAACCCTGGTCAGCTGCTCGCGTGGCTGCAGGGGGCGACGCCGAACCGTCCCCGTGCCGTTATCGCGCCGCCTACTCCCACGGCGTCCAGCGACGTGCAGCTCGACCACGTGGGCTCACTCGAGGGTGCCGCGACCGTCATCAGCCGGCTGCATCGCGGCGAGAAGCGGCTCGTGTTCGTCGACAGCCGCCGCCGCGCCGAGGAACTCGGCGCGGCGCTCCGGCAGCGCGAGGTGGTCACGTATTTGTCGCACTCCTCGCTGTCGACCGCGGAGCGTCACCGCTCCGAGGAGGCATTTGCGGAGGCGCGCGACTGCGTGATCGTCGCGACTTCCACATTGGAGCTCGGGATCGACGTCGGTGACCTGGACCGGGTGATCCAGGTCGGAGCGCCGCGAACCGTCGCCTCGTTCCTGCAACGGCTCGGGCGGACCGGCCGGCGGCCGGGGAGCGCGCGGAACTGCCTGTTCCTCGCCCTCGACCTCGACCAGGTTCTACATGCCACGGGCCTGCTGCTGCGCTGGTCGCAGGGCTGGGTGGAGCCCGTGACTCCGCCGCCGTCACCCCGCCACATCGTGGCCCAGCAACTGCTCGCGCTGGCGTTGCAGGAGAACACCCTCGGACGCAAGACCTGGCCGGAGTGGTGGCACGGCCTCGCTCCGATGAGTGCTGACGGCGAAGAAGTTCTGCGATACCTCATCGACGAGGGCTACCTGGAGACCGATGGCGACCTCGCCTTCATCGGTCCCGAGGCCGAACGCCGATTCGGCCGCCGGCACTTCTCCGATCTCATGGCCGTGTTCACCTCCGCGCCGGAGTTCGTCGTGCTGGCCGGCCGCGACGAAATCGGGTCGGTAGGTGACGACGTGCTGCTTTCCGACATCGGCGGCGCCGCGCGCGTGCTCCTGCTCGCCGGCCGTGCCTGGCTGGTGACGCACGTCGACTGGAAACGCCGGCGGTGCTTCGTCGAAGCCACGGATCTGCCGGGGCGCGCGAAGTGGGGCGGACTGGGTGGTGGATTGTCATTCGAGATCAGCCGCGGGATGCGAGACGTCTTGCTTGGCGAGGACGCGGCCGACGTCCGGCTCTCGCGGCGGGCCATCGACGTTCTCGCGGATCTCCGAGACCACCACTACGGGCATGTCACAAGCGGGGGGACCGTGATCCGGCGTAGTGCTGACGGGAACCTGCACTGGTGGACCTGGGCAGGGTCTGCCGCCAACCTCACTCTGCAGGCGTCGCTCGGTGACTTGGTCGATCAACACCAGTGGATCGGTGACCAGGCACTCCGGCTTCGGCATGGCGATGACTTACGCAATGTCGCCGCGGCCATCACTACGGTCGACGCGCAGGCCTGCACGGCACCGGCAGTCGACAGTCGCGCAGTAGCTGGCTTGAAGTTCTCGGCAGCGCTGCCCCCTGCTCTCGCTGAGGCGACAGTTGCGGGGCGCGTCGGAGACGCGAAAGGCGCGCGGTGGGCGCTGGACGAACCACGAGTGCTTCACAACGAGCCATGACAGGCGCGGCCCATGGACGGAATCCCAACCTCTCATCATTAGGTCAGTACGGCTGAACAGGGCGGCAACCGGTGGGTCTTATGGGCTGGTCCACCAACGCCATGACCCACCCGCTATCAACACCTCACGCCGGACCTCCGGCGCGACATCGCCCACCAAGTCGACGGACTGCTGTGGACAGACAGTTGGACAGATGAGACCACCAGTGCGAAATGATCTAACGAAGCGGACGTTTCCGCTGGTAGAGGTGTGGCCAGGGGCGGGGTCGAACCGCCGACCTTCCGATTTTCAGTTCCAAGTCCACCTGATAGGAGTAGCACTACCAGGCATTTTGCGTGCCTTAGTTACGCGGCCGAGGCACCAGAAGCACCCAGAGCACTGGAGTTATTGGACAGTCCGTTGGACACCGCTCGGCGGTACGTGGGGCGAGCGATCAGCCGCCTCGGCTTGTAGGGCGTCCAGCGCGACGCCGCGCGGTACATGGTGACGTGATCTACTTCGATGCCTAGCTCAGTGGAGCAGCTCTTCGATACCGCGGTAGAGCCTGAGTAGTGCGCATCCGTAACCGGCGAAGCTCAGGCGGCGGGAGCGACAGACACCTCGAGGGCGATTGCTTGGGTGTCGCTGTCGTACTCGCCCGGGTCGCCCTCTAGCGCAAATTCGATCGCGTCCATACACTCGCGCTGGGCCTCCTCGCGCGTGGCCGTGCCGCCGCCGTTGATGTGCAGCGCAGGCACGCGGTAGTGCCAGGTGTGCGCCTCGTCATCGAAGAAGAACTCGGCTCGCAGCGTGGTGCTCATGGTGATCATCGTCCTATAGCTTGCGTAGCTCAGCAAGGGTGTAGCCGTAGTCTTTGGCGATCCGGGCCATGGCCGGCCCGCCCAGGTCAACGCCCTCATGGTAAGCCCAGATGCGCTGCCGATCGTCCTTCACGAGGACACGATGCGATCCGCGGCGGCGGGTCTCGGTCCAGCCATCGCGCTTGAGTGCGGCGAGGACGCGGGCAGCTTTCGGCATCGTGGTGGGCAACGGTACTGAACGTGATCATCCCGACACGTGGCGGGCGCCAACGACCCGCGCTCGCCTGCTGTTCTCGCAGAGGGATCGTTCCATGATCGAACGACAGGTCGAGGTGGTGGGATTATCAGCTCGCCAGACATGCGCTGCTCAGCGCCGGATACTGGGGGTGTGGCCAGGGGCGGGGTCGAACCGCCGACCTTCCGATTCGGAGTCGAACCCGCTGGTTTGCGCCGGACCCTACTCAACAATGCCAAGTGGATGAACCGGCGTATCGAGCACTCGCTCGGGGGGCGCTTGCGTGGTCAGGAGTCGGCCCGGCGTGTGGCGCGGAGCGTCGCCGTACACCCAGCTCGCGTAGCCGGCGCCGCACCCGGGCCGCGTCCCCTGTCGCACCAGCGTCAACGCAGATCCGCAGAACGCGATCGAACGCCGCTACCGCCTCGTTACGGTCGCCGCCGGCCAGCTTGGCGCAGCCCAGGTCCTCCAATGCGGCCGCCAACGCCAGCGGTCGCGGGCAGGTGGCTAATAGCGCCACGGCTTCCCGCAAGTCCTGCGTGGACTCGTTGAGAAGGCCCTGGGTATGTGCCGCGATTGCCTGTATGGAACGCACGGCGGGGTTGAGTTCGTGCCTGCGCCTGGCGAGTGCCGTTGTGGCGCTAGCGAGTTCCTCGTCGCCGACTGCGAGGGCCATCCGCACCAATAACGGATCGTCAGCCACTTCCATCGGGAACAGCGGGAACAACGCCAACCGCTGCTGTTTGCCGAGCGCGCACAGCCACTGGTGTGCCTGGTGCGGATCGCCGGCCGCCATGGCGTGAACGGCGAGGTACCAGACGGCGAGTCTGCGTACCACGGGTGCACTCGTGGCAACCATGACCTGGGCGATCTCGGCGACGTCGTTGGCTGCGCGGTCATCACCCAGGTGAATCTTGACGCGGCCGAGTGCCCCGACCGCTGCCGCGTCCAAAACGCCAACGATCAGATGCGCGTCGGTGAGCCGGAATCGGCCTTCCAGCGCCGCGTTGGCCTCTTCGAGTCGTCCAAGCTGGAGCAGGTGCCGGCCTTTCCAGGTCTCGAAGACCTGCGCGGCCCAGTTCTGTCGATCGCGTTGCGCGGATGCCAAACCGTTGTCCGCGACCGCGCTCGCTTCCTCCACCCGGTCGAGGGCCGACAGCAGCCACGAGCGGTAGCTGTGGGTCAGGCGCTCTCGTGGATCGTCGATACTGGCCAGTTGCTGGCGGTCGACGCAGTCGAGCAGGCGCAGTGAGCGCTCGAAGCGACCGAGTTGGTACTCCATTGCCGAGCGGCCGATCTGGAAGAAGTACTGCGCTGCGAGGTCTGGGCTTGCCGACACGCTGGTCTGCACGTCAGCCTCAATCGCGACAGCCTCGTCGAGGCGACCGGCGACGAGCAGGTTGTGGAACAAAGATGCCCACAGCCGCGCCCGCAGGTCGGCCGACAGGCCGGCTAATGACAACGCCTGCCGAGCGTTGTCGGCCCTATCGTCTGCGGAAATAGTGAACATCCCGGCAACGCTGAGCCGTACCTCGGCTTCCTGTTCGGCGGGCAGGCTTTGCCGCAGAGCGCGATCGGCGAAGGCTCGCGCTTCGTCGCTGCGGTTGGCGACGAAGAGGGAAACTGTTCGTCTGGCCACCAATGGACCCCGCATCACGTGCCGTGGAGGGGTCAACGCCAGGGCCGCATTCGCGATGTCGGCCGAGGCGCCGGGGTCTGTCATGCCGAGCGCGTCGGCTGCCTCCGCGAGTGTGCGGATAGCGGTCAGGTCGCCAGGCTCAGTGAACTGGCGCGCGAGGGACGCGGCCACGATCGCGGCTCGTTCGGCCATGGGCGTGATTCGGGACAAGCGTCGTCGCATGCTGTCTTCGAGCCGATGCGGGACACGGTTTTCCACCATTCTCGCCCGACCGTCGACTACGGAGACGAGCCTCTCCTCGCGCAGGCCGGCGAGTAGATCAACGATGAGGAAAGGGTTGCCCTGCAAGTCGGCGAGAGTCCGAAGGAGGTCGCCTCCAGCGCGGGCCCCGAGGACGTCCGCGGCCAGCTGCGCGACCGCTGAAGCATCCAGCGGCGCCAGGTGAATCGTTGCGGCTCCGGCGCTGGTCAAGTCGGCCAATGCCCGACGGATCTGCGGTGCGCCTTGACCTGGTCGAGCAGCGATCAGCCAGGCAATCGGCAATGACGCCAGCCACTGCGTCAGCATGCGCAGTGCAAAGCCACATCCCACATCCGCCCACTGCACGTCATCAACGCACACCAGCAGCGGGTTCCTCAGCGCCGCCCGTTCCATCAGCGACTGAACGTCCTGGAGAAGCCAGAACCGCTCCTCGGGAGGGGCTGCACGCGATCTGAGGGCTGTTCGTTCGATCAACGGTTCATCCCCGCCGAACAGCGCCTCGATGAGCGCGGCCATTCCCACCGCGCTGTGGCCCGGTTCCGCGGCACCGAGCCCGGTGCGGAACGACAGCGCCTTGGCCGTCGACTGAGCTGCCATGAGCAGCCTTGTCTTTCCCAAGCCGGCGGCGCCTTCGATGATCGCAACACCGCCTACACCGCCACCAACACGCTCCAGCAGGTTGGTGATCAGCTTCAGCTGCTCGTCCCGACCGCGGATCGGAGACAAGTTGCGAACGTCCATCAGGGCACCGCCGCCCGCGCCGAAACCCCAGCGCCGCCGATCCTGCACCCGTCGAGTTCACTGACCAGTCCAGTTCGCCGCCGTGTGGCTATCGCGCGGTGGCCGCGCCCGCCCCCGGCTGACGAGGTTCCGGGTCTGCTCCCGCCACCTACTGCCATCGATGGCAAGTGATCGATCCGGGTGGTGATCATCGCCACCCCCCGTCTCAGGGTTCGTGGTGTTGCGTGCACCGACTGGACACAACATATTCGTGCTATGGGTCAATCCGCGAGCGCCGATGCGCCGGAGTCGTTTGCAAGTCGTCCGGACATTCCGTCCGTCAGTGACGTTCTGTCGACAGTGTTACGCACGGTTCGTCTTTCGGGGCAGGAAGTCACCGAAGTGGTTGCCGAGCCACCTACCGAGTGGACGCAGCCTGACGACGTCGGCGCCGTCCATCTCGTGGAGAGCGGTGACTGGAGCGGTACCCATGTCCGCGTGACCGGCTCTCACCTCTGGCGCGTGGCGCTGCTAAGGGATCGCGTATTCGTGCGATAGCTGGAGCCGTCGGGGTGCCCATAGCGTCGAATCGTCGTCTCCATGCCGCAACAAAGGAGCAGAAATGTCCACCAAACCGAGCATCGTGTTCGTCCACGGGCTCTGGGCCGACGGTTCGTGTTTCAGCAAGGTGATCCCCCCGCTTCAGGCGGAGGGGTTCGAGGTGCTGACCTCGCAGCACAGCCTCGACACACTCGAAGGCGACGTCGCGACGGTGACCCGAACGCTCGGGCGGGTCACCAGCCCGATTCTCCTCGTCGGCCACTCCTACGGTGGCACCCTAATCACCGCCGCAGGTACCGATGACCGCGTTACCGGGCTGGTCTACATCGCTGCGCTCGCCCCGGACGAAACCGAGACGTCGCAAAGCCAGCAGGACCAGTTCCCTACCACGGACGTCTTCTCCTACATCGAACTCGTGGACGGCCGTATCTGGCTGCGCCCAGACGGCGTGAAGTGCTTCGCAGGAGATCTCCCCGAACAGGAGCAAAAGCTCGTCTGGGCAACCCACATCCCACCCGACACGGACCTGTTCAATCAAAAGGTGCAAGGCACCGCTTGGAAGTCGAAGCCGAGCTGGTACATCGTGGCCAACGACGACCGAACCGTCCACCCCGAGCTGCAACGATTCGCTGCAAAGCGCATGGGCGCCCACACCCACGACATCAACAGCAGCCACGTCCCCATGCTTTCCCATCCCGGCGTCGTCCTCGACGTGATCCGGACTGCCGCGAACTCCGTCTGAGGGTCCACGACGACACGGGCTGCGAGTTCTCAGGTTGATCGATCCAAGGAGCGTTTATGCCCGATAGCACTTACCGGTCGGTGCAGGTCGCCGAGCCCGGCGCTCCGCTGACTGGTGTCGATGTGCCGATCCGCGAGCCGGGAGCCGGCCAGGTGCGGGTGGCGGTGCAGGCCTGCGGTGTCTGTCACACCGATTCGCAATTCGTCACCGGCTCCCAGCCGGGCCTGACGTTTCCGGTCACCCCGGGCCATGAGGTCGCCGGCGTCATCGAGGCACTCGGCGAGGACGTGCACCCCTGGCGGGTGGGCGAGCGGGTGGCGATCGGCTGGTCGGGCGGGTACTGCGGTTACTGCTCGCCCTGCCGGCGCGGTGATTTCGTGCACTGCGCCCAGCAGTGGGTGACCGGCGCGGCTGACTCGGTGGCCGACGAGCTGCGGAGACTGGGCGGGGCGGCCGTGGTGGTGGCGACCGCCCGTACAGGATCTCCTCCACTCGCGGTCACTGGGACCGGCGGCGACCACGTCAGCGGCGGATCCGGTCCGGGAATTGAGGGCTCAACTGATGACCAGCAACACGGGCGTTGCCCGCAGCTTTCCCGCAGCCGCCGCCATCTTGGCCGAGCGGGATCCGGTGCTGCGCCGCCTGGTTACCGAGGCCGGCCCGCCGCACCTGAACCCCCCGGCCGAGAGCCACTTCGCGGCCCTGGTCCAGGCGATCGTCTACCAGCAGCTGGCCGGCCCGGCCGCTACTGCCATCTTCGGGCGCCTGACCACAGCGCTCGGCGGCGACGTCACACCCCAACGGCTGCTGTCGCTGCCCGACGGCGCGCTGCGCTCGGCCGGGCTGTCCGGCCGGAAGGCGGCGTCCTTGCAAGACCTGGCCACCAAGGTGCTCGACGGCACCGTCCCGCTCGATCCGGCCAAGCTGGCGGCCCAATCCGACGACGAGGTGATCGCCCAGCTGTCCTCGGTCCGCGGCATCGGCATCTGGACGGCACAGATGTTCCTCATCTTCCAGCTCATGCGGCTGGACGTGTGGCCCACCGGAGACCTCGGCGTCCGCAAAGGGTACGGGCTGGCCTGGGACATCCCGACGCCGACTGCGAAACAGTTGGAGCCGCTCGGCGACCCCTACCGGCCCTACCGCAGCGTGGTCACCTGGTACTGCTGGCGGGCCGCCGAGCTCTACGGTGGCGCGGCCGGCAGCGTCCTGACCCGCTGACGGCTGGCGGCCTAGGCGTGGTCCCTGGCATGCCGCAGGCGGCTGTTTTATCCCCACGAACCGTTGCTCTGATCGAACGTTTCGGGCTGCTGATCAGCCGCCACCTCACCGATCGTCGGCTCCGTTGTTGACGTTCCGTCGTCCCGTCAGTTCAGAGCTGCTCGATTGGCGCCATCCGGTACACAAACTCGCCCATCCCCTGGCTGATGGCGAAGACGATGGTCACCATGGCCTCCTGGGCGGCCGCCCGTTCGATCGGCCCGACGTAGATGGGGTCGTAACCGGCGTCATGGTTGAGCTGCTCGACGACCTCACGAGCCTCGGCGTCCCCGCACCACAGGTTGCCCGGCCTCACCCGGGCCTCCCCGAGCCGCGGGTACAGCGATGCAAAGTTGACGTTGAACGACTTGGCGGTCGGGCCGCCGACCCTCGACTTCACGAACTCGGCGTTGGAGGCAAATCCGGCCGGTGGCACGACGCCGTAGAGGTTCGTCGCATCGATCACTGTCTTGCCTTCGATGCCCTTCACCCCGTCGAGCGCTTCGGCGACCGTGTCGCCCGGCACCGCCACCAGCACGACGTCGGCATCCGAGACGTCACCGCCTTCCCGGCCGAGCCGGGTCACGTCGTGCCCGGCCACCTCCCACAACGCCGCCAGCCCGCCTCCGACGTTGCCCCTGCCAACCACGATGATCCGCACGGTTTGACTCCTTTCCCAAGTTGGACTGCCGAAATTACGCCCGAGCCGGTTGTCGACTTGCCGGGCGGTTTGCCGTCACATAGGCGACAGGTGGCGGATAGCTTCGGCATCAAGGTGGACCGTTGCTGCCGCCAGGTTCTCTCGCAAATGCTGCAGGGAGGATGTGCCAGGGATAAGCAAGACATTCGGGGACGCGGTCAGGGTCCAGGCCAGGGCGACCTGCGCCGGTGTAATGCCCAATCGCGCCGCTTCCCGCACTACCTCGGGCCTGCCGAGGACCGCGTTCGGGCCGGACACACCGAAGCCCAGCGGCGCGAACGGCACGAACGCGATCCTCCGCCGGGTGCACTCCTCGAGCACGGGCTGGGACAGCCGGTTCGCGAGGTGGTAGGCGTTCTGCACGCAGGCCACCTCCGTGAAACGCAAGGCGTGGAGCAAATGCGGGAGCCTGACGTTGCTGAGGCCGATCGATTTGATCAAACCGTCGTCGCGGGCCGAGATCATGGCGTCGAGTTGATCGTCGAAGAAAGCATCCGGTCCGGTGTCTCGCATCAGGCGAAGGTTGACGACTGGAAGCGCCTCGACATCGAGGGTTCGGAGGTTCTCTTCGATAGCCCGCCGAAGCTGCCGGGGTTCGTCGTCGGTGAGGACGCCGCCCTCCCGGTCCCGCCGCGCACCGACCTTGCCCACCAGGATCAGCCCCGCGGGGTAGGGATGGAGCGCCTCCCGAATGAGCTCATTGACCACGTTCGGGCCGTAGTACTGGGCGGTGTCGATGTGGTCCACCCCACTTTGGACCGCCTCGCGCAGCACGGCGAGCGCTTCACCGCGATCCTTCGGTGCCCCGAACACGTTCGGCCCCGTAAGTCGCATGGCCCCGAAGCCAATCGGCGAAACAACGAACGGCCCGAGCGGGCGCCTGTCCATACGCATCTCCATTTGCTCATTCACGGCTGAGGCAACGGCGGTCATCGAATCCTCCCGATGTCTGTCAGTGCCCGAGCACTCATGCGCTGGCGAGCAGCCGAGTGGTCAGCACGATGTCGACGACGTCCGCGACTGTCTCGACGCGGGCCCAGTCCCGCTGGAGCTCGCATGCCAGTGACACCCAACTGATGGGTTGCGCACCGGCCTGGACCATTCGCTTGAGTCCGGCATCGTGTGCCGCGACTGACGTCCCGCCTACTGCATCCACGACGGGGTAGACGTCAAAACCCTCGCGTATCGCATCCAGCGCCGGAAAGGCCAGGCACACCTCCGTCCACAGTGCGGTCATGATCAGCTTCTTGCGGCCGGCCGCTTCGACCGCGCGTCGAAAGTCGACGTTTTCCCAGGGATTGATCTGCGTCCTGTCGATCTCTGCGCTGTCGGGGAGGACCGCCTTCAGCTCAGGGATGGTCGGCTTCTGACCGTTGGTGACGTTGGTGGTCGACAGCACGACGGGCAGGTCAAAGGTCCTCGCGAGCCGGGCCACAGAAATGATGTTGTCGACCAGTAGCTCCCGGTCCATTGAGGTGACGGTCTGCACCTGGCTCGGCTGGTAGTCGATGACCACGAGAGCGGCGTTGTGCGGCGTGAGTAGGTGGTCCGTGACGGGGTCTCGGACCGATTCGCTGGTCATCGGGGTCCTTTCCGCAGGAATCGCACCTCGGAGATGCTTCGGAGTGGATCGAGCGGTTCGCCGCTTGCGAGAGGGATCTCTGCGCGACCATCATCGAGGGTTCCTCGGCTCGGTGGCATCCAGGAAACCCACAGTTGTGGGCTCGGGGCCGGCCTGAGCGCCCAGGGGGCTGAACTTTGGGTCGGTCCGACGGGGACCTGGGGTCGACTATGGATTTCCCTGATTCGACGGCTGCGTGGCGGTGCGAGGATGGGCTGCGTTAGGGGCCAAAGGCGAGAGTCGCTTTTCTGCTGTTTGGCGAAGGATCGAGGCAGGATGCAATCTTGCGCCTGGCCCTGAGCGTCGGCAGGAGGCACGGCAGATGCTGTTTGGGCGGCGACGCGAGTGCGAGGTACTCGATCGATTGCTGGTGGCGACGCGCGGCTGCGGCGGCGAGGCGATCGTGATGCATGGCGAGCCGGGTGTTGGCAAGACGGCTTTGCTGGAGTACGCGATTGCGGCGGCGCAGGGCTTCCGGGTGCTGCGCACGGTGGGCAACGAGGCCGAGATGGAGCTTCCGTTCGCCGCGCTACAGCAGCTCTGCGCGCCCGGTCTGGCCAGTCTGGAGCAGCTGCCAGAGCCTCAGCGAGACGCCCTGCGGGTCGCGTTCGGGCTCATGACCGGCGTCGCGCCGGATCGGTTGCTGGTTGGTTTGGCTGTGCTGAGCCTGTTGTCGCAGCTGGCTGCTGAGCGACCGCTGCTGTGCGTCGTCGACGACACACAGTGGCTCGACAGACAATCTGCGCAGGCGTTTGCCTTCGTCGCACGTCGGTTGGTGACCGAGCCCATCGCAGTCATGTTCGGGGCACGGGGCGTCACAGAGGAGATTCGCGGGCTTCCGGAATTCATCATTGAGGGCTTGGGCGAGTCTGCCGCGATGGCCTTGCTGCGCTCGGTGCTACCCGACCGGTTCGATGAGCGGGTGCTCGAGCGGTTGGTCGCCGAGACGCATGGCAATCCGCTGGCGTTGCTTGAGCTGCCCCGGGGGTTGACGCCTGCCCAGCTGGCTGGTGGGTTCACCTTACCGGTCTCAGTGCCCCTGGCCGGTCGCATCGAAGCGAGCTTTCGGCGACGACTGGTCAGGCTCCCAGCGCAGTCTCGGCGCCTGTTGCTGGTCGCGGCCGCCGAACCCACCGGCGACCCGGTGCTGGTCTGGCGGGCCGCTGAGCAGCTCGGCGTC
The DNA here is from genome assembly GCA_050699635.1 of Pseudonocardiaceae bacterium. Classification (GTDB taxonomy): domain Bacteria; phylum Actinomycetota; class Actinomycetes; order Mycobacteriales; family Pseudonocardiaceae. The sequence goes on along the minus strand of JBOHFK010000050.1, from coordinate 1,849 downwards.
GACAACTCCGCGGCGCCTGCGGTCGAGACCGAAGGCCTGTTGGAGCTCAACACCCGGGTCGTGTTCCGCCACCCGCTGGTGCGCTCGGCCATCTACCGCGCGGCATCACCCGAGGAGAGACGTCAGGCCCACCGCGCTCTCGCGGAGGCGACCGATGCCGCCGTCGACCCGGACCGTCGTGCGTGGCACCGTTCGCAGGCCACGTCGCGCCCCGACGACGAGGTCGCTGCAGACCTGGAGTTCTCGGCGGGGCGAGCCCAAGCCCGCGGAGGTTTCGCGGCTGCTGCGGCGTTCATGCAGCGGGCCGCCGAATTGACAGTCGATCCGGCGCGGCGAGCGGGCCGGGCGCTCGCCGCCGCCGAGGCCAAGCGCCAGGCTGGTGCGCTGGATGCCGCGCTTGTGCTTGCCACCATGGCACAGCGAGGACCGTTGGACGAGTCCCAGCAGGCACAGTTGGACCTACTTCGAGCTCAGATCTCGTTTGCCTCAAACCGGGGCAACGACGCGCCCCTGCTGCTGCTCAAGGCCGCCCAGCGCCTCGAGCCCCACGACCCCACACGGGCACGAGAGACCTACCTCGACGCCATGACCGCGGCGTTGTTCGCGGGCCGGCTCGCCAACGGGTGCAGTGCTCGCGACGTGGCCAAGGCGGCACTCGCCGCGCCGCGTCCCCTCGGGCCTGCCCGGGCCTCGGACCTCCTGCTGGACGGTCTGGCGCACTTGATCGCTGATGGGCCCGCCGCGGGCACCGCAGTCTTACGGCAGGCGTTGGACGCCTTCCGCGGGCAGGCCATTGGCACCGAAGAGCGCTTGCGGTGGTCCTGGCTAGCCGGCCGAGCGGCGGCGTTCATCTGGGACTACGACAACTGGGATGCCCTGACCGCTCGCCAAGTCCAACTCGCCAACGATGCCGGTGCGCTGACCGTGCTTCCCCTCACCCTGAGCACCCGGGCCGGCGTGCATCTGTTCGGCGGGCAGCTGTCGGTGGCTGCTTCGCTGGTCGAGCAGGTGGAGGCCGTGGCCGACGCAACCGACACCCGCACGGCCCGCTACGCAGCAGTCACCGTTGCCGCCTTCCGCGGGCGTGAGCATGACGCTTGCCAGCTGATCGACGCCAACGCCCAGGACTTCGCCTCCAGGGGTGAGGGCATGGGAGTTACCCTCACGCAATGGTCAGCCGCCGTGCTGTACAACGGACTTGCCCGCTACCACGACGCGTTCGTCGCCGCGGAGCAGGCCCTCGAGGACCCGGGGGAGCTGTGGTTCTCGCCGTGGGCGACGGTCGAGCTGATCGAGGCAGCAAGCCGCACGGGCAGAGCCGTCGCTGCCGCGTCCGCGCTGGAACGCCTGGCGGAGGGCACCTCTGCCAGCGGGACGGCCTGGGCGAGTGCCATCGAGGATCGATCTCGTGCTCTGCTCAGCGAAGGCGCGGTTGCCGAGACCCGGTATCGCGATGCCCTCGACCGGCTGGCGCCCACTGCCGTGCGCCTGGACCTCGCTCGCACCCATCTTCTCTACGGTGAGTGGTTGCGCCGCGAGCGCCGCCACGTGGACGCGCGCGAGCAGTTGCGCGTCGCCCATGGGCTGTTCACCGAGTTCGGCATGGAGGGCTTCGCCGAGCGAGCGCGTGTCGAGTTGCGCGCGACCGGGGAACACACTCGCAAACAGGCCGCCAGCATCGGCAACGATCTCACGCCCCAAGAGGCACAGATCTCACAGCTCGTCGGAACCTGTCAAACTCGATGGGACATCAGGCGGCGCGGTTGTTGTGTGGTGTCTCCTCGGTTTCGATGGTTGTGGGGGGCTGGTTGATCCAGGCTGTGGTGGGCAGGGGTGGTGGTGTGGGGCG
>JBOHFK010000049.1:0-36018 GCA_050699635.1 Pseudonocardiaceae bacterium | reverse complement strand
TCTTCGACCTGCACCGCTGGGCGCCCCAGACTTAGGTCATAGGAAACCCGAAGATCCACACCCATCGTGACCAGCAGAAACACCGACCTAGATCACGCTAGCCCGGAAACTCCCGCTAGGCGCACCACGAATGCGCAGCTCAGTGCCCTCTTTGTAGCTGTGGCGTGGTGCCCCCGGCAGGATTCGAACCTGCGACACACGGTTTAGGAAACCGATGCTCTATCCCCTGAGCTACGAGGGCCTGCGCGACGATCCTAGCTGCGTAGCAGGGGTGGCACGTCCCGGGCCGCCCTGCCTCCTCGGGCCGTCGTGCCCGGCTGGTCTGTCGCCGTTGACGTCGCCGCCACGCGACTGCAGGAACCTAACCGCGCGTCGTCGAGCTTGACCGCGTCGCAGTCACCGACCGTGATCAGGATCGGGGCGGCGATCCCCTCGATGTCGGCGTCGGACCAGCCCGTGAACCCCTCGTCGAACGTCCCAAGCTTGTCGAGCAGGTCCTGCAACTTGTCGGGGTGCGGCGACTTGGCGAGGTACTCCTGCTCCATCGGCGTGCCGGCGATCATCTCGACAGTCAGCTCGCCCACTGCATGGCGGTTCTCCTGGCGGTCCCCGTCGGGGTGGAACGAGGCGGACGACACGATCAGCTTGCGGACCAGCTCTGGATGCTTGATGACCAGGTCGAGGGCCGTCGCGCCCCCCACGCTGAACCCGAAGACGTCAGCCTGCGCGACGGTCAGATGCTGGAGCAGGCCGACGACGTCGGAGGCCAGGTCCGCACTCCTGAGCGGCCGGCCGATGTCGTTGGTCCGCCCATGACCTTGGTTCGGGCGGAGCCCGGCCTTGGTTCGGGCGGAGCCCGGCCGCTGTGTTGATGCAGCGTGTGGCGCTGCGGCAGTCGTGATTGCTCTGGAGGATTAGTGCGGCTACGCTTACCGTTCGTGTCAACTTACGGAGATGCGGGGTTGGGTCTGCTCGGTGACCCGACCCGGCGCGCCATCTTCGAGCTGCTCGCCCGGCGTTCCTGCTCGGTGCAGGAGCTGGCCGACCAACTTCCGATCAGCCGGCCCGCGGTCTCGCAGCACCTGCGGGTGCTCAAGGAAGGCGGTCTGGTCGTCAGCCACGCCGAGGGCACCCGCCGGATTTATCGGCTCAACCCCGACGGGGTCACCGCGCTGCGGGCCTGGCTGGACGGCGTCTGGAGCGACGCCTTGGCCGGTTTTCACAAGGTCGCAGAGACGACGACCGACCCCGACCCCGCGCCACACCCCGATCCCGAACAGGAGAGCCCATGACCACGACGGCGCCGATCCCGCCGATCACCGGCACAGTGACCATCGCGGTGCCCATCGAGCGGGCATTCGAGGTGTTCACCGGTTCGATCAACTCGTGGTGGCCACACCAGTACCACATCGGTCAGGCTGAGGTGGCCAAAGTTGTCCTGGAACCCCGCGAAGGTGGGCGGTGGTACGAGCGCGGCGTGGACGGCACGGAGTGCGATTGGGGTCGGGTCTTGGTGTGGGAACCCCCACACCGGCTTGTGTTCACCTGGCAGATCAGCGGCGGGTGGCAGTTCGATCCCGACCCCGAGCATGCCAGCGAGATCGAGGCCCAGTTCACCGCAGACGGACCCGACCAGACCATCGTCACGGTCGAACACCGCCACTTCGACCGGCTCGACGGCGGCCAGGCCATCCACGACGCGATCAACGGCGGTGGCGGCTGGGCGCTGCTGCTGGATGGCTTCGCCACGACCGCGGCTGGCCAGCCGTGACCGCGGTCGTCGACGCGATGAGCCTGGCCCACGAGGAGCGGGCTGACCTCGCTGAGCTGCTCGCGACGCTCACCCCGACCCAGTGGAACGGGCCGTCACTGTGCACCCAATGGCGGATCCGCGACGTCGTCGCGCACATGTTCAGCTACGAGGAACTTGGCGTCGGCAGGCTCATCGGGCGCTTCATCAAGGGCGGCGTGTTCCCGGACCGCGTGAACGCTGCCGGGGTAGCAGCGTACGCCGGACACAGCACGGATGAGCTGCTCGCGCTGGTCAACGATCACCTGCAGCCCAGTGGTCTCACTGCCGGCTTCGGCGGCCGGATCGCGCTCACCGATGGGCTCATCCACCATCAGGACATCCGCCGCCCACTCGGCCTCTCCCGCGACATTCCCGGTGATCGAATGCTCTGCGTCCTGCAGTTCGCGCGGACCGCGCCCACGATCGGGGCAGCGAAACGTATTCGCGGCCTCACCTTGATCGCGACCGATCTCGACTGGACTGCCGGGAACGGGCCCGCAGTCGAGGGACCGGCCGAAGCGCTGCTCATGGCTCTCGCGGGTCGCCCCGGCGCTGTTGCGGCGCTATCCGGTCCCGGGCAGCGGATCCTTGCTGATCGCGTCGGCGCATGACGCCGATGGAAGGACATAAGCTTCTCCGCTCGCCCCGGGAGACCGGGCGGCCTTGGGCGTTCGATCCGGTGCAGGGCGACCGGTGTTGAGGTTGATAGGCTCGGCCGGTAACTGAGGGCCTTGTCGTAGCTGCCGGGATGCTCCTGGCCGGCCCTTTGGCATAACAACGCAGGGGGTCTGTGCGATGGCTACAGGTACTGTCAAATGGTTCAATGCGGAGAAGGGTTTCGGTTTCATCGCGCAGGACGGCGGTGGTCCGGACGTGTTCGTCCACTACACGGCGATCAACGCGTCAGGTTTCAGAAGCCTAGAAGAGAACCAGACGGTCAACTTCGACATCACCCAGGGGCCCAAGGGTCCGCAGGCGGAGAACGTTACGCCTGCCTGATAACACTCGGTGCTCAGGGCCAAATCTCAGCATCCGGCTGGTAATTCCTGTGCGCGTACCAGCTTTCCAGGTGTGATCCGTAGCGCGGCGCCACAGCCTTGGCTTCTGCTGCCGGTGACTGGGCCGACGTCGATGCTTGATCCGTGCGGGCGGTGGTACCGCGATCGGGAGGTAGCGGAGGTCGGTTAAGTTAGGCTAACCTTCATGCGTCGGCACGTGTGAGTGGGAGAGGCCGTGAGTGGGAGAGTCAACGGTGGGTGACGGACGGCATACGCAGGCCCGGCTGAACAGTCGGCTCGCGAACGATGGCCAGCCGGTGCAGGCGGAGGATGTCGACTGGCTCATGAGCCACTTGCGAGCGGTCGTGGCCGGCAGCCCCCCGGCGGTGTGGGCCGGCCGTGGGATGACCCTGTTGCAGCTCAGCGCGATGCACCTGATCAGCGCGTTGGCGCCGGTCAGCCTCACCGAGCTGGCCCGGGCGCTGGGCACCAGAGCGCCCGCCACTTCCGCGATGGTCGATCGGCTGACCCAGATGGGGATGGTGTCTCGCGCACCGGACCCCCAGAACCGCCGTCGCGTCAGGCTGACGCCCACCACCACCGCCAGAATGATCATCGGAGACACCGGCCCGGACACTGCCAGACGGTTGCATACGGTGCTCGCCGGCCTGAGCCCGCAGATTCGCGGTGAGCTGATAAACGTGCTCAGGGCGTCCGTCCAGCAGCCCGCGGGGTAGTCACACTGCGCAAGCACGCCAGGCCGTCTAAGGGCACTCTCAGGCGGGGGGTCCACACTGGTCGCATGCGCATTCTCGTGGTCGATGACGACCGGGCGGTCCGGGAGTCGCTGCGCCGGTCGCTGCAGTTCAATGGCTACACCGTGGCGCTCGCCGGGGATGGCCAGCAGGCCATGGAAGTGCTGGCGATGCAGCGACCCGATGCGATGGTGCTCGATGTGATGATGCCGCGGGTAGACGGCCTGGAAGTGTGCCGGCGACTGCGCGGTACTGGCGATGACCTGCCGATCCTGGTGCTGACCGCCCGCGATGCGGTGTCTGACCGGGTCGCCGGGTTAGATGCCGGTGCCGACGATTACCTGCCCAAGCCCTTCGCGCTGGAGGAGTTGCTGGCCAGGCTGCGTGCGCTGCTGCGGCGGTCGCCGCCCGAGGACGCCGGGACCTCCGCTTCGACCGGAGTACGGTTCGAGTTCGCGGACCTCGTGCTCGACGAGGGCACCCGCGAGGTCACCCGCGGGGAGCGCCGGATCAGCCTCACCCGCACCGAGTTCAGCTTGCTGGAGCTGTTCCTGCGGCATCCCCGGCAGGTCCTCACCCGTGGCCGGATCTTGGAGGACGTCTGGGGTTACGACTTCCCCACCTCCGGCAATGCCCTGGAAGTCTACGTCGGGTACCTGCGGCGCAAGACCGAGGCGGGCGGCGAACCGAGACTGATCCACACGATGCGAGGGGTGGGCTACGCGTTGCGAGAGACACCCCCGTGACCCAGCCGGGCCAGCCGAACTTCGGGAATCGGCGGATGTCGCTGCGCACCAGGGTCACCGCCTTGGCTGCGGTGTGCGTGGGAAGCGCCGTCGCGCTGGTATCGCTCGCTGGCTACTTCACCGTCCGCACGAGCCTCTACGGCCAGCTCGACACGCAGCTGCTGCAACGCGCCGATTCCCTGCGCGACACGCTGGCCAACGCCGAGCAGCAGCTCGGTGTCATACCGCCCGGTGTCTTCAGCGCCGCCGACATCCGAGTCGGCCTGCTCGACGGCCGCACCGGCGAGAGGGCTGCCTTTGGGGGCGCCCTGGAGATGGGCCCTGACGAGCTCGCCGTGGCGCAAGGCCGGCGACTCCAGTCATTGCGCACCGACCAGGCGCGCGACCTGCGCGTCGCCGCGGTGCCCGCGTTACCGGGCACCGCCCTCGTGGTGGCCCGGGGGTTGGACGCCACCCGAACGACCCTGGCGCGGCTTGGTCTGGTGTTCACGCTGGTCGGCGGGGCCGGCGTGCTGCTCGCCGCGGCGGCGGGCACCGCGGTTGCTCAGGGCGGCCTGCGGCCTGTGCAACGGCTGACCGAGGCGACCGAGCGGATCGCCCGCACGGGGGAGCTGCAGCCCATCGCCATCTCCGGCGACGATGAACTCGCCCGCCTCACCGGTAGCTTCAACAGCATGCTCGGTGCGCTGGCCGAATCGCAGGAACGCCAGCGCCGGCTGGTCGCCGACGCCGGGCATGAGCTGCGTACCCCGCTCACCTCGTTACGCACCAACCTGGAGCTGCTGGCCGCCTCCGATCGCCCGGACGCTCCCACACTGTCCGACCAAGACCGCAAGGAGATCTCCAACGACGTGCGGGCCCAGGTGGAGGAGCTGTCCACCCTGGTCGGGGACATCGTTGAGCTGGCCCGCGAAGACGCCCCGCAGGTGGTGCACGAACCGGTCGAGCTGACCGAAGTTGTCGAGCGGGCGCTGGCCAGGGTGGCCCGGCGGGCGCCCGATGTCCACTTCGAGGTGGACCTTACGCCATGGAGCCTGCTCGGCGACGCCAATGCCCTGGAGCGCGCCGTACTCAACCTGCTCGACAACGCCGCCAAGTGGAGCCCCGCGGCGGCGACGGTCACCGTGGCGCTGGTGCCGACCGGTCGTGGCACGGCCGCGGTGCGGGTGGCCGACGCCGGACCGGGGATCGAGGAGGCCGATCTGCCCTACATCTTCGAGCGCTTTTATCGCTCATCTGATGCGCGTACCCTCCCCGGGTCGGGGCTGGGACTGGCTATTGTGGCGCAGGTCGCTGCCCGGCACGGAGGTAGTGTGCAGGCCAGCCAGCGCCCGGGGGGCGGCACGCTGATGACCCTTGAGCTGCCTGGCCGACCGTACACAGCACACGCCTAGGTGCTTCACATGCACTTCTCAGGAATCAAGGACACCCTGGAGACATGACCGACGACACGCCGCGTCCGCCGCAACCCCACGACCCTGCCGCACGCCCTGATCCGTACGCGGCGGCGGCCGGTCAGCCGACCTCACCCTGGCAGCCGGGCCAGCCACAATCAGGATGGAACCGCCCTTACGGCGACCCAGGGCCCTACGGCACCACCCCTTCCGGTGCTTGGGCGAACCAACCCGGCGCAGCGGCGCCGCCTACCGCACCTATCAGCCTGCCATCATCCGATGCCTCCAGCCCGCGCCGCAGACCCGTCGTGGGCGCCGTCGTTCTGTCGCTGATCGTGGGTTTGGTCGCGGGGGGTGTCGGGGGTGCGGTCGGCTATCAGTTGGCCGGCGGCGGAACCCACGCCGTCAGCGTGCTGGACCTCCCCATACCAGGAGCATTGCCGGTCGCCAACCTGCCCAACGGCTCGGTGGAGCAGGTGGCGCAGCGGGTGACACCCAGTGTGGTCCAGCTCCGCGTGCACGGCGCCCGGGTGGCCGGCGAAGGCAGCGGGATCGTGCTCAGTTCCGACGGGCTGATCCTCACCAACAATCACGTGGTGGATCCAGCCGCGAACGGCGGCGAAATCGTCGCCATCCTGCAGGACGGCCGCTCGGTGCCGGTCCAGCTCGTCGGTACGACCGGGTCGTCGTTCGACCTTGCGGTGGTCAAGGCGCAAGGAGTCACCGGCCTGACTCCCGTCGAGCTGGGCAGCTCGAGCAACATCCGGGTCGGGCAGGAAGTGGTGGCGATCGGCTCGCCGCTAGGCCTGTCCGGCACCGTGACCAGCGGCATCATCAGCGCCTTAGCACGCCCGGTGCGGGCCGGCGGCGAGAACAGCGACCAGCACAGCGTGCTCGACGCGATCCAGACCGACGCCGCGATCAACCCCGGCAACTCCGGTGGCCCGCTGGTCGACATGCAGGGCCGCGTGATCGGCATCAATTCGGCTATCGCCTCGCTCGGTTCGGGTAGCGGGCAGGCAGGCTCGATCGGACTGGGCTTCGCGATCCCCATCGACCAGGCCAGGCGGATCGCCAACGAGCTTATCCACACGGGCAAGGCCACCCAGGCCGTCCTCGGGGTGACCGTGCCGCCCCAGATGCCGGAGGACACCACGGCCGTGGTCAGGGACGTCATCCCCGGCGGCGTTGCCGCCGCGGCCGGAATCCAGCCCGGCGAGATGATCACTAAAGTGGACGACCGGTTGATCGACAGCGGGGACGCGCTGGTTGCGGCCATCCGTTCGCATGCACCGGGTTCGAAGGCCACGATCACCGTCAAGAACCCGGCTGGGGCCACCCGGCAGGTCCAGGTCACCCTGGGCAGCGAAGTGGCCAGGACGACGGGCTGATCACCGTGACGGTGCCTCGGGCCGCGCAGATGCGGAGATCGAGACCGGATTCCCGGCTCGGATCAGGCCCGGCTACGGTGCTCGGCATGGAACGCAGCACGCGCAGCCTGGGGCGGGCTCTCGTTGTGGTCGTCGACGATCGGGTGGCGCATGGGGAGCATGAGGACTCAACCGGCCCGCTTGTCACAGAACTGCTGGAAGAGGCCGGGTTTGTGGTCGACGGCTCGGTCGCGGTGGCCGGCGAGTCGGTGGATATCCGCAACGCGCTGAACACAGCGGTGATCGGCGGGGTGGATCTGGTCGTCACCGTCGGTGGCACCGGGGTATCGCCGCGAGACGTCACCCCGGATGCCACGGCCGGTGTGCTGGACCGCCCGATACCGGGTATCGCCGAGGCCATCCGCGCCTCGGGGCTCGCCGCCGGCGCCATGGACGCGGGTTTGTCCCGCGGGCTGTCCGGAGTGTCAGGTAGCACTCTGGTCGTGAATCTGGCGCGATCTCGGGCAGCGGTCCGCGATGGGATGGCCACCCTTACACCGCTGGTCGGAAGGGTGATCGAAGAGCTGTCCTGGCCAGATCAGGACTGACGCCGGGCCCGAACAAGCAGCGCCGTTTCGGGCCCGCGACGTGCTCCGTTCAGGCGCTGTCCTGGCCGTTGCGGGTCAGTGCGTGCCCGATCATCTGGGTCACGTTCTCGCACTGGTCGTGGTAACGGCCGCCGGTGGCCTGGTCGACGGTGAAGGCGGCCGCCTCGACGCAACTGACGGCGATACCGCTTGCCTTCTCGACAAGTGGGCCGGCCTTTTCCAGGGCATTGTCGACGATCGGGCCGTAGGTGACCGCAATCTTCTCGGCGTACGGGCCGGCCTTGTCGATCGCCTGCTCGACGAGCGGGGCGGTAAGTTCCCTGGCCACCTCGACGAAGGGGGTGGCAGCCTCTTTGGCCTGCTCGATGTAGGGGCCGGCCATCTCCAGGGCCATGTCTACGAGGGGGGTGGCCTTATCGATGGCCTGTGTCACAACAGGGCCGGCCATCTCCATGACCGGGCCAGCCGCGTCTTTGATTTTGTCCACTAGACTCATGGTGGGAGCCCTTCCGGTGGTGAGAGCGAGAACCCTATCCTGGCACTGGTATCCGGTGGCCGGAAGTGATCGGTGCCAGCGGACCTGTGCCATCACGCGGTCGGGGGGTGATTGGCATCGTGCAGGCGGGCGAGGCTGACCGCGAGAGATGGCGCGTGTTCGGGGACGTGCTACCCGAGGGCACCGCAGACGACCGACCGGACCCCGTAGATGCGGCTGATGCCCAGGATCGGGACCGGTGGCTGCAGGACAACCGGCCCCCACACCATGACACTCCCTGGTGATTCGCTGTTACCAGTCCACGTCGCCGTCAGTGGACGCAGCGGTCAGTGGACCATGACGGTCAGGTTATGAGATATCGACGTTGCCGCAACCCGGGTTGCGGCAACTGGATCGAGTGCGACCAGCACCAGCCTCCCGTCGCGATCCCCGGTGCGGGCACCGGACTCCAGCACCGCGAGCACCCGGGCGCTGCGGGCCAGCACCACCGGCTCGCCCCGCGCTTCGCTGATGGTCACCACATCGACGGTGACCCCAGGATGCAGCAATGCGGCGACGCCGGGGTCCGCAAGCCGCAATGGCACGCTCACCGTCTCCGGATCCGGCGACACCGCTCGGGTGAGTTCGGAACCGGTCAGCCGGACATCGGTCAGCGGCTCACCGCGCCGCACCGGTGCGGCCAGGGTCCGGCCCACCACCACGGCTGGGGACCGCGCAGCGCCGTCGGGCACCACCTGCGCCGGCAGCTCGCGCAGCGTTACCTGGCTTGAGTCGACAACGGTGCCTGGCGCCAGGTCCTGGGCGGCGACCACGACCATGCCGCCGGCCGAAGATCCCCGACTCAGCGCCAGCAGCGCGGCGAGTCCGACGAGCGCCACAGCGGCGATCCGGCGAAATAACACGCTGCGGCCGAACCCGGACCCATGTCTGAGCGAATCCCACCGCTGCCGCACCATGGCACCAGCCACGGCACCAGCGCGTTGCGGCGTCGCCTTGTCGTTGTCTCTCGATCTTGTAGTCACGATCGTGACGGTAGGCAAGACCGGGCAGCAGCGGCAGACCCAGCACCGTGCGCTGTGGATAACTAGAAGCCTGGGGATAACTACATGTCTGGGGATCACTACATGTCTGTGGACCAGCGCTACCGACGCGGTGCCAAGAACCTCACGAGGCGCTGGAGGCTGCTGACGTGGCAGCTGTCGAGGATGCCGCGCCCGAACCGGCCTTCGAGTCGGAGGAGGATCCAGCGTCAGACGGCTTGGTGTTGGACTTGTCCGGGGTAGCGGACTCGGACTTACCGTTCGAGCTGGGCTTATCCGAGCTGCTGGCGCGGCTGTCGGTGCGGTAGAAGCCGCTGCCCTTGAACACGATGCCCACCGAGGAGAACAGCTTGCGCAGCCGACCGGAACACTCGGGGCAGTCGGTCAGCGACGCGTCGGTGAACTTCTGCACGGTGTCGAAGTGATGCTCGCACGCGGTACACGCGTAGGAGTAGGTCGGCACGTCTCGCCCTCCACCTAACTAGCACTCCACGCACGAGAGTGCCAATACGATGATAGCAAGGCTCTCTGACATGGCCGTCGCAGGAGCATCTCAGCACGTCAGTGGGAACAGACCCCGGCCAGGGGTGAGGGCTGCGGTTACCGGTATGTCGTGTGGTTGCACCGGCACCGAGGGCAGCACCTCGTCGTCGCGCACGACCGCAACCAGCGGGGTGCCGGGAGTCGCCAGCGGCAATGTCCGGTCGTAGTGTCCACCACCGCGGCCTAGCCGGATTCCGTGCCAGTCGACGGCCAGCGCCGGCACCAACACCAGCACTGCGGTGGCGATCACTGCGCAGCCCAGCGGCGGCCCGCCCGGTTCGCGCAGCCCCAGCGGCCCGGGTCGCAGCGTTCCCGCGCCGGTGTACTCGCCCCAGTCCAGCGGACCCGCAGGGGTAACCAGCGGCAACAGCACCCGGCACCCGCGGGCCACCAAGGCGTCTAGCAACCCGGGAGAACCGGGCTCGTCGCCGACCGGCCAGTAGGCGCACACCGTGCCCGGCCGCTGCACCGGCAACTCCACCGCAGCCAGCGCCGCTGCCTCCGCCTCCCGCACCGCCGCCGGCACTTCCCGCCGCGCCGCCGCGATCCGCCGCCGCAACTCCCACTTAGCCCGCTCGTCCACCCCACCCGCCCGACATGGAGACTTATCGGTGCTACAGCTGGCCTGATGACCCCGATAAGTCTCCATGTCGGGCCGTGGGCCGTGGCGGGCGGCCGATAGGGTCGGCCGTTATGGGCGTGTCGATGACTGGGCCGGGATCCCCAACGGCGGGGTTCCGAACGGCCGTGGTGCCCGCTGCTGGGCTCGGCACCCGGTTCCTGCCAACCACCAAGGCCGTGCCCAAGGAACTCCTGCCGGTGGTCGACACCCCGGGTATCGAGTACGTCGCCGCCGAGGCGGCGCAGGCCGGCGCCGAGCGGCTGGTGCTCGTCGTCTCACCGGGTAAGGAGTCGGTGGCGGCCTACTTCGACCCCGCTCCGGATCTGGAAGCCGAGCTGCGTGGGCGGGACAAGGACGTGCTGCTGGCCAAGGTGCGCCGGGCCCCCGGCCTGATCCGGGCCGAGGTGGCGCTGCAGCACAAGCCACTGGGGCTGGGACACGCGGTGGGCTGCGCCGAGCCATTACTGGACGAATCCGACGACGCCGTGGCCGTCCTGCTGCCCGACGACCTGGTCCTGCCCAGCGGGGTGCTGCTCACTATGGCGGCGATCCGGGAGCGGCACGGCGGCAGTGTGCTGTGCGCCTTCGACGTCCCCCGCGAGCAGGTCAGCGCCTATGGCGTGTTCCAGATTGAGGACACCGGTGACCTGGACGTCAAGCGGGTACGCGGGATGGTGGAGAAGCCGGCCCCCGAGGTTGCGCCGTCCACCTTGGCCGCGGCCGGGCGCTACCTGCTGGACCGCGCGGTGTTCGGCGCCCTGCACCGGATAGCCCCGGGCGCCGGCGGCGAGCTCCAGCTCACCGACGCGATCGCACTGTTGATCGATGACGGCCACCCCGTGCATGTGGTGGTGCACCGTGGGGTGCGCCACGATCTGGGTAACCCGGCTGGGCTGCTCCGCGCGTCGGTGGACTTCGCGCTCGCTGATCCCGATATTGGTCCCGGTCTGCGCAGCTGGTTACATGACAGGCTGGAGCAGGAGAGTTCGTGAGGTCGCTGGACGAGCAACTCGGGCGGGTGCTGGAGGCCGCGGTGCGCCCTGCGCCGGTGCGGGTGGCGATCTCCGAGGCGCAGGGCATGCTGTGCGCGGAGGAAGTCGTGGCGCAGCGTTCGTTGCCCGGTTTCGACCAGGCCGCCATCGACGGGTATGCGGTGCGCAGCGTGGACGTCACCGACGTGCCGGTCACCCTGCCGGTGGTCGGGGAGATCGCCGCGGGCTCGCGGCAGCCGTTGCGGCTGCAGCCCGGTCAGGCGGTCCGGGTGGCCACCGGCTCGGCGCTGCCCGCGCTCGCCGATGCGGTCGTGCCCCTGGGGCATACCGAGGACGGGACGGCTCAGGCAGCCCGGGTCACCGTGGCCCGCGCGGTGCCGTCGAAGGCCTACGTGCGCCGGGTAGGGGAGGACGTGCAGACCGGTGACGTCGCGGTACGTCCCGGCGCGGTGATCGGCTCGGCGCAGGTGGGGCTGCTGGCCGCGGTGGGACGGGCCAAGGTGCGGGTGCACCCGCGCCCCCGGCTGTCGGTGCTGTCGGTCGGGGAGGAGCTGGTCGACGTCGACCGCACACCGGGTGCCGGACAGGTCTACGACATCAACTCCTACGCCCTGGCCGCGGCCGCGCGGGACGCCGGCGCCGAAGTGCACCGGGTCGGCATTGTGTCCAGCGATCCGTCCCGGCTGCGCGAAACGGTGGAAGGCCGGCTGCTGCTCTCGGAGATCGTGGTGGTCACCGGCGCGGTGGGCGGCGCGATGGGGGAGCAGCTGTGCGGCGCGCTGGCCGAGCTGGGTCCGCTGGATATCGAACGGGTGGCGATGCACCCCGGTTCGGTGCAGGGTTTTGGCCGGCTCGGCGCGGACTCGGTGCCCACGTTCCTGCTGCCGAGCAATCCGATCAGCGCTCTGGTGGTCTTCGAGGTGCTGGTGCGGCCGCTGATCCGGATCGCGCTGGGTAAGCGCAATCCCCATCGCCGCACCATCACCGCGCGTCTGCTGTCGCCGGTGACCTCCGCGGCGGGTCGTTGCGGGTTCCTGCGCGGCCAACTGCTGCGCGACCCGGATACCGCGGAGTATCTGGTGCAACCGCTCGGTATCTCCGGTGCTCATCTATTGGCCTCATTGGCGGAGGCGAACTGCCTGATCCTGGTCGATGCGGACACCACTGAGGTGCCGGTCGGCGAGCACGTGGCCGTGAGTTTCCTCGCTCAGCGTGGATGAGGGGTCGTGTTCGGGTCTGGACCTGATAGCCGCCACCCCGGCTGGCCGATACGGCTGGGGCCGGTGACGGTCGCCGCGGGGGAAGTGGTGCTGCGTCCGGTGCGGTTGCGCGACGGCGCCGCCTGGAGCCGGTTGCGGTTGCGCGACGAGGACTACCTGCGGGTCTGGGAGCCGGAGTCGGAAGGCACCTGGGCGGAGCGCTACACCACCCTGGCCTGGGGGGTGATGTGCGGTGGACTCCGCGCGACAGCCCGGCGGGGCCACGCGCTGCCCTACGCTGTCACGCTCAACGGGCGGTTCGTCGGTCAGCTCACGCTGGGCAACGTGGTGCGGGGCTCGCTGCGTTCGGCCTGGGTCGGCTACTGGGTGGAATCACAAGTCGCTGGTGGTGGTATCGGAACCGCGGCCGTGGCGCTGGCGGTGGACCACGCGTTCGGGCCGGTGGCACTGCACCGGATCGAGGCAACCGTACGCCCAGAGAATGCGGCCAGCCTCCGAGTGCTGGCCAAACTCGGCTTCCGCGACGAGGGCCTGCTCCAGCGCTATCTCGAGGTGGACGGCGACTGGCGCGACCACCGACTGCTCGCCATGACCCGAGACGAGATCGGCCCCGGCCTGGTGTCCCGCCTGATCCGCTCAGGCCACGCCCACCACCCCTAACCCCGGCGTGTCGTGCTGTGGTGCCCGGTGTGTCGTGCTGTGGTGTACGCGATCATCGCGGCGCGCCTCCGGCCTCCGGGTCATTGTGATGACTACCGTGATGCGGAGCTCAGTACAGGACAGCACGGGATCGCGGACGGGGTGGGGGGCGAGGAGTGCCCAGCTCGCTGATCTTCGCGGCGCTGGCAGGGGCATGGCTTGTGGTCCTTGTCCCGATGGTTGCGAAGCGGCGGCAGGAAGTCGGCCATACCGCCGAATCTGCGCTTGCTGCCCGGGTACTGCGCCGGCCCAGCCCCCCTCGTTCGGTCGACCAGCGCGGTCAGGAGGTGTCCATGATCGGCAAACGGATCGTCCAGCAGGAGCAACCCCTGGACGAACGTCAGTACAGAGCGGGGCGCGGTGGTTACGACCCGGAGGTCGCCGCGGAGCAGGCCCGAGCGAAGTACGTGTTCCGCCAGCGTGTGGTGCTTGGTTTGGCACTCGGAGCGATTGCGACCATAGTGCTGGCCTATGCGGTGTCTGGCCTGCTGTGGTGGGTGCATGCCTCCTTGGACTTCGCGCTGGTCGGCTACCTGGGCTACCTGCGCCGGCAGGTGCGTATCGAGGAGGACGTGCGTCAGCGTCGGGCCGCACGCCTTGCCGGTTATCGATCCAGGCCATCCACTGTCGACCCGACCTTCGACTCTCCGGTCGACGTCGGCAACGATCGAGAAGAGCCCGCCCAGGAGTCACCCGCATGCCCTGCTGAGGAGCTGTCCGCGACGCACCCCTCAGCGGTCGCGCTGGACTGCGATGACGAAGATCCGATCTTCGACGAGCTGCGGCCCGCCTTTGAGCCGCCCTATCGCCGGGCGGTCGGCGAGTAGCTGCTGACCGGCTGCTAAACTTTCTGCGCACCGCGGGGGGCTGTAGCGCAGTTGGTAGCGCGTCTCGTTCGCATCGAGAAGGTCAGGGGTTCGATTCCCCTCAGCTCCACAGCAGGTCAGAGGCCCTATTCGGTGATCTTCGGAACGGTCGTTAGGACCCCGTACAGCAGCAAAGTACAGCAGCAGGTCATCCACCGAGGCTGTCTCCCAACCGCTTCAATGCAGAGCGGGTGGCCTTTGATGAGGCTTGCGCGTAGATCTCCATGGTTACCGCGATCTGCGCGTGGCGAAGGATTTGCATGACCTCGCGGGGGTGCACGTCCAGGTCCACCAGCAGTGTCGCGCAGGTACGGCGCCCGTCGTGCACCGTGATCTTGCGGACCTCGGCTTTCGCGCAGCGGGCATCCCAGGAACGGTTGAAGTTGCGCGGTTCAATCGGCGTGCCCCACTTGGTCGTGAAGATCAGCTTGCCGCCCTGCCACGCCGACCCCGCCAGCTTCCTCGCGTGAGCCTCTTCCACTTTCCGCAGCCGCAGTGCGGCGGCACAGACGTCCGGCAGTGGCAATGTCGCATCGGAGGTGGCGGTCTTGGTCTCCCGATGCAACAGTTGTCGGCTCACGCGCTGTAGTTGACGGCCGATCGACAGCTCTCCGGCGTCGAGGTCGACGTCGTCCCACGTCAGGCCGAGCACCTCGCCCTTGCGCAGACCGAGCACGAGAATCAGCACGTACACGGCGTAGAGCGGATCACTCTCCGAGCGTGCGAATTCCAGGAATTGCCGGGCTTCTTCGCTGCTCCATGCCTTGCCCTTGCGCTTGCGGACTGACGGAACCTTGATCGAGTTCGCCATGTTCTTGGCAATGAGATCCTCAGTCACCGCTTGGGACAAAGCGGCACGCAGGCAGGCCCGGATGTCATTGACCGTGCGGGACGACAGCCGAGCCTCGCAGCACTTGCCTATCGCGCAACATCGACGCTTCTTCTCCGGACGGGCGGCGTCCTTGCCTTGCGCGCAGCACTGACAGGTACGGGCCACTTCGTTGATCCATGTCTGGACATCCCGTACGCTCAGCCGATCGAGGCGCCGAGTACCGAGCCGCGGAGCGATGTGCAGCCGGACAAATAACTCGTAATTGACGTACGTGGCGGGCGCCAGGTTCGGGCCCACTACCTCCTCAAGCCAGTACACCAGGAACTCGCCCAGCTTGGGCACGCTCGTTGCCATCGGCCCTTGCCGTGCCCGCTGCTGAAGCTTCAGCCATTTGTCATGCACCTGCTCTCGAGTCTTCCCGTAGATGTACTTGCGCTGCCGCTGCCCATCGGGCTTGGTAACCCACGTGTAGGCAGCGAAGCCGTTGCGGTAGGGGAAGATCGAGCCCTCGCCGTTGGCTCTAGCTCGCGTACTCATGCGCATGCCTCGGCGACCCGACGGGCGATGTACTCGTCCACCCATTCGGGCAGGACGCGCCGGTGGCCGCCGTCTTTGAGCGAGCGGATTTGCCCGGTGGCGACGAGCAGCTTGGTCTTCGACAGGCCGTAGCCGAGCTGCTCGGCGACTTCGGCCACGCTGTACCACTTCGGTGCGAATCGTGTCGCGGCTCGTAATTCCAAGGGCTCGTTCACGAATGCCGTCCTTTCTCCGGTGTCGTTGTTTGTCCTCGTCATGCGGCGTCGCGTGCCGCTTGTCGCCGCTCGCGGGCACGGGCGGCAGCGGACAATGCGAGGGCGGCGTCTCCGGTGGTGAGGTAGCCGACCCCCGTGAACTCCCAGTGCGACACGACGAGGGTGTTGTCGTTGTCGAGCAGCTCGCGTACTTGTTCGGTTGCTTGGCGTTGGCGGTAGGCGCGTCGTTCGCCGCGGATGGCGCCGAGGGTGGTGGAGTAGCGGCGGCTCTTGGAGGCGAAGTGGCCGCGGAAGCCGAGCATGTGAAGCCACCGGCTCAACCCGGTGTAGGTTTCGTGTTCGCCGAGCTGCCAGCAGGTCTGCACAAGACGCGTCACGTGGTCGCTGACGCCAAGCAGCGGCAAGGACTCCGGGGTGATTCGCCTGTCTCCCAGCCCAAAGTCGTCGGCGCTCTTCGTTGCGTATTTGGCGATGTAGTCGGCCGCGCGCTCCGGCCTCAACTCGCCAGTCGGACCGCCGTTGATCGGTTGGGTGTCGGTCTGCTCCCCGAATCGGAGATTGAGGCCTGTGTCGTCGGGCATGTCGACGGTGAGCCGGACCAGGCCGGCCGCTTCACCGATGGCGTCCGCGAGGTCGGTTGCGTCGAGGTTGACCTGTGGCGGGGTGAACTCGGTGCCGGGTCCGTCGAGCCGGATCAGGGCATGAAAGTGGACGACGGCTCGGCGTTGGAACTCGGCGACCTTGACGAACGACAGCCGGCACCGTGCGGTGAAATCCTTGGCGGTCAGCCCGGCCCGCCGGGCGAGCACGCGCCGGAGTGTGATGGTGAATCGGCGCCACAGTTCGGGGGCGTGCCAGTTGAACGCCGCGTGCGCCGGGTAGTCGTAGCAGTCCGGGCAGAGCGGCTGGCCCAGCCGCGGATCGTCCTCACTATGGATGACGGTGCACCAGGTCGGTCGGCCGTGGCGGCACAGCGTGGGCTTGGCCCGGGCCGGGCGGCATCGCGCGTGCTTGCCCTGCCGATCTGCGCGGGTGGTGTGCACCGCTCCGAATCCGGGTGCGGTCAGGGTGGCGAATACCAGCGGGTGAGCCCGGATCGTGTCCGGGACGCCTTTGCGGCCACCAGCGGCGCCCGCATAGAGGAGTTGCCACATGTCACCTGCGTATTCGTAGGAGCACGACGGGCAGACTGCTGCTCGCCGGTTGCCGCACCGGATCATCAGCACCCGGTCGGGTTCGTCATCGGTGGAGTACGTCGACCGCTGGCCAGTCGCCGACTGGTGGACGACGCGCCCGCGCAGGCGCACCGGTCGGGAGCAGTGACCGCAGCGTTGCAGCTGCTCGGACCAGCGGTCGAAGTCCGGCCGGCCAGCCCGGTGAATGATCTCCTCGACCACCGGGGGTGCCAGCTCGATGAGCGGGGTCATCGGGTCACCCCTCGCCATCGGTCAGACGGTGTGCGGTGTCGGCGGCCCAGGTGCGCAGCTCGCCTAGGGTCACGGTCCGACGCTCACCGAGCGCCAGGTCGCCGAGCATGGCCGGGTCGTGCTCGGCGCCGCCGAAGATGGTCAGCTCCATAGAGCCGGCCGGTCCGATCAGAGCACTGACAATCGACAGGTGCACCCGGTCACCGGAGGGCGGCCGCCATGCCTGAACGGTGACCGTGGTCAGGGTGTCGGCCCAGGTCAGCAGCTCGGCGGCGATTCTGGGCACGTTCAGGAAGTGCACCTGCGCTGTCAGGCGCGATCGGTGCGCGGTGCTGATCACCTCCAGGGACGCCGGTTCCGGTAGGCCGTGCTCGGTCAGGTGCGTGGCGAGCAGGTGCGCCGCCTGCACGAACGTCGCTGCGAAGGTCGGGGTGGTGATCATGATTGACCGTCCCGACTGGACGCGGACAACGCCGGCACCGCTACTGGTTGGTGGGGTGGTCCAGCGACGAACGCTTCGAGGTGTTTGATCGTCTGATCGGGCACCCATCCGGCGCGAACCCGGAGGGGTTCCCGGATGCCTTCCCCGAAGACATACCCGACACCGGCTTCGGCTTCGTTGATCCGGTTGGCCCACGCTCCCCGCTCGTAGGCGCTATCGCCGAGCACCATGCCCACGTGGGACTTGGCGGTGACGCGCAGGCAGATCCGCCGCGGGAACAACTCCCGAACGGGGACGGTGTCCTTGGTGGGTTCCTGCACATAGCCGCGGACGGTGACGCCCAGCGCCCGCCCCTGCGTGGTCAACAGCGCGACCCGCTCAGTGATGGCCTCCCGCGTCTTGCGGTCGGTGTAGCGGGTCAGGGCCCCGATCTCGTCAAACTCCAGTAATTCCAGCGGGTTCTCAGGACTGATCGGCACTGACCGCACCCGGCCGGCGAACATGGCCTTGCGGGCCTGCATCACCTCGACGAGCTCATCGAGCACGGTGAGTGCTTCAGCGCCGGTGATGGCGTAGCGGTGGAAAATCCGTCGCCCGTAAGCCAGTTCCATGCCCTTGGGGTCGATGCCCGAGACCCGGACCAGCCTGTCGCGAATCGCGGGAGCGATGGAGACCAGCGGGCACCACATGACCGAGTTCTTGCCCGCACCACTCGCGCCCGCGGTCAGGGTATGACTGGCCGATCCCGCCAGCGGCACATGCCAGTCCTGGCCATATTCGGTGCGCCCGGACAACACCCGCCGCAGATCAAGGGCGGCACCCGGCACGCCGGCCAGGGCAGCAAGATCGGCACAGGCCACCGGGTCGGCGAGCAAGTTCCGGCGCTGGAAATCAAGGGAGACCACATTGGGTGTCAGTTCACGCACCTGGCAGCGCGCCACACCCCGGGCCGAGGCCAACGCCCGGGCGGCATCGTCGAAGCCCTCCGGTTTCTGGCCGGGGACCAGCCGCAGGCGGACCTCATCCCAGGACGCACCCGAGCGCACTCCGAGCACCGAAGGCAGCTGCGCCTGGCCATGGTGACGATTGCGGCGAATACCGCGAACCAGGGGAGTGACGGCCACGACGACGGGCCCGGCGTCCTGCTTGATACCCAGGCCGCAGGCCTGCAACCAGTCGGGCAGCTTGGGTGCATACACCGTCCAGCGCAGCCACCAGGCCCGCAGATGCCGACCCGCCCAGGCATCGAAGGACACCAGATCGATCAGCCACCACCCGGTCAGCACGGCCGCGACCACGCCCACGGTGACGACCAGGGATAACCCGCCCCACCAGTGGCACCAGGCCACCACCGCCAGCACGGTCAGGCTGGTCCGCCATCGCGTGACCGCCTGCCGGATCGCCCACACTCCACCTTTGATCAGCAACCACATCGCGAAGGCCACCACTGCCGCGGCGGCCAGCGCTTCCGCAACCTTGATCAGAACCTGGCCGATCTTGGCCAGCAGCCACACCACGACGCCCAACACCCCAGCACCCGCGACTAGCGCGGCGATCATGCGTGCGTCCATCAGCGTTCACCGCCGGACCGGTCACCAAGCGCACCTGGGCAATTCTGGGCGTGTTCGCCTCGCCGTAGGCTCATGACAGCTCCTCTTGTCCTGACATTGATGGGTGGAGCGGGGCGCCCGGCCGGCCTTGGTTTCCAGGCCCGCCCGGCCGGGCGCCGCACTACGGGGCGATGGCCTCAACCCACGCCGTCCACGCGCTCGACGCCTCGTCGCGAGCTACTTCGTAGGCGCCGTACGCCTCCTGCCAGTGCAGGTAGACAGCCCGTTCGGCCTCGGTCGCTTCCTCAAGAAGCCGCTCGGCCCGCTCGTGCATCTCCCGCAGCTGCGCCAGATCGAGGCTCATCGTCGACGCGCGCATCACGCACCCCCCGACCCAGCCGCACCAGTAGCAGCCCTCGTCGAACCGGCCGGCGTTGTCGGCACCGGGACGATCGAGTCCGCCCGAAATGCCACCCCGCCACGACCGTCGATGTTCCACGGCGTCGCGACCAACCTGACCACCGTGACCAGCTGCCGCTTAGCAACCCTCGGCTCCCCGGCCGTGGTGACCTTGATGACCTCCGCGCCCGTCTCGTCCATCGCTACTACCTCAGTCACGTACAGCGGCGCGCCGGTGTCCCGATCCGACTTCTGCCGACCGTCGTTGTCGTTCTTCGGCAGCGGCGCCCGAGAGACCACGAAGTCCACGCCCTCAGTCTTGATTTCCAACTGCATTTCTGGTGTTCCTCCAGATCGGTCGTTGCGGGCCGTTCGACCCGCACGCCAATCAAACGGCGAAACACCTTCTCTGAGGGGGTCCGCGAACTAGTCCCGAGCTAGTCCGCGGCTAGTCCCGAAGCCGAGTCCGCCGGGTAGGCTCACCATCCATCGGTGGAGGGAGAGAGCCAGTGACGGCTGCAGTCGCAGGACAATGCGCGCAATGTGGTGCGCCGCTGAGTCGATACAACCCGGACCCGGTGTGTGCGACCTGCAACCGCCCTGACGAGGCTAGTTCAGCTGCGGGGGAATGGCTCAGCCGACCTAGCGGCATGCCTGCCGACGACACAGGGGCGGTACTGCGAGCTTGGCGCGCGTCGGCGGGGCGGAGCCAGGCGGAGGCGGCGGGGCTACTCGGGATGACGCAGCAGAACCTGAGCCAGATCGAGAACGGCCGGCAGGCGATGTCGTATGAGCTGCGGCAGCGAGCCGTCTCCGTGCTCGGGATCTCCGCGGAGGATCTCGGGTTGTCAGTAGGTCGGTCACGCACCGAGTTGGATGCTGCCGTTGCCGTCGACCAGGCCCGGTGGCGTCAGGAGCGCCGCTGGCTCAATCAGCACCGCTCCGAACTGGCTCGGCTCGCGGTCCAGCTGTATCCGGCAGAACACCGGGTGCCTGACACGACGCTGATCGCCGGCTCTGGCTGGATTGCGGACGAGCCTGCGGAACTGCGGTCGCTGCAGCTGACTCTGGATGAGCAGCCGCACGCGGTCGGCATCGACGGAAGCGAGGCCGAGACGCTGCCGACCCGCCCGCTCTGCGCTCCGGGCCAGTGGTTCGACAGGTACACCTCCGCCATCCGGCATCTTGATCCGCCGCGGCTGTTCGAGTCGAGACCGAGTTATCGCCTGCTCAGTGACCAACTCGATGCGGGCACCCTCCACTTCGGACTAGCGGCGTACTTCGACAAACTCGACGTGTCCGAGGCGCTCGGCCATGAGCTGGCCCTTGCCTCCCTCCGTGAGCGCCAGGTCGTCCCCAACTCCGTCGAGCCGCTGCGTGATGAGCTGCCGTTCCGGACCCTGATCGGTGACCCGTTCGACCCTGCCCGCCGGGCGATCATCCCCGCGGTGACAACCCTGACGATCCGGCTACGCCGCTTCCCGGCTGAGCCGAGTTTTCTGCTGCACTGGCGTGATCCGGCGAAGGTTGCTACCGCTGCAGGGTGTATGACGTGATCCCGGCGGGCGAGTTCCAGCCGGCGAGCGTCGCTCTGTGGGATCGGCGCAACGATTTCGACCTCTGGCGCAATATCGTGAGGGAGTACTCCGAGGAGCTACTCGGCACACCCGAACACGACGGCACCCGAAGCACGCCGATCGACTACAACGGCTGGCCGCTGTACCGCGACCTGGAGGACGCCCAGACAACCGGCACTCTGGTTCCCTTCGTCCTCGGTCTCGGGCTCGACGCGCTGACCCTGGCGGCAACGATCCTGACCGTAGTCGTGATCGACGACGATGTGTTTACTCGCGCCTTTGGGGCCGCAACACGCTACAACGAGGAAGGCGAAATTGTCGCGATCGGCGACGGTCGCGCTACCGAGGGAATCCCGTTCACCGAGGAATCGGTACGCCGACTGCTCGGCTCGGAGCCGATGGCCTCACCGGGCGCGGCCTGCCTGGCCCTCGCCTGGCGTCACCGTGACCGCATCCTCGGCCTCTAGTCACCCAGACTGAGGAGTCAGCAGCTCTGAACAGCCAACTCACCCACAGCGAACAGCAGTGGTTACGTGTCCGGAATCACTTACGGGGCCACCGGTACACACTGGCCGTCTCCGCGGCCCGCGACTACCCCGAATCCGCCGCGGTCGAAGGAACACCACTACTGAGCACGCCAGCCTGGCTGCCGGACGCGCCGATCCCGCTGGATCACATCAAGCTGGAATACACCCCCGACGCAGCATTCAGCAGTATTACTGGCAGTGAACCCGTCATCCAGCGACTGCTGCCCGTCCGGGCCAACGGCACGAGGTACCGCACCTACTCCGAAGCTGTTGCCGCACTCGCCGCGCCCACCATCTTTGAAAACCGCTCGACCTACCGCCTCCTGTGCGCAGACCTGCACTCGGTTCCACGCATGGAGTTCGGACACGGCAGCTACTTCGACGGCATCGACGTGGGTGATGCCGCAGCGCACGAGTTCACCGCAGCGTCACTCGGCGAGATCACGACGCAAGATCTCCGTACCGCGATCGGGGATCCCTGCGACCTGGCACGGCGACCCGGCAACGTCGCCCTCAGCACGCTCACCCTCCGTCATGACCGAATGACGGGCGCGGTGACGTTCCCACTCCACCGCCGCGACGGGACTAAAGTCGGGCATGCCGGAGGTCTCTATCAGGTCTTGCCGGTGGGTGTCTTCCAACCGGCCGGCGAGGAACTGTGGAACGCTGAGAACGACCTCTCACTGTGGCGATGCATCGTCCGCGAACTCGCCGAAGAGCTACGCGGGGGAACCGAAGTATATGAGACCCACCGCGGACCGATCGACTACGGCTCCTGGCCATTCGCCGGCCACTTGACCCGAGCCCTCGAAACCACAGAGGTTCGTGCGTTCTGCGTGGGAATCGGGGTCGATCCATTCACCTTCGCCACCGACATTCTGACCGTCGTAACGATCGACGCGCCGCTGTATGACGAACTGTTCGGCCAGGTCGCCGAAACCAACACCGAGGGATCTATCATCCCCGCCGTGCCCTTCACCGCCGATACTGTCGAGAGATACGCGAACCACGAACCCACCCAAGCCGCAGGCGCGAGCCTGCTGCGGCTCGCCTGGCGGCACCGCCGAACCGTGCTGGACTGAGCACGCTCCCGTGACTCCTCCCATCCGTGGATGTTGCAACGTCACTCGTCCTTTACGCGCAAAGATTCTTAGCGGAAGGTCGGGATCGAGCTGATGACAAGAGTGCTATTTATCGGCATTGCATTCGTTGCCGTGATGTTCGCGGTAGCCGGTCTCATGGTCGATAGGAACGCATTCATCATCAATTTACTGACAGAAGGTATTGGGCTACTCGGGAGCGTAGTGCTCGGGTTCACGCTAGTCGAGTATTGGAACCGACGGCGCCGGACTCTTCAATTGTCAGAGGTTAGGTCGCAAACACTCTACGGAATTACTATACGCCTGACGGAATTCTTGTGGGACTGCTATCTTGCGGCAGACGTCGAGTTTAGGGGCCGGAATTCGGAGATGATCCGTCTCTATAGCGGGGATGCATCGGTGCAAGAAGCGGTAAGGTATGCCGATGAGCTAGCCAGCTACTATGGACACAACGCCGAATCACTCGTACTGCGCCACGCGAGTTATGCGTCACGGCCCAGCATGTTTCTAAGGAAAATGAAGTGGGCTTCTGGCCTACCGCAGAATTACCGGGAGAAGCTGGGGATTCTTTTCGACGAGAGCCCCGGACCGTTGCCGGACGAATTGGTCGAAATTGCATCCGGCAGAGCCTTCTGTAGAATGTCCAGGATGACGCTGGGCTATGTGCGTGACGTCCATCTTCCCCAAGTTATCTTATTGGCGGATGATCCGACGCTGGTCGACCAGTTGATGCGCCTTGAGCAGAAACGGTTGCTTTGGGTAAGCAACGCTGAAGTCAGCGAAATGACCGTTGTGCCTCACCATGGCGGATGGGAGACGCTCCCTTTGGTTATACGCGCTGTGCGTGACGCTCTGTTATACCTTCATTCTATCGGTATTACTGAAACGCACTCACCTGTGATCAAGTCCACTTAGAAGAGCCAGGCTGCCGCAAGCGATGGAATTACTGATCTCGTCGCGGCGTCGTTTTGAATTGGAATTTCAGCTCTCAGTCCAAGCCTCGTTCCGTCCGTCTCGGCGCGCCTTGGTAAATCTTCATACCTGCCGTCAGCCGGGCGTCGATGCTCGACTCCACATAGGGATGCTTGCCGCGGTGGTAGTCGTCTCTTAGCTGCATCCGCTGGTACCAGTGCAGCACGATCAGTTCGAGCTTGTGCTCCACCAGGAAGTCCCGAAGGAACGACTTCCTCACCAGGAACGTCCGGCTGTCGTTTCCGGCTTCCTCGTAGTAGGTGAAGATGGGCGCGCCTGTAGCGTCCAACCAGCTAGGTCCCCGCATATCGAAGGTCAGTCCGGCAGCCTGCTGGATGAAGGTTGAGGGCAGCACTGCGGTTGCGGATTCGCCGATGGAACAGTCGAGGATGCTGCCCTCCCAGGTGTACTGCTCGATGGTGGGGACGGCCTGGAAGGACTTGCCGCCGATAGATACCGGCCGAAGCGCATCGTGCTGGTGCGGACAACTCGGCCCGACGCGGCCGACTTCGCCGACATAGCAGCAGTCGGTGTGGCCGTTCGAGTCGACGAGGTCAGGGATGTCGTGACGTGGCTCATCCGGCAAGGCGGCGAGGAATGCCTTGGAGGAGCTGGCCTTGATGAGCAGCGTGTCGATGGCGCTGCGCTCCTGGAGACCACGCCAACCCTTGTCGGCCAACGGATCGACCTTTTTCACGAAGCTTTCGAGCACCACCCATTCGTTGCTGTCCCGGTCACGGACGAACATGGAGTTGGCTACGGTTGGTTCGGACTCGGTATCGGCCAGGAACTTCCTGATGTCTCCCCGGTAGCGACTGAAGTCGAGGCGGGCTGGTGGCCACTCTTCGAGGCTGATCAGCGGAGGACTCCACGCAGCTGCACTACTGCCACCGTTCTCGTTGAAGGCGCGATAGTCGATCGGGGGAAGGCTTGGATCGATCTCGCGGTCACCGATGATCTGGTGCAAGCCCTCATACGGTTCGCTGTCTCCGAAGCGCCGCGACACCTGGTAGTTGTCCGCGACACGGGCGAGCAGCTCGTGATACGCC
The DNA here is from genome assembly GCA_050699635.1 of Pseudonocardiaceae bacterium. Classification (GTDB taxonomy): domain Bacteria; phylum Actinomycetota; class Actinomycetes; order Mycobacteriales; family Pseudonocardiaceae. The sequence goes on along the minus strand of JBOHFK010000049.1, from coordinate 11,250 downwards.
ATCCACTGGTACTTCTTGCCCCAGCGCTCGGCCTTGTGCCCTTCCCTTCCGCGACCGTGCCTAATGACGCGGTCCTCGCTTCCGAACAGCTTGGGTGTCCAGCCGAGACTGATCGTGCGGCGGAAGATCCAGCGGCAAGCGACGTCAGCCGGATACTCGTCGACAGTCGGCTTCGGGTACACAAAGACTGCATCCCACAGCTTTCGTTGCTCCTCGCTCAGCGGGTCTTCCTCACGTTGGAGCAGGAACCGAAGAGGGTTCATGGCTTGCTCTTCGGGGTTGCGCAACCAGTCGGCCAGCGCCATCTTCTGCTCATCGCTCAGGGAATCAACGAACTTCTCCCAACGGCTCTTGACGAACCGCGGCTCCCGGCGCTGCCGCTCGGGGTACGGCTGCCCAATGCGGTAGCGCGAGAACTCGTGGACGCCGGGCTGCACAACGTAGCGGGCGAAGTCCCCCATGCCCATCAGCGAGAAGTCGATCGACGAGTAGCTCTCATCGTCTGGCTGGTCCTCGCACCAACCGTACTTGGCCTTGATCGTCGCCTCGGTCGGTGGCGGGCCAGGCACCTTCAGCCCGTACGGACGCCGGGACGAGTCAAGGGCCGACGCGGGCAGCAGCTGGTGAGCAACCGCCCACCGGACAACGCCGCGCGCTGCATCGAGTAGCAGCTCGTCCGGGCGGATGGGCCGCGTGAAGACTAGGTTGTGCACCAGCTCGGCGAGGGCCTTAGCCTGATCGGCTTGTTCCGGCGAGCTACGAAGCACCGAGCCGTAGGCGATAACCACAACCCGCTGCACAACGTACGGGTCGTCGACTGTCCAGAAACGCTTCATGAGCGCGCGCATAACGTCGAGGTGACCACGCAGCAGTTGCACCAGAGCCTTGGTGACCCAGTCCCGCATGAAGCGGTTCGGGGAAGACAAGAGCCAGCACAGTGGGATACAGGCCAGCTCGACAACTTCGGCGTCGTACGCTGGATACGGTCCTCCTGCCGCCCAGCGGGCAAGCCGTGCTGCCGTGCCCGACGAGTCAGACAATTCGTGGTACATCGCAAACCCGAAGTCGCTGTCGCGCTCGGGCATCTTTCGCTGGAGGAGGTACCGGTCCAGCCCATCGCCGTTCAGGCGGTTGCCGGGTTGCGGCGCAAGGGCAAACAGCACCCCATAGAGTTCGGTACGGGACAGGTAGGGCTGCGCGTCGTTGAGAAGATCGATTGTCCGCTGAGTGATCGCCTCCGAGTGGCGGTACGGCAAGGTCTCCACGAGGGACCGGTAGAGCTGACGGGCACGTTGGTGCTGATCCCAAGCCTCCCGGTCTTCGTTCCAGTCGGGCTCGTCGGTCATCTCGATGCTCAGGAGATCCGGCAGCTCCACGCCGTGCACCTCGGGGAACAGGATGGTCGCGGCCTCGTTGATCCCCCAGCTGCAATCCTCCGCCAACCACGACTTGACGGCCTCGTCGTTCAGCGGGTCCTCGGACAGCGCCAGCCGGCGCTTCAGGAGCAGGAAGTCAGCGAAGGCTTGGAAGACAACCCGAACACCCTCGTCGGTGGTACCGCCCCCGAGGTAGAGGCGTTCGCGGGTGAGCACCCCCTCTTCCTGCAGGAGACCCAAGAGCCTCGCACTGTCAGTCCCGGAGCCTTCGAGCGACGACCTGACAACCCCGTCGGCGGCGATGGCGCTCATGCTCTCGCGGCCGAGCCACGACAGCTTATCGAGGAGAGCGTCAAGGGCCCGGCGGACCTGAGTCTTCGCCGCCTCCAGCTCATAGCTTGAGCTGGCCTCGGGTCGGAGGCGGCGGGCAACCGTGGAGATCTTGGCGCCAAGGTAGCGCTCGAAGATGGCGACCCGCCCCTGGTGGCCAGTCGGCATCGAGTCGGCGTCGGTTTGCGACAGGCTTTCGCAGTACAGGCGGAGGAACAGTGGCAGCGTGAACTCAGGCGTCAGAAGTGGAATCTTGGGCGCTTCTAGACCGTAGTGCTCAAAGTAGCGCTGCGTCGCCTCGACCTCCCGCTCAGCGAATCCCGGGTGGCCGCGGCGGACGTAGTGGTTGCCCTCGTTACCCTCCAGAACGAGGTCCCGGTAGGTGTCGCGGCAAGAGACCACCAAGACGACGTGTGGATACCGCGCCACAGCAGCCCGCAGCCTCGGAAGATAAGTCCGCCAGAAATCGGCCGGCGTGGTCTCGTTGAGCGCATCGACGAAGATCACAAACCGGCTTCCGGATGTCGACGTAGCTTCGCCAGCCGCGTCCATGGCGCGCAGCAGCACATCTGCGCCCACCGGCTGAAGGCCAAGCTGGTCGGCGATGCTCGCCCATAGGTCACCTTTACCGAACTGCGCGCCAGCCAAGAACACCGCGGGGCGGCCGGTATCCAGAGCTCGCCGGGTGGCATCGAGGAGCAGGTGTGTTTTGCCCGATCCGGCCTGCCCGGTCAAGAAGTAGGCGCGCCGTTGGAACGCTCGGCCGGTAGACGATTCGAGCCATGAGTCCAGCTCGTTGACCGCCGTGCGGAGCACACCGACGCCATACCCCTCGGCATGTTCCGGCGGTTTCTGGGCCTTCTTGGGATCGTCGTCCGGCAGCTCTCGCCACTCAGCCGCCAACCGGCGCTCGTAGTCCGCGGCAGCGCCGATGGCCTCGACACAGGCCGACATCTGATGAATAAGTGGTTCGAGGGTGGCTGGAGGATCGCCGGCCTGCAGCGCAAGGGCGCTCGCCGTGGTCTTCAGGGTGGCTGCCATGTCATGGATGGCTTGGTAGAGCGGAGCTCCGGGCTCGCCCTCGTCCTTGGGCGACACGTGCAGATCGGCTACTGCCGAGATGACGTCGCGGCGCAGACGATTGAAGGCAGCGAGGACCGACTTGTCGAAGCCAAGCGCGAGCAGATCTTCCTGGATGGGAATATCGACTTGCAGGTCGGGGCGGTACTTCTCGCTGGCGGCGTCAGCCTGCTCCTGGTAGCGCTGTTCCAGCCAGTCGTGGCCAAGAACAACGTGATCCCACCAGAACCAGCGCCGACCGTTGTGCTCCGGCTTGGCCAGCTCGTCCAGCAGGTCACTCTCCTGCACCAACTCGAACTCGATCTTGTCAGCGCCAGGCATCGTCTCCTTCCAGGTCTTGACCTTGTCCTCGTACTTCTGCCGCTGAGACTTACGCTCGCCACCGCTCGTACCAGTCGCGAGGTTCCAGGAGATCGCGAAGGTCAACTTCTGTAGTTCGGGACGCTCCTTGGCGACACGGTCGACCGAATCGGTCATCGCGGTCAAGAGGGCGTCGATGCCCTCGACATGCTTGGCCTGCCAGCCCCACTCCGTGCCGTCCGGCAGCGGGACGTACCACTCCACGCCGCCGTCAGGGTTTCCGGTACGGATCGCCTGCGTGCCAGCCGGCACCCGAACCTTGAGGAGTTGATACGACAGCTCCTCGAACGCCCGGCTCTGCTCGCCGTTCCAGGTGCGCAGCGTCTTGAAGCTCAACTCGCTTACCCCCGGCATGCTGTTCCCTCGCAGCTTGGAGACGCCGAGTTGGCCGCCTTCAACGCGCGCCTCGATACGAGCGACGACCCCCAGGAACAACGTTGTACGTCGCGGTAGATCCCAGTGCCCGGTACCGGATTCCTAAGAAATGGCTGTTGGCTCAAGACTGCTTCCCCGCCCGACAGGCGTGCAATTAGTTATGATTTTCATTTTGTTGATACATGATCTGGACAAGTAGTCGTGATCACTCGCGTTCGGTTTCGTGAGGTTTCGGTCTCGGCCTGTGCTCCAGCAGCGACACCACCTGACCACCGTCCCGCTGGGCACCGGCTGGTGACTCTGCTGATGCAGCTGAGTCGCTGTCCGGGGTACGGGCCGTTACGATGCGGAACAGGTCCGGCGGCACTCGGCACTGGTCAATCAGTTGCGCCTCGTCGATATCCTCCTGCTCCAGCAACTCCACGGCCCTCGGCAGCAGCGACGGCTGCTCGATGGCGCTGACCAGGCCCGGCTCGTTCCGTCGCCAGCCGCGGGCCGAAATGGTCGTCATGGCGTTTCGGTGGGACACATCACTCAGTCGTCCGAGCCATCGGGCGCGATACAACAGAGCTTGGATACTGACGCCCCACTGCTCTTTCAGACGGGCGAGGGTCCGCCAGACGTTGCCGCCCATGGTCGCGGGGAGCAGATCACGGATCTGGTCGGCGGGCATCAGCAACTCGGCGGCGAAGCGGTGCGCCTGGTCCTCGACGATCCGGCCGCCCGGCTCGGAGTCGCTGTGCATGACCAAGTGCCCCAGTTCGTGCGCGACATCGAAGCGCTGGCGGTAGTAGTCACGTTTGATCGGGTTGAGGATCACGACCGGCCGCAGGCGGCTGTCGAACGAGTACGCATCGACCGAGGCTGTCTGCAGTGGACTGAACACCACCAAGACCCCATGGTTCTCCAGCAACCGTACGAGGTGGCCAGCGGGTCCGGCCTCGATCCCCCACTGTTTACGGACGAGCTGCGCGGCCCGCTCGGGGTCGTCGCCATCTCGGTCGTCCACCGACACCGGGAAGCTCGGCACATCGGCCTCGGGAAACTCGACGTGCCGCTCCACGCTCGTCGCGATATCCACGGCGAGCTGCCCGTAGGCGAACGCCTGATCCCGAGCCAATTGACTGGTTGAGCGCAGCGAGCGGAAGTGCGGCGTGGTACTGAGCGCCGCGACGTTTTCCGAACGGACCGCGAAGAACCCTGGGTCGACGGACAAACTCAGCGCCAGCTGCGCAACCGTGGCGGCCACGGGTCGTTTCGCCCCGGACTCCCACGCCGATACGGCGGTCGGACTCTTATCGACGAGGCCCGCGAGATCGCTCTTGCGCAGCCCGGCCAGGTGCCGAGCCAGGGTCAGGCGGGCTCCGTCGAAGAAGGGGGCAACTTCCGCCGCCCTGTCAGAGCTGGTCGCGCGAGCGCTCACTGCTCACCACTGGCGCGCTCATCACGCCGCTCTTCTGCCGGACGACGCAGGCGCACCGGGGCATCCGGCACCGTGTTCGGACCAGTCGGCAGCGGGGCGTCGTCGGTGCGGCGTCCACCACCAGTCGGCGGAGTGCCCAGGAGGTCCTGCCGCCAGTGCCACGCCTGACCCCCGCCTGAGTTCAGGCGAGCGCGGCCGAAGACCAGCTCGATCTGCTGGCTGAGCGGGTCGAGGCTGTGGGCGACGACGTAGGTCGTGACGTCAAGATCCCGCGTTGCCGCCAAGGTGGCCACCAAGCCTCCGATTTCCTCGAGCGCAAATTCCTCGAACAGCGAGGGCTGCGGCGGTTCGGGGTTGCGCTGGCTGGCCACCCGCTGTTTCGTCGGGCTTTTCTGCGGCCAGGGCAGCTGGTCGAGCTTGCCGCAGCCGCCCGATGCGAGCAGGAACCGGGTCCCGTTATAGGCCCAGCCGGGGCTGCCGTTGAGGTTGGAGCGGCGCACCATCCTGATGTCCAGCCGCGGCATGGTATCGACGTCCTGCTCGGACAACTGGTCGTACAGCAGGTCCAGATCGGTGTCATCGTCGCCGGAGTGCACCGCGTAGCGCTCGCAGGCGAACACGCGGTCCAAACGATCACGGAACAGTGTGAACCGGGTGTTGCCGAGCCAGGCTGCGTCGTGCCCGTCGGCCTCGGAGTACGTCTCCAGCGCTCGGGTGGTGGCCGACAGGTACGCCCAGCGCACGGCGGCCAGGACCCCGGCGCCGCCGAGCTCCGCGATAACATCCTGCTGTTCGCTCACGGTGGGAAAGTTACACCATGACCAGTAATTAATGCGCCAAAAGCAACCGCACCGGCGTGTCCGGGGCTGCGAACCACACCGTGGAGCCCGGACGAAGGGAGCACTGCCAAGGTGCGTGCAACCAAGCGCGAGACGGACGAGATCCGCGCGTACGCGGAGAGCCAGGCCAACGAGGACGTCGTCCACCTGGAGAAGGCGGCGTCCGAGATAGTGGGGCCGGTACGCCACGATATCTGGGACGTGCACTATCCGGATAGCCGCTGGTGGGTCGTCACCAACCCGACCAACCTCTACAACCAGGCGGACTTCCAGAGCCGTGATGTGGTGCTGACCTTCCACATCGGGCTGTTGCTGCGCATGGAGTACGCCCAGGAGCGCAAGGTGCCGGTCGCCCCCGAGTCGACCGAGCTACTGCCGGGTTCCTGGCGGCGCTGGCAGCAGGCCTTCGAGGCGTACGACAGCGGCGACGAGGCCGAGGCCTTCCAGTCAGTCGGCGTCCGGCTCCGGGAGTGCCTCGTCTCGTTCGTCGGTGAGACCCGCGACGACGAGTTGGTGCCGGCTGGGCAGACGCCACCGAAGGCCGCCGACTTCAAGGGTTGGACGGAGTTGCTGGCCAACGGCCTGGCGCCAGGCGAGTCGTCGGCCAGGCTGCGCTCCTACTTGAAGAAGCTCGCCGTCGAGACATGGGAGTACGTCAACTGGCTGACGCACGGCAAGAACGCGGTGCGGATGGACGCCGAGATCGGGCTCAAGGCGGTCGAGCACCTGCTCGGCACGTTCACGGCGGCGCGGCTCCGACTCGCGAGGACGCCGAGGCGGTGCGAAACGTGCGGTTCGTACGAGGTCTTAGCCGGTGCCTGCCGACACTGCGAGTGGGCCGATCCCTCGTACGTCCCGCCTAAACTGCACCAGTGGTCCGAGGAGGAGCGGGCACAGCGTCTGGCGGAGCCGTGCACGCCGAGCTCGGACATCTCGACGTTCATCAGCCCGAACGACTTCTAATAACACATGCTCCCTCAGCCTTCTCAGCGACTGCTAAACGAACCTCCCAGGGGCAAACAACCATGCTCGACCACTCCGTCCTCCTGGACGAGTTCAATCGCCTCAAGTCCAACCGGGATGCCCAGAAGCGCGGCTACGCGCTGGAACAGCTCCTGGTGCAGACTTTCCGTAAGGCGCATTTCAAGGTCGAGCACAACCCCGGTATAGCCACTCCCCGACAGACCGACCTGACTGCCACCTACGGTTTCGACCGCTACCTCATTGAGGCAAAGTGGGAGAGCGAGCCGCTAAACAGTGCCCACATTGACGACATGCGGCTGGCCAGGCTTGGACGCACCGAAGGGACTGTGGTTGGCGTCATCTTCAGCGTCAGTGGCTTTCGCGGCAGCGCCACTCAGGAAGTCGCCGCCAGGCGTGAGCGTTCCGTTCTACTCTTCGGTGAGGCAGAGCTGGAGCGCATCCTCGCCAACCCCGAGGAGCTTCTTCCCTTGCTGCGACTGAAACGAGATGAGCTCGTCATTCACGGGCGTGCCCACCTGGAAGCGACGGAGTCACCCAAGCGGGGAGCTCCGCGTGAGTCGCACGACCTGCCTGGAGCAGGCGTTTCTCTGCTCGACGCCAACCAGCAGCCGCTGCCCTACGTGACGTCCGGAGGACAGTTCGGGCAGTTCGCCTTCGTCCAGACCCTGTCCGACATCGACTGGGGTTTTGGCGCCGGCTTCGGTGTTGCCCTTGACCTCCCCGTCAAGGTCTACGACGCCGAGGGCATCGTGGATCTGCTCCACGAGATGCACCGCATGGGGTGGGTCACCGACGAGCCCCGCTGGAACATCCAGCAGGCCGACGTCAACTGGCACGGTGTTGGTGCTCGTGCGTTCCTCGAGTCACTTCGGGACTGGCAGAAGCGAACCGAATTCTTGGAGCAGGCCCATCACACGGAGGAGATCACGTACTACGACGTCTGCGCGGGCGGATTCTTCACCCTCACCGCGAACGTCGCCTCCCACGAGACCCGTGTGGTCTACCACTGCAACGTCTCCTTCCAGCTGGCTGGCGTCCCCCTCGATCCCAACCCGATCAAGCATCTGTATGAGACCTTCAACGTCATGGGGGCCGCCCACTTTCGGTCTCTCAGCGCCCCGGCCACCAGGAGGTACCGGCCTGCACTCGACGACGCGGTTGCGCTTGAGGTCGTCGGCTTCATCACGGAGCACCACGCTCCTGATCTCGACGGGGAAGAACGGGACTGGGTCACCGGCATCGTGGCGAAGAACCCTTACGCCCGCGGCTCAGGCGTGTCCGCACTCGATGATTGGCCGGGTCTCCTGGAGGACTCGGAGCTGCTGGTCTGCGACCTGCGTTCGCACCATCCGCTCGACGAGCCGCGCCGTGACTACCACCTGGACAGATGGGAGCTTACTTGGACGTCTGACGCGCTCGTGGCTCGTATCGTGGCCGATTGGTGAATGGTTGCCAGAGCATCTGACGTAGGGATTACGACGCCGAGCCTGCCGGGGGTCCGGCACCATTGCTCCATGTCTGCCCACAGTTTCATGGAGATCAACGGCCGTCTGGTTCTGGCGTGTCGGGAGAGCTACATGCCGAACCTGGCTGCGTTGTTCACCGAGGACGAGCTGCGGCACGACGAAGAACACTACGGCTACGTCTCGACGGTGAGCAAGGTACGGGACCGGCTGCAGCTGCACGGATTCACCGCGGGGCGGGCACGGGCGGAGCTCGACAAGGCGGCGCGAGTGTGGCACGCCAAGCACCCCAACCCAGATGCTGATGATCTGGGCGTCCCAGTGCGGGACTCCGCCAGGATCCTCTTAGAGCTGGGCGACTACGTGAACAGCACCGACGAGTGGGTGCATTACGAGGAACCAGACGATGTGTTCTGGCAGGAGCTGGACTGCCGGACGATACTGCGGTTGGCGCTGGATGTGACCGAGGACGGCAATCGTCCGGTGCGGTACAACCTGGACGCCTTGCAAGGCTACGAGCTACTGACTCCCGGTATCCCGATCACGGACCAAGCACGGGATGTTCGCAGAAGGACGATCGCGACGGATGCGCCGCTCGTTATCCTCACGGAGGGCTCCACCGACTCACGGCTGCTGACCGAGGCGATTCAGGTGACGCACCCGCACCTGGTGCGCTTCATGCGCTTCATGGATTTCGGCAGTGGGGCGAAGGGCGGCGTCGGCAGCCTTGTGGAGCTGGTGCGGTCGTTCGCGGGCGCGGGGATCGCGAACCGGGTACTGGCGCTGGCGGACAACGACACGGCGGCACACGACGCCCTCCTCAAGCTCAAGCGTGAGGCTCTGCCGGAGGGCTACCGCGTGATGCACTACCCGGAGTCGCCGTTGCTCAGGCGGTACCCGACGCTGGGGCCCCAGCTCCCCGACCCTGTTCTGATGGACGTGAATGGCAAGGCGGGGTCACTGGAGATGTACCTCGGCCGGGAGTTGCTGACGGTCGACGGCGAGCTAGTCCCAGTGCAGTGGATGGGGTACATGGAGGGACGGAAGGGGTACCAGGGTGCTATCTCAGCCGCTGAGAAGAACCGCATCCAGGGAGCTTTCCGGCAGAAGGTAAAGGCTGCCCTGCAGGACCCGAGCGTGCAGGAGGAGCAGGACTGGAGCGGGGTGGAAGCGATTGTTGGGGCGATTCTGTCAGCCTTTGAATAACTTGTGCGCCAGCTCCTATATATGGCACTACTCGGAAGTAGTACGGGGTCTGAAACTAATCAACAGAGACGGTCCCGGCCCGAGAGTAGGCCGAGAGGTTGGCTCGCTAGCTCGCTACATGTCCAACGAACTGCTGACACACCACCAGTTACCGGGCCGAGACCGCATGCGTGGCGCCATCGTCGTCCCCTTGACTGAGCACGCCACAAGTACGGCTTGTACAGCTTCCGCTTGTTAGCTCACAGACACCTCCACCAGCGACCCTCCTCCCACGCCCGGTCGGACTAGCCGACCAGGTCCGCAGCCGCAGGGGGTGCTCAGGCGTGACCACCGACGCAGAGCGCCCCCGATTGCGCGAGCTGCGCATGGAACTCGGCTGGACACAGCAGGAGATGGCCGATCGGATCGCGCACCTGGCGTGGATGGAACGGCGCGAGCACGCTGGTATCAACGCGGACATGGTGGCGAAGTGGGAACGCGGCGTGAAGGGTGTCAGCCCGCGATACCGAGAGCTATTGTGCCGCCTGTTCGGCGTGACACCCGATCAGCTCGGCCTAAAGAACACACCCTCGTCCGGCATTGACCGCACCCGGCCGTTGACCGATGATCAGTCGCTGGTGGCGATGTTGGACAACGCCGCTGGTCTGCTGGACCAGCTCGGTGCCGCCGGGACCGCACTCGCACCGCACATGCTCCACGCCTGGAAAGACGTGGTCACCACTCGCCGCACGATGCTCGGGCTGCTCGACCCGAGCGCGACGGACCCAGCCGGTCATGCCCGCGCCGCGACGGCCACCGTCGCCGACCTGGAGCAGCTCGCCGAGCGCTACCACGCCCTGTACGACACCGCCGACCCCGCAGCCCTGCTGACCTCGGTCGCGGCGCACGTGCGCATGGCCCATGGAGTCCTACGCCAGAGCCCGGCGGCAGATGAGCGGCGTCGGCTGTTGCGCAATCTGGCCGACGTGGCGATCCTCGCGGGTCGGCTTGCCGCCGATGACCTGGGCAACGCGATGTCAGGCCGCGCCTACTACAGCTTGGCCCTCGACGCCGCCCGCGAAGTGGCAGACGACCAGCTCACCGCCATCGCCCAGGGACACGCCGCCCAACTTGCCGCCTCCGAAGGGATGACCGTCGCCGGGCTTGACCAGCTGACCGCAGCTGGCGAGCAGGCCCAGTCCACCCCGGCCATCGCGTCGTGGCTGGCCACCACCGAGGCGACCATCCACGCCGACCGGGGCAACCAGCCCGCAGCGCGCGACGCGCTCGACCGCGCGCAAACTGCTCTCGACGTGCCCGGCGGCCGTTCCGCGCCCGCATCGTTTCACCACCACGGCACCGCGCAGCTATCTGCCGCAAGCGGCCGCGTCCTCTTACGGGCCGGTGCCATCAGCGAGGCACAGGAGGTACTGATTGCGGCACTTGGCGATCTCCGCCCGACCGACCGTCGCCAACGTGTACTGGTCCTGATTGATCTCGCCGACGTCGAGTTGCGAAGCGGCAACCTCCCTACCGCCTGCTTGCGTGCGACGCAGGCTGCCGATCTCCTGCGACACGCCCCCTACGCCACCGGAGCCGCCCAGCTACGCATCTTCCGCGACGCCGCAGCCCGGCCGATCGGGCCGCGGGCTCTGCTTGCTTTGGATCAGTGCTTAGCCGATCTTGCCGCCTAGCCACTGCGGACTAGCCTAGGTGGCTGGTGTTTTTCGCGTGTCGGTGACTCGCTAGGGCTGACCGCTCTGGGATGATGATCATGTGACGTTGGGTCGTGCGCCGAGGCAGGCGGATTTGTTGCGGTCGACGGTGGGCTACTG
>JBOHFK010000048.1:0-37549 GCA_050699635.1 Pseudonocardiaceae bacterium | reverse complement strand
GCACCCCTACCGGCGAAAAGGTATCGGACGCCTACTACATACTCACTTGATCGCCGGACTATCCGAGGAACGGATCACCCTGCTAGTCCGCCCAGAGATGCCAGCGGCCCAACGAGCGTACCTATCGTGGGGTTACCGGGCCATTGGTCAGATCCAACCATTCCCCCGCGCGCCGGTCTACAACGCAATGATCAAGCAGCTCGCGTGTCCCGCGACACAGCCGTAACGGACTTGAGCCCTCGCTTGACAAAAGGAACAGCCACATAGTCACTGAGAGTGATAGATTGGGTCAGGGAGTTCATCGGGGAGGCGCTAGGGACGACTGGGAGTTCTCCCTGTCGCCTCCCTGGCCCTGCCTCCCGGCCTGACCCGCCCACACGGCTGGCAGGGACCCGCGTCCACACTCCGCCGGACACCCGGCAGACTCCGGCAATCCGGGGTCTGGCTCGTGGCGGCCGCCTCCCTCCCTGAATCTCCTCCACTGTAGTCAACTACTCACAGTGACAAATGAGGTACGGCGTCCGCAGACGAGCGGGTCCCGAGCTGGCTACCCGACACAAACGACGACTGATCAGCGCAACACGGCCGTCCCTGGCCGGTGGGTGAACGCCGGTGCCGGATCATCTGGCCAGCCGGCGCGACCCGCGACTAAGTCAATCAGGCCTCGCAGTCACGAGCCCCGGCGCGAGCGCGGCGGGGCGGACTCCAGCCAGGAAAGAAAGCCGGTGACCGTGTCCTGCCGCATCGCCAGTTCCAGCTCGTCAACGCCGGTGCGGCAACGCAACACGATCGATCCGCCGGGCATCGCGTAGCTCTCCGGGACGGTCAGGCCACGTCGCTCGACGATTTCCAGCTGCTCCCGGTCAAGCAGCCGGTCGGGACCCGATCGCAGGCTGGCCACCCGGAACCAGGCGAAGTCGTTGCCCCAGTAACGGCCAACCCCTTGGTGCCAGCCACGGCCCGCGGCGTTGAACCTCGACCGCAGCGCGACGTCGATCCCGCCTTGCCGCACGATCCGGAGCCGCCGAAACGCCAACGCAGCGACGATGATTACCCCGGCCAGCAGGACCAGACCAACGATCTGCCCGATCCCCATGAAGGCCGCTCCCGCGCCCGGCGCGGCTCTCAGACAGCCTCGCCGACAGCCTTGAGCCGAGCTTTGGCCCTAGCCCGCATCGACTCCTCGTTCGAGTCGCTGCCGGCGCGGGCCAGCTCGTCCCTGGCGGCTTGGGCGTCAATCTCGTCGGCGAGCTCGGCGGCCTCGGCAAGCACGCTGACCTTGTCACCGGTAACCGACAGAAAGCCACCGAAGACCGCTGCCGTGACGACCTCGCGGTCGGTTGTGGTGACCTTCACGATGCCCCCCTCGACGAGTTCGCCGAGCAGCGGTGTGTGCCCAGGCAGGATCCCCAGCTCCCCGACGGTGGTCTCGGCGAACACCGAACTCGCCCGACCGGACCATACCTGGCGCTCCACCGCCACCACTTCGACGGACATCTCAGCCACCCACGCCTCCTTGCCTCACCACCCTGCCGGCTGTCTCAGTTTTGCGAGAGCTCCTGGTACTTCCGTTCCAGATCCTCGAGCCCACCACACAGGTAGAAGGCCTGCTCCGGCATGTGGTCGAAGTCACCTTTGGAGATCTTGTCGAAAGCCTCGATGGTTTCCTTGAGCGGCACGGTCGAGCCTTCCTGACCGGTGAACTGCTCGGCAGAGTACATGTTCTGGCTGAGGAACCGCTCAATTCGCCGCGCCCTGTTGACCGTCACCTTGTCCTCTTCGGACAGCTCGTCGATGCCCAGAATCGCGATGATCTCCTGCAGGTCGTTGTACTTCTGCAGGATCCGCTTCACCTCTTGGGCGACCCGGTAGTGCTCCTCGCCCACGTACTGCGGGTCGAGGATGGTCGACGACGAGGTCAACGGGTCCACCGCCGGGAAGATGCCCTTGGCGAACACGCCACGCGAGAGCTCCGTGGTGGCATCCAGGTGGGCGAAGGTCGTTGCCGGTGCCGGGTCGGTGTAGTCGTCGGCGGGCACGTAGATCGCCTGCATCGAGGTGATCGACCGGCCCCGGGTGGAGGTGATCCGCTCCTGCAGCTGCCCCATCTCATCGGCCAGCGTTGGCTGGTAGCCCACCGCGGAGGGCAGCCGGCCCAGCAGGGTGGACACCTCCGAGCCCGCCTGGGTGAACCGGAAGATGTTGTCGATGAACAGCAGCACGTCCTGGTTCATCTCGTCGCGGAAGTACTCCGCCATGGTCAACGCGGACAGCGCGACCCGCATCCGGGTGCCGGGCGGCTCGTCCATCTGACCGAATACCAGCGCGGTGTCCTTGAGGACGCCGGCCTCCTGCATCTCCAGGAACAGGTCGTTGCCCTCGCGGGTGCGCTCCCCCACCCCGGCGAACACCGACGTGCCACCGAAGTTCCGGGCCACCCGGATGATCATCTCCTGGATGAGCACCGTCTTGCCCACTCCGGCGCCGCCGAACAGGCCGATCTTACCGCCCTGGACATAGGGGGTGAGCAGGTCGATGACCTTCAAACCGGTCTCGAGCATCTCGGTTTTGCCCTCGAGCTGGTCGAAGGGCGGCGGGTCGCGGTGGATCCCCCAGCGGTCCCCGGTGAACTTCGTGTCCGGGGCGTCCAGGCACTGGCCCAGCATGTTGAAGACGTGGCCCTTGACCTGGCTGCCGACCGGTACCGAGATCGGCGCCCCGGTGCTGGTCACCGGCGCTCCCCGAACCAGGCCGTCGGCCGGCTGCATCGCGATGGCTCGCACGGTGTTGTCCCCGAGGTGCAGCGCGACCTCCAGCGTCATGGTCTTGCGCAGTACTTCGAGCTCGACCTCCACCGTCAGCGCAGTGAACAGCGGCGGCACCTGGTCGGCGGGGAACTCCACGTCCACCACGGGTCCAGTGACCCGCACCACCCGGCCGGTACCCGCTTCGGAGCGCTGCGCGACGGTCGACTTCTCAGCTGTACTCATCTTCAGTCATCACTTCCTGCGGCGGCCAGCGCTTCCGCACCGCCGACAATCTCGCTGATCTCCTGGGTGATGAGGCCCTGGCGGGCCTGATTGGCCTCACGGGTGAGGTCCTGAATCAGCTCGGTGGCATTGTCTGTGGCGGCCTTCATCGCCTGACGGCGCGCGGCCTGCTCGGATGCCGCAGACTCCAGTAGCGCCGCGTAGATCCTGGTGTTGATGTACTTGGGCAGCAGGTGCGCGAGCAGCTCGTCGGCGTCGGGTTCGAACTCATACAGCGGCGCCAGGCTCTCAGGGCGTTTTTGCGTCTGATCCGGCTGGTCCTCGACGTACTCGACCTCCAGGGGAGCGATCCGCCGCGCCTGCGGAGTCTGGGTGAGCATCGAGCGGAACTCCGTGTAGACGATGTGCAGCTCGTCCACGCCGGGCACACCGTCTGGTCCAGGATCAGCGCCCTCGTCGTCGGCGCCGGCCAGGAACGCGCTCACCAGCGTTTTGCCAGCGTCGGCAGCGTTATTGTAGGAGGGTTGCTCGGAGAAACCGGTCCAGGACTGCCCGATCGGTCGCCCGCGGAAGGTGTAGTAGCTCACCGCTTTGCGACCGGTGACATACAGCGCCACGGACTTGCCCTCGTCCCGCAACAGCGCCTGCAGCTCCTCGGCGGCCCTGATCAGGTTGGCGTTGTAGCCACCGCACAAACCCCGGTCGCTGGTCACCACCAGGATCGCCGCGCGGGTCGGGTTCTCCCGTTCGACCAGCAGCGGGTTGTCCAGGGTGCCCGCGGCGCTGGCCAGCGCGGAGAGCACCTTGGTGATCTCCCGGGCGTAGGGCCGGGACGCCTCGACCCGGGCCTGGGCCCGGGCGATCCGCGAGGTGGCGATGAGCTCGCTGGCCTTGGTGATCTTCTTGGTGGACTGGACCGAGCGGATCCGGCGCCGGAGCACCCTGAGCTGCGCTGCCATCTATCGCGTCACTTCTTCTTGGGGGCGGGTTTGTTGACCTTCACCGACTCGCGCTCGACGTCCTCGGCGTCCATCGCGTCGGCCTCCGCCTCCTTGCCCAGTGCCGAGCCGTCTGCCGTGGTGAACTGCTTCTTGAATGCCTTCACCGCGTCCACCACCTGCCGCTCGGTGTCGTCGCTGAACTGCTTGGTCTCCCGGATAGTGTCCAGGATGCCCGAATGATGCCGGCGGATGTCGGTGAGGAAGTCCGACTCGAAACGCCGCACGTCGGGCACCGCCACATCGTCAAGGTGACCGCGGGTGCCGAGGAAGATCGACACGACCTGCTCCTCAACCGGCACCGGTGCGTACTGGGCCTGCTTGAGCAGCTCGGTCAGCCGCGCGCCGCGCTCGAGCTGACGTCGCGAGGTGGCATCCAGATTCTCCGCCCCGAACGCGGCGAACGCTTCTAGCTCGCGATACTGCGACAGCTCCAGGCGCAGCGTGCCGCCGACCGCTTTCATGGCCTTGATCTGCGCCGACCCGCCGACCCGGGATACCGACACACCGACGTTGATCGCCGGCCGGACCCCCTGGTTGAACAGATCGGACTCGAAAAAGCACTGACCGTCGGTGATTGAAATCACATTGGTCGGGATGTAGGCCGAGATGTCGTTGGCCTTGGTCTCGATGATCGGCAGGCCGGTTAGCGAGCCCGCGCCCAACTCGTTGGACAGCTTCGCGCAGCGTTCCAGCAGCCGCGAGTGCAGGTAGAACACGTCGCCGGGGTAGGCCTCCCGGCCAGGCGGGCGGCGCAGCAGCAGCGCGATGGCCCGGTAGGCCTCAGCCTGCTTGGACAGGTCATCGAAGATGATCAGTACGTGCTTACCCTGATACATCCAGTGCTGGCCGATCGCCGAACCGGTGTAGGGCGCGATGTACTTGTAGCCGGCCGAATCCGAAGCGGGTGCGGCGACGATGGTGGTGTAGGCCAACGCGCCGGCATCCTCCAGGGTTTGGCGGACCGCGGCGATCGTGGTGCCCTTCTGGCCGATTGCCACGTAGATGCAGCGCACCTGCTTGTTGGGGTCCCCGGACTCCCAGTTCGCCTTCTGGTTGAGGACGGTGTCGATACACACCGCGGTCTTGCCGGTCTTGCGGTCACCGATGATGAGCTGGCGCTGGCCGCGGCCGATCGGGGTCTGCGAGTCGATCGCCTTGATGCCGGTCTGCAGCGGCTCCTTCACCGGCTGCCGGTCGATCACCGTGGGCGCCTGCAGCTCAAGGACCCGCTGCTCGTCGGCGACGATGTCACCAAGGCCATCGAGCGGGAGACCGAGCGGGTCCACCACCCGGCCCAGGAAACCCTCCCCCACCGGCACCGACAGGACCCGGCCGGTGCGCCTGACCTCTTGGCCCTCTTCGATCCGCTCGAAGTTGCCCAGGATGACCACGCCGATCTCGCGCTCGTAGAGGTCCTGCGCGACACCCAGCACGCCGCCGGGAAACTCCAGCAGCTCGCTGGTCATCGCCGAGGGCAGGCCCTCCACCCGGGCGATGCCGTCACCGGCATAGGAGACAACACCCACCTCCTCCCGCGAGGTCTTCGTGGAGAAGGAGGTGACGTAGTTCTCGATCGCGCTCCGGATCTCCTCCGAAGAGATCGTCAGCTCCGCCATGGCTATCGGTCCCTGCTCTCGTCTGATCTGCTTATCGTGCGGTAAATGCTCACCGGGACATCCACTGGCGGGCCTGACCGAGCCGGGCAGCCACGCTGCCGTCGATCAACTCATCACCCACCCGGATCACCAGCCCGCCGAGCAGCGCGGGTTCTAGATCGATCTTGAGTGAGATCGGCCGCCGGTAGATGCGGTTGAGCACAGCAATCAACCGCTGTTCCTGCGCCGCGGTCAGCGGGGCGGCCGCGGTGACGTAGGCCACCGACCGTTCCCGCCGCGCCGCTGCCCGGTCCACGAGCCTGTCGATGATCTCACCGGGGGAACGCCGACGGAGCGTCCGAACCGCCTGCACCAGCAGGCGGCGGGTCACCGGACGGGTGCGCTGCGCCAGCACGGTGTCCAGCAGCTCCACCCGCCGTGCGGCGGGAGCGCTCTCATCGCCCAGCAGTGTCGCCAGCCGCGGTTGCGCAGCCAGGATCCGGCCGAACCGGAACAGCTCGTCTTCGACGTCATCGAGGCTGCCGTCCCGCTCGGCGACGGCGAGCAGCGCCTGCCAGGCCAGCTCTTCGACGCCCTCGACCAGATCCAACGGACGCGACCAGCGGGAGGTGACCAGCTCTCCCAGGATCCGGAGGCTGATCCGGCTGATCTTGCCCCCGAACAAGGCCTCGACCATCTGTCGCCGAGCCGGCTCGGGGGCCGAGGGATCGGCGAGGTTCCGCCGGATCGCGGGCTGCTCGCTGAGCACTGCCGCGACCGCTCCCAGGTCGTCTCCCACTCGTTCGCGGTCCTCGACGTTCGCGCCGCCGACCCGGCTTTCCAGCCGTTCCCTGGCCGCGGACAATGCCGCCCTGCTGGCCGGCTGCATCAGCGCCTCCGGCGCCGGTCGGATGCGGGGACGGCCCCGTCGCCAGTGCCATTGTCGGGGCTGTGCTCAGCGCCCGCCATGCCCTGCAGCTCGTCGAGGAAGCGGTCCACGGTGCCGGTGCGCCGGGCGTCGTCAGCGACCGTCTCACCCACGATGCGGCCGGCCAGTGTCACTGCTAGCTTGCCGATCTCGCCACGCAGATCGCGGACGACTGCGTCGCGCTGGTTTGCCAGCTGCTCCTCGCCCCGCTGGCGGATCCGCTCGACCTCCTGGTCGGCCTGCTGGCGCAGCTCGTCCTTGATCTCCTGGGCGTCGGACCGCGCGGACTCCCGGATCTTGGCCGCCTCGATCCGTGCCTCCGCCAGCGCCTGGGAGTAGCGAGCTTCGGCCTCGCCCAAGCGCTTGGTCGCCTGCTGGCTCTCCTCGATCTGCCGACGGACCATGTCCCGGCGCTCATCCATGGCGCGCTTCACGGGGGGCAGGGCGTAGCGGCCCAGCACTCCGAGCACGATCAGGAAGATCACCAGCTCGACGAAGAACGTCGCGTTGGGAATCAGGAATAGATTGCCACCGCCCCCCGGCGCGGCCATTGTGTACGAGATCATGAGTACCATCCCCGAGGAGACCACTAGGCGAGCACGAAAACGAATAGAGCCATGAAGGCGAGGTTGATGAAGTACATCGCCTCAACCAGACCCACCGTCAGGAAGAAGATGGTGAACAGCCGGCTCTGCGCTTCGGGTTGGCGGGCGACGCCGCTGACGGTGGCGGCACCGGCAAGACCGTCACCGATCGCCGCGCCGATGGCCCCGCCGCCCAACGCCAGGCCGCCGCCGATGAACGCGCCGGCCAGTTGGACCGAGCCGGTGGTACCACCCGCCGGTTGGGCAAGGAGCAGTGCAGAAAGACTCATATCTCTAACCTCTTTGTCCTGGAGATCTTGGTGTGTTGGCCAATGATATTGCTGACTGCGGCGGGGCTACGACAGCCCCGCCAGGCGAGGGCGCAGGAACAGTCAGTGGGCCCCCTCTTCCTTGGCCGCCGCCATTCCGAAGTAGATGATCGTCAGCAGCGCGAAGATCAACGCCTGGAGCAGGCCGATGAATATGTCGAACAATTTCCAGGCTGAGGTCGGCAGCCACTGCACGGCGGCCGGCAACAGTGCGAGGAGGCTGACCATGACAGTGCCCGAGAGGATGTTGCCGAACAACCGCAGCGAAAGGCTGACCGGCTTGGCCAGTTCCTCCAGAATGTTCAGCGGGAGCATGAGCGGATAGGGCTGCGCGAGATGGCTGAAGAAGCCCTTGCCTTTGACCCGGATCCCGGTCGCCCAGACCAGGATGACGACCGAGAAGGACAGCGCAAAGGTGAGGTTCACGTCGGCGGTGGGTGGGCGGATGTACTCCTCCCACGCGTGCGGCAGGACCGCCAGCCAGTTCGAGATCAGGATGAAGAGGAACAGGCTGATCGCCAGCGGCACGACGAACGGCGCGGTACGAATGCCGAGGTTGGCCTCCACTTGGCGTTCTACCTGATCGGTGACCGTTTCGAAGATCAGCTGAAGGCGACTGGGCACCTTGGCGGTCGCCTTGGCCGCGAGGTAGAAGGCGAAAGCGAGAACAATCACCGCGGCGATCCCCGTGGAGATGACGGTGTCCACGTTGATCGTCAGACCCAGCACATGCCACTGCGGGTGTTCGCCGACAGAGACACCGTTACCCTCGGCGAGAAACAGCTCATTCATCATCGGGTACCCCGGCTCGAGACTGGTTCATCTGAGACTGTTGCGCTTGAGCTTGGCGCAGCTCCTTGACCAGCGGAATCGACGCCATGAAGACCATCAACAATTGGAAGACGGCCAGCCCGGCGAACACCGCCAGACCGTCCGGGCGCAGCGCCAGCGCCAAGCCCACCGCGAGCGCGGTGACCAGCCCGAGCCGAGCCAGCACGGATGCTGCGAACCGTCGCTTATTGGGAGCGCCACTGGCGGCGAAACGTGCCGCGGAACGCTGGACGAGTGCGGTGTTGAACAGACCCAGCCCAAGCCCACCGCAGAAGAACGCTCCGGCCAGTGGGTAGCCCATCGGGGCGAGTACCACGAAGCTGGCGGCGCCCAGGCAGGCCGCGATGACCGCGGCCCGGCGTAGATTGACGACCGGCTTCGACGATCCGGGTACCTCAGGGTCGGTCGTCTCCGTGCTGGTCACCTCTGTGCTGATCACCTCTGGGGTCACGGCGGGCCCTCCGGTGGACTGATCGGGTGTTGACGCCATTCGTGGGACGCTTACTCCTTCAGAAAAGTCTTGAACCTGGTGTAGATATAGACCCCGGCACTGACGATGCCGAGCGCCAAGCCGACCATGGTGAACGCCGGGAGGGTGTCCACGATCCGATCGACCAGCCATCCGAGGCCGAGTCCGACCACGAGGATCGCCGCAGTCGCGGCACCGAGGCCGAGTAGGGTCGATAGCTCTGGGCCGTTGCGTTGGTCCACGACCACCTACCTCAGCGGGCGCATGACGACGCCCGCCGCCATCGCTCAAAGGCACTCCTTGCAGTCCAGGGGCAGCGCGCATAACGAAGATCATGATCATGAGCGCTGCCGATGGGCCGGCCTGACCTGAAATCCCACCCCCGGGTGAGACAAAACAGAAGCTATCACACGGCTTCGCACTACCCCCGGTTGCCCCATCCGCCTCTAGCTGCGCTTCTTGTGCCCCGACAGCGCGCGGCCCGCGGTCTGCCAGCAGATCAGCGAGCGCGCAGCCGGGGAACCATCGAACCCAGCACAGCGATCAACAGTCCCAGTGCGATCGACCACACCACCACGCGGACGTCGAAAAGGGTCAGCGCGACGGCGCCGAAAGCAAGCAACGCCGCCCATAAATAGATCAGCAACACCGCCCGGCGGTGTGAATGCCCGATCTCCAGCAGCCGGTGGTGCAGGTGCAGCTTGTCCGCGGCGAAGGGGCTGCGACCCGCCCGGGTGCGGCGCACCACGGCGAGCAGCAGGTCCAGCAGGGGCACGAACAGCACCGCGGCGACCACCAGCAGCGGCGAGAACAGCGCCAGCGCGTCCGTGGCGCCGCTGACTGGGGGGAGCTTGCCGGAAGCACTGGTTGACGCGGCGGCCAGCATCAGGCCGATGAGCATCGCCCCGGAGTCTCCCATGAAGATCCGGGCCGGCTGGAAGTTGTGCGGTAAGAAACCCAGGCACGCACCGGCAATCAGGGCGGCGAACAGGGTCGGTGGGTAGAGCTGCACACTTCCGCCGGATCGCTGCAGCAGCTGCAGGGTGAATGCCCCGATGGCGACCGCGGCGATCAGCCCGATCCCGGCGGCCAGGCCGTCCAGCCCGTCGACGAAGTTCATGGCGTTCATCATCACCACCGCCAGCGCGACGGTGACCAGAACCGCCTGGTCCTGACCCAGGACAAGGGTTCCGGAGCCACCGTTCCATGGGAAGACGATCCACTGCACGCCATTGAGCACGAGCACTCCGGCGGCGGTGACCTGCCCGGCGAACTTGGTGAGCGAGTCCAGTTCGAACCGGTCATCCAGGGCACCGATCAGCATGATGATGGCGCCGGCCACCAGCACCCCCACGACGTCGCCGGAGAACTCGAAGGACCGGCGCAGCACGGGCAACTGGTGAGACAGCAGGACGCCGCCGAGGATGCCGCCGAACATCGCCACCCCGCCCAGCCGCGGGATCGGCGCGCGATGCACATCGCGCGCACGCGGCATCGCCACCGCACCAATGCGCAGTGCCAGGATCCGCACGAGCCCGGTGAGCAGGAAGGTCAGCGCCGCGGTGGTGAGGCCGACCAGCAGGTACTCCCGCAGTGGCAGTCCGGAGGGGACAGGTCCCACGCGGTCAGGCTAGCCCCGTCGCCGGTGCGACCCGCGGCTAGGCCGCGTGCTGCCGTCAAGATCGCCGTTTCGGAAGAATGAGCCGCGCTGACCGCGGCTCATTCTTCCAGGATGGTGATCATGAAGCTGGATTGACGGTGACACCGAGTACCTCGCCGATCTCCGCAGCGCTCACCGCGCCCTGCCGGAGCACCACGGGATGGTCGGCGGTGAGATCAACAATGGTGGACGCCATCTCGCCGGCAGGTCCGCCGTCGAGGAACACCCCCACCCGGTCGGCAAGCTGCTCGCGGGCCTGCTCGATGGTGGTCGCCGGTGGCAATCCGGAGCGGTTCGCGCTCGAGACCGCCATCGGTCCCACCTCGCGGAGCAGTTCCAGAGCCACCGGATGCAGCGGCATCCGCAGCATGACGGTGCCCCGGGTATCGCCCAGGTCCCAGCTCAGCGACGGTGCGTGGGGCAGCACCAAGGACAGCCCACCGGGCCAGAAGGCCTCGATCAGGGCTCGTGCCTGGGACGGAACACCCAGCACCAGGCCGTCCACTGTGGTCCAGGAACCCACCAGCACCGGGACGGGCATATCCCGGCCCCGGCCCTTGGCGGACAGCAGCGCGCGCACGGCAGTAGAGGAGAACGCGTCGCAACCCAGCCCGTAGACGGTGTCGGTGGGCAGCACGACAAGCTGCCCGGCCCGGACCGCGCCGGCCGCCGCAGTCAGCCCGGCAAGACGGCGGTCGGGATCTGCGCAGTCATAAACAGTGCTCACGGGTCCGAACACTACGACGGCCCGATTCCGCGCTATGCGCGGGCGGCGAGGGATGTTGACAGGACGTGATGGGGAGGGCACCATCCGTCTCCGGTCGACGCCTGGAGGCTCGCTTGATCGCGTATCGCCGTGTCATGTTCACTGTCATCGCCACCGTGGCGGCCGTGGTTGGCGTTGCCGCCAACGCCCAGGCCGTCGACGCCCGGGCGATGAGCGCACCAGAGCATTACGTCGCGCTCGGTGACTCCTACGCGTCGGGTCCGCGGATCCCGGAGCAGCGAACCGACCCCAAGGGCTGCGAACGATCGACCAACAACTACCCGGCGCGGCTCGCGCTCGCACTGGGTACCCGCGATTACACAGACGTGAGCTGCAGCGGCGCCACGACCGACAACATGACTTCCGCCCAGACGGTGCCGCAGGGCACCAATCCGCCCCAGTTCACTGCCCTGCGCCCGGACACCGACCTGGTCACGCTCACCATCAGCGGTAACGACATCGGCTTCACCGAGATCATCTTCAACTGCGCCCGGGTCAGCGTCAGGGACCCGATGGGCAATCCGTGTCAGCGGGAGTACACCGCGGGCGGCAACGATTTCTACGGTCAACGCATCGAGGCCGCGGCGCCCAAGGTCGCCAAGGTGCTGGAGGGCATCCACGAGCGTTCGCCGCACGCGACGGTGCTGGTGGTGGGTTACCTGCGGATCGTGCCGCCCACCGGCGGGTGCTACCCGGTGTTCCCGATCGCCCGCGGCGACGTGCCGTATCTGGACGGCTTGGAGCGGCAGCTCACCGCCATGCTGGCCGACCAGGCGTTCCATCACGGCGCCGTGTTCGTCGACTCCTACGCCAGCTCTCAGGGCCGCGACGTCTGCCAGGACGCCAAGACCAAATGGGTGGAGGGCATTGTGGTGACCAGCCCGGCGGCCCAGGTGCATCCCAACGCCACCGGCATGCAAGCGGTGGCCGGTTTCGCCCGGGACTCCCTCAAGACCCTGTCCGACGCGGGAGCGGTGCGCTGACGTTCAGCGTCCACCGAAGTTCAGCGTCCACTGAAGTTCACTGTGCGCCGCCGGGCGGTGGCGAATCGGGGACGTCCGGCCAGGTCGACGTGGTCGGCCACATCGATGAGTACCCGGCGGGCACCCAGCAGCGCGGGGACGGCCACCGCGTGCGAGTCGTCGTGCTCGATGGCGATGCTGCCACCCTCGCGGAGTAGCCGGGTCCCGGTCCGCACCACGTCGCGGATCACGGCGAGACCGTCGGGACCGGCGAAGACGGCGCCAGGTGGATCGTGCAGGGCGACCTCGGGCGGCAGCGCCGCGCCCTCCGGCACGTAGGGCGGGTTGCACAGCACCAGGTGCGCCATCCCCTCCAACGCGGCGAGCAGGGCGGGGTCGGCGACGTCACCGGTGTACAGCGTCACCGGCGTGTCGCCTGCGGCGGCTTGGGCGTCAGCGTTGCGGCGCGCCCAGCTCAGCGCGACCGGGTCCCGCTCTACCGCATGGACCTGCGCATCGGGCCGGGCGTGTGCCACGGCGAGGGCCAGCGCGCCGGATCCCGTGCAGAGATCGACGACCAGTGGCTGCTCGACGCCCTCCAGCGCCGCCAGACCCCACGACAGGAGCACTTCGGACTCAGGGCGCGGGATGAACACACCTGGACCGACCGCTACCTCAAGAGTGCCCAGGGCAGCGGTGCCGGTGAGGTGCTGCAAGGGCACCCGCTCGGCGCGCTGGGACACCAGCAGGCGCAGTGCGTCCACGATGGACGAGTCCACCAGCGGAACCATCGGCAGCCGCCCCCGCGGCACGCCGAGCACATGAGCCGCGAGAAGCTCGGCGTCCACCCGCGGGGAGGCCACCCCGGCGCCGGTGAGGACCCGTTCCGCCTCAAGGACCGCCAGGCGGAGCGGTTGTCTGCTCATGTGGCGCGCAGGCGCAGCTCACGGTCCGCGCCGGTCAGCGCGTCGACTACTCCGTCGAGGTCCCCGTCGAGCACCGCATCGAGGTTGTAGGCCTTGTAGTTGACGCGATGATCAGAGATCCGGTTCTCCGGGAAGTTGTAGGTGCGCACCCGTTCGGATCGGTCCACCGTCCGCACCTGGGAACGGCGCTGCTCAGAGGCCTCCTGCTGGGCCTTCTCCTCGGCGAGCGCCTGCAGCCTGGCCCGGAGTACCTCGGTAGCCCGGATCTTGTTCTGGATCTGCGACTTCTCGTTCTGGCACGACACGACGACGCCGGTCGGCAGGTGGGTGATGCGCACCGCGGAGTCGGTGGTGTTGACGCTCTGCCCACCGGGGCCCGAGGAGCGGTAGACGTCGATGCGCAGGTCCTTGTCCTCGAGCTCGATCTCCACGTCGTCGCGTTCGGGGTAGACCAGCACTCCGGCCGCCGAGGTGTGGATCCGCCCGGACGACTCGGTGACCGGTACCCGTTGCACCCGGTGCACCCCACCCTCGAATTTCAGCCGCTCCCAGACGCCCGATTGGGTGGACTTCAGGCTGACCGTGACGTCCTTGTACCCGCCGAGGTCGGAGTCGGTGGCGTCGAGGACCTCAGACTTCCAGCCGTGCCGCTCGGCATAACGCAGGTACATTCGCAACAGATCGCCGGCGAACAACGCCGACTCCGCTCCCCCCTCCCCCGATTTGATCTCCATGACCACATCGGAGTCGTCGTGCGGGTCGCGCGGGAGCAGCAGGTCGGCGAGTTCGGTTTCCAGGTGCGGGATCCGCTCGGCGAGGGTGTCCGCCTCGGTGGAGAAGGCGGGGTCCTCGGCCGCCAGCTCACGGGCCGCCGCGATGTCATTGCGGGCCCGATCCAGTTCGCGGACCACCCGCACGATTCGCGACAATTCGCCGTAGCGGCGGCCTACCTTGCGGGCTGCGTCGGGATCGGCGTGCAGCGAAGGATCGGCGAGCCGATTCTCCAGCTCGGCGTGCTGTTCCAGCAGCGCCTGAACTGCCGCTGTGTCCACTGGCGGCTCACCGATTCTCCACTTGATGCTGCGTCTTATTTCTGTCGTTTGCCGTAGCGCTTCTCAAAGCGCGCGACCCGGCCACCGGTATCCAGAATCTTCTGCTTGCCGGTGTAGAAGGGATGGCAGTTCGAGCACACTTCGACGTGGATCTGACCGTCGCGCTTCGTGCTGTGGGTGACGAAGGAGTTGCCGCAACCGCAGGTGACCTGCGTCTCGACATAGTCGGGGTGAATGCCCTGCTTCATGGATGTCCTCTCTTCATGGCCGCCGGGTCCCCAAGTGATGCCGGGGTGAACCGGAGCCGGACAGTGTGGGCGCGGGGTGGGCAGCCCGCTGGTTGGGCAATCCTGCGCCGGTGACAGTGTGCCAGATCCGCCCAACCGAACGATTCAAACACCTCACCATGCCGCACTGTTCCCATGTCGGGCGAGCGCGACACACCGAGCACGAGCGTGCGACACGCCGGGCGTGAGCGTGCGACACGCCGGGCTGCGGGCTTAGTCGGCGCCGTTGCCTGCGGCGGACTTGGAGACCGTCATCAGGAACTCGATGTTGGTCCTCGTCTTGCGCAGCCGGTCCAGGACCAGGTCGATGGCCTGCTGGGATTCCAGGCCGGAGAGCACCCGGCGCAGTTTGTGGTGGATGGCCAGCTCGTCCGGGGAGAGCAGCAGCTCCTCCTTGCGGGTACCGGAAGGGTTGACGTCGATCGCCGGGAAGATCCGCTTGTCGGCGATCTTGCGGTCGAGCTTGAGCTCGGCGTTGCCGGTTCCCTTGAACTCCTCGAAGATCACGGTGTCCATCGTGGAACCGGTCTCCACCAGGGCGGTCGCGAAGATGGTCAGCGAGCCGCCATCCTCGATGTTGCGGGCCGCGCCCAGGAATCGCTTCGGCGGGTACAGCGCGGTGGAGTCCACCCCACCGGACAGGATCCGGCCGGATGCCGGTGCCGCCAGGTTGTAGGCCCGGCCCAGCCGGGTGATCGAGTCCAGCAGCACGACCACGTCGTGACCCATCTCCACCAGCCGCTTGGCCCGCTCGATGGCCAGCTCGGAGATCGTGGTGTGGTCTGACGGCGGGCGGTCGAAGGTCGAGGCGATGACCTCGCCCTTCACCGAGCGCTGCATGTCGGTGACCTCCTCAGGCCGCTCGTCGACGAGCACGACCATGAGGTGGCATTCCGGGTTGTTGGTAGTGATCGCATTGGCGAGCGCCTGCAGGATCATCGTCTTGCCCGCCTTGGGCGGCGAGACGATCAGCGCCCGCTGACCCTTCCCGATCGGCATGATCAGATCGATCACCCGGGTGGTCATGATGTTCTGCTCGGTCTCCAGCCGCAGCCGCTCGTTGGGGTACAGCGGAGTGAGCTTGGTGAATTCTGGACGCTGCCTGGCCTGCTCGACGTCCAGGCCGTTGATGCTGTCCACCCGCACCAGCGGGTTGAACTTCTGCCGCTGCTGCTCGCCTTCGCGCGGCTGGCGCACGGCTCCGGTGATCGCATCACCCCGGCGCAGTCCATACTTGCGCACCAGCGACAACGAGACATATACATCGTTGGGCCCGGAGAGGTAACCGGACGTGCGGACGAACGCGTAGTTGTCGAGCACGTCGAGGATCCCGGCGACGGGCAGCAACACGTCGTCCTCGCGGACCTCCACCTCGCCACCGTCGCGACGATCGCTGGTGCGGTCGCTGGTGCGATCGCTGCGATCATTCCGGCCGCGGCGGTTGCGGTCGCGGAAGCGCCGCCCACGTCGGCGACCAGCGTCATCGTCGTCGTCGCGCGGTCCGTTCGACCCGGCTGCGCTCTGACTACCGCTCTGGCTGCCGTTCTGGCCGGCCGGAGCCTGGTCTCCTTGATTCGGGTTCACCGGGGTTTGATTCACCGGGGTTTGATTCACCGGGGTTTGATTCACCGGGGTTTGATTCACCGGGGTTTGATTCACCGGGGTCTGATTCACCTGGGTCTGATTCACTTGGTTTTGATCACTCGGTGAGCGGGGTGCGTCACCGCCACCGCGGACCGGGCGACGCCGCCGGTTGCGGGACCGGTCCGCGGCATCTGCGTCCCCATCCTGCTGATCCCGATCGTGCTGAGCGCGATCCGGTTGGGTCTGAACCGGTTGGGTCTGAACCGGTTGGGGGGTCGGGTCCGGCTGACTCTGGCCTGGACCGGCCGGGATCACCGGGTCGACGACCGCAGCGCGCGGCTGCTCGGCTGCCGGGACCGCGGTCTCGGCCGGCCCCTGTTGCCTTCTCCCAGTCCCGGTGCGCGCCGGACCGCTCGTTGTTGGGGCACTCGTTGTTGGGGCACTCGCCCCTTCAAGCGGAAGTTGCTCCGCGACGGCACGTCGCTGGCCTGGAACGGCGTCCTGGCGCTCCTTGATCGCGGCGATCAGCTCGTTCTTACGCAAACCGGCGATGCTGGGGATGCGCAGCTGACCGGCCAGCTCGCGCAGCTCAGCCATCACCATTCCGGACAGCCCGCCACGGCGACGCGGCGCCGCCCCGTTGTCCGAAGACGGCACAGCCGTCCCAGCTCGGTCGGCCGGGCGCTGGTCCGAAGATGCCGCAGCAGCAACCTCGCTGCCCAACACGTTGATATCGCTCACGCAGGTCCTTCCTAACCGGCCCGAGACGCGGCTCAGGCCAGCCTGTTCGCCAGCCGGCGGTCTGCCGACGGCGCCTGGGTCCCGGTGCGGTGGACTCGCCGACCACAACATCGGTGGTCAAGCCGACCGGCACGGGACATGTCCAACTGCGGCAAGGGTCTGGGTGCCAGCCTTCCCGCTTACCACGTCAACCGGAGGGCGGGAGATTAATTGTCCGGGTGAGAGGCCCCGAACGCGGCACCGGCGCCCGTGCACACGGTGTCTGAACTCCACTGAGCCTATCGGTCCTCCGCGACAGGGGCAACAACGGCCCGCGGATAGGTGGATGTTAGATACCTCAGCCTCTAGATTCCTCAGCCCTGCTCGATCACTGCACCCGTGCGTGCCACGTCGAGTCGATATCTGGCGAAGCCAGACACCGGCACCTCCGCGGGTAGCTCCCCGCTGATCGGCAACGTGAGCACGGTCGGTCCAGCACCCGATACCGCAGCGGGCACGCCAGCCGCGCGCAGCGCGTCCACCAACCGCCCGGTCGCCGGATAAGCCGGCCGCCGGTAGGGCTGGTGCAGTTGATCGTCCATGGCAGCGAGCAGCAGCTCCGGAGCGCTGGTCAATGCGTGCACCAGCAGTGCGGCCCGCCCGGCGGTAAACGCCGCATCGGCGTGCGGCACCGTTGCCGGCAATAGACCCCGGGTGACTTTGGTGGCCGATGTCTGCTCCGGCACCAACAGCACCGGCATTAAGTCCGGGTGTGGCTCCAGCCGGGTCGCCCGGAAAGAGCCCTCATCTTTCCAGGAGATCACCAAGCCGCCCAGCAGGCTCGCGCCGACATTGTCAGCATGCCCGTCGAACCCAGCTGCCAGCTCTAACACCGCCTCATCCGGTTCCATTCCCGCGAGCGCATAACCAGCCAGGACGCCTGCGACTGCAGCGGCCGCTGATGAGCCCAGCCCGCGGGAATGCGGGATGCGGTTACGGCAACGCAACAGCACACCGTCGGGCTGGTAACCGCACCGTGCGCACGCGGCAAGCAGCGCGCGAGCCACCAGGTTCTCCCCGTCGGTGGGCAGGCGTCCCGCGCCCTCCCCGTGCACCTCGACTCGCACGCCTGACACCGCCAGCGTCACCTCGACCTCGTCATACAGCGCCAGCGCCAAACCCAGCGCATCAAAGCCCGGCCCCAGATTCGCCGTAGACGCCGGCACCCGCACCCGTACCGGCGTCACCGCAGGGCTAGGGCGGCGGCTACGGCGGCGGGGTCGACCGGGATGGGGTCGGGGGTGGGGACGCCGTGCAGGGCGGTGTCGGGGTCTTTGAGGCCGTGGCCGGTGACGGTGCAGACCACCAGGGAGCCGCGGGGAAGGCGCCCGTCCTCGGCGACGCGCAGCAGACCCGCCACGGCGGTGGCCGAGGATGGTTCCACGAACACGCCCTCCTGCGCGGCCAGCAACCGGTAGGCGGCGAGGATCTGCTCGTCAGTGATCGCCTCGAACAGGCCGCCCGATTCCTCCCGGGCCCGCATCGCACCGTCCCAGGACGCCGGGCTGCCGACCCGGATGGCCGTGGCGATGGTGTCCGGGTTGAGCACCGGCGCGCCGTGCACCAGCGGAGCGGCGCCCGCCGCCTGGAAACCGAACATCCGGGGACGGCCCGTCACCAACCCGTCAGCGTGGTACTCGGTGTAGCCCATCCAGTAGGCGGTGATGTTGCCGGCGTTGCCGACCGGCAGGCAGTGCACGTCCGGGGCCTGCCCGAGCACGTCGCAGATCTCGAACGCGGCGCTTTTCTGGCCCTGCAGCCGCACCGGGTTCACCGAGTTCACCAGCGCGGTCACCGGGTAGTCGGCGGCGGTCTTGCGGGCCAGCTCCAGGCAGTCATCGAAGTTGCCGTCCACCGCCAGGATCCGCGCGCCGTATGCGGTGGCCTGCGCAAGTTTGCCCAGCGCGATCTTGCCCCGGGGCACCAGGACGGCACTGGGAATCCCGGCCCGCGCTGCGTAGGCGGCGGCCGAGGCGGCGGTGTTTCCGGTGGACGCGCATAACACCGCCTGTGCGCCTCGGGCCAGTGCCTCGGTCACCGCCATGGTCATGCCGCGGTCCTTGAACGAGCCGGTGGGGTTGGCGCCTTCCACCTTGAGCAGCACCTCACAGCCCGTGCGCCGGGACAATGTGGGCGCCGGCAGCAGCGGAGTTCCGCCCTCGTGCAGGGTCACCACCTGGCAGCCCGCGCACACCCGGATCCGGTCTGGGTAGGCCTCGATCACTCCCGGCCACGAACGCCCCGCCAGCTGCAGCTTCACGTCACCTCACCCTCCACCCGCATCACGCTGATCACATCCCGGACCACGTCCAAACCAGCCAGCTTGTCCACAGTGGAGCGCAGCGCGGCGTCCGGCGCGGAGTGTGTGACAATCACCAGATTCGCGTCGGCCGGCACGTCGCCAGGGGTGCGGCCGGTCTGGCGCACCGCCATGATGGACACCTCGTGCTCGGCGAAGATCTGCGCCACCTGCGCCAGCACGCCGGGGCGGTCGAGCACCTCGAGGCTGAGGTGGTAGCTGGTGGGGGTGTCCTCCATCGGGTGGATCGGCAGGTCGGCGTGAGCCGACTCGCGCGGCCCGTAGCCACCCGCCACCCGGTTGCGGGCCACGGCGACGAGATCGCCGAGCACCGCGCTGGCGGTCGGCGCGCCGCCGGCGCCCTGGCCGTAGAACATCAGCGCGCCGGCGGCGTCCGCCTCGACGAACACCGCGTTGTAGGCCCCGCCGACCGAGGCCAGCGGGTGCGAGCGGGGGATCATCGCCGGGTACACCCTGGCCGACACCGACTCGGCGCCGGTGGAGTCGACGACGCGCTCGCAGATCGCCAGCAGCTTCACCGTGCGACCGAGCTGCCGGGCGGCGAGGAAGTCGGCGGCGGAGACGTCCGCGATGCCCTCCCGGTAGACATCACCGCTGGTCACCCTGGTGTGGAAAGCCAACGATGCGAGGATGGCCACTTTGGAGGCGGCGTCGTAGCCGTCGACGTCGGCGGTCGGGTCGGCTTCGGCGTAGCCCAGCCGGCTGGCTTCCTCCAGGGTCTCGGCATAGCCGGCGCCGGAGGAGTCCATCGCGGACAGGATGAAGTTGGTGGTCCCGTTGACGATGCCGGTGACGCGGGTGATCCGGTCCCCGGCCAGCGACTCCCGCAGCGGGCGCAGCAGCGGGATCGCGCCGGCCACGGCCGCCTCGAAGTACAGGTCGGCGCCGGCGGCGTCGGCCGCGCTGTAGAGCTCGGGTCCGCACTCGGCGAGCAGCGCCTTGTTGGCGGTGACCACGCCGCGGCCGCTGCGCAGCGCGGTCAGCAGCAACGACCGGGCTGGTTCGATGCCGCCGATCACCTCCACCACGATGTCCACGCCGTCGCGGCTGACCAGCTCGGCAGCGTCGGTGGTGAGCAGTTCGACCGGCACCTCGGGATGCCGGCGGGGGCGCCGCACCGCCACCCCGGCCAGCCGCACCGGGGCGCCGACCCGCGCGGCGAGCTCGGCGGACTGCTCGGTGAGCAGCCGCAGCACCTCCCGGCCGACGGTGCCGCACCCCAGCATCGCCACACCGATCGGGTCGGCGCTCACGACATCTCCAGAGACAGCAGGTCAGCCATCGTTTCCCGGCGCAGCAGCAGCCGGTGGGTGCTCTCGCGCACCGCGACAACCGCCGGGCGGAGCAGCATGTTATACCGGCTGGACATGGAATAGCAGTACGCGCCGGTACCGGCCACGGCGACCAGGTCTCCCGGAGCGAGGTCATCGGGCAGCCAGCAGTCCCGGACCACTACATCACCGGACTCGCAATGCTTGCCCACCACCCGGGACAGCGTGGCAGGCGCCTCGGAGCAGCGGGAGACCAGCCGGCAGTCATAGCTGGCGTCATACAGTGCGGTGCGCACGTTGTCGCTCATGCCGCCGTCCACCGAGACATAGCGCCGCCGGGTCGAGGCGGCCAGCGTGACGTCTTTCAGGGTGCCCACCTCGTAGAGGGTTATCGTGCCAGGTCCGACGATCGCCCGGCCCGGCTCGACCACCAGTTCCGGGGTGGGCATGCCCTCGGCCCGGCAGCGGGCGTCCACGATGGCCCGCAGATGTGTGGCCAGCGTGGCCGGTCGAGGTGGGTCGTCCTCGGCGGTGTAGGCGATCCCCAGCCCGCCGCCCAGATCCAGGATGGTGGCATCGGCGAGGGCATCGGGTCCGTGTTCGTCCCGGATCGCCGCCAGCAGGCCGACCATCCGGTGGGCCGCGAGCTCGAAACCGTCCGCGTCGAAGATCTGCGACCCGATGTGGCTGTGCAGGCCCACCAACCGCAACCCTGGCAGTTTGAGAACGCGACGGACGGCTTCGGCGGCGTCCCCGGTGGCCAGCGAGAACCCGAATTTCTGGTCTTCGTGGGCAGTGGCGATGAACTCGTGGGTGTGCGCCTCGACGCCGACGGTCGCCCGGACCAGCACCGGTTGCACCATGCCGGCCCGGCGCGCGACGTCATCCAGCCGGGCGATCTCCAAGAAGGAGTCGAGCACCACCACGCCGACTCCGGCTTCGACCGCTGCGGCGAGTTCTGCGGTTGATTTATTGTTGCCGTGCATGGCGATCCGCTGCGCGGGGAATCCGGCGTGCCGCGCGAGGGCGAGTTCGGGGCCGGTGCACACGTCCAGGCTCAGGCCCTCCTCGGCCACCCAGCGGGCGATCTCCGAGCACAGGAAGGCCTTGGCTGCGTAGTGCACGCGCTGCGGGGCGCCGAAGGCGGCCGCGTGCTCGGCGCAACGGGCCCGGAAATCCGCCTCGTCCACCACGAACAACGGTGTGCCGTAGGCCTCGGCGAGCTCGCCGACCTCCACCCCGGCCAGCCGGACCGCGCCATCCTCGCCGCGGTGCGCCCCCCGCGGCCAGACCGCTGGGTGCAGGGCGTTCAGCTCGTCGGGCCCGACCGGCAACGGGCCTGGGGCGGACGACCGGGCCAGCACGTCGGCGTGCCGCGGCCCAGCCGGATGCGCCCTCACATCCGCTCCGGTGCACTGACGCCGATCAGGCCCAGGCCGTTGGCCAGCACCTGCCTGGTCGCCTCACACAACGCCAGCCGGGCGCCGTGCCGCGGGTTTGGCAGTTCCTGGCCCATCGGGAGCACTCGGCAGGTGTCGGAGAACCTGTGGTAGACGCCGGCCAGCTCTTCCAGATAGCGGTCCACCCGGTGCGGCTCGTGCCGGCGCGCGGCCAAGGACACAATGCGCGGAAATTCACCGAGCGTGCGAATCAACTCACCCTCACGCTGATGATCTAACAGCTCTAGTTGGGCGTTGGTCGGGCTGATTCCGAGATCGGCGGCGTTGCGAGCCAGCGAGGCCAGCCGGGCGTGCGCGTACTGCACGGAGATCACGTCGTGGGTCCGCGTGTCGAGGTCGATGTCCTCGCTGATCCCGAACCGCTCTCCAGTGGCGAGGATCAGCGCGACGATCTCGCTCTGGGCGTCAGCTGCCAACCGCAGGTTGAGGAAGCCGGGACCGGCGACCTCGGCGGAGCGCACCCCTGGGCGCTGCACCAGCGCTCGCGCCAGCCAACCGGCGAACTCCCGGGGTGCAACTCCGGCTTGCTTCCCGGTCTGCAAAGCCACGTTGGTGGCGTAGTCGCCGTGCGCGGGATCACGGGGACGCGTCACCGTCACCGTCGGCGGGAGTGCAGCGGAGTCCAGTCCACGGCCGGTCAGCACGTCATGCGCAACGGATCGAACCAGGTCGACGAGCGCAGCGGGAGTCACGCCTGCCAGTCTATGGAGGTGCAGTCTAGGGAGGTGCGGGAGTGGCCGGCGGAGGGAGTTTGACCGCCCGGGTTCACCTGCTCTTGACCAGGTATCCCTACACTGACGCCGCGATCGGGTTGCAGACCCGGATAATCGAGACACCGGCTGAGCGAGGACCAGACCAGGCATGCCGAGCGGCAAGAGCACCAAGACGGCGCGCAATGCCCGTCCGGTCGTGACGGCGACCAAACCTAAACCGTGGGGCACGATAGCCGCAGTTGTCGCCATCGCGCTATTCGCGGTGGGGATCTTCGGGTACATGTTCACCCGGTATGAGGACCGTCGGGCCTTCACCCCCACCGCCGAGGCCAAGGATCCCTCGACCCGGATCCAGGGCATCGTGATCAAGGACTATGGCGCCGGCCGCGGTCACATCGGCCCGGACAAGCGGGTCGCCTACGACCACAGCCCGCCGTTCGGTGGCCCACACGACGGGACCTGGGCGGCGTGCAGCGGAGTGGTCTACGCGACGCCGGTGCGCAACGAGAACATGGTCCACTCACTGGAACATGGCGCGGTGTGGATCGCCTACAATCCGACCAAGATCACCGGCCCGGCGCTGCAATCGCTGCGGGACCGGGTGCAGGGGGCGAACTACCTGATGCTGTCCCCCTACCCCGGTCTTGATGCGCCGATCTCCCTGCAGTCCTGGGGGCACCAGCTCAAGGTGACCGATCCGGCGGATAAGCGGATCGACCATTTCATCCAGGCGCTGCGGCTCAACCAGTACACCTATCCCGAGATCGGGGCCAGCTGCGACGTGGTCACCGGTCTGTTCGATCCGGCTAAGCCACCACCGTTCGTCGCGACGCCGCCCGGCCCGGACGCCGTGCCGCTGACCTTCTCCGGTGGCCGCGGCACCTCACCGGGCGACGGGACCACACCGAGCGACGGGACCCCACCGAGCGGCCCGCAGCCGGTGCCCAGCCCGCCGGCAGGTGGGTGAACCACGCTGTGACGGAGGCGGTCATCCCTGGGTCGGGCCCGGGTAGCGCGGAGGTTCCGGCTGCCGCCACGCGGAATCCGGCGCGCTGGGTCCGGGTGGTCCTGGCCAGCGGTGCGGTGCTCGCCGTGCTGCTGATCGGGGCGGCGCTGGGCATGTCCCTGCAGTTCGTGGGCGGCGCGGCGGCGCACTCCGAGGGTGGCACGGTGGACGTCGGCTTCGCTCAGGACATGTCGGTGCACCACCGGCAGGCGGTGCTGATGGCGGGGCTGGCCCGAGACCGCAGCACCGATCCCGTCATCCGGTCGCTCGCCTTCGACATTGAGACCAACCAGCTTCAGCAGATCGGGCAGATGCAGGGCTGGCTAAGCCTGTGGAACGCCGCGGCGCTGCCCACCGGGCGGTACATGACCTGGATGACCGACTCGATGCCCGGGATGGCGGGGATGGCGGGGATGGCGGGGATGGGGCATAGCGGTGGATCCTCGGGGACCGGCGGGGTGACGACCATGCCGGGGATGGCCTCCGCCGCTGATCTGGACCAGCTCCGAGCCGCCAACGGCGCCCAGTTCGATGTGCTGTTCCTGCAGCTCATGCTGCGACACCATCAGGGTGGGACACCGATGGCCCGATACGCCCAGGAACACGGTGAGACTGCCCAGGTGCGCAATCTTGCCGAGAAGATGGCCATCTCTCAGGGTGCTGAGAGTGATTACATGATCCAGTTGATCACCCAACGAGGCGCGCAGCCGCTATCGCCGCCGCGCTGACCGGCACCACGTTAGGCTTGGACGATCGGTAGAGGTACGCTCTGCCCGGGTCGCAAGCCCCCGTAGCTCAGGGGATAGAGCACCGCCCTCCGGAGGCGGGAGCGCAGGTTCGAATCCTGCCGGGGGCGCCAGGCTTGGCCTGCGGATACAGCCTCGTTGCCAGCCCATCCACGAGGGCTACTGTCCGTTTCGTGCACCTATCGTGGACCGAACTGAATCCACGACAGCCGCCTCCTCGAATACTTCGCGCCTGATTGAGGCCTTTGCGGTGTGCCTCTGCGAAGGGTTACTGCGGCCCGAATGCCGGAATAATCGCAGTTCTAGGCTTCGAGGTCGTCTCCAGACGCTCGGCTCTACAGAGAATTCGAGGTCCAGCAGCGACCACCTCCGTGGGGCGGTACTCATGCGCTCCTCAGCAGCACCGCGGTGACACGCTGGGTGGTCTGGATGGTGATCGAGCCGCAGCAGGGTATGTCAGCACGTTGCGCCTGGATCGCTTCAGGGCAGTGTTGGTCTTCCAGCCAGACTGTTCTGGTCGGGACCCAATCCACGCGAGGTCCGGTGGGATCTTGCTGACCCGATCCGGCGGCGCGATCTGTACGAGATCGTGCTCGTGGAAGGGCACGCTGGACGACGTCCGAGAACTGATCAACGGAACTGAACTGGTCCTCCCGTGGGACCAGATGTACCTCCCGCCATGGATCCGGTCGGCGTGGCGTCCGCTGATCGACTCGGCGGGCACGGCAGCCTAGCCACCCCACACCCTCACGTAGGTGAGTTTCGGCAGCTCGTCGGGAAAGAGCCGTCCCCCAGCGCCCGTACCGAAATCGCGGATATGGCCGTGGAGAATGGCTGTGAGCTCCGGCGGGCACGGGACCGTTCGACAGGCCGGTCTGCGATGGACCAGGTGGAGCCGTTCGCTCTCGTGCGACAACGCAGCGCGGCATCCTGAGGCAAATAGCCGCGCCGAAGCGCGCATCATGCCCACCGCTGCGGTGAACGACGACGATCCCGATCGAGCTCGCCCATCACCGCGGGTCAACCCTGGCGCCCTACCTAGACCACCGGCGGTACACGGCATCATTTTCGCCGTGACCGGACCAAATGTTCCTCGCGTGCGCAGGGCGCCGCTACCCGATGATGCCATCCTCGTGATCCGGGGCGACGACCTCGACCCGTCGACCTCACGTCGTCAGGCGGAGGCGTTTCGCCGCCGGTTCGCCGATTGGGGTAGATGGGGGCTCTCGGCGTTCTATGCTCGCAATGATGCTGAAGTCGATGACTTGGGCTCCGACCAGCTCGAACGGTTTTCCC
The DNA here is from genome assembly GCA_050699635.1 of Pseudonocardiaceae bacterium. GTDB lineage: Bacteria > Actinomycetota > Actinomycetes > Mycobacteriales > Pseudonocardiaceae. Next base: position 11,993 of record JBOHFK010000048.1, on the reverse strand, counting down.
TGTTGGGCTGCTACCGGGTCGTTGATCTGCAGAAGGCTGGGTTCGAGATCTGGCCCACCTTCCGGACTCCGCATGTCACAATCGCGTTCACCGGTGACCTCGACGAACGTCTTGCAGCGCTGGCCGGCGTCGCTCACGAAGTACGTGTGAACCCGTACCATGAGTTCGACGACACACCGGAGAGGTGACCTCGTGACGGCACCGCAAGTCGACCTGATCGTCGACCTCAACACAATGGACGACACCGGCCTGCCATGGGCGTTCCTCGACGAGGCCCCTGACCCCGCACGTATCCGGCCGGGACGCTACGTGCTTGTCGGCTCCGGTATCACTCGGGCCATCGCGCTGGTCGTCGACATCACCGACGGCATCGTTCACCTCCGCCCACTGCATGGGTCAGTGACCGCCAACGCGCACCTACTCGACGATCCCAACCGCCTCGCCTGCTAACCCTCGCCCCGGGTAACCCCGGCCTCGCCCACCCGGCGTCCACAACAACCGCCAACACCAAACCACCTACGTCAAACGGCACCGCCGCCGTCGGAAACTGAGGTGGCGCCGTTGTTTGGTTATCCCGACCCGAGCCGTCGGGGATGTCATGATCGACACATCCTGCCCCTACCCCACCACCAGTAGTTTCCGCTGGTGGAGGACGTGTTCGTAGTGGTCGAGTCCCGGCACGGACTTGAACCCCCACAGCTGGCTCGAATGAGCCTCCACCCCATGGCGTAGTTCAGGAACGTCCCGCTTGCCGAACCGTCCTGTCAGGACCAGGGTGGATGGACCATGTTGCGCTCGATGCGCCAGACCGCCATGGCGGGCCGCGCGGTGGGCCAGGTTCTTGAATGGGCCGCGTGAGGTCGAGCGGCTAGCGGCTAGCGGCTAGCGGAATCAATCGTGGACTCAACTACACGACACCGTGGCGACTACATACACGGATGATCCGGCAAAAGGCCTGGTGATGAACCACAGACACCACAGTTGATGATGGCGCCCGGCCTCCGGAGGGGGGAGCGCAGGTTCGAATCCTGCCGGGGGCGCCACTTTTGACCAGCAAATATCGCTGTGAGTGAGCCATCATTCAGTGTGATGTGCGGGGGCGGTGCTGATCGGCTACTCGGCAACGCTGGGGTGACGGTCCAGGACACCAGCTGGCGCGTCTGCCCTGGTCGAAGCCGATAGTGTCGGTCATTCTTCAAGGAGAGTGACGGTCGGAAACAGAGCCAGCAACCTCACTCTCGGGGCCGCAGCGTCCTCATCCTCAGCACTCTCGGCGCGGCAGTCATGCAAGGGTTCGCGCAATGACCGCGAGCGATTCGTCGGGTGATGGTCTTGATCCTGGCCCAGCGAATCATGGCCTCGGAAAATGGCGGGGACGCGTTTGCAGTCGCGGTTCAGACGGCGGTACCTGGTGGGTCAGGGCCAGGTCCGCTCGACAGCGCCCGACGCCCTCTGGCGAAACCACCGCGATCTCACGCAGTCCGCCGCCGTTGCAAGCACGCGGTCCTTATGCCGACACCGACCACGAGGAGTTCATGCAGGTCGCAGCCTTGGCGGACGAGGTCTCGCAACTACCTCATCGCGGCTTACAACGCGACGTGCATCGGCGTCCTACCGACCCAGGACATGACAAATACATTATACTCATGGGATGAGCTGGGAGATCCATCTCCATCACGAGGTGGAGTCCTGGTACCTCGGGGATCTGCACGACCGATCCAGAGACCGCCGACCTCATCGAGGATGCGATAGACCAGCTCGCGCACGAAGGTCCCACCGCCGGACGGCCTCTCGTCGACCGAGTCCACGGCGGCCGCTACCAACAATATGAAGGAACTCAGACCACCCTCGACCGGCGCCAGCGAGGTGAGGATGCTCTTCGCCTTCGACCCCACCAGACAAGCGATCTTCCTCGTCGCTGGCGATAAGGCGAGCAACTGGCAACGCTGGTACACCCGAGCGATTCGACTGGCCGATGAACGCTTCGCTGAGCACTTGATCGCATTGAAGGAGAACGAGCAATGAGCACAGACCACGTCGCCTGGACTGACGTCAAGGCCAAGGCCCGCGCGCTCGATCCCCGCACCGACGTCGAACGCGAAGTCGCCGCAGCTACGGCACGCGAGCGCCGCGAAGCCTACGTGCGCGGGCATCAGCTCACCGAAATGCGCAAGGCAGCCGGACTCACCCAGGCCGAACTCGCCAAGAACCTCGGCGTATCCCAAGCCAGGATCTCCAAGATCGAACACGGCGAAGTGTCAGGTGTTGAGCTGGTCCGTGCCTACGTCGCCGCCCTAGGAGGAACCGTCGATGTCATAGCCACCCTCGGCGACCGCACCTGGAAGGTCGCCTAACCGCAGTTGACCTGCAGGGAGCCAGCAGAGCAGGCGCGAGCCTCCCACCGGGCAACAGCGGCCGGCGCCACCCTGAGCAGGGAAAACAAACCGAGGAGACATCAGAGACCGGCAGGATCGAGGTTGCACCGGCCCCGGAGGCGGGAGCGCAGGGTTACGCGCTACCCAAGGGCGAGCTGGCCCGCCAGGGCATCCTGCTGAGCTCCGGGTGCACGCAGCGCCGCGACGACCCGGTTCCCGATCCGCTGGCCTTCGCCCGACTGGCGCAACCTCGACGCGCGCGGCCAGCGAGCGAGGCGGCGGGACCACTCACGAGCCGCACGACACTCAGCAGTGTAAGTGGATGATCACCGGTTCGCTGCGACCCCCGTCGCCGTAGACCCAGAACTCGATGTCGGACTCGTAGTTGGCGTCGCCACAGGCGTGGTTGAACGGATAGTCGACCTGTCCCGCCGTCACCCGACCGTAGGACGGGTCAGAGAAGGGGTGCGACTCCTCGGCCCAACCCGCGCCATTGACTCCGCGGAAGCCGAACCCCGTCGCATCGCCCGAGTAGCGCAACCGGGCGTAGACCAGCACGCCTTCGCGGTAGGTCTCCATGGAGTCGATCCGGGGCCCGCCGGAGCCCGCGGGGGACCCGGCGAGAACCCTGTCGAGCAGGAACTGGGCACCGGCACCGAGATATCCGTTCTTCCCGTAGTCGAGGTGCCCGCAGATGTTCGGGCTTCCGAACGGACCGCAGTCCAGCGAGTCCGGATCCAGCAGGCCCTTGAAGTTGCACACCGGGTCACCGCTGGAGCAGTAGCTGCGAACCCGGTCCGACCCGTCGAAGTAGCGGCCCTGGGTGGGCAGCCGCGGGTTGGACGGGACGATCGGGTCGCGGAGGACGCCCGGCCGGCCAAGGTCACCCTGTGCGATGTCGGAGGTCGGGTCGAGACGGGGGTCTCCGAACAGCACGACGCCACTGATCCGGGCCAGGACCCGCTCGTCGATGGTCGAGTTCGCGGTCAGGAGTGCGTCACCGATCGCCCACGCGCCCTGCGAGTAACCGACCAGCACGATGCAGGTCGACAGGTCCCGGGCCAGGAAGGGGACAAGCTTGCCGCCGAGCGACGCGGCTCCGGTCACGACGCTCGCCTGGGACTGTGTGATGACGTTCTGCAGCACGAGGCTCTCCTTGCTGAAGCTCCACACCGGGATGGCCGGGTACTCGCTCTCATCCAGGCCGATTCCGGTCACCGCGATGCCAGCCGCACGAGCGTTTCGCTCGAAAGCCTGGTAGGTGCTGTAGACCGTTTCTCCCATGTTCAGCTGGTCGGGGTCGGCGCCCTCCCCGGAACCGCGCAGGCCGAAGAACACAACCTTGGAGCAGGCGGCAGCCATGTGCGCGGCCGGCTGCTGGGTCGCGGCAGGCGCCGGGGCGGCGAGCAGCGCGGCGAGCACCAGAATCTGACACCACACTGACACGAGACGAGCCATCACCGAGCCACCTTCCGTACCGGCGGAAGTCCACTCGAGATGTGATCGTCCGCGCCGACGGCGGCGTTACCAGCTCAGCCCACTGTCGCCCGCAGCGAGCACGAACGGCCGCCAAGTTCCAAGCAGAGAGCGCGGCCGTCAGGGCTATGAGTCGGCTCCGGTTTCCCGGGTCTCAGGACGGGGCGGACGCGGCGGCGGATTCGGCCGATTCTCGCGGATCGTGAACCGTCAGGACAGCATCCGGCTCGGTCTCGGTGTGGTGGGCGTGGGTGTAGAAGCGCACCTCGTGGCCGTCGGGGTCGTGCAGCATCGGCAGGATCCAGCCGAGGCTGGCCCGGTGCACCCCGGCGTGCGTCTCGCCCAGGTCGGTCAGCCGTGCCGCGAGCGTCCGGATGGCGTCGCTGTCGGGGACGCCGATCGCGAAGTAGTCGAAGCCGGCGCTGGCCTCCGCCCGCTCCGGGTCCAGGCGCAGCGCGAGGCCCGGGCCACCGTTGGGGTGCTCGAGCGCCAGTCCCATCAAGCGGCCCTGCTCGACGAACTCCGCGCTGACCCGGTAGCCCAGCCGGCTGGCGTACCAGTCCCGCGAGCGCGCCAGGTCGCGGACCGGGAGCTTGAGGTGGTGCACTCCGGCGAGCACCGGCGCCTGCGACACGTCGCTCATTCGTGGTCTCCATTACATCATCAATGCATCATTGCACCTATAGTGCAAGTTATGTCCGATGAGGTCAAGCCCACGTCCCCGCGCCGCCGTCGGCAGGTCGTCCGGACCGAGGCCGCGATCGTCGCGGCCGCGACCGCACTGTTCCTGGCCGAGGGTTACAGCGGGACGACCCTGGCTGCAGTCGCCGACGCCGCGGACGTGGCGCTGCGAACCGTCTACGTCCGCTTCGGGACCAAGGCCGACCTGTTCAAGCGAGTCGTGGACGTGGCGATCGTCGGCGACGTGGCGGATATCGCCGTCCTCGGCCGGGACTGGATGGTGCCCGCATTGCAGGCACCCACCGTGCAGGAGCGGATCGCCGCGTGCGCGGCAGCCAACCGCGCGATCATGGCGCGCACTGGGGCACTGTTCGCTGTCGCCGAGCAGGCCGCCGCGATCGAGCCGCTGATCGCCGAACAATGGCGGCGGGGCCGTGAGCAGAGCCGGCAGGACAGCCACGCCGTGTGGTCGGCGATGGCTCAGGACGGCCTGTTGCCCGCCGGCGCAGACGTGGCGCGGCTGGCTGACAGCGCCGCCGTGATCGGCGCTGCCGAGACCTACCTGGTCGGGACCCGGATGCTCGGCTGGGATCTCGACGCCTACGAGGTCTGGCTATGCGATGTACTCACCCGCGTCGCGGCTGGCTAGCCTCGGGTCCGTGGCGGACGCGTGCTCCAGGATGGACCCCGATGGCTGACGCCGAGGACGTCCGCCGCGTGGCGCTGGCCTTGCCGCACGTGGCGGAGATCGACAGCGAAGGCTTCGACTTCCGGGTGGGCGGCAAGGGATTCGCCTGGTCGTATCCGGAGCGCTTACCGGGCAAGCCGCGGGTCATCCGGACCGACATCGCGGTGCTCTACGTCGGCGACGAGGCCGAGAAGCAGGCCCTGCTGCTGGGCGAGCCCGACGTCTTTTTCACCGCACCTGGCTATGACGGCTGGCCGCTGGTGATGCTCCGGCTAGCAGAGGTCGACGTGGCGCGGCTGACGGAGCTGGTGACCGACGCGTGGCGGATGCGTGCCCCGCACGAGCTCGTGAGCGGCATCGACGGTGGGCTCGTAGCCGCACATCATCGCCGAACCCGCACCACTGGGTCAGGGGTGCGGGTGCCGACCAAAAACGGTACGCACTACCTGGCGAGCACGGCCCGTAGAGCTTTGTCCACTCCGGCAAGGTCGTTGTTGATCTCCCCGACGATCGATCCAATTGGCTCGGTCCTCTGGGTAACCAAGTGGAGGCCGCCAGTCACTGCGCGGAGCTTGGTGTCGACGCGCCGGAGGACGAGCGCGATATTGATCAGGTAGGCAGCGAGCACCAGCACGGTGAGCGCTGCGGCTATGATCGTGAATACAGCGGCTAGCGGCATGGTAATTCGCTCCTCACAGGATGCGGGCAACCGCCTGTACATAGCGGGTAAGGCCAGCCCCCACCCGTTTCACGGCGTCGCGGGTAGGTATCAGCGCCTTCACGTCGTCGACCGCGACAACGATTCCCCCGGCCTGACCGTGAATGGTGTCGACTTGCTTCCCGATGTCGGCGGTGGCCCTCATCAGGCGCTGCAGGAGCACCACCACGACGGGTATGACCACGAGGAACAAGATCGCGTTGCCGATCCACCACAGTGTCATCGTCGCCTCCTTGTCTTACCCTCGCCCCGTCACGGGGTCCTGAGTTATTGCGGGTCGCCAGGCACCTCCGGCGGGCTGGGCCTGCCTCTGCTGCGGGATCTGAGCCTGCGTCTGCTTCGGCAGCGACTCGGCCTTCTCCGCGATCGCCGGTAGCGCGCCGGCAATCGCGTTCAGCTTCCGGTTCAGAATCGCGGCGCCGGCGCCAACCAGGCACACGTCCCCTTGGATTGCCCCGATGACTCCCCCACTCATCTGTCCGAGGGTATTCGCGACGGATCGCAGCCGGCGGGTGATCAACACAACGAACAGCGCCAAGACTGCTACCAGAGCCACAATCTCGACGACGGTGAGGATGACCAGCAGTGTCGTGCTCATCGCGCGCCTACCCCCAGGAGTTGAGCGTGGCGGCCCGCCTCGGCTACGACCTCATCCAGGCTGTCTGCGACAGCGAGCGCTACCTTGATGTTGGCTGTGTTGCCGCGGACGCCCTGCGCTGCGTCCCGCAGTCGCTGCACGCCGGTGTCGATAGAACCAACTAAGTAGAGGAGCAGGCTCAGCAGCGCGATTACGGCAACTAGCACGACCGCTCCGATAACCAAGAGAACCTGCCAGAACGTGATCTCCTCGGCGGCAAGGGCTAAGACCATCGTTATCCTCCCAATGCTTTTCGAGCGCTCCGGGCACCCCGGAGGATGCTCTGAAGCGTGTTGTTCGTGCGGTCCAGTTCCACGAGCGGCTGCGTGGTCGACTGCGTCGCCTCGAGCTCGCGAACCGCTGCGCGCACGTGCCCGTTGATCCGGGACGCAAGCACGAGGAGTGCGGTTACCACGATCACCACGACGACCACGACCACCAACCCGATGATCAGTCCCGCCCACCAGCCACCGAGTTGCGGCTGCCCCAAATCGTTCAATGTTGCCTCCAACCCTGGGAGGAATACTTTCGCGCGTGATCAGGTTTCGGAACACGACCGTCTCACGATTGGGATCGCGACTAGGCTCAGGCCGGCCAAAACCGGCAAGTTGGATTTTACAGGGAGTTTACACTCAATCACGGGCTGACGTAAGTAGCAGTTTGAAGAAATGTGGCACCGCGGGGCGTCCGGAGTCTCACATTCGGAAGAGTTACGGCAATGTTGATCACGAGCGGTGGGGGTCCGCGCGAGGTGGGGCGTCTGAAACCACGTGATCGTCGATCTATGTGAGGGGGTGGCCGTCGTGGTGGATGACGTTCTCGTGTGCGGCGCGGAGTTCGGTGCCAGGTCGTCGACCGGCTCGTCGAACCGGCGCAGTATGCCAAGGCCGTTCGGTATCCAGCCGCGCACGCTGGAGGTGTGGGACAACCTCGGTCTGCTGCACGACGAGCTGGCCGCCACCCCTCTTGGCGGCCAGCTCGTGTCTTCGCAGCCCGTCCCGTCGGCAGACGTGTCATGACCCGGTCTGGCCGTGGTCGACCATAGGTAGCGGAAATGGTCTTGGTGGATCAGCAGCCCACTCTTAAGACACCCAAAGGGGTCACTATGCGGCGATTCGGGTTCTTGATCGTGGTGTCTGCGCTGCTCGTTGGCTGTAGTTCGTCTCCCGCCAGCACTCCCACAACAGCCGCCGCTAGTGACTCCCCATTCGATGCGCTGCCGTCTGGGATCACTGTCCAGGACGTATACACCCCCGTGCTGGTCCAGGTGAACAACCCACCGGCCTTCCCCGTCTCCGGAACCGACGGCAAGTTCCACCTTGCCTACAACCTCGTGCTGCAGAACGCTTCCCGAGTTCCGGCCACCATCCGCAAGCTTGAGGTCGTCGATGCCACCAAGACCAGCAAGGTCCTTGCCACGTTCAGCGACAAGCAACTGGTAGACCCTGCGTGCAACTTCGGTGACTGCAACCGTCTCCGCGCCCTTCCCGCCACGCCAGTAACGGACACGGTGATCCCGCCTCAGGAGGCGCGGGTCCTGTTCGTCGACTACTCCTTCGGCTCTCCTGGAGACACGCCGAAGTACGTGATGCACCACCTGTATTTCGACGGGGCAGTCAGCCCGGTGACGACGACCCCGGCTCCGGCGGACTACACCGTGACGCCCTACAACATCTCGGCCCGCGGCCCGATCACCATCGGTCCACCGCTGAAGGGCAAGAACTGGGTCGCGCTCAACGGGTGCTGCGCACCGGGCTGGCCCCATCGCAGCTCGCCGTTGCCGCTCAACGGCAACCTTGTCGGCGGTCAGCTGTTCGCCATCGACTGGAAGCAGACCAACAACCAGGGTGCCTTCTACACGGGAGACAAGACCAAGAACGAGAGCTATGCGGACTACGGCTCGGAGATCATCGCGGTCGCCGACGGCACGGTGGCCAGTATCTTGGATGGGCAGGCCGCCAACGCCCCGGGCGTGCTGCCGGCCGAGGATCCGGTGCTCGGGCCGAAGTTGACCGTGCAGAACGTGGATGGCAACCACATCGTGCTCGATATCGGCAACGGTGCCTACGCCTTCTACGCGCATCTGATCAAGGGCAGCCTGCTGGTCAAAGTGGGTGATAAGGTCACCAAGGGCCAGGTGATCGCCAAGCTGGGCAATACCGGCAATGCGAATGCGTCACACCTGCATTTTCAGGTCATGAACGGTCCCTCGGCCGTCGCCAGCCCCGGCATCCCGTATGTGATCGACTCCTTCGACTACCAGGGCCAGATCTCTCCCCAACGTATCTACGACGCCGACAACTACCTCACCGGCAATTTCTTCGGCCCCGACCGTCGCTCAACGCCCGAGACCCGCGCGAACCAGCTGCCCATGGCGTGGGCGATCATCAACTTCCCAGGGTAAAGACAGATCGACTACCCGTCAGGCTGGTGCCGCCGCGGACTGGCCGTCCCCGGGTTGCGGCGCGTCGAGCCCGATCTCTGCGTCGACGGCGAGGATCCCGACCGACGCGGCCGAGCACGACTGCGAGTCGCCCTCGACCAGGATGCCGATGGCCAGCCGGAACTCGGTGTCGAATCCGGAGGTCACGTAACGGACCGTGATCGAGTCGCCTTGGGGGGTGTCTGTCAACGGGAGCACGAGCCACTCCCAGCGCGCCGCCATCGGCGCCGGCGCCCCGGCATCGTTGTTGGCCTCCACCTGGAAGTCGGCGAACGTGCCGGTGAGGGCCACAGAGTTGCTCAGTACAGACACAACTCAGTCAGAGGCCGAGGATGTGTTGGTCTGATTAGGGAAAACCGCGACGGGCAGGATGATAATTGGGGAGGAGCCGCCAGCACCGGTACCAGTACCGCCAGTACCCTTGCCGCCCGCCCCCTTTGCGCTGAACAGAGATAGGACGGTACGCGCTGGGAGTAGCTCCGCGCGCTGGCGGTTGATCTCAGCTGAACTCAATGCCTCAGACATCCCGATACTCCTCTCAAATGAATCCAGTGGGCCGGGGACAGAAGCCTTCATCGACGGCTGCCAATTTAACCCTACCCCCCATGGATAGCGAAACCACATACGACAAGGCGAATCCCCTCACCTGAAATATCGCGCGCCACGACCTAATTGTGACGGCCCGGTTAATACCCAGTATCAACCTTCGATTGGGGTCGGTTGAGGCACCAACCGATCCACATTGCTGCAGGCCAGTCGCTTGCTTGCAGACGTCCAGATGCTGGGGGCGGCGCCTACCGAGCCGTGAGTAGACCTTTGCGGAGGCACCTCGCGGTCAACGGTGGGTAACGTATGCACTGTCGACAAGAACTCCAGCGGGATCCCACGTAACTCACACGGTGAGGTACCTAGTTTCGCGGCAGTCAGAAGCTCGCCCTGGGCACGCCCTGGCTGGGGTCTATCTGGTGTGGCCCGCCCTTTCCGGGGCGCACGTCGAAGTCGAAGATCGCGGTCGGGAGGTAGACCGTGGAGCACGAGTTCGGGATGTCCACCACCCCGGAGAGCCGGCCCTCGATCGGCGCCGCCCCGAGGATCATGTAGGCCTGGATCGGGCTGTAGCCGAACTTGGTCAGGTAGTCGATCGCGTGCAGGCAGGCCCGCTGGTAGGACAGGTGCGAGTCGAGGTAGCGCTGCTCGCCGGCGAGGGTCACCGAGGTGCCGGAGAACGCCAGCCACTGGCTGTACTGCGGGTCGACGTTGCCCGGCATGAAGATCGCGTTCTCGGCGACGCCGTAGGTGTCCATGCCGCCCTTGATCAGGTCGACGTGCAGGTCCAGGAACCCGCCCATCTCGATCGCCCCGTAAAAGGTGATCTCGCCGTCGCCCTGGGAGAAGTGCAGGTCACCCATCGACAGCTTCGCGCCGTCGACGAACACCGGGTAGAACACCCGCGTCCCCTTGGTCAGATTCTTGATGTCCTGGTTGCCACCGTTCTCCCGCGGCGGCGCCGTGCGGGCCGCCTCGGCGGCAGCGCGGTCGAAGTCGGCGCCGGTCAGGCTGCCCAGGATCGCCGAGTCGGGCAACGGCGGCAGGGCCAGCGGCGGCACCCGCTGCGGATCGGTGTCGATGAGGGCCTGCTCGCGGGCGTTCCACCTCGCCAGCAGCGCCGCCGACGGGGCGGTGCCCATCAGGCCCGGGTGCACGATACCGGTGAACGACACCGTGCACGTGCCGGGAGGTGACCGTGCCGCCGCTGAAGTCCCAGATCACCTTGTAGGCGTCGGGGAACTGCTCGGTGAGGAAGCCGTCACCGTTGCGGGTCGCGAACACCCCCGTATAACCCCAGCCCTGACCGGCCAGCGGCCCGGAGTCCTCCTGCGGAATCGGCCCGACGTCGAGGATGTCGACGATCAGCAGGTCGCCCGGCTGCGCACCCTCGACGGCGATCGGCCCACTGAGTACGTGCACCCCGGCAAGCGGCGCGTGGAGGATATCCTCGGCGGAGTCGTCGTTGTGGATGGCGCCGTCGAACCACTCCCTGCAGTGCACCCGGAACGAGTCCACTGGCTTGACGTGCACCTGCGCCGGGATGTCGGGGTGCCACCGGGCATGGCCGCTGGGGCTGCGCCGTACCGATCGGCGCGACGGCGTCGGCGACCCCATCCACGGCACAGCGGTACTGTTAGGTCGCTATGGCCTGATCCTGCTGAGGTGATCCGGGCCACGTCAATGCCGTTCGCCGAGACCGACGGGCCGTCAGGACTCCGTGGCAACCAGCCGACCCTCAGTCGTGATCCAGCACCGCCTTGCCGGCGAACTTCCGGCCCAGCAGCCCGGCCACCGCCTCGTCGAACCGGCGCCAGGAGCCACGCCAGCCCACGTCCACGGTCAGCCGCCCCTGCTCGACCAGATCGAGCAGATACGCGAGGTCGGCACTGTAGGCCTTCCCGGCTTGGAAGGACACCAGTGACTTAGCCGGCCCGACGGTGCCGTAGACCGGCAGCACGGCCGGCTCGCCCGACGTCCAGCCGATGCTCTGCAGCACGCCACCCGGCGCCAGCGCGGCCCAGGCCTCGACCAACGTGGCGCCGCCGACGGTCTCCACCACGACATCCACCGGGTCCAGCCCGCCCGCCCCGGCCACCACCTCGTGGGCGCCCAGCTCGGCCAGGCCCGCACCGCGACGCGCGGCCGCGATCACGTACCCGCCCCCGAGGGCGGCCAGCTGCACCGCGTACCGGCCGACCCCGCCGGAGGCGCCGGTGACCAGCACCCGGCGGCCCAACAGCGCGCCGGAACGACGCAGTGCACGCAGCGCGGTCACTCCCGCCACCGGCAGCGCGGCAGCCACCGCCAGGTCCACCGACGCCGGAACCACCGCCAGCTCGGCGACCGGCACCGCGCGCCGGCCCGCCCACGCGCCGGCGTAACCGAAGGTCAGCACCCGCTCGCCCGCCGCGGGCCCAGACCCGTCC
>JBOHFK010000047.1:0-37672 GCA_050699635.1 Pseudonocardiaceae bacterium | reverse complement strand
TGGGTGCGCGCCTGCTCGTACTGCAAGGTCTGCTCCAGGCCCAGCCGCAGCGCGTCCCGCGTGTCGAGCTCGGTGCGGTAGGCCACCGTCTTGTCGCCGACGCAGAAGGCGAAGCTGGGGATCCCGAGCGCTCCGGTCACCTCGTACACCGCTACCGGAACGTCCCAGGTGCGCAGGATCTGCGCGTAGCGGGAACCGTCCTCGTCGAGCGTTGACCCCGGTTCGAGGTCGACCAGCGGGAACGGCGCACCATCGACGTCCAGGCCCGCCACCGTCAGCGCCTGGCACACCGCCGCCAGCGCCGTAGCGACAGCCTCCGCCCAGCACCACCCGGACGCGACCCCCGGGGCCGTGACCACCGAGGGCACCAGCCCGCGCAGCGGAGGGAACACCTGCGCCGCCGGGACCAACCGGGGCTGCTGCTCGGCCAGGTCGTAACCCCACACCTGCACGTCCTGACCAGTGGTCTGGACGCCAGTGGTCTGGACGCCAGTGGTCTGGACGCCAGTGGTCTGGACCAGCCGCCGGCTGTCCACGACGCTGGCCGCGTAGACCTCGCACGCTCGCTGCGCGGCCCTGCGGCGCGCGGCACCCAGGTAGGTCCCGATACCGACCGCGGTGAGGGGACCGTCGAGGTCCGCCAGCAGCGCCGGGTTCGAGATCGCGACGCGGCAGACGTTCAGCGGCAGCTGGTGCCAATCCCCCTCGCCAATCGAGGTGAACAGCCCCAACTCGTCGTCGAAGCAACCCCGCACGCGCTGGGAGAACTCCTCCTCGTCCAGCGGCTCGCCGCGAGCCAGCCCCGCGACGGTCTCGGCCAGCAGCTCCGGGGCCGGCAGGGGAACCTGAGCCGTCGGCACACAGCTGGGGTGCGGCCAGAACTGGTGCGAGGTGGTGTGCAAGGTCTCCAGGTCGACCCGCAGCATCTGCGACCGGGTCTGCGCCGCTGAGATACCGGTCAGGTGCTTGAACACCTCGAAGCTCGCGTGGTTGGCCACCAGCGCCGCGGTCGGCGCGGTCAGGTACTCGCTGAACGGCGCGAAGGGCTCATCGGTGAACGCATACCTGCGGCGCACCGAGCCGCTGCGGGTGGCTTGCAGCCGGCGCCAGGCGCTCTCCCACCTCTCGGCCGGTTCGTTATCGGGGCCGGTCAGCGGACCGATCCACACCTGATCGCCGACCACCACCGCCTGCACGAGCACCGTGCCCTGCGCCCGGCACACCCGGTCCAGCATCATGGCCCGCGCCAGCATCGGCCGGTCGCAGACGTGCACCACCGCATCGAAGGGCCCCAACGCCGTCCGGACGGCCCCCTCGTCACCGTCCCAACCCGGCACCTCGTGCACAGTCAGCGTCTGGTCGGGGTCGCGCCGGCGCGCCGCGTACAGGTGCTGCTGGCACAGCTCGAAGTCGGTGGCGCACTCACCGGTGGTCATCACCTCGACGTTGCGCAGTCCCACGGCCAGATTGGCCGCCACCAAGGCGGTCACGGTCTGACCGGAACCGATCGCAACGACCCGAGTGTGCCGGAACTCCTGGAAACGCGCCGCGGCAGACTCGCAGAAGTAGTCGATGAACGCGATCTCCCGGGCATAGGCGTCGATCTCAGCAGCGCTGAGCGTGTGCGATCGGTCAGCCTCGACGTCCTTGACGAACCCGGCGCCCGCCAGCATCTCGACGAGCTGGCTCACCATCTCCACCCGGTCAGTGGAGAGCCCTTCGGTCAGCTCCTCCACGGTGTGGCTCCCGTCAAGGTGCGGCGCCAACCGGTCGACCCACTGGTACACCTGCTTACCGGGGATCCTCAGCACACGGCGATTATTCTGCAAATAGACACCCTCGGGCGTAGGAACATACTTCGTATCACCGCGCAGCTTCGGTCGCACAACTCCCCCTCCATCATTTTCTGACTGACCCCCACCCACTATGTTGCCTCAACACGAACAGCGTGACCGGCTAAATCAGACATTACCAATGTCGCCCCTCGACGATCATCACCCTCACGGTACTGATCTCGACCAGGCCGACGTGTGCCCATCCAGTACCTTTGGTACTACTGATCGGCAACTCCGCAGCTCCATCGACTGTGGTCCCAGCGTCCAGCCCGAGCCGTGGATCATCAAGCTCGCGGATGGTGACGGCCGTTCCGGCAGGCCTCCGAGCACCGACTCATGGGTGAGCAGTACGGAAAGTACCGCATCGGCCCACTACGAAATGATCAAGATCGGTACGGTTGGGGTGATGCCCGCCGACGGTAATACTCATATTGTCCCGCTAATCACCGGGCAGGTGGCACTGAGCGATCGAGGACCGCCGACCCGCATGAGCTGCTGGAGTACGGACCGGCCAGTAAAAACCGCTGAGGAGGGAAGTCTTGAACAAGCTGCGGCTTGACCTGGAAACCCTGGAAGTCGAACGTCTCGACGTTTCCATGACCGGACGCAACGGCGGGGTGGAGTTGCTCGGAATGGGCCACGCCTCGCCCGAACTGAGCCAATCCTGCGATACGACCACCTGTGACGAGTGCACCAAAGCGTACTGTGACGCCAGTTGCCCCGACCTTGAGTGCGCGTAGGTTCCAGGCTGTGCCGCGAGGCACAACGGCGTGTTCACCTTCGTACCGCCAGCTGAGCAGCCGCCTGCACGAAGGCAAGAATGGGAGCAGCGTGACCGGCCGGATCGGTCGTTCGATATCACTGTGGTGTCGCCGAGTTCGACAGGAGGGCTATTCGATCTGTTCACGGCAGCCCTGATGTCGAACTCGGCGACAACCGGGCTACGGCGAATGCCGATCCGGCGACAGCCCGGCTGCGTTACCGATGGGAGTCGGCATGGGTAGAGTGACCATGGGTAAGTTGCCCATGGTGACCGCTGTGTTCTGGGTGATCAAAATTCTGGCGACCACATTGGGTGAGTCGGCATCCAACTTCGTCGCCATGAGCCCGCTGAACCTGGGCTATGTGACCAGCTCGATCATCTTCATCGTGTTGTTCGCTATCACCTTGGTCGCGCAACTGAGGGTGGACAGGTTCCATCCGGTGACGTTCTGGTCGGTGATCCTGATCACCAGCATCGTGGGCACGTCCATGTCCGACTTCATGAACCGCACGGCAGGCTTGGGCTACACCGGCGGCGCAACGGTGCTGACCACCTGCCTGGTCGTGGTGCTCATCGTGTGGCGGGCCACCGGCCAGAACATGAACGTGGAGCAGATCGACACCTTCAAAGGCGAGGTGCTCTACTGGCTCGCCACGTTGATCTCCAACACGCTGGGCACCTCCAGCGGTGATTTCCTCTCCGATAGCCTGGGCATCGGGTTCCGCGACAGCGCCCTGGTTCTCACCGCGGCGCTGCTGCTCATCCTGGGCGGGCACTACCTGACCAGCATCAACGGCACGGTACTGTTCTGGATCGCCTACGTGCTGACCCGCCCACTCGGGGCAACCGCGGAAAACGCGGTGGAAAAACCGCGAGCCATCGGCGGGCTCGGTGTCGGCACCACCGTGACGTCTGCATTCCTGCTCGCGCCACTGATTGCCGGGGTGCTCTACCAGAGCTTCACCCACCGCCAGCAAACCAGCCAACTCGACACTGCCCCCGCTGATGGCCAATCCACAGCGGCCGCCCAACCAGACGACGGGCATACGCGCTAGATTAATAATGGACAGTACCGAAAGTACCAGATCGGCCCACTGTGAAATTGTCAAGATCGGTACGGTTGGGGTGATGCTCAACGAAAATGATGCCCGATACCGTTCTATTGGTCGCTGACAGGCCCCGGTGTGATCGAGATTTTTCCGACCCGCACAGCTCCTGGAGCGGACCGGCAAGCAAAAACAGCCACCGAGGAGGGCAATCTTGAACAAGCTGCGGCTTGACCTGAAAACCCTGGAAGTCGAACGTCTCGACGTTTCCGTGACCGGACACAACGGCGGTCTGGAGTTGCTCGGAATGGGGCACGCGTCGCCCGAGCTGAGCCAATCCTGCGGGCTCTGTGGTAACGACGTGTGCGCGTGCAGCGATTTGTACGGCGACGGCGCCAGCTGCGTCGACAGCGAGTGCAACTGCAGCGAGTGCAACGGGTAGGTTGCGGGCTGTGCCGCGAGGCACAACGGCGTATTCATCTTCGTACCGCCAGCTGAGCAGCTGTCTGCACGAAGGCAACGAATGGGAGCAGCGTGGCCGGCCCGATTGGTCACGCTGCTCCCATTCCGCGGAGTGCGGACTCCTGGGACGGTGGTGCGCTTCAGCCTCATGACATGTTCAGATCAGACCACTAAATCAAATGTTCATCGGGCCACCAAATTAAATATGGGCAGTACTGAAAGTACCGGGCCAGTCCACTGCGAAATGGTCGAGATCAGTACGGTTGGGGTGATGCCCAACGAAAATTTTACCCGATACCGTTCTATTGGTCGCTGACAGGCACGCTGTGGGATCAAAGACTTTTCGACCCACACAGCTCCTGGAGCGGACCGGTAAGTAAAACAGCCACCGAGGAGGGAAATCTTGAACAAGCTGCGGCTTGACCTGGAAACCCTGGAAGTTGAACGTCTCGACGTTTCCGCGACCGGACACAACGGCGGTGTGGAGTTGCTCGGAATGGGGCACGCCTCACCCGAGCTGAGCCAATCCTGTACATCGGGCTGCGGCACAGACGAGTGCGCGTGCAGCGATGCGTACGGCACCGGCGCCAGTTGCGTCGACAGCGAGTGCAGCTGCTCCGAGTGCACCGGCTAGATCAAGGGTTGTGCCGCGAGGCACACCAGCGTATTCACCTTCGTTCCGGCAGCTGAGCGACGACCGGCACGAAGGTAAGAACGGGGAGCAGCGTGGCCGGCCCGATTGGTCACGCTGCTCCTTCTCCGCGTATGCCCGGACCCACCGTAGATAAAATGAGGAACTAAGTTGCCGAACGAATGCGAATTCCTCAACTTGGTCAACGGGCGCCGGGCGGTCATCGCCGTCATCGGGCTGGGGAACACTGGTCTGCCCGTCGCGCAGGGCTACGTCGCGCGGGGATTCCCGGTCCGCGGCATCGACATCGACGCCGGGCGGGTCGACGAGCTCCGCCACGGCCGTTCCTATCTGGCGCACATCTCCGATCAGCAGGTACAGACCCTGACGGCAGGTTCTTTCTCCGCCAGCATCGATTTCTGCGCGGTGACAGACGCCGACGTCGTCATTGTGTGCGTGCCGACGCCATTGGACTCCGACGGGGCCGCAGATCTTACCTCGGTCCGTGCCGCTTTCGACGCCATAGCACCGTATGTGAAACCCGCAACGCTCGTGATGTTGCAGTCCACAGTGCCACCGGGCACGACCGACGCCATGGCCACCCGCCTCGCGGCGAAATCCGGACTCGCACTCGGCACCGAGCTGTTCGTCGCGTTCGCACCCGAGCGTATCGACCCGGCCAACTCAGCGGGCTGGTCGATCGTCACCACACCCCGTGTCGTGGGTGGCGTCACCAAGGCCTGCACACGGCGCGCCAGTGCCGTACTGGAGGCGCTGTGCGCGAAAGCCGTGACCGTATCGGATACGCGTACGGCAGAGGTGACCAAAATCGTCGAGAACACGTTCCGGATGGTCAACATCGTGTTGGCCAACGAGATCTCCGATGTGTGCCGGGACCTCGGCGTGTCAGAACGCGAGGTCGTTGAGGCGGCGAGCACCAAGCCCTTCGGGTTTCTCGCGCACCGGCCCGGTCCTGGCATCGGGGGCGACTGCATTCCGGTCACACCGGCGTTCCTGCTCGCTGATGTATGCCGGCGCGGGATCCCGATGCCGATCGTCGCCGCCGCATACCGGCAGATCGCCTTACGACCAGAGCAGGTTGTCACGCGGTTGACCGAGGCCCTGACCCGAAGGCACCGCCGGATCGACGCAGCACAGGTGCTCGTGCTCGGCGTCTCCTACAAGGAGAACGTCAACGACACGCGCAACGCTCCTGCCCTCCAGATCATCGAGAGGCTGTTGCAGCTCGGGGCCGGCGTCGACTACCACGACCCACTCGTCCCCGTGCTCACCGTATCCGGCCGCCGACTCGAGAGCCGGCCTTGCGGACCCCACGACCTCGGCTTCTACGACTGCGCGGTGCTCGTCACCGCCCACGACGAGATGCTCAGCCGACTCGACCCGGCGCCGTTCCCGCTCGTGCTCGACACCCGTCATGTGCTGCGCCAGGAGGGAAACGTCGAATGGCTGTGAGCAACGCCCAGCCCGGGTACGTGTTCGACAACGACAGCGTGCACGCTCAGGACCAGCATCGATGCCTCGCCGAGATGCTCGACCCGATGACCACCGCACGGCTGGCCCAGACGGGTGTGACCGACGGATGGCACTGCCTTGAGGTCGGCGCGGGTGAGGGCAGCGTGGCCAGCTGGCTCGCGCAGCGAGTCGCGCCATCGGGCAGCGTGCTCGCCACCGACATCCAACCCAGCAGCATTCCCGCGCGGGCCGGTCTGGAGGTGATCCGGCACGACATCGTCCACGATCCGCTGCCCGAGGCCGCGTTCGACCTGATCAGCGCGCGGCTGGTGCTGCGAAACCTCCCGCAGCGGCGGGCCGTGCTGGACCGGCTGGTCCGCGCGCTCCGGCCGGGTGGCTGGCTGCAGCTCGACGAGTTCGACATCACCTACAGCCCTGGCCTGCTCATGCCGGACCCACCGGCCCGAGCGCTGTACGAGACGTTCCTAGCGGCCAAGGCGACGCTGTTCGACACGGCGGGCGCCGACGGGGCGTGGGGCCAGCATGCCGCCCAGGCGATGCTCGACGCCGGGCTGGTCGACATCGACCCGGTTCCTCATCTGGAGCTCTGGCATGCCGGATCGGCCGGTGTTGGGCTGCTGATCCACCACACCTTCCACCTGCGGGAGCGGTTCATCGCAGCGGGCATGACCGACCGGCAACTTGCGGATGTCCGGACCCTCCTCGCCGACCCTACCTTCAGGGCGTCGTCGTGCGTGATCTATTCCGTACAGGGCAGACGCCCCACCGGCTCGCCTCCGGCTGGATACCCGAATAGCTGCGGCGAATGACAAGGATGGCGAAGCTTCCGCAGATCACCCTGCTCTTCTGGGTCATGAAGATCGCCGCCACCACCCTCGGTGAAACCGGCGGAGATCTGCTCGCCCAGACCTTGAACATCGGTTACGCGATCAGCTCATTGCTCTTTATTGGACTGTTCCTGGTCAGCCTGGTGATACAGCTGAAAGCCCAGAAATTTCACCCGGCGCTGTACTGGACGGTCATCATCTCAACGAGTACCGCCGGCACAACCATGTCAGACTTCATCAACCGTTCGGCTGGGCTTGGCTATGCCAAGGGCGCCCTGGTCCTCATCACCTGCCTCGCCGTCGTGTTCGCCATCTGGTACCGCAGCGGGCAGACGTTCTCCGTTGAGCAGATCAGCACCTTCCGGGGCGAACTGCTCTACTGGATCGCAATCCTGATCTCCAACACCCTGGGTACGTCGCTGGGCGATTTCCTGGCCGACAGCTCAGGACTGGGCTACGCGGGAGGCGCACTGGTGATCGGTAGCGCGATGGTGCTGATTCTTGCCGCCCATTACCTCACCCCGACCTCGGCCACGTTGCTGTTCTGGATGGCATTCGTCCTCACCCGCCCACTCGGGGCGACCGTGGGAGATTTCTTCAGCAAACCCCTCGCGAAGGGCGGCTTGGATCTGGGCACGGTGGGCTCGTCCGCCGCATTGACGGCAATTCTCGTAATATTGGTAGGATACACGCTTATCAAGCAACGAGCGCTGCCGACCAATGCGTGACAGAGCGATGCGTCTCAATGACACCAAGCGGCATCTCACGGTGTGGTTGGTCAGAGGGGTAGTGGCCAGCGGTATCCCGAGTCGGGGTGGTCGTACCAGACGTACTGGTGGTTGACGTCGTCGGTGGCGGTGACGCCGAACTGCTCGATGGGGGGCTTGCCGAGGCGTGTCCAGGTGGTGTGGGCTGCTTCGACGGTGTCCCAGAGTCGTTGTGGTCCGGCTTGCTGGACGGTGTAGTGGCCGTTGTCGTCTGGCCGGAGGCTGGTACTGAACCAGCTGGTGTCGGTGGCTCGTCCGGTCAGCTCGGCGGTGGGCGTGGTGTGGCGGGCGAGGCGTACCCGGTGGCCGGCCAGGTGCAGCTGGGTGAGGAATCGCAGCGTCGGGTTGTCGTTGACCAGCCTGGGGTTGATGTCGGTCGTGGCGCGTTGGGGGTTGCGGTGGTCATAGACGATCGTGTCCCAGTCCTCGCCGTCGCGGTGGGGGCGATCGGTTCGGGTGCGCAGGGGCATGAACGCGCCGGGCAAGCTGAGAAACCGACCATGGACGGCGTCGACCTCGGGATCCTGAGCAGCGGTCAGCCGGATCAGGGAGCCGCTGACGCTGCCGCGCAGATCGACGACGAGGGCACCGCCCGGCGCGAGCTGGTCAATCCAGGCGCAGGGAATGTGATCGGCGGCGGCAGTGGCGATGATCCGGTCGAACGGCGCGGCGGTAGCCAGCCCGGCAGCCCCGTCACCGGTGTGAATGGTGGGATGCAGCCCGAGGGAGGCGAGAGCATCGCGGGCAGCACCAACCAGGGTGGGGTCGAGCTCGATACTGGTGACATTCGCGGCGCCGACTCGATGGCACAGCAACGCGGCGTGGTAGCCGGTGCCGGTGCCGATCTCCAACACCCGGTGGTCTGGTTGGAGATCGAGTGCTTCGAGCATGCCGGCCATGACCGTGGGCTGCGAGCTGGAGCTGGTGGGGGCACCGGCACCGGGCATGTCGGGCGCGGAAATGTACTGAACGACGAGTACCTGGTCGGTGTAGACCTGGTTGAGCCATTCGTCGTGCTGGAGGGGATCGGCAGCGTCGAGCAGCCCGTTGCCGGGATAGGGCCGGTGAAAACGGGGCACGAAGACCTCCCGCGGGACATCGGCGAATGCTTGACGCACCCACGGGTGGTGGATCGTCCCGTTGTCGACCAGCTCGTCGGCCAGGCGCTGCCGGAGACTCAGTGCGGCTGTCATGTGGGGCTGGTGAGTTCATCGGCGATGGCCTCGGCGATCGGCTGCCCAGTCTCTTCGGAGATCCACGACCAGCGGCCCGCTGGGTTGCATTCAAGGAACCACCAGTGCCCGTCGGCCGTGACGGAGAAGTCGAACGCTCCGAACGTGAGAGCGAACCTGCGCAGGTAGGCCAGTACACCGGAGCGAACCTCGCCAGGAGTCGAGCAGATCTGGTAGCTCAGCTCGTCGTAACGTGAACGCCAGTCCACCAGGGCCTCAGGGCTCTCGGTGTGCACAGCGACGGCGAAGCATCGCTCACCGACCACAGTGAGCCGGACGTCGAAGGCTTTCGGCACCCAACGCTGCAGCAAGATCGGACACAATCCGATGGACTGATCGTTGCTCTCGTCGAGGTCGCCGTCGGCGAGCCGCGTGGTGTAGAGGATCCTCAGCTCGTCCTGCTCAGCGACCACCCCGGTAGACAGCGACTTATAGACCAACTCGCCGCCGACCTCAGCGGCAAACTTGCGTGCCTCGGCGCCGATGTTCGTCACCAGACAAGGCGGGACATTCAGACCGCACTCGGTGGCCACCTTCAGCTGATGAGGCTTGTAAGAAGCGTCCGCGACCGCACTGGGATGATCTAGCCAGCGCCACTGTTGCGCGGCGAACACGCCACCGAGCCCGCACACCGACTCCAGCATGGCGAACCGCCGTTCCGGACCGGACATGCCCTCCGGAAACCTGAACCGGGCTGGATGGCTCCGGTACACGCTGCGCACCGAGCCCAGGTCAACCCGGTCCCCACACACATCCAACCAACCGGGCGACTCGAGTTGATCTAGCCTCGCGGCCATCGACACCGTGCTCGGGAAGTCCGCTGTATCGACTCGCGCAACCGACACCTCACGTTGTGCCAGCACGTTCGTGACAAGCTCAGCAGCGCTGTCGTCGCCCTGGGCCAACACCAGCACGACCGGCGCGCTCACTCCTCGTCCATCTCGACGTAGTGGATGGTGTCAGGCTTCGTTCCGACCACCTGACCGTCGTCGGTGATCTCTGTTGGCTCCGTCCTGGTCCTGTTCGTCGGCTTCTTGCTGTGCTTGCCAAGCTCAACGGGACGAACCGCGAAGCGCAGACCGAACGGCCGCGTGTCGGGCCCCGTTGGGTCGTTCCGAACTCGGCATGAAGCGGCCAGCACCCGGAGAGAGCGGGAACCTGCTGGTCAGCGGCATCAACGGGTCAGACGGAGAACCATGGCCAGCCATCTGAAGCACTCCTTAGGGTCATCGCGAACCAGCACACGACACTCTGCCGGATCCGTCCAGACTAAGGAACGGACGCTGCTGAACAATGCTTGACAGAGCGGCAGTGATACCGCAAGCGGGGCGCTGGTTGGTCGCTCAACCCGGCATCGCGTGCCGCCCAGGACCGAGCCAGTCCGCGACAGCCAGCCCAGCAGTCGTGCATACGGAGCTACTGGGGCTCGGTCACTTCAGAGTCATCGCATTACCGATCACGATGACCCCGGCTCGGCGGTCCGAGGCTCTCCTCGCTCAGCGCTGGCGTCGATGCGTCTCAATTGATCATCCAGCCCGTCGGTGAGGGTGCAGGGGGCGGCTAGGGCATCATCGGTACTGGGTGCCCACAAGAATGCCCCGGCCCACCAGGTTTGGGCCGGGGCATTCCGCCTAGTTCGGCAGGTAGGTCAGAGGTTCAGCTGCCCGTCCTTCACCGCCGTGACGAACGCGGCGAACTGTCGCGTGGGCACGGCGAGGGTGGCGCGCTGCCTGCTGTCGGGGTGTTCCTTGGTGTCCTGCACGCCGGTCCATCCCGCGGTGTGGCCGATGGCGACGCACGACTGCGCCCCGCTGGAGCGGCTGGACTTGCGGTAGTGCGCGGCGCGCAGTACCTCGAAGCCTGGTTGGTCTGTCATTGCTCTCCTGTTCGGCCGTGACCAGGGCGTTTCGTCTGATGTTCGCGGTCCTGATCGCTGATAGTGATCGTCCTGGCCGCCCAGGAGACCGGGAGACCAGTCCCACCAGCGTTGAACGACCAGGTTCGTCACGATCTCACTCGGGTGCCGATCGCGGATCAGGAGAACGTGCCCGCGATCTCGGCGATCTTACGTATCGAGTCGTCGGCGCTAAGCGCTTTGGCGGTGACGGCGCCGAACACGCTGGTGTGCTGCCGGATCTCGTGCGCTTTCTCCAGGAAACCACTGGAGTGCGCGTAGTCGAGGAACACGATGGCCGGGTCTTCGGGTTCGGGGAAGTTCAGCAGGATGAAGGTCTGTCCCTGGGCGGGATGCTCACCGGCCTCGTAGGGCAGTACCAGCACCTCCACCGTGGCGGTGTGCCGGGCGTCGAGCAGGTGGCGCAGCTGCGCGTGCATGACCTCGCGTCCACCGACCCAGCGGTGCAGCGCGGCCTCGTTGATCACCGCCGTCAGCCGGAAGTCGGTGGCGGCCAGCCGCTGCTGGCGCTCGGCCCGCAGCTGCACGAGCGTCGGCAGATCGGCTGAGCGCAGGTACGGTGCCGCCGAGCTGATCACGGCCCTGGCGTACTCGGGTCTCTGGAGCAGAGCCGGGATGAAGGCGTCGTCATAGGTCTGCTCCCAGGCGGCTCCGGCCTCCAGCCCGATCAGGAGCTCGACGTTGTCGGGCAGCACGTCGGAGTACTGCTCCCACCAGCCGAGCACATCGCCATCGCGGCGAAGCATGCGCAACTCGTCGGCCTTGCGCTCGTCCACGGCGAAGATTTTGATCAGCTTGTCCAGCTGCGCGGCGGCAAGCTGGCCGCGGGCGTTCTCCACCCGGCTGAGCTGCGGTTGTGACGTGCCGATCTGCTTGGCGAGGACGCCTCCGGACATCCGCGCGGCGTCCCGGAGCCGTTTGATCTCCGAGCCGAGTCGCCGCCTGCGCACGGTCGGGCTGATCGCCATGCTGTCTCCCGCATTCCTCGTCTGGTCCACGTCGCTGTCAAGCCATTCACCCTTCTGGGCCACTTGCGCGCTAGCCGAGGATACCTCAGAATATCCAGGGCTATCCGATCGGTGCTCGCGCGAAGCCGCCACAGGGTAGTCCGGCCAGGGGCATCATCCCGAGGTGGGCACCCGCAGCACATCGGGCGGCGTCCCTGGCCCGCCAACCAGCAGAGAAAGCGAGGGGTCCGTGCTCGACCTGGAGATCTGGACCGCGGACAACGTGGCCAACCGGGCCGCGGTGTTGTACCTGCTGCTGCTCGATCACCCCATGCTGCTCTCGCAACTCGCCGATGACCTGGGACCGCGCACCGACCCCACCACAGACCCCGGCCGTCCCGCCCCGCTTCCTCCCCCGAAGGCGCCCCAGGGCGGGACGGCCGGACTCCACTCACGGCGGAGGCGAGGTGCCTCCCGACGGCCCTCGTTTCCGCCGTGCTCCAGCGCCCACTGGCCCCCTACTGGCTCCCGCGGGCCGCTGGTGATCACAGGCGGCGTGGCATGGCCGAGGTGACGCAGGATGTCGATCCCGCCGAGCCGTCCCGAGATGCTTCGGCTACGGGGCGACCCCGCCCCGTGAGTGCGCCTCCGGGGGGTCCCCCGGTGATCGACAACCCAGCCGCTGCCGCCCTGGCGCTACGCGACTACTTCCTGGCCAACGCCGACCGCGGCGACCACGCCGCCAACGACGAGCTCGTCGCCGAATTGGTCCGCCGTATCCGTGTCCATCAGGCTTCCTACGACGGTCGACGCTGATGCAGTCCCGATAGGCGTGCATTCGGGACGGCGCAAGGTCTCGTGAGCACTGACGACACCCTGGAGGCTTCGTCCTCGACGCCGCCGGACCACCACTGTTCCGGTATGCGGCAGAATGCGCGCACTGACGGCGGCCAGATGCGCGCGGCGCTTGCGGCGATCTGCGCGTTGATCAATGCCGTCGTGGCACACTCATCGGGTGACTATCGTCAGTGAGTCCCCACTGGGCCGGCTGTTGCCGCGACATGCCGAGCATGCGGTCAACGAGGCTCTGCAGGACACCCGAGTGGTCCTGGTCAACGGCGCCCGCCAATGTGGCAAGAGCACCCTCGTGCGACTAGTGGGGACTGCCCACGCAGCCGAGTGGCGAACACTCGACCGCGCCGTCACCCGCCGGGCCGCGCAGGAGGACCCGGCTGGCTTCGTCGATGTGCCTGGGCCGATGGTAATCGATGAGATCCAGCGGGTTCCGGAGCTGCTGCTCGCGATCAAGGAGGAGGTGGACACCGACCCGCGACCGGGCCGCTACCTGCTGACGGGCTCGGCCCGGGTGCTGGCCTTGCGGGCGCTGCCCGACGCGTTGCCCGGCCGGATGGAGACCATTGAGCTCTGGCCGTTCTCCCAAGGGGAGATCGACGGGACACCCGACCGCTTCATCGACGCCGCCTTCGCCCGGGGTCCCGAGCTTCGCCACCATTCCACGGTGCGCCGCGCCGAGTACGCCGACCGCGTCGTGCGTGGGGGTTTCCCGGAGTCGGTCGCGAGATCCCAGCCACGCCGGCGCGAACGGTTCTACGACTCCTATGTCTCGAACCTGATCAACCGCGACATCAGCCAGCTCTCGGAGATCGAACGCATCAGCGAGATGCGGACACTGATTCAGCTCCTCGCGGCGCGATCCGGGCAGCTGCTGGTCGCCAGCTCGCTCGGCAGCGACGTCCGCCTGCCCAACCGGACCGTGGGGCGCTACCTCGAGCTGCTGGAGGAAGTGTTCCTGATCAAACGAGTACCTGCCTGGTCACGGAATCTGAGCACGCGCGCGATCGGCACGCCGAAGGTCGCCATGGTCGACTCCGGGGTGGCGGCGAACTTCCTGGACGCCGACGCTGAGCAGCTTCTCCGCCCCGGTGCCCCATTCGGCCCGCTGCTGGAAGGTTTCGTGCTCATGGAGCTGGCGCGCCAGCTGAGCTGGTCCCAGCAGCGCGCCGAGCTTTACCACTACCGCACCCGCGACAAGCTGGAGGTCGACGCGGTGCTGGAGAACCGCCGCGGACAGGTGATCGGCGTGGAGGTAAAAGCGTCCTCGACGGTCCGCGCTGAGGACTTCCGGGGACTTCGTCACCTGGCCCAGCGGTTGGGGGAAGATTTCGTGGTCGGGATCGTCATGTACACCGGTGACCAGACGCTTCCATTCGGCCCCCAACTACGGGCCATGCCGGTGAGCGCACTGTGGGAGACCTCCCCGTAGGCGCAGTCTGTTGAGCATCAACCAGGGCCGTTGCGCTGACCCCCTGAGCCCAAGCCGCTACAAGGTCCCACTTGGCGGTCGGCGCCTCCGGAGGGAGGGACTGTCCGGTACCTTCCGGCCAGCTGTTCTCGACACCATGCAGTCCGGTGTGCTTGCCCATGGGCGCCAGGTCTGGGGCTGCGGTGAGGTGCCGGGAGCCCCAGACGGAAGGACCGGGCGTCACGTGATCACAGGCTCTGGACGGGCACTGCCACCGGTGGTGCTCTGCCTGCTCGTCCTGCTCTTCGCTGCCCTTCCGACGGACGTGGTGCGGCAGGCCGCCGTTGGCGGGCCGGTCGTGGCCATCACGAACGTCACCGTGATCGACGCCACCGGCGCGCCGGAGCAACCCGGCATGACGGTGGTCCTGCGCGGAGACCGCATCGCCGCCCTCGGCGCGAGCCGGCAGGTGCCCGTCCCACACGAAGCCACCGTCGTTGACGGTGCGGGCAAGTTCGTCATTCCCGGGCTGTGGGACATGCACGTGCACCCCTACGACGAGAGCTGGCTGGCGCTGTTCGTGGCCAACGGCGTGACCGGCATCCGGGTGATGAAAGGCACACCGGACCACCATCGCTGGCGCCAGGACGTGCAGGACGGCAAACTCCCCGGCCCCCGGATGGTGATCGCCAGCAACCTCATCGACGGGCCCCACCCGATCTGGCCCGGATCGGTCGCCGTCTCCAACGAAACCGAGGCCCGCCAAGCGGTGCAGCAAGCCCAGCAGAAGGGGGCCGACTTCCTCAAGGTCTACTCGCTGCTGCCCCGGGCGGCGTACTTCGCCCTGGCCGACGAGGCCCACCGGCGCAACATCGTCTTCGCCGGGCACGTCCCCGATGCCATCACCCCCACCGAGGCCTCCGATGCCGGTCAGCGCAGCATCGAGCACCTCACCGGAATCACCGTGGCCACCTCGACCCGCGAAGCGGGAATCAGTGCCGAGCTGGCCCGGACCCCCCGCAAGCCGGATCCCACTCACCAGCGCAACACCCTCGAGCTGCAAGCGGCGCAGAGTCACAGCCCGGAACTGGCCCAGTCCTTGTTCGCCCGCTTCGCCCGCAACGGGACCTGGCAGGTGCCCACGCTCACCGTCCTGCGCTCGCTGTCGCGAGTCGGAGACGCCCGCTACGGCCAGGACGAGCGGCTGCGATACATCCCCCCGGAACTCGCGGAATCCTGGCAGCGATTCCCCCGAGCGTCCCGCAGCCCGCAGGAACTGGCCGATCAGCAGACACTGTTCCGTCACCAGCTGGCGCTCGTCGACGCCATGAACCGCGCCGGGGTGGGGCTGCTGGCCGGCACCGACACCCTGAACCCCTTCTGCTTCCCCGGCTTCAGCCTCCACGACGAGCTGGAGCTGCTCGTCGAGGCGGGTCTGACGCCCATGCAGGCCCTGCAGTCGGCGACCCGCAACCCGGCCCAATACCTCGACGAGCTCGACAAAGCCGGCACGATCACCGCAGGCAAACGCGCCGACCTGGTGCTACTGGACGCCGATCCACTCACCGACATCCGCAACACCCGCCGGATCAACGCCGTGGTCGCCGCAGGAATGCTGCTGCCCCGCAACCACCTCGACGCCATGCTGGCCGGCGCCGAGACACCCGGGCCCGCCGCAGGAACCGGCACGGCGGGACGGCCCTAGCCGGTCAACTCGCCCCAGCGCCGCGAGACTGGGGCAAGTATGCCACTCCAGCACACATCACAGGCCAAGTGACTAATCGCAGAGACAGGTATGAGCGCAGCTCGAGTTTCCGTCCGTGCCGCAGGCGGTCTCGTCGCCGCAGGCGCCTTTGGCCTCGTTGCATTCCTTCCCCGTGCAGGAGTGGCTCAGTTCGGTTGATGCGTGACCCATCCTGAATGACTCCAGGCCGCCGTTGAGGCCGGTCACAGCGACGTCGAGACGTTCGACTTCCAGCGTTCCCAGGTCAAGTCGCAGCCTATCCACTATCTGCCTCCTCGATGATTCGCTCGCCACCCGCACGATGTGGGTGCGGTCGGGCGGAAGGTCTCGATCACGGGCTACCCGCCACCACGTGAGACGCTATCGGCATCCTTTCGGAGTGACATCACCCTGACCGTACCGCTTGTGACTACCCCGCAATGGACCCATCTGGTACTTGCGGTACTGCCCGTTGAGAAATGGTTGAAATACACTACTATGCCGGTGCTGATCGTCGGCGCGGATCTCGCTGGGTTCACCACGGCGATCACGTTGGCGCATCTGGGCTTCAGATCGATATACCGCGCAGGTGTGCCCACAGGACCCGCAGCAGGCGGTCGGGCCGTAGCAGTCCTTCCGGCCGGTCCACCATGCCCATCACCCGGACCATGGCACGGGCGAGCAAGCTGTCGGCGCTGGCCGCGGCGCACAGCGCGGGCAGGTAAGCGTTGACCATCCGGACCTTGACGGTGCGCCGGCCTCGCACATCGGGAAAGGCGAGATCGGCGCCGACGTTCATTCCCCAGGGGATGTCAATGACCTTCGCGATCTGCCGGAAGTATTCGTGCGGCCCAGGCGGGGACCCGGTGCGCAGCATGTCTCGCAGCGTCGCCGCCTCCATCGCGGCCACCGTCATGCCCTGCCCGTAGATGGGGTTGAACGAGCACACCGCGTCACCGATCACCAGCAGGCCGGCCGGGAACCGCCGCAACCGCTCATAGCGGTAGCGCACGCTGGCCGGGAACCGGAAGGCCACCGGATCGTCCAGCGGGGTGGCACCTACGAGCGCCTTAGCAACATCGGGGGAGCACAGGCTGGCCACGAAGGCGTCGAATCCGGCCGGGTCGACCGGCGGGTGGTCGCCGAGGATGCCGCCCACTGTGACGACATGCTGACCGTTCTCCTCGGCAGACACGCCCCCGCCTCGGGGATGACCGGGAGTCGGCCCGGTGAGGACGTTCACGTCATTGCCCAGGGCACCGGGGCGCAACCGGTAGTGGCGGCTGGAGTAGCCGAGCCCGATCTCGACCCGGTCCGCCTGGGGCCGCGGGTAGCCGAACTGCTCCAGCCACATCGGGGTACGGGAGCCCCGGCCGGTCGCATCGACGACCAGATCAGCGGCCACCGTCTGCTCCGTGCCGCCTTGGTCGCGGTGCGCGACCCGCACCCCAGTAACCCGGCGGTGGTCGCTGCCGGTGACCAGGCCGACCACATCGCAGCCCTCGACGAAACGCA
Organism: Pseudonocardiaceae bacterium; assembly: GCA_050699635.1. Taxonomy (GTDB): domain Bacteria; phylum Actinomycetota; class Actinomycetes; order Mycobacteriales; family Pseudonocardiaceae. Next base: position 20,252 of record JBOHFK010000047.1, on the reverse strand, counting down.
CCGACGGCAGCGCCTGCACCCGCTGCCGGACGTGGTGTTCCAGGAAGGGACGGCTGGCGGCCAGAATGGGCAGACCGATGTCGACCTGGCGCAGCTGGTGACCCGACAGCTGCCATCGGATGAGGTCCAGACTGTCCCCGGTCACCGCGCCGGCCTGTACCACCTGCTCGGTGAAGCCGGGGAACAGCTCGTCGAGCAACTCCCGGCCGCGGGCGTGCAGCCCATGCACGTGACGGCCTTGCGGCACCCCCCGGCGCTGCGCCACCCCGCGCGGCAGGATGTCCCGCTCAACCACTGTCACGTGGTCATAGGCATCGGTCAGGACCCGGGCGGTGAGCAGGCCGGCCATACTCGCCCCGAGTACCACTGCGTGGTCACCGACGGTGGTCGACTCCATGCTGATCTCCTGCTCCTGGCTGGGCCGTCGCGAGCCGGAGGAGGGTCTGGCGGCAGACTTTGTCGGTGGGGCCCAGCGGCAGCTCGGGCAGCACGAAGAGCAACTCGGGCAGCTTGCGGCGCTCCAGACCGCGTTCACGTTCCAGGAAGGCGTTGAGCTGGGGCAGCGTGAGCGGCGGGGTGTCCGGCCGCGCCACGATGCAGGCGCACAGCCGCTCACCGAACTCGGGATCCGGGACGGCGATGCAGGCGACGTCAGCGATCTCCGGGTGAGCGGCCAGCTGCCGCTCGACCTCGGCCGGGCTGATGTGGTACCCGCCCCGGATGACGATCTGTTTGAGCCGGTCGACCACGCGCAGGCAGCCGTCGGGGCCGATCAGGCCGCGGTCCCCGGTGCGGACCCAGCCGCCCGGTGCCCGGTAGCGGGCGTCGAGTTCGGGTGCGTTGACGTAACACAGCGGGGTCATCGGGCCGAGTGACCAGATCTCTCCCGGCTGGCCGGGCGGCGCCGGTTGCCCGGCCGGGTCGACGATGCGGATGTCCGCGACGGTGGGGTCGGGCCGGCCCGCGCATCCCGCCGCCGCCGCGCAGTCTCCCCCGGCGGTGTGGCAGTTGACGCCGTCCGCCGACCCGTAGATGTTGACGACGGGAACGCCGAAGCGGGTCGTGCATGCCTCGATGGTGGCCGTGGGCAGCGCGGCGCTGCTGGACACGACGACGCGCAGACTGGACGTGTCCGCACCGGCGGTCCGCGGTTGCTCGGTGATCCGGCGCAGCATGATCGGCACGCCGAAGACATGCGTGGGCTGGTGAACTGTGATCATGCGCAGCGCCGCGGCGGGATCGAAGGCGTCCAGGAGCAACAGGGTGCCGCCGTGGCGGGCCAGGATGACCATCCCGCACGAACCGTATGAGGAGGCCAGCGGCACGAGGATGAGGCCGCGAATCGGCTCCGGGCTGCTGCGCAGCGCACCGATATAGTTGCCCCGACCACCGGCCATCGCGTTATGGCTGTAGGCGACCATCTTCGGCTCGGCCTCCGACCCGGACGAGACGAGGATCCGGGCCGGCGCCTCGGGGTCGATCGGCGCGGGATCGATCGGCGTGCCAGACCACCTTCGCTCGACGCCGTCGGCTGCGAGCCACTCCTCCAGCGGCTCGCAACCATCGGGGGCGGCGCCGAACACGAACACTGTGCGCAGGTCGGGCAGGTCGGGGCGCAGGCCTGCCAGGTTCACGGCCAGCGGTACCTGCCCTGCGACGTCGGCGACGATCGCGGCGCTGGCCCGGGAGCGGCCGAGCAGGCTGAGGGAGTCCCGGCGGCCCCGGCCGGCGGGGTAGGGCAGCGCCACGGCACCGATCGCCGCCACGGCCAGTTCCGCGGCGACGGCGCGCCAGCCGTTGGGGAGCTGGAGGCCGACGATGTCACCGGCGCCGAGCCCCGCCCCGGCCAGCGCGGCGGCGATCCGGCGCACGCGGGTATCCAGCGTGGCGTAGTCGATCGAGCCGTCCGCGTCGATCACCGCGGCTTGCCGCGGGTGGGTGCGCACGTGCTCGCGGAACAGCGCGTAGAGATCGCGATCGGGGCAGTGGCCCTGCTCGACCCAGCGACGCCGCAGCGCCGCAGGTACCAGATCGCCCAGCACGATCCCGTTGGTCGAGGTCCAGGTCATGGCGGTAGCGGTTCGGGTCATCAGGAGAACTCCCAGGGGGGGCGGGTGAAGGTACAGATGTCGGGCTGCAGGGCCAGCGCGAATCGGGGATCGGTGGCCAACGTTGCAAGGTCGGTGCACACCGGGACACAGCCCAGCTCGGCGGCGCGCAGCCGCTCGACCCAGGTGCTGCTGGGTTCCTGACGGAAATACGCGGCGACGGTGTCGAAGCTGGAGGTGTCGAAACCGGAACCGGCACCACAGGCTGCCGCCACTCGATCGGGCTGCAGCCGAGTGCGGGTGGGCAGCACGACGTACCCGTCAGCGGTGGCCAGGGGCCGGTCCAGCGGGGTCCAGGCCGGCCGGCCGGCGCAAGGCTGCTGGAGGACTGGCTGCTGGAGAACCATGGCGGCAGACAGCAGCGAGGAGTCCACCCGCTGCCCCGCCCCGGTGCGGATCCGGGCGAGCAGCCCGGCCAGTACGCCCTGTGCGCAGATCAGGCCGCCGAGCACGTCGGTGAGTGTCATCAACGACGGCGCCGGGGGCTCATCGTAGGGCCTGACCAGGGCGGCCAGTCCGCTGTGGGCCTGGACCATGAAGTCCGTGCCAAGCGGAGGCGCCGCGCCGAACGCGTTTCCCCACCCGGAGGCGTAGGCGTAGACCAGGCCCGGGCGCACCGCCGCGAGGTGCCCGGCGTCGAGCTTCAGCTGCGTGGCCTTGCCCGGCGCCCAGTTGTGCACGAACACGTCGGCGCCGGCCACCAGTTCCTGTACGGCGCGCCGCCCGGCGGGGGACTTGGGGTCGATCTCGACGACGTCCTTGCCCCGGTTGAGGGCCAGGAAGCGCGCCGAGCAGTCACCGGCCATCGGGGGCATCCCCCGCAACAGGTCACCGCCGGGCGGCTCGATGCGGACGACCCGAGCGCCGAGCAGCCCGAGGATGTGGCCGGCCAGGGGGCCCTGGAGGCGCCGGCCAGCCTCGACGACCACGAGACCCTCCAGCGGCAGCTGCGCCGTAGCCGGCGGGCGTGCCAGCGCCGCGGCCGGCGTATCGCCTGGTAGCGGGGCGATCCGCCAGGGCGCGGGTTCGGCACCGCACTCGGCTACATCGCGCAGCCGCAGGATGCTGACGCCTGCCGCGTCCGCCGCAGCGACCAACGCCGCGAACCGGCATCGGCCGACGGCCTGCTGCAGCTCGTCGGGCAGCGGGCAGGTCGCGGTGGCGTAGCGAAGCTGGAACGGCTGCCAACCACGTCGCGCTGCCGTCCCGTCAGCGTCGAGGAGCGCCCAGAAACGCTGCCACCCGGCGGCGTCGAACACCTCGATCTCGAACCGCACGCCGTCCCCCGATGTGAACGGCGGCCCGCCGGGACGCATCGGTTCACTCCCGCCGTCCGCTGCGGTCGCCGCCGCCAGGTACTGCATCACGCTCAGCAGCGCTGCCTGAGCCACCGAGGTGGTGACGCGGCGCAGGTCCAGGCCGCGCAGCCGGCCGACCAGCGCCGCCAGAACACCTTGCGCAGCAAGCACTCCGGCCGTGACGCAGGCGTAGTCGACCCCGAGAGGTTCCGGGATTCCGGACTTGCGCCCGTGCACGTGCATGATCCCGCAGGCGGCCTCGACGGCCGCCTCGTCCTCCAACAGCGCGTCGACGGGACCGGCCCACCCGATCGCGCAGTCGACGTGCAGTGGGTGCCTGCCGACCTCGGGCAGGCTCAGACGTAGCTGGCCGGCATCCGCGACGCAGGTCTGGCTGCCGGGGCTGCCGGTGAACGCGCACCCGAGCATCCGGAGGTGGTCCAGGGCGACGGCGACGGCCACCGATCCACCCTGTAACGATCCACCCTGGGACGATCCTCCCTGGGAGGCCACCGTGAATCCCTGCAGGGGCGGCGCGGCGCGAAGCTCGGCGAGCTGGGCAGACGTGGTCATGGTCGGGGCGCGGCATCGACGCCGGTGGCCGGCCACAGGCAGGTGGCCACCGCCATCCGGTTCCAGACGTTGATCGCCGCGATGGTCCACAGCAGGTGGGCGAGCTCGGTCTCGTCGAAATGCCGGGCAGCCCGCTGGTAGACCTCGTCCGGAACATGCCCGTTGGTGAGGAACGTGACCACCTCGGTGAGCGCGAGCGCGGCCCGTTCCCGGTCGGTGAACACCAGCGCCTGGCGCCACGCCGCCAAGGCGAACAGGCGCTCCTCTCCCTCCCCCGCCGCGCGGGCCTCCCTGGTGTGCAGGTCGAGGCAGAACGGGCAACCGTTCAGCTGCGAAGCGCGGATCTTCACCAGTACGCCGATGACCGGGTCGAGCTTGTCCTCAGCGGCCCGCCCGAAGGCCACCATCGCGCGGTGCACCTCCGGGGTGATCATGGGTAGTTTCACCCGGGCGGTCATGTCCAGCGTCCTGTGCCGTGGGTGATGCCGACGTTCGATAGCTGCTCGCGCAGTGCCAGCCGCCGGACCTTGCCCGTCCCGGTCCTGGGGACCTCGTCCCAGGTCAGCACGATCGGCTCGGCGAGTTCGGGTAGATCCTGGACGGCCGCTCGCCACGTGACGGCGTCCAGGCGGCCGTCGCTCGTGACGACCACCGGCAGCGGGGGCCGCCCTGGACTGCCCAGGACGATGCATTCGAGCACGTCGGCAAGCCGGTCGTCGATCACGTCCTCGAGCTCGACGCAGCTCATGCCGGGGACCGCGTCGACCTCCCGGTCGAGGAATATGATGCTGCCCAGCCGGGTGATGACGCCGATGTCTCCGGTGTTGAACCAGGGGCCGTCGGCCTTGGAGTCCCATCGGTGCTGCTCGCCGAGATAACCCAGGCACAGCGCCTTCGTCCGGGCCATGATCACCCCCAGCTCCCCGCGCGGGAGGGGTCGGAAGGTCTTCGGATCGACCACCCGCAACCTCGTCCGGCCCGGTGCCGGCAGCCCTTGGTTGCGGGTGGTCGGATACCGGTTACCCCGCCGGGCGAGGGCTCTGCGGGTGAAGAAGCGGAACGTCAGGGGTCCGGTCTCGGATTGGCCCCAGCCGTGCACGAACATCGCCCGGGGCTGCTGGGAGGCGATCAGGAACGCCCGCACCGCGGGTGGGTGGATCGCGTCGTACGTGCTGACGTACACCCGGACGTCGCGAAAGGGGTTGTGCGGCTTGGCGGCCATCGACTGCCACCGGATGAAGGTGGACGGCAGCGCTTCGAGGATCGTCGGCTGATGAGCCCGCAGGACCGGTTCGGCGCGAAGCGGGTCGTCGTCGGCGACGATGACGACGTGGCGGGGCGCCAGGGTGAACGCCGCCGCGGTCCAGCAGAAGGTCCGGCCGTGCGAGAAGGCGCTGGCGGTGGCCACGGTGTCGTCGCGCCGAACGCCGATCAGCGGCCAGCGGTGCGCCTCGAACTCCGCGAGCCGGCGGATGATGGTGGTGGCCGAATGCACGGCCAGCTTGGGTATGCCGGTCGTCCCGGACGTGAGGCAGATGACCAGCGGCTCGTCGTCGCCGCGGCGGTGCGGCGGTGGCGCCTGGTGACCGCGCACGTGGTCGAGGGACAGCGCCCCGGGTGCGGTCCCGTCGATGCTGAGCGTCGTCTTGGCCAGGGCAGCCAGGTCGATTCCGACGCGGCTGGCCGCTTCGAGGGTGTCGGCGGTCGTGACCAGGACAGCGGGCTCGAGCCGCTCGAGCAGGATCTGGATTGCGTCGGGTGGGAGATCGTTGCGAATCTTGGCGGGGACGGCTCCGATGCGCACGGCTGCGTAGCCGAGCAGGTCGCTGTCCCAATGGTTGCCCTTGACGATGGCGACCCGATCGCCGGGGCGGGTTCCGGCGGCTACCAGCCACCCGGCGGCCTCCCGGACGAGCGTGGCCAACTGGTCGACGGTGTAGCTGATTCCGCCGTCGGGAGCGATGTCGAGCGGCCGGTCGAGGTGAACCAGCGTGGCGCCGCGTTCGGCAGCGTCCTCGAACAGGGTGCTCGGATTGATCGGCCTCACGGTGGTTTCCCCTCCGTCGTTCTTTGGCGCTCTCAGCCGTGGTCGGCAGCGGTGCGCGAGCGATGTGGCGATGGCGAACGCTGGGCCAGAACCCTCCAGACGGCCAGATCGGCCGAGCGGGCGGCTCCCTCGCTGTTGGGCAGGGTCACCCAGTCACCCGCGTAGTCGACGGTGCGCAGGGGTCGACACAGGAACTCGCCTCGCAACCGCAGGGCAGCGGGAGTGGCCGTGGGCATCCCGTGGCGGAACCGGTGGACGAGGCTGAGGCGAGTCGCCTGACGCAGCCCCGGCAGGTACCGCTCACCCTGCTCGGTGACCCGGCGCACGACCTCCTCGTCGGAGGCGCCCAGCAGCTCACTGGTGGCCCGGGGGGAGGTGATCATGCACACAACGCGGTGGCCCCCGGGTGCGCGGTCGAACGCCTGGTTGTGGTCGAGGGCGACCAGGGAGAGCAGCGGGTTCTCCACTTCCGGGATGAACACCGCGTAGGAGCTGCGGCAGCCCGGGAGAGCAAGCGGCCGGTCGAGCACGCAACTCACCTTGAGCATCGGGGTATAGGTGCAGGCCCCGAGGTAGCGGCGCTCGTCCTCCGGCGCGTTCGCGTGCAGGTCCAGCGCGACGGGAGCCGGTACGCACAGCGCGACTGAGCGTGCGGTCAGGGTCGCATCGCCGGTGATGATGCGGGCGCAGTCGGGTGCGGAGGTGACCTCCCGGACAGGGCACCCGGTGGTCACGTCCAGGCGTTTCGCGAGCCGGCGGGCCAGGGTGTCCATCCCGTCGCGGTAGGTCCGCCAGTTCGCTGTGCTCTTGGTGGCCAGCATGGTGGTGACGACCGACGCCGCGGCCGACTGCTCCACCTCGCAGCCGAAGAACCCACCCACCAGCGGTTGGAACAAGTAATCACGCAGCTCACGGTGGTAGCCGCTGGTGAGCTGTGCGACGCTCATCTCCCCCAGCGGGGTGCGCTCGGGATGGTCGGGGTCGAACGTGCGGGACCGGATCGCGAGGCCGGCGTTGAGGCGCAGCAGATCCAGCCGAGCGCGCGGGGACAGACCCGCCCCCGTGAGCAGCCCGAGCGGGCGACCCATGTGGGGATGCGCGCGATCACCGCGCCACATCGAGATCGGGTTCGCCAGGCGGGGCACGTCCGCCGCGCCCATGCCCATCTCGCGGATGAGCCGCCAGGTGGCCGGGTACCCGTGGGTCGCGATGATCTCCGCACCCGCGTTGATGACGTAGCCGTTGTGGCGCAGCGTGCGCATGCGCCCGCCGACGCCGTCGGCGGCCTCGAATACCTGGACCGATCGGCCGGCTTGCTGCAGCGCGTAGGCCACTGCGAGACCGGCGATCCCGCCCCCCACCACGGCAACGTCGAGATCGGGTGTCATGACGCACCGTGCCCGATCACACCGTGCCCGATCACACTGTGCCCGATCACACCGTGCCCGATCACACCGAGCCCGACCACCAGGTTCACCGCGATGAGCAGCACAACAGTCACCCGATGCGTCCGGATCCCGAGCTTGCGGGCCCGCAGGATGTCTCCACGGCGGAATCCGGTGCCGTACTGGAGGGCCCGCAGCGCGATGGTCGGGAGCATGGCCAGCGGGAACCACCACGGTGCCACACCGAGCGCCGCCGAGCCGACGATGATCAGGGTCTCGACCAGCGACACCGCGCCGATGAAGGCCGCGTTGCCGCGGGGCGACAGGACGGTCGCGGCGGTGCGCCGCCCCACCCTGGCGTCACCGGCTTTGTCGTTGGTGTTGGAGTAGACGCCGAACAACATCGGCCCCAGACCGAACACCAGCGCCTGGACGACGACGAACCCGCTGGCTGTGCCGGTGAGCAGACCGTAGGGCGCGAGCAGCCAGCCGAACGCAACACCGGCGAGCACCACCTCCGCCCAGCCGTGGTAGCTGAGCTTGGCGCCCCACGAGTACTGGATGAACGCCACCCCGCACAACGCCGTCAACGCGATCGCCCAGGTGGGGCGGTGCGGCGCGATGAGCACCGATGCGGTGCACACCAGCGCGGCGAGCACCGCTGCGGTCCAGCCGAAGCGCAGTGCCTCGGCTGGGCTCAGCGCCCCGGTCAGCAGCGGCTTGCGGCGCAGTTTGCGGGCAGGGGCGTCCGGGCCATAGTTGGCCGCATCGCTGCCGTCGCGGTACCCGGTGACGTCGTCGAAGGCGACTGTGGCGGCGACCACGCAGACCTCACCGGCCAGGAAGACCGCAAGGGTGAGCAGACTCCGAGGGTCGAGGCGGCCGGCGGCCGGCAGCAGCGACCAGACCACCAGCAGGCCCAGGTAGTAATCGAAGATGTCGAGTTTGGCCAGCCGCGCGTAGGCACGCACCTTGGTGGGTGGCAGCGCGACGGCGCCCCCGAGCCCGAACTCACCCGTCATCCGTTCGTCCCCCTCTCGGCGCGGGCCCCTCCCGTTTGGGCCCAGTCGCAGACGGCGCCGGCGATGTGCTCGACCTGCGCGTCGGTCAGGTGTGGGTAGACGGGAATGGCCAGCGTGCGCCGGCTGGCCTGCTCGGCATGGGGCCACCGCTGGCCGGCCGAGGCGAAGGCCGGCTGGTGGGGCAGCGGAGTGGGGTAGTACACGTGGCTGGCGACTCCCCGCTCAGCCAGGTGCGCGGCCAACTCGTCGCGCCGCTGCGCGAGCAGTGAATAGACGTAGTAGCAGCGGCCGTTGCGTCCCGGGGGTGGAGCGAGCACACCGCGATCCCACAACGGCGCGAACCGCTCGGTGTAGTACCCGGCGATCTGCGCCCGCCGCTCCAGGCGGGCCGCCAGGCCCGGCAGCCGGTGGAGCTGGAAGGCCGCGAGGATCTCGTCGAAACGGCTGTTGTAGCCAACGCGGTGATGGAGGAACCGCTGCTTGCCGTCCTGGCCGTGGTTGCGCAGCATCCGCACGATACGGCCGAGCTCCGGGTCCTCGGTCACCACCACCCCGCCCTCACCGGCGGTGCCGAAGGTCTTGACCTGCACGAAGGAGAAAACGCCCGCCTCGCCCCACAATCCGGCGGGGCGGCCGTCGAGCACCGCACCCTGGGCGACCGCCGAGTCCTCCACGAGGCGCACCTGATGCCGCGCGGCGATCTCGCGCATCCGGGGCATGTCGGCCATGACGGAGAACATGTGCGCCGGCATGATCGCCCGGGTTCGCGCGGTGATCAGGCGGTCCACCTCGTCCGGGTCCGCGACCATGGTCCACGGGTCGATGTCGGCGAACACCGGTGTGGCCCCGAGGTTGCACACCGTGCTCGCCAGCGGCGCACACCCGAAAGCCGGTACCACGACCTCGTCGCCTGCCCCGACACCCATGGCGTGCAGGACCATCGTCAGCGCGGTCGTGCCGCTCCCGCAGGCCACCACGTCCGCCGCACCCAGGCAGGCCCGCAGCGCCTCCTCGAACCGGGCCGTGCACTCACCGAGGATGAACCGCTGCGCAGTCCCGGTGCCGATGTCGTGCACGATGTCACGCAGCGTGTCCCGGTCTTCTTCGAAAAGGTCGGGAGGGAAGAACGGGATCATCGTTGCCGCCCCCCGGTGAAGAATCCACCGATCAGCTCGCACACCCGGTCGACCTCGGGTAGGGCCAGGTCTGGATACAGCGGCAGCGCGATCGCCCGGTCGCAGGCCGCCTCGGCGTGGGGAAAATCTCCCCGCGAGTAGCCGAGGCCGGCGAAGCATGGCTGCAGGTGCAGCGGGGTGGGGTAGTACGTGTCGGTCCCGACCCCGTGGTCGGCCAGGTACCCGGCCAGCTCATCCCGGCGCTCGACCTCGATCAGGTAGACGTAGAAGACCGGGTTCGTCGCAGCCCTGCGGTGCGCGATCGTCGGCAGCCGCACGACACCAGGGGTCCCCTGCAGCCGTTCGGTGTACGCGGCGGCCAGCTGAGCCCGGCGGGCGATGTCGTCGCCGACCCGGGTGAGCTTGGCGGTGAGCACCGCGGCCTGAATGTCGTCCATCTTGCTGTTGACCCCGGACACGGCGGTGGCGGTGGAGATCCGGGGGAAGTTGTCGAGTGTCTGACCGAACCGGCCGTGGTGGCGCAGCGCCGCCGCCGTCTGCGCCACCTGTGGATCGTTGGTGAGGATCGCTCCTGCGTCACCGATCGCGCCGAGCGTCTTCGTGGGAAAGAACGACAGCACCCCGCCGGCACCGAGCAGCCCGGCATGGATCCCCTCCCAGCGCATGCCCAGCGCTTCGGCGCTGTCCTCCACCACAGTCAGCCCGTGCCGTGCCGCCACCTGGAGCACGCCGTGCATGTCAGCCATCTGGCAGAAGAGGTGGACGGGCATGACCATGCGGGTGCGCGGGGTGCGGACCTGGGCCACCGACTGCGGATCGATCGCATAGCTGAGCGGGTCGATATCGGCGAACACCGGCTGCCCATGGGCGAGTACGACCGCCGACGCCGTCGCGATGAAGCTGAAGGCCGGCACGATCACCTCGTCCCCCGGCTGGAGGCCGCCGGCCCGCAGCAGCAGGACCAGCGCGTCGGTGCCGGAGTTGACACCCACCACGTGCCGGGCGCCGGTCCATTCGGCGAGCGCGGCCTCGAACTCGGCCACCTTGCCCCCGTGTGAGTACTTGCCGCGATCGATGACGTCGTTCAGATGCGCACCGATGAGTGGCCACAGCGTTTCGAATGTCGCCGCCTGGGTGAAAAACGGCACCGGTCGCTGCGTAGCGCGGTCTGCTTCTAGGCCGTGACCCTGGCCCGCATCCAATCCACCCGGCGCCGAAGTATGCACTGTCTTTGATCCCCACTCTTTGATAAATAAATGATCGTGTCGAGGACGGGAACTTGTCAAGCTTTTATCGCCGACTCCGTCGGCCTGATTTATCGACTCACCTCGACCCTGTACTAAAGGTACTGGGTCAGCCCATAAAAACGTGGTCAAGACCAGTACGATCCGGGTGATGGACGCCGGAAAAAACAACGGTAGTATCCGAGTATCAGCAGGGCAAGTCGGAGTTTCGATTGACAATCCAAGGCGGCGCGAAAGTGCGCCCCAGAAGCCGGCTGGACGCAATACCGAGAGGGTTGTCGTGTTCCAAACGCTCATCATCGGTCTAGGCCGCTCGGGACGGGGCCTTCATCTGCCAGTGCTATCCCGAGCACGGGCGATGCCGGACTACCAGCACTTGTTCGATGACCGGCCGATCGTCGCGTTCGACCCTCCCGCGTTCAACTCACCCATCTTGAAGCCACCCAACTCAAACCCCCCCAACTTAAACGCAGGGTGCACCCACTCCGAGCTTGCTGGTGGGGTGCTCGCGGGATCGTTGGAGCAGGCCGCCGACCTGGCCCGCCCGGACCGCACGGTCGTGCACCTGTGCAGCCCGCCGGCCATCCGCGTCGAGATGCTGGAACAACTCGCCAAGCTCGGTTTCCAGAAGATCGTCGTGGAAAAGCCGCTCGCGGTCGACGAGCAGGATCTCGCCGAGATAGCCGGGCTCCGCAAGCGCTGGCACCTCGATTTGGCAGTGGTAGCGCCCTGGCTCGCCAGTTCGCTCACCCAGCGCATCCTCCAGACCCTGCGCAGCGGCGAGCTGGGAACCCTCCGTTCGGTGTTCGTGGTCCAACGCAAACCCCGCTTCACCCGATCTGTTTCGGGATGCGGTCACCCCACCGCATTCGACATCGAGATACCGCACTCGGTCGGCGTTGCCCTCGCGATCGCCGGTCACGCCAACGTCTGCCACGCTCGATTGACCGACATGCGGTTCGAGGACCTGGTGATGCCGCGGCTGGGCAGCGCGTGGCTCTCGCTCGACCACGAGAACGGGGTATGCACGGAGATCCACTCCGACCTGACCTCGCCGACCCGCGAACGCCGGATCACCCTCAAGTTGGAACACGGCACGATGATCGGTCATTACCCGAACAGCGAGGCCGACCACACCGCGCAGCTCAGTACCACCGGTAGGGGGGGCGAGACGCGCCGGGTTTTCCACGACGACGCGCTGACCACATTCATCCTGCGGACCTACGAGCGCTTCGCGGCGCGGGCGCGCGATGGCGGCGATCTCACATTGAACGTCGAGGTGGTGCAACTGCTCAGCGATGCCAAACGCATCTGCATGGCCGGTAGCCATCTCGGGGGTGATCAGCTCCCCCGCAGGTACGACGGGAACGGATGGGGGGGACGTGCCTACTGACCCGCCGACCATCGCCTACGCCGGGATCGGGGACGAGGCCGGGGTCAGCCTGCAGACCCAACTGGACGCGCTCGCCCGGCTCGACTGGAGCGTGATCGAACTGCGCACAGTCGACGGCACAGCGGTCGCGGACCTTGACAACCAGGCGTTCACCCAGCTCGTCGACGCCCTGGCGGCCCACCGGGTGACTGTCGCCGGTGTCGCCTCGCGCATCGGCAACTGGTCGAGACCGATCACCGGAGCCTTCGAGCCAGACCTCGCGGAACTCGCCATCCTCACCCACCGGTGCGCGGCGCTCGGCACCCGCTACATCCGGGTCATGTCCTACCTCAACGCCGGCCTTGACGAGCCCGAGTGGGGACGGCGGGTGGTGTACCGGATGCGCGAGCTGGCCAGCCAGGCCGAACGGGCCGATCTTGTCCTGCTCCACGAGAACTGCACCGGTTGGGCCGGGACGAACGCCGAACGCATGCTCGAGCTGCTGGATGCTGTGGGCAGCCCGGCCCTTCGCCTGCTGTTCGACACGGGCAACGGCATCGCCTACGGCTACCAGGCCTACGACATGCTGACCCAGATCATCAGCCACGTGGCCCACGTGCACGTCAAGGACGCCGAAGGCAGCACCACCAACCCCATCTACACTCTGCCGGGCACGGGACAGGCGCGATTAGCCGACTGCCTGCGGCTGCTGCTCGCGAGCGGTTACGCCGGTGTGTGGTCCATCGAGCCGCACCTGAGCCTGCGGCCGCACGAATCTGGGCCGGCCGACGATGGCCACGAGGCCGGGCAGGGTCGCCACGACGGTTTCGTCGCCTGCGGGCTCGCGCTGGAACAGTTCGTGCTCGGGCAGGTGCTGCCAGCCTTCCCGGCGTGGTCAGCGGTTCCCGGCGGCCTCGGCCACGCTGACCCGCAGCGCGCCCTTTCCGCATTCAGCAGGCTCAGCGGGGTGAACGAGGTGTGAATTACCCCGCTGAGCCTGCTGAATGCGCAGCCCTCCTGATGCGGGCGGAGCTGCACGAGGGTGATCGTGCGCTGTTGGTGCGGCTGCTGGGGATGCCTACCGCGGGGGCGCTGGAGACCGGGGCGGTGGGGCCGCCGCCACTGCTGTGGGAAGCGCAACTCGCCTATGCCGACGCGGCGGGGGCGGTGGGGTTCGTTCCCGTCCACCATGCCGCGTTGGCTCCGGAGGACCTTCGGCGCCGCGACGTGCCCCTCGCGGTCAGCCGGGCGGTCAGGCGCCTGCCCAGCTTCCTGAGCGATCAGCCGAGCCTCGTGCTGCGGCTGGGTCCACCGCGCGCCCGCGAGGCGACGGTCATGTTCAACGTCCATCTGGACACCGTCGCCGGCCTGGAGCCGGCCGGTTTCGATGGTGTGCGCTTCCACGGGCGCGGAGCGATCGACGCGAAGGGCCCCGCCGTCGCGCTGCTCGCCGGCATCCGCGCCGCGCGGGCCGCCGAGCCGGCGATCGGGACCAGCGTGGGCGTGCTCATCCAGGCGGTATCCGGCGAGGAGGGCGGCGCCATGGGCGTGATCGGCACCCGGCCGCTGGTCGAGCGCGGGTACATCGGCCGCCTCAACCTGTTCTGCGAGCCCACCGGGCGGCGTTATCTCCCAAGAGCCACGGCTGCGGCCACCGCCCGGGTGCGGGTCGATGGCGCCGACGCCATCGACGACCGGCCCGCATTCGGCCACAACGCCACCGTGCTGCTCGGCTTCCTCGCCCAGCACCTGGGCCTGGCGCTGGCCCCGCACGCCGCCGATGGGCAGGTCTGCATCGCCGGCCTGCACACCGGTCACCTGCACAACCGCGTGTACGGCAGCGGTGAGCTGCTGGTGAACCTGTCCTACGCCGCGCCGGACGCCGGGCGGCGCCTGGAGGCCGCATTCGCGGCGGCGCTGCACGAGGGCCTCGCCGACTTCACCCGGCGCTTCGCGCCGGCCCGCGACTTCGCGCTCACCGCCGCTCAGGCCGCGTCGGTGACCCGGCTGGAGTGGCTGAAACGGGGCCTGCCCACCCTGGCGAACACCGACCCGTGGGGAGAGGAGCTGCTGGAGGGCGCCGGGCTGGCGCGCTGGCCGGCCGATGAGCCGGCCTTCACCTGCGACGCCATCTGGATGCACGGCGTGCCCGGCGTGTTCACCGCCGTGTTCGGCCCGGGCGACCTCGCGGCCAACCACGCACATGCCTGCGGCGAGTTCGCCGAGCTTGCGGAACTGGAACGTTTCGCCGCCGATATCGCGCGGATACTCGTCAGCTTCGCCCGAAACCCGGGCCACCCATCATGACCGTACTGACCTCCCCCCGGGTGGCCTACCAGGAGCTGTGCGCCTTCGTCGCGGAGGTGTTCATCGCGCACAAGATGCCCAGCGACCGGGCCGCGACAGCGGCCGAGGCATTGTGCTACGGCGACCTGACCGGCCTGCACTCACACGGCCTGGTCAACCTCACCCGGCTCTACCTCCCGCTGTTCGACCAGGGGCGGGTCGAACCGCAGGCCGAACTCCAGGTACTCGCCGACCGCGGCGCCGCCATGCTCCTCGACGCACACCGGGCGCTGGGCCTGTGGGCCGCCAGCGAGGCCATGAACATGGCGGTGGACCGCGCCGCTACCTTCGGCATCGGCCTGGTCTCGGTACGGGCCGCCACCCATTTCGGCTGCGCCGGACACCACGCCGCGCTGGCCCTTCGGCGCGACATGGTGGGGATCGTCGCGTCCAACTGTGGCCGGCAGCGCATCGCCCGGCCGCCGGGTGGGCGGGTCGCCATGCTCGGCACCAACCCGCTCAGCATCGCCGCACCGGCCGGGAACCACCACCCCTTCGTCCTGGACATGAGCACGACGGCGGTACCCACCGGCCGGGTCCGGGCCGCCGCCCGGGCCGGACTGGCGGTGCCGGAAGGATGGCTGGCCGACGAGGCGGGCTGCCCGGTCACCGATCCGGCGGCCTTCGACCGGGGCGAGGCGCATCTGCTGTGGCTCGGCGGCTCCGGCACCGGCAGGCACAAAGGGTTTGGCCTGGGTGTGATGGTCGAGGTGCTCGCCGCCCTGGTGCCCGGGGCCGGACTCGGCCCGGACCCCGAAGCGCTCGCGGGCAACGGTGGACCGTCCGGGCGCGACGACGACATCGGCTTTTTCGTCGCCGCGATCGCCCCGGATGCACTACGCCCGGGCGGGGAGGTCCGCCGCGATGCGCAGACCCTGTTCGGCGCCCTGCTCGCCTGCCCGCCGGTGCGCGACGGCGCACCCGTGCGCTATCCGGGCTGGCACGAGGCCGAACGGGCCCGAGCCGGCCACCGCGACGGCGTACCGCTGACCGAACCGCTCTACCGGGAGCTCTGCGGAATAGCCAGTCAGCTGGGGCTACGGATCCCGGCTCCGATCGGGACCCGTTGATGAGGCGGCGGCGAATCGGCGTCATCGGGCTGGGCGTCATCTCCCGTTACTATCTCGCGGCGTTGGCCCAGCGCCCGGCCCTGCAGCTGGCGGCCGTCTGCGACACCAACGGGGCGGCGCTACAGCCGTTCCGCGGCCGGGTGCCCTGCCACGACGACCACCACGAGTTGCTGGCCGGCACCGACCTCGACGGGGTCGTGGTCACCGTCCCCAACGACGTGCACGCCACGGTGGGCCGGGACGCGCTGGACGCGGGACTGGCGGTCTGTCTGGAGAAACCACTCGCCACCCGGCTCACCGACGGTCAGACGCTGGTGGAACGCGCGCGCACCGCCGGGGTGTGCCTGTTCACCGCGTTCCACCGCCGGTACAACTGCGCCGTCCAGTCGCTGGCGCGGCGCCTGGAGTCGCAGCCGCCCATCACATCGCTGACCGTGCGCTACCTGGAACGCATCGAGGACCACATCGGCCGGGACCGCTGGTACCTCGACCCAGCGCGCTGCGGCGGTGGCTGTGTCGCCGACAACGGCCCGAACGCCTACGACCTGGCCCGGCTGTTCCTTGGCGAGCTGCAGGTGACTGACGCCGACATCAGCCGGGACACCCAGGGCATCGACCGGCAGGCCCGGGTGTCGCTCCGGGCGGCCTCGGGCGCTACGGCGCTGGTGGAGCTCGACTGGTCCTACGAGGGTGAACGGAAAGACGTGGAGATCCTGCTCGCCGACGGCAGCACCCACCGCGCCGACATGCTGTACGGCTACCCCGGATTCAAAAGCTCGCTATGGCACGAATACCTGGGCGTCGTGCGGGATTTCGAGCAGGTTCTGGCGCCGGGCGAAGGCCGGCGCGACGGCGGCCTCGCCGCGCTGGAACTGGTCGATGCGACCTACCGCGCCGAACGGGAGCGCAGCTGCGCACTGATGACGAGGGAGAAAACCTGATGCAGGAGGACGGGGCAAAGCGGCCGGTCACCGGCACACTGGTGAAAGTGCTGCTGCACCGCAGGGACGACCGGGGTATGGAACTCGAGCCCTATGCCAGCCGCTGCGTGCGCCAGGGAGAGGTGCACGAGCTGGTGACGACCGACCACACCCAGACCGCGCCCGGCACCCGCATCGACCGGGTCGGCTTCCTGGGCTTCGCGGAGATCGCGCACGCCGGCGTCATCGACCGGGGCGACGAACTCTGGGTCAACGGCCACCGCATCGGCACCGTCCTGGGCTTCGACGCCTGTCACTTCCCCAACCACTACAACGTGCTGATCACCGCCGACACGCCGCGCAGCGGACGCGACCTCGCCCTGCAACCCGAGACGACCATCCACTTCGCGCCCGCAGCCTCGTCCCGCCCGATCTTGGAATGATCGTGTCCCGCGCCTACGAGCGAGGACGGTCTGGGCCCGCCTTGATCGCATCCGGTAGCACCGTTCCTTCTGGAACTCGTCAATCACCACTGCGTATGCGCCGCGATCGCCCGCAGCAGGCTCGACACGCCGACCGTGCGAGGACCCGGCCCATGATCACGATTTGGGTGCCCTCAGCGACATCAGATGTCGTTCTCGGCACATAAACCGTGATCAGCGCTTAGGCACTCCCCTCCCTGTCGCTTGCGCCACGCTTGCGCAGGCCGCCTAGTTTGTGGTTGCGGTGAAGTCTGGCGGTCTAGGACACGACCTGGCGGTCTGCAGGCACGGTGGCTTCGATAGCCATCCAGGCCGCGCCGACACGATGGACGGAGGCTGCGATAAACAACCAGTCGCCGCGGTATCGGCTGACCCAGTTACAGATGCTCGAAGCGGAGTCCATCTCGATATTCCGCGAGGTGGTCGCCGAGCTTGAGCGGCCGGTGTTGCTTTTCTCCGGGGGCAAGGACTCGGCGGTCATGCTCCGGCTGGCCGAGAAGGCGTTCTGGCCGGCGCGGATCCCGTTCCCGGTCCTGCACGTCGACACCGGGCACAACTTCACCGAGGTACTGGACTACCGCGACCAGCGGGTGGCCGAGCTGGGCGTCACCCTCCTCATCGCCAGTGTGCCGGACGCCCTGGATCGCGGCATCGTGACTGAACCACCGGATGGCACCCGCAACCGGATCCAGACTCCGGTGCTGCTTGAGGCACTGGAGCGCCATCGCTTCACCGCCGCGTTCGGAGGTGCCCGCCGCGACGAGGACAAGGCCCGCGCCAAGGAGCGGGTCTTCTCCTTCCGGGACGAGTTCGGCCAGTGGGATCCGCGAAACCAGCGCCCGGAGCTGTGGAACCTCTACAACGCGAGAATCCATCCCGGCGAGAGCATCCGGGTCTTCCCGCTGTCGAATTGGACCGAACTCGATGTGTGGCACTACATCGCGCAGGAGATGATCCCGCTGCCGTCGATCTATTTCGCGCACAAGCGGGAGGTGTTCAGCCGTCGCGGCATGCTGTTCGCGGTCCACGAATTCTGCCGCGAGCGGGCGGGCGAGACCACATCCGTGGAATGCGTGCGGTACCGCACCGTCGGTGACGCCAGCCTGACCGCAGCGGTGCTCTCCGGTGCGAGCACCGTGACGGAGATCATCGCAGAGGTCGGCGCAAGCCGGATAACCGAGCGCGGAGCCACCCGGGGCGACGACAAATTCAGCGAGGCCGCCATGGAGGACCGTAAGCGCGAAGGGTATTTCTAAAAACGTGGACATGCTCCGGCTCGCCACCGCAGGCTCGGTCGATGATGGCAAGAGCACGCTGATCGGCCGCTTGTTGTACGACTCCACAGCAATCTTCGAAGATCAGCTCGAATCAGTGCAGCGCGCCAGCCGGGACAACGGCGACGGCTACCTCAACCTCGCGCTGCTGACCGACGGCCTGCGCGCCGAACGCGAGCAGGGCATCACCATCGACGTCGCCTACCGCTACTTCTCCACCCCCAAGCGCAAGTTCGTCATCGCCGATACCCCGGGTCACCCCCAGTACACCCGCAACATGGTGACCGGCGCCTCCAGCGCCGACCTCGCGATCGTGCTGGTCGATGCGCGGAAAGGTCTGGTGGAGCAGAGCCGCCGGCATGCCTTTCTCGTCACATTGCTGCGCGTGCCCCATCTGGTGCTGGCGATCAATAAGATGGACCTGGTCGATTACCGTCAGGACGTCTACGACAAGATCCGTGCGGAGTTCACCGACCACGCGGCGAAACTGAACATCACCGATCTCGCGGTCATCCCCATCTCGGCCCTGCACGGCGACAATGTCGTGACCCGGTCAGACCAGATGCCCTGGTACCAGGGGGCGTCGTTGCTCCATCATCTGGAGAACGTGCACGTGGCCAGCGACCGGAATCTCATCGACGTGCGTTTCCCGGTCCAATATGTCATCCGCCCGCAGTCCGCGCGATACCCCGACTATCGCGGCTACGCCGGGCAGGTAGCCGGCGGGGTGCTCAAACCCGGCGACGAGGTAATCGTCCTGCCCAGCGGGTTCAGTTCACGCATCGCCGCTGTGGATACCGCCGATGGGCCGGTCACCGAGGCTTACCCGCCCATGTCGGTGATCATCCGGCTCGCCGATGACCTTGACGTGTCCCGCGGCGATATGATCTGCCGGCCACACAACACCCCGCGAGCCGTGCAGGACATCGATGCCATGGTCTGCTGGATGTCGGACGTGCCGCTGCGCCCCGGCCAGAAGTGTGCGCTCAAGCACACCACCCGCTCGGTCAGGGCAATGGTGCAGGAATTGCAGTACCGGCTCGACGTCAACACGTTGCACCGTGAGCCCGATGTCACGGGCTTCCAGCTCAACGACATCGGCCGGGTGCGCCTGCGCACCACCGCACCCCTGCTCTGCGACAGCTACCACCGCAACCGCACCACCGGCGGTTTCGTGCTCATCGACGAGTCGACGAACCGCACCGTCGGCGCCGGAATGATCAGCTAGCCCGCTGAATGCGGGCTGACCGCTACTCGTATCGGAGGGCATCGATGGGGCGCAGGCGCGCAGCGCGGTTGGCCGGGTAGCCACCGGCGACCAGGCCGATCGCCAGGCTGATCCCGAACGAGATCACGATGGACGGAATGGTCACGGCGGGAGCGAAGCGGGCGAAGGTGGGACCGAAGGAGGGCGCGATGTTGGCGCCGATCTCCGACAGGCCGACGCCGAACAGCACACCGATAACCCCGCCCATCCCGGCCAGCACGACGGACTCGATGAGGAACTGCTCGAGAATCGCGCGTCGGGTGGCGCCGAGTGCTTTGCGGATGCCGATCTCACGGGTTCGTTCGGTAACCGAGACCAGCATGATGTTCAAGACCCCGATCCCGCCGACAACCAGGGAAATCGCGGCAACGGCGGCGGTGAACAGGGTGAGGATGCTCAGGATCTGCTGGAAGGTTTTGAGCCGGCCACCCAGGGTTTGGACCTCGAAGTCCCGGTTGGCGGAGTTCTTGATCCGGTGCCGGTCGCTGAGGACGTCAATCACCTCGTCGCGGGCGGCCGGCACGGCGGCGGCTTCACTGGCTTGCACGATGATCTGGTTGAGCAGGTCGCCGGAGCCGAAGACGTAGCGGCGGGCGGTGTTCAGTGGCATCACCGCAACGTTGTCGGCCGGATCGCCGACGGAATCCAGCACCCCGATGACCGTGAAGTTCTGGCGATTGATCCGGAGGGTCTGGCCCACCGCGGCCG
>JBOHFK010000046.1:0-38025 GCA_050699635.1 Pseudonocardiaceae bacterium | reverse complement strand
GCCACCCGGACATCTTCACCCGCTGGTCCACCGACTGCGCGTAGTCGTCGAGCTCACCGAGCCAATCCAGGACCCGCTCGTGATCGGGACCCGCGATGGAAAGGCCAAGTCCATCGATATTGGGCGTAAGATTGTTACTTTAAGTAACTACAATTGCTACCATTGGCCCAACGCGAACTTCACATTAGGCCGCTCGCGATGGGGCCCGAGCACTCCGTGTGTCAGAGAATTGGCGCTTCTGCCGCCCGGAACAGCTCCGCTGATACTCCTATGGCTTGCGGCCCACTGCGCCGACGATGCAGTGCTGCGCAGGTTCCAGCGGCAGGAGTCGTGGCCCGTCCGGCCACCAGTCGACGCACCGGGTCAGACCCGGCTCGACCAGATCCAGACCGGCGAACATGGGCATGATCTCGCTGCGGGGCCGGAACCACCCGCTACCCAGCGGGCTATGCACAAAGATTTCCTGCAGCCTCTTGGCGAGCGCGGTGTATTCGTTCTCCGGATCGAGGAAATGACTGATCGCCACGTAGGAGCCCGACGGTAGCGCATCGATGTACTCCGCCATGATGCTCGCGGGATTGCGCGCACCGTTGTAGTGGTGCAGCGTCCCCAGCTGGAATAGCGCGATCGGCTCGGAAAAATCGAGGCACTTGCGCACGACTTCGTCGTTCAGGATCTCGCGAGGCTCGAAGATATCGGCGGCGCTGAAGTGGGTGTGGTCGTTTTCTACGAGCAGTGCCCGCCCGTGCGCGAGGACAACCGGATCATTGTCGACGTACACCACGCGGGCATCCGGCTGGATTCGCTGGGCCACCTGGTGGGTGTTCTCGGCCGTGGGCAGCCCTGATCCGCAGTCGAGGAACTGGGTGATGCCGGTCTGCGTGGCGATGAAACGCGTGACCCTGATCAAGAAACTCCGGTGATCCCAGGTGAACCTGCTTATTTCCGGTGCGATTTGCTCAAGGCGCCGCACGACCTCGCGGTCGATCTCGTAGTTGTCTTTGCCGTTGAGCGCCGCATCGTAGACTCGGGCGATGCTCGCCTTGGTCGTGTCGATGTGGGCGGGTGTGACGGGATCCGGCATCGAGGTCCCTCCTCAGGGCTTGCGCGCAACCGCTCCGACGATACATTTCTGCACGGTGGCCAGTGGCTTGATCCGCGGTCCGTCGGGCCACCAGTCGGCGCACAGCGCCAGGCCGGGATCGAGTAATTCCAAGCCGGCCAGCATGCCCTCGATCTCGGCGCGGGTACGAAATACGCCACGGCCCATCGGGCTGTGCAAGAAGGCCTGTTCCAGCCGTCGCGCGAATTCACTCAACTGTGTGGTTTCGGGGTCGATGAAGTGGCTGATCGCCACAAAGGAACCCGACGGCAGGGCATCGATGTACTCAGCCATGATACTTTGCGGGCTCCGCTCGCCGTGATAGAACGGCAGTGTCCCGATCTGGAACAGTGCGATCGGCTCGGAGAAGTCCAGATGCTTGCGGACGACGTCGTCGTTGAGGATCTCGGGCGGTTGGAAGATATCCGCAGCGCTGAAGTGAGTCTGATCGTTGTCCATGAGCAGCGCCCGGCCGTGGGTGATCACCACCGGGTCGTTGTCGATGTACACCACGCGAGCGTCCGGCTGGATTCGCTGAGCGACCTCGTGAGTGTTCTCCGCCGTCGGCAGGCCCGACCCGCAGTCGAGGAACTGAGTGATACCCGTCTGGCTGGCGATGAATCGGGTCACCCGGATCAGGAAATTCCGGTTGTCCCATGCCATGAGACTCATTTCGGGCGCGACCTTCCGGAGCTGCCGGACTACCTCGCGGTCGATCTCATAGTTGTCCTTGCCGTTCAGGACAGCGTCGTAGACCCGGGCGACACTCGCCTTGGTCGGATCGATGTGCGCCGGCTGGACATCGTCGGACCCCGCTGGGTCGGTATCGGGCATGAGAACCCTCGCAAGAGTTACAGTACGGACATGGCTCGACCGAGCCTAGGAGTGCGGCGGCGCGAGGTAAACCACGGGTGTGCCTACGACGATGCGCCATCGCACGGTACGTTCAATGATCGGGTTGACTACACCGGGGGGTGCGGAATGGCCACAGAGGATCCTCCGGCGGCCGCTGATCGCCCGGTGACTTCGGGTGGTCCGGCTGAGCGCGGTAGCCCGACCGCCCGCCGGATCATGCTGGGCGCTCGGCTACGGCGGCTGCGGGAAGCCGCTGAGATCTCCCGTGCGGAAGCGGGCTTCGCCATCCGCAGTTCCGAGTCGAAGATCAGCCGCATTGAACTGGGCAGGGTCGGATTCAAAGTGCGTGACGTGACCGACCTGCTCACGATGTACGGCGTGACAGACCCTGAGCAGCGCCAGGTGTTCCTGGACATGGTGGCGCGCTCCAACGAGCCTGGCTGGTGGCATCGCTACACCGATCTGGTGGCCGACTGGTTCCAGGATTATCTCGGGCTGGAGGAGTCGGCATCCCGGATCCTGACCTGGGAACAGCAGTTCGTCCCTGGCCTGTTGCAGACCGAGGACTATGCGAAGGCGCTTGCGGTGCACGGGTGGTCTCCGCTGGCCAACCAGAGTGTGCAACGCCAGGTCACGGTGCGAATGCGTCGCCAAGCGCTGTTCACCCGGCCTAATCCGCCCAAGGTATGGGCCGTGGTCGACGAGTCGGTCCTGCGCCGGCCGATCGGTGGGAGCGCAGTGATGCTGGCCCAGATCGAGCATCTCCTCGAGCTCGGCAAGCGACCCAACGTCACCCTTCAGGTGGTGCCGTATCAGTTCAGCGGGTACGCCGCCGAAGGCTCGTTCACCATGCTCCGCTTCGCTGAGCCCGAACTACCCGATGTGGTGTATCTCGAGCATCTCTGCGGCGCGCTCTATCTGGACAAGAGAGCCGATACCGAGCTCTACGGTAGGGTTTTCGATCGGCTCACCGTGGATGCGCACACTCCCGACTACACCCGACAATTGCTGGTCAAGGTGCGCGCCGAGGTATAGTCAGCGGTCGATGAACCGCAGTTGATGCAGTCCTTGATTGTCGCGCGCTTGCGCAGGTGCACGTGCATTGACACCTGCTAAACCGCACGCTAACTTCGCCCATGTGCACGTGCAGCTGCACTTGGTCAACGGAATAAGGCCGAGGGGATAGAGCCGGTGTTGAGCGAGGCCGACCGGCGGGGCGAAGCCGGTGCCGGAGGCGCGGTGGTAATAGAGCAGCCACTGATGCTGGTCCGCTACCGTCCTGGCGTGATTTGCCCTAGTGCTGGCACCGTACACCTGGTTCCGGTACCGGATCACCGCGAGTCGGGGGTGGCCGCCGCGTTGTGTGGCGGCCGGCTGTTCGGCGAACAGATCGAGTCCGTCCGTCCCGGTGAGGGCGTGCCGTGCCCAGCCTGCCTGGCGAACCGGGCCATTGCCCTGGGACCATCCCAGGCTGGATCACCCGGCCCTGACGGCGGGGACGCTGAGGCCTTGTCCGGGTCTCGTTACAGCGAGTGGGGTTGGCCCGTAAGTCAGGACCGTGACCTGATCCAGCTGAGTCTGGATGGCGATGCGTCGGCCAT
This sequence comes from Pseudonocardiaceae bacterium, assembly GCA_050699635.1. Lineage (GTDB taxonomy): Bacteria > Actinomycetota > Actinomycetes > Mycobacteriales > Pseudonocardiaceae. The sequence continues at coordinate 34,467 of JBOHFK010000046.1, read as the reverse complement.
CGCGATCCCGATATCGCTCAGCAGCGAGGTGACCCGGGTCCTCACCGACCGCCACTGTGCTCCGGCGGTGCTGGCCCACCCCTACGCCCCCGAACACCACATGGTGCTCACAGGAGAAAAGTTCGGTGCTGCGCTGCCGTGGCCAACGGACGTCTATCAGGTCAGCGGATCTGTGATGCTGCCACCCACCATGACCGTCTCGGGGCCGGTCACCTGGGTGCACCCGCCGGCTAAGGACTCACTGCGGTTGTCCCGGGAGATCGACGTCTTCGGTGCCCTGCGGGCGGCCATCATCGACTGATCTTTGCTCGGCCCCCCGACGGATCGTTTGCTCGGCCCCCGCCGACGGACTCGTCGGACTTTCTTGCCATGACTCGCCTGTAACGCTCAGGAGACGTCTGGCGATGGACACTGCGAGAGCCCCGGTAGGCAGGAACCCCCGACCCTGCGTGCCGGGGTTTCTTTTGTGACCGCGGTGATCCCACGACCGCTCGGGTTGACGGCAAGCTGTGCAGTGATGACGACAACCCGGTTCGAGATACCCGGGCCGGTGGCGCCGATGCTGGCCTCGGCCGGTCCGCCACCGTCCGGGCCGAACTGGGTGTTCGAGTTCAAGTGGGACGGCGTACGGGCCATCGCCGCCGTCGCCGGAGACCAGGTCCGGCTCTACAGCCGCAACGGCAACGACATCACCGGGGGGTATCCCGAACTGATCATACTGAGCGGGCTGGTAGGCGGCCGGCCGACGCTGCTCGACGGGGAGATCGTGACGCTGGGCCAGGCCGGCCGGCCGGAGTTCGGGCTGCTCCAGCACCGCATGCACGTCCGCGCACCGAGCCCGGAGCTGGTGGCCCGGATCCCGATCTCCTACTACGTATTCGACCTGCTCGACTTCGACGGCCGCCGGCTGTTGTCGCACGGCTATCAGCAGCGCCGGGAGCTGCTCGCGGCGCTGGAACTCGATGACGGGTCGCCGCTGATCCGGGTACCCCCGAACTACCCCGACGTCACCGGGGCGGCGCTGCTGGAGGTAGCCCGACAACACGGCCTGGAGGGCGTCGTCGGCAAACGGTCGCCGTCGAAATATGAGCCCGGACGCCGCTCGCCGGCCTGGATCAAGACCGCCCTGTTCCACACCCAGGAGATCCTGGTGGGTGGCTGGACGACCGGGCAGGGCCGCCGGGCCGGCACACTGGGCGCACTGCTGCTCGGGGCCTACGACGGCCAAGGCCGGCTTCGCTACCTCGGCGATGTCGGCACCGGGTTCACCGAGTGGATGCTCGCCGACCTGCTGACCCGGCTCACCGCGCTACACCAGCCGGACAGCCCCTTCGATGAGCCAGTGCCTCCCGAGCACGCCCGCCGGGCGCACTGGGTCCGCGCCCAACTCGTCGGCGAGGTCGAATACCGGAACGTGACCCTGGACCGCCGGCTGCGGCACACCACGTGGCGCGGACTGCGCGCCGACAAAGACCCAACCCACGTGACATTCACCTGAAGCGGACACCACATGGAACGACGCCCCGACGACGACAAGCATCCATATCGTCGTCCGAGAGGGTCTCCAGACGACGACGAGCATCCATATCGCAGTCCAGCGGTGGGGGAACGGCTGGGGGAGTACCGGGCTAAGCGTGACTTCTCGGTGACCGGGGAGCCGGCCGGGTCGGAGCTGGCGGCCGGGTCGGGACGGTTCGTCGTGCAGCGTCACCGGGCCCGCCGCCTGCATTACGACCTGCGGCTGGAAATTGAGGGGGTGCTGGTCAGCTGGGCCGTGCCCCGCGGTCCGACGCTGGATCCCAAGGCCCGGCAGCTGGCGGTTCATGTCGAGGACCATCCCGTTGAGTATTTCGACTTCGAGGGCGTCATCCCGAAGGGCGAGTACGGCGGGGGCGACGTCATCGTGTGGGACTGGGGGACGTGGCAGCCCTCGGGAACTGACGATCCGGCGCGGGCGATCGAGCGTGGGGAGCTGCACTTCGACCTGCACGGCGAGAAGCTGGCCGGTCGCTTCGTGCTAGTCCGTTCGGGTCCGGCTCGACCGAGCAAAGAGCAGTGGCTGCTGATCCACAAGAACGACGATCACGCCCGGTCCGGGTGGAACCCCGAGGAGCACCCGCGATCGGTCAAGAGCGGGCGTACCAACGACGAGGTCGCCGCGGCCCCCGAGGTGATGTGGCGCAGCGACCTGCCCCCGAGCCAGGCCGCGATCTCGTTGGCCACTGCGTCAGCACCTGCCCGGTCAGCGCCTACCTGGGATGGGCCTACCTGGGATGGGCCTGTCTGGGATGGGCCGACCGAGGACGAGCTCGCCGCGCTGGACACGCTGGGCGTCAAGGGCCGCTGGGCCGTCCAGGGCCACGACGTCGCCCTGACCAACCTGGACAAGGAGCTGTTCCCCGCGCAGGGCTCCGAGCCCCCGGTCACCAAGCGTGACCTCATCCGCTATCACGCCGTGATCGCCCCGTTGATGCTCCGCTATCTCGCCGATCGGCCGGTCAACGCCCACCGCTTCCCCAACGGAGTGCAACGCCCGGGCTTCTGGCACAAGGAGGTTCCCGATCACGCCCCGCAGTGGTTGGCCCGATGGCACAACCCCGAAGCAGATTCCGGGAAGACCCAGTACTACGCCGTCATCGACAGCGTGGCCACGCTGGTCTGGATGGCGAACTACGCGGCGGTGGAGCTGCATCCCTGGACCTCCCGACTGCCCGAGGTGCACCAGCCGACCTGGGCGCTGATCGACATCGACCCCGGCCCGGCCAGCAGCTTCGATGACGTCCTGGTGCTCGCCCGGCTGTACCGGGTGGCGCTGGAGCACCTCGGCGTTGCCGCGATGCCCAAGATCACCGGCCAGCGCGGGGTGCAGATCTGGGTGCCGGTCCGCCCCGGCTACTCCTTCGAGGAGACCAGAACATGGGTCGAAAAGCTCTCCCGCGCCGTCGGCCGTACCGTTCCCGAGCTGATCAGCTGGGAATGGCACAAAGATCGCCGGAAGGGGCTGGCCCGGCTGGACTACACCCAGAACGCTCTCAACAAGACGCTGGTGGCGCCCTTCAGCGCGCGCCCCGCCCCGGGTGCTCCGGTTTCTGTGCCCATTTCCTGGGACGAACTGCAAGACCCCGAGCTCGTCCCGGACCGCTGGACGATCCGCACAGTGATCGACCGGGTCCGGGACGTCGGCGACCCGCTGGCCCCACTCGTCGGCCTGGAACAACAGCTGCCGGCGCTGTAGTACGCCGGCCAGGTAGGTCAGGCGCCGGTGGCCAGTTGGCCGCGGACGGCTCCACCGGGTGAGGCAGCGGTGTGCAGGTTGACGTAGTAGCCGCCCGGGTCGGATTCGATTTGTTTGACCTGATCGGGCGTGCTGGTAACGCAGGCGTGGCCCCCGGAGGCGACTGGGGTGAGGTTGACCACGATGGGACCCTCCCCGCCTCTAGCTCCGCGGTGGATGTGGCTGGCGGTGAGCTTGCCGATTTGAGGACTGTAGGTGAGCGTGTAGCAGACCTGGCCGGTGGCCGCGTCGAGTTGGACGTTGGCCGTGCCCGTAGCGCCGGCCGGTCCCGGGTTGGGGACCTCCTCAGCGCCGGACAGGTGCGCCACATACGGCTTCGGGGTGGCCCAGGCAGGCACAGCGGTGGCGAGCAGAGCGGCTGAGGCGGCCGCAGTGCACAAGATGAGTCGACGCATCGCAGAATCCCTTTCACAGTGACACCGCACCAGCGGCGTGACGTCCTGGCGTCCCGGCACATCGGGGGTGGCTTACGCCGACACGCAGCGTAGCCGTGTGGCGTGATCGCCCGGCCCCGGACACTCCGAAGATCCCGGTCGCTTGCGATGTCGTGCCGTAACATCACACGTATGCGTCAGGCGCTGACGGGCCAACACCAACCTCCCGCGGACCCGGAAACCTCCCACCACGGTTTCCTGCCCCTACCGCGTCGTGGCGCCGCAGTCTCCAACGCACTGATCGACCGGCTCCGCGAGGACGGGTCCGAGTGAGGCGGGCGGCGGGGTGGGTGCGCAGCAGTGTCGCTAGCGGTCGATCAGCCTGTGCCGTCCAGATAACGTTCGAGTGCCTCGCGGGCGACCTCGGACACGGACCGGCCCTCCTCCAAAGCGCGCTGCTCAGCGCGGCGCCGCGTCTGTTCTGGTACCCGGAACGACACTCGTGGGGAGTTCTGCCCGGTGGCTCCCAGTGGCGGGCGTCCCGGTCGCGCGAGTCGAAGTGCCTCCTCGGCTGCGCGCTCCGCGTAGTCGGTGGTGATCCGCCGACCCTGGCGGTCGCGGACGTCCTCGATATCTAGATCGACGTCGGGTCGAACCTGATGATGTTTGCTCATCGGTTCCTCCTCAGCGCGGTGGGCATGACGTGGATGACCAGCCACTCGTCCGGTAGATCTAATGCGACAATCTCCAATTCGATGCCGCGGTCGTCATGACCGATCCAGACGAGGCGCGCGTCTGCGATATCGGTTGCCGGTATCTGCGTTGGTTCCGTGGTGTCGATGACATACATGGCGTGCGCCCGCCCGATCCGGTGGCGCCGCGCCGGGCGGGTGAACCGGACGATCACGAGCGCTATTCTGTCAGACAGATTTGTTGGACACAATTTCAAGGGCAGTCGCTGGGTGGGGGGCCAGCGGGAGCCGGATCCGGAACACCGCACCGGCTCCTGGCGCGGTGTCCAGTTCGGCGACTCCGCCGTGCGCTGCGGTGAGGGCGGCCACAATGGACAGACCCAGCCCGCTACCACCGCTGCGGGACCGGCTTCGCGAGGAGTCGGCCCGATAGAACCGCTCGAACACCCGATGCGCGTCCCGCTGCGGCAAGCCGGGGCCCTGGTCACTGACCGAGAGCACGGCCCAGCCGGGCTCGGTCGCCACCCCGACAGTGACGGGAGTACCGGCCGGGGTGTGGTTGAGCGCGTTGGTCATCAAGTTGCTCAGCACCTGGCGCAGCCGGGACTCATCGCCCAGTATCACGGGAACACCCTGCTCATGGGTCACCTCCAGGCAGACCCGCCGATCCGGGGCCAGCGCACCGGCATCGTGGACGGCATCGGCGGCCAGCGCGACCAGGTCGACCGGTGCGTAGACCAGTTCACGCTGCGCATCCAGCCGGGCGAGCAGTAGCAGGTCCTCGACGAGCAGCCCCATCCTGGACGCTTCGGACTCGATTCGGCTCATCAGCCGGGGGACGTCATCGGCCGCGCCCTGCCGGTACAGCTCGGCGAACCCGCGGATCGAGGTGAGTGGGGTCCGCAGCTCGTGGCTGGCGTCGGCGACGAAGCGGCGCATCCGCTCCTCGGAGCTGCGGGCGGCCGACTCGGAGGCCTGCTGGATGCGAAACGCCGACTCGATCTGGGCCAGCATCCCGTTCAGCGCCCCGGACAGCTGCCCGAGCTCGGTGCGCGGCGGATGCTCGGGCACCCGACGGGTCAGATCACCCGCTGCGATGGCCTCAGCGGTGTCCTTCACCTCGGCCAGCGGCCGCAGGCTGCTGCGCACCGCGAGGTAACCGACGCCGGCGAGTGCCACCAGCACCACCCCACCGATGATCAGCTCAAGGAATGTCAACCGGGCCAGCGTCGCGTTCACGCTCGCCAGGCTGGTCGCGATCAGCAGGGTGCCGGAGCCGTCCCGCAGCGGGATGGCCAGCAGCCGCCACTCCGGGCCGCCGTCGTTCGCCGGCACGGTGATGGCTTTTCCATACCGGGCTGCGGCCTGGTCAGGGGTCCACTGTGGGAAGACTGGGCCCGGCTGGCCGGAGTACCCCAACGGGGATTCCGGCGTCGCGACCACCGCGCCGGTCTCGTCGGCGATGGCTAGCGAGTACATGCTGGGTACCCGGAGCCGGCCACCCCCGCCGCCCGACGGGAGCAGCCCGGGATCGCGGTGCAGACCGTGGACGATCGGCTCACCGGCGATACGTAGATCGCTGTCCATCTGGTCGAGGAGGTAGCCATGCAGGGCGGTGACCGTGGCCACCCCGGCGGCGCCCAGGGCCAGCGCGACCAGTGCCAGCACCGCGGCAACCAGCCGTAACCACAGCGGCGTCCCGGCCCACACCCGCCGGACGGGCCGGGCGCGCCGAAGGCCCCCAGCTCGCACGGCTCGGGCGGCGGCGCGTATCCGGCCGGTGGCCGGGCCTGCGGTCATGTCTGTGGTCACGTTCGAGGCACGCGCAGCACGTAGCCGACGCCGCGCACGGTGTGCAGCAGTCGCGGCTCGCCGGTGTCGAGCTTGCGCCGCAGGTAGGAGATGTAGGACTCGATCACGCCGGTGTCGCCGTTGAAGTCGTAGTTCCACACGTGCTCGAGGATCTGGGTCTTGGACAGCACCCGGCCCGGGTTGCGCATGAAGTAGTGCAGCAGCTTGAACTCGGTCGGGGAAAGCTCGACCAGCTCGCCGGCCTTGCGCACCTCGTGGGTGTCGTCGTCGAGCTCGATGTCGGCGAAGCTCAGTTGCGCGCTGGCCACTTCCGCGGTCGAGCCGGCCCGCCGCAGGATCGCCCGGATCCGGGCGATCACCTCTTCGAGGCTGAACGGCTTGGTGACGTAGTCGTCCCCACCCAGCGTCAGACCGGTGATCCGGTCGGCGGTGGCATCGCGCGCGGTGAGGAACAGCACCGGCATCTGCAGGCCCTCGCCGCGCAGTCGGCGCACCATGTCGAAGCCGTCCATGCCGGGCATCATCACGTCGAGCACGAGCAGGTCGGGGCGGCTGCGCCGGACCTGCTGCATCGCCTCGACCCCGTCGGTGGCGGTGATCACCTCGAAGCCGACGAAACGCAGGCTCGCCGAGAGCAGTTCGACGATGTTGGGTTCGTCGTCGATGACGAGCAGCCGAGCCTCGGGGCTGGTTGTGGTCACGGCACACCACCTCCTGGACACGGTGCTGACACTTGGGCACGGTTGGCCACTCTGGATACCAGTGTGGGCGGCGAGCCTCCCATAGTCCTGGACGTTGCCTGTGAATCGCCTGGGAACGGCAGCCCGAATTTCGCCACGCAACAACTCCCAGCCAACTCCAAGCAAATCACCAGCTCACCCCCAAGCTGGTCCGCGACCGTGGCGGCAGTGCCCAGCCCCCCGGCATCCGCACTCACCGCGGAGCTGTCACCCCTCCCGGCAGCTCCGCCGCTGAGTTCGGGGGGCTGGGCGCATCCGGATCCGGATCACCTGAGGGAGAACGCGTGATGAACGAGACCCCGCCGCCCTACGACCCCACCGCGCTGATCCCCGCGCGACCGCCCGAACCCGACGGTCCGTCCGGCCGGACGGTGTGGCGGGCCCGGATGCGCCGCCTCGTGACACCGATGCGGCGCTTCGCGACCCCGATGTTCGCCGGTGCGGTGGCGCTATTGCTCGCCGGTGCCGTGGGCGGGTATCTGCTGGGCAGCCGGGGCGCCTCGACCAGCGTGGTGAGTCCCGCGTCCGAAGCCTTGTTGTCCGGCCCCGACTTGTTCGGCTCCGCCTCGTTCGACCGCGCAGTTGGCTTTGGCCCCGGAGGTCCCGGTGGCCACGGACGCTTCGGTCATGGCGGCAGGGGTGCCGTCGGCACCATCGACTCGGTCAACGGCAAGACGATCACACTGACCACCCGGAACGGTCGCAAGATCACCGTCACCGCCGCTGACGACGTGGCCGTCACCGTGCGCAGCCCGGGTTCACTGACCGATCTCAAGCCCGGCCAGCCGATTGCCGTGTCCGGCCAGCGGGGTTCCGACGGCAGCATCACCGCCCAGCGCATCGCCGTCGGAGCGTCGAAGTGAGCACCACCGCCACCGCCGGGCACCGTCCCAGCCCCGACTCCGAACCCGTCCGCACCGCCCTGATCGAGATCGTCATCCCGGTGCACAACGAGGAGCGTGAGCTGGCCGGCAGCGTGGCGGTGCTGCACGCCTACCTGCACGAGCAGTTCCCCTTCCCGGCCACGATCACCATCGCCGACAACGCGAGCACCGACGCGACGCCGCAGATCGCCCGGGAACTGGCGGAGACGCTACCCGGGGTGCGGGTGCTGCGGTTGGCGGACAAGGGCCGCGGCCGGGCGCTGCGGGCCGCCTGGTCGGCCAGCGACGCCGACGTGGTGGTCTACCTGGACGTCGATCTGTCCACCGGGCTCGACGCCCTGCTGCCGCTGGTCGCGCCGCTGGTCAACGGGCACTCCGATCTGGCCATCGGCAGCCGCCTGGCACCCGGTGCGCGCACCATCCGCGGGACCAAGCGGGAGGTGCTCTCCCGCGGCTACAACGCGCTGGTCCACTTCTTGCACCGCGCCTCGTTCTCCGACGCGCAGTGCGGCTTCAAAGCCGCCCGCACCGAGGTGATCCGCCCACTGCTGGCCGCGACCACCGACGACGGGTGGTTCTTCGACACCGAGCTGCTGCTGCTGGCCGAGCACAACGGGCTGCGTATCCATGAGGTACCGGTGGACTGGGTGGAAGACCTCGACTCGCGGGTGGCGCTGGGGGCCACCGCCTGGCACGACCTGTGCGGTCTGCTGCGGGTGGCCCGGGCCAAAGCCTCTGGAACCGCCACCATCAGCGGGCTCCCCCAGCGGCCCGAGCCCCGCGCGGCGCACCCGGATGCGGTACTTGCACCGCGGCCCCGCACACAGAGTTGCAGCACCCAGGGCCGCAGCAGCTGGGTGAGCTGGCAGGCCATCTCGTTCGCGGTGATCGGGCTGTTCTCCACCTTGGCGACGGTGGCGCTCTACGCGTTGGGCCGTGAATGGTGGTCCCCGCTGGGGGCCAACCTGGTCGCATTGACCGTCACCACCGTGCTCAACACCGAGGCCAACCGCCGGTTCACCTTCGCCGGCGCCGGGCGCAGCCTGGTGCGCGTGCACACCCAGGCGGCGCTGGTCTTCCTCGGCTACTACGCCCTCACCTCGCTGGCCCTGGTCGCGATGACCTCCCTGGTGCCTCAGCCGTCCCGAGCCCTGGAGGTCGGGGTGCTGCTGGCAGCCTCGCTGCTCGGCACCGTCGGCCGGTTCGTGCTGCTGCGTGGCTGGGTGTTCGCCGCTCGCCCCCACCGTAGGGAGCTTCGATGACCGCCGCGACCCTGGCCCCACCGGACGCTCCGGTATTCCCTGACCCGCGGCGCGACCCGCGGTGGGTGCGCCCGGCTCTCGCCGGGCTGCTCGGTGCCACCGCGCTGCTGTACCTGTGGGGTCTGGGTGCCTCCGGCTACGCCAACACGTTCTACTCCGCGGCCGTGCAGGCCGGGGCGACGAGCTGGAAGGCATTTCTCTTCGGCTCCTCCGATGGAGCCAACTCGATCATGGTGGACAAGCCGCCGGCCTCGCTGTGGGTGATGGAACTCGTGGCCCGGATCTTCGGGGTGAACCCGTGGAGCATCCTCGTTCCGCAAGCGTTGGAAGGCGTCGCCGCGGTCGGTGTGCTCTACGCCGCGGTGCGTCGCTGGCACGGCCCGGCCGCGGGGCTGCTGGCCGGTGCGGTGCTCGCGCTCACCCCGGTCGCGGTGTTGATGTTCCGGTTCAACAATCCCGACGCGCTGCTCGTGCTGCTGCTCGTCCTGAGCGCCTACGCGCTGGTCCGTGCGCTGGAGGCCGGCCGGACCGGCTGGCTGGTGGCAGCGGCGGTGTTCGTCGGGTTCGGGTTCCTGACCAAGATGATGCAGGCGTTCCTGGTGGTTCCCGGGTTCGCGCTGACCTACCTGGTGGTCGCGCCCGTCGCGCTTCGCCGGAGGATCGGGCAGCTGCTGGCGGCCGGCGTTGCGCTGGTGGTCAGCGCCGGCTGGTGGGTGGCGATCGTGGAGCTGTGGCCGGTCGCGGACCGGCCTTATGTCGGCGGTTCGCAAACCAACAGCGTGCTGGAACTGATTTTCGGTTACAACGGCTTCGGCCGGCTCACCGGTAACGAGATCGGCAGTGTGGGCCGGGGCGGATTCGCCGGCGGTCCACTCGGCCCCGGCTCTGGCGGTGGCGGTGGCGGCGGGGTGCGCCAGCTGTTCGACTGGTCAATGGGCAGTCAGATCGCCTGGCTGCTGCCAGTAGCGCTGCTGTTTGCGCTCACCTTGCTGTGGTTCGGGCGGCGCATGCCCCGCACCGACCGGCTGCGGGCCTCGATGCTGCTGTGGGGCGGCTGGTTGCTGGTCACCGGCGCGGTGCTCTCCTACGCCCAGGGGATCATCCACCCCTATTACACGGTGGTGCTGGCCCCGGCGATCGGCGCACTGGTCGGGATCGGTGCGGTGACCCTGTGGCAACTGTGTTCGGGGCAGCTGCGCTCGGCGCTGCTAGCGCGGGCCGTGCTGGCGGCCGGATTGGCCGGTGCGGCGGTATGGGCCTTCGTGCTGCTCGACCGCGCGCCGAGCTGGCAGCCCTGGCTGCGAGTGGTCGTGCTGATCGCGGGTCTGGCGTGCGCGGTCCCGCTGGCGGTGCCGGCATCCGCCCGGAACAGGGTGGGGCTGGTGGCGGCGACTGCTGGGATCGCCGTCGGGCTGGCCGCGCCGGCGGCCTACGCCCTGGACACCGCCGCAACGCCCCACCTCGGGGCGATTCCCTCCGCCGGACCCCAGGGCGGCGGTTTCGGCGGTGGTGGACCGGGTGGGTTCCGGGGCCGGAGATCTCCAGGCCAGAGATTCCCCAGCCACGGGTTTGGCAGTAACGGGTTTGGCAGTAACGGGTTTGGCAGTAACGGGCCGTCCACTCCCGACGGCTCCGCGGGCGGTTTCCGGGGCGGGCGAGATGGCGGTCCAGGAAGGATCGGCGGTCTGCTGGGCGGCACCACGTCCAACACCGCGCTCAACGCGTTGCTGGCCCGCGACGCCGATCGCTATAGGTGGGTGGCCGCTGTCATCGGCTCGAACATGGCGGCTGGTTTCCAACTCGCCACCGGTCATCCTGTGATGCCAGTCGGCGGCTTCAACGGCAGCGACCCGTCGCCGACGCTGGCCCAGTTCCAGCAGTACGTGAACCAGGGCTCGATCCACTATTTCATCGGCGGCGGTGGTTTTCCCGGCCAGCATGGCGGCAGCTCCAGCAGCCGGGAGATCGCGGACTGGGTGCAACAGACCTTCACTTCGACAACAGTGGGTGGCGCCATGGTCTATGACCTCACGATGGCGCGTTGAGCGCTGGGCCCAAACCGGGCAAGCCGCTGTACGTGCCGCCAACTGAGTGTGCGCCGACCACGTTCACCGATACGGAAGTTAGGTTTGGCAATCATTAAAAAACTGTCGTTCTCGCATGAAATCTCGGCGTGATACTCTCTCAATTAATGACGCCGTCGCAGAAGGGAGGATCGACGATGTTATCGTCGACTATCGATACTGCCAAATTCACCGGGCGCATCATGGCGCTGCGTGGGCTAGGCACCCTCGGATGCCTTGCCGTGGCCGCCATTCACGTCATAGACCAGGGCGGCATACCTGGCATGAAAGATCCGGAATACGTCAAGTTCCTGTATTATGCTCTCGAAGTGGCTGGCATTGTGGCTGCGGCACTGCTGTTCACGCGGTACGCAAGCCGGGGTTGGCTTCTCTCGCTCGGGGTCGCGATCGGCCCGATGGTCGGTTACGCGCTCTCCCGCGGACCCGGATTGCCCGACTACACCGACGATATCGGCAACTGGGCCGAACCACTCGGTGTCATCAGTCTCGTCGTCGAGGGATTCTTGCTGATTGTCACCGCGACAGTCCTGGCGGCACCTCGCCGAGGTACGCGTCGCTGAATCCACTACTGCTCCATGCGACCTCCCCATGTGAACGTGATGAGTCCAGCAGTCGACAGGGGGATGAAGACGCGATTCTCGTGACGTAATGTAGCTATGTGAGTACAGTGCTATCACTCTAACGACTGGCAGGATGTCCTCGATCGAGCTAGAGTGACTACGGGTGATGCAAACAACCGCCCGGATCCCGACCGGAGGTCCTCGACCGAGCGATTAGCGGTAAGCACGCTACTGCCTGTGAGTTCTGTTCCGTGAGCTCTGGGCCCTTGAGTTTCTGGGCCCTTGAGTTTCTGGGCCCTTGAGTTTCTGGGCTCGTGAGCTCTAGGACAGTCGAGTCTCTTTCCGTAGGTTTTCCGTGTCACCCAGCTCACATTCTCGCGGACACGAGAGGACAGCCGGAGTGGGACCTATAGTCCAGACACTGACGCTCGCGATTATTCTGCTTGTCATAGGCTTGACCTGCATGGTGATAGGCGTCACCGGTCTGATGTGGAAATCTGGACGGGACCGTCGACGGAGGGAAAAAGAGGCGAATTCATTGCCATCAGGTGAACACTCACCACTGGTCTCCGCCCGGCCGCGCGGCCACGGCCGGGACTGAGGAGCACCTGCTCCTTAACCGGACAGCAGCGCGCTCGCGGCGAGCGCGAGGGCCACGCTGGTGGCTTGCATCAGGGTGAGTCGCTCGCGCAGCACGAAACGGGCGAGGAGAACGACCACCACCGGGTAGAGCGAGACGACTACGGCGCTGACGCTCAGCCCGCCCGTCCGGGTGGCCAGGAGGAACAGGATGTTCGACACCATGTCAGCGGTACCGCTGAGTATTATCAGGCTGAGTATTATCAGGGAGGGCACGATCAGTCTGTCATGCCTGCGCAGTGCGCTGCCGGGGGTGCGACGTGCCAGCGCCAGTGGGCCGAATACCGTCACAGCGGCGATCTTGGCTGCCAGGAGGGGCCACAGGCCGGACTCCGGTGCAGTCGCATCCAGCGCGACGTAGAACAGGCCGAACCCCACGCCGGACCCGATCCCCAGCAGGAGCCCGCTGATCGCTGCCCGATCATGCGAGGTTCCGGCGGTGGCGAACGCGATCGCTATCACGGCCACCATGACCCCACTGAGGGTCACCGGCCCGGGCCGTTCCCCGGCTACCACGCCGACCACGAGGGGCAGTCCCGCTCCCGCGAGCGCGGACAGTGGTGCCACCACGCCCATCGGTCCGCGGGCGAGGCCCCGGAAATACAGCAGCAGCCCGGACGAACCAGCGAGACCGGCCAGCGCACCGAACCCCACGGCGGTGGCTGAGGGGCCGCCGGGTAACAGGGTCAAGGCCGGCAGCAGCACCGCCGCCCCGACGAGCTGGGTGACGGCGATGATACCCAGGGTGCCGGAGGTGCGCCGGGTCGCCAGGCCGCCCGCGAAGTCCGCGACGCCAAAGCCGACCGCGGCGGGGATCGCGAACTGAACGGCCACCAGGCTCCAGTCAATCAACTCTGTTGTACTTATCAGACCACTTCACTTGACTCTAGTAGGTGCGTCGCCCAAGGTTCAACGAGCAGGTCCAATGAGATTGACCCGCTAGTGCGGCATACTGAACCGAATGCAGGATCCTGAGGCGGTCGCCGCTGCCGTTGGCCGCAATGTCCGAGTACTGCGCCAGCAGCGCCGGATGACCATCGACGGGCTCGCGGCGGCGTCCGGCCTGAGCCGGGGCACGGTCATCCAGGTGGAGTCCGCGCGCGGCAACCCGAGTATCGCCACGCTGTGCAATCTTGCTGCGGCCCTGCAGGTCGGCGTCGCTTCGCTGGTCAGTGCTGACGCGCCGCCGCGGATCACCGTCCGCGCCGCGGCTGATGCGGCCGCCTTATGGACCAGCGCCGCCGGCAGCCGCGCCCTGTTCCGGATCGGCACCGACCCGCCTGACGTGGTGGAACTGTGGGACTGGACACTCCAGGCCGGCGACGCCTTCGACGGCGAGGCGCACCCGCGGGGCACGATGGAGGCGCTGTTCGTGCTCGACGGGCAACTGGCCCTGCGGGTCGGGGACGAACGCCGAGCGCTGAGCGTCAACGACGTGGTCGTCTTCGAGGCGCATGCCCCGCATCGCTACGCCAACGAGGCCAGTGCACCGGTGCGATTCATCATGGTGGTGTTGCAGTTCGGGGACACTGGCCTGGTCCCGCCTACCGCCATCGCCCCCGCGGACCCCGAGTAGTCCCGCCTCGGCTGCCGTTCATGCTGGGTACCGTGCTGATCAGAGACGCAACCCCGGAGGACTGGGCGGCAATCTGGCCGTTCCTGCATCGCATCGTGGCCACCGGCGAGACCTTTGTCTACGACCGGGACACCACCGAGGATCGGGCCCGCAGCCTCTGGCTCCTGGAGCGCCCTGGCCGGACGGTCGTGGCCGTCGACGCCGATCAGACCATCCTGGCCACCGCCAAGGTGCACCCCAACCACGGCGGGCCCGGTGCGCACGTCGCCACCGCCAGTTTCATGGTCGATCCCCAGCACGCCGGGCGAGGCGTGGGCCCTCGGCGAGCACGTCCTGGCCGTGGCACGCGACGAGGGCTACCGCGCCATGCAGTTCAACGCCGTGGTCGAGAGCAACACTCGCGCGGTCCGGTTGTGGCGCTCGCTGGGTTTCGATGTGCTGGCCACCGTCCCCGAGGCCTTTCACCACCCAGTGCACGGCTACGTCGGACTGCACGTCATGCACCGTCGACTCTGACAGGCTCTAGTCTCGCTAGGTGGCCGCAGATCCGCTGGGTCCGTTGATGGATCTGCCCGGAGTCGCCCAGGCCGTCCTCGGTGTCCGCGACGCGGTGACTGCGGTGCACCGGCACCCGGCCAACCGGCGCCGCTGGCCGGCTACCGCGGCGGAGGCGTCCGTGCGGGCGGCCCGGGCCTCGGCCGTCCTGGACGGCGGCAGCGCGACGTTGCCCAGCGACGGACCGGTCCACGACCCGGTGCTGGCCGGCGCACTGCGCGTGGCGGAGGCACTGGGTGGGTTGCTGGGAACCTGGCAACGGGCCCCACGCCAGGCACTGGCCCGGTTGCACATGCTTGCCGCGGCAGATCTCGCGCCCGTGGCGCAGCTGGGCCGGCCGGACTCGTCGAGAGACGTGACCGCCCGGCTCGACGGTCTGGCCCAGCTGCTCACTGGGGGTAGTCAGGTGGCGGCGCCAGTGCTGATCGCGGTCGTGCACGGCGAACTGCTGGCGCTGGCTCCGTTCGCACACGGCAACGGCGTCGTCGCGCGCGCGGCGGCCCGGCTGTCCATCGTGTCCACCGGGTTGGACCCGAAAGGGCTGGTGGTTCCCGAGGTCGCTCATCTCCGCCACGAGCGGGAGTACCGAGCGGCCGCCGCGGGCTTTGCCGGGGGCGGTGGGCAAGCAGTTGGCGAGTGGATAGCGCATTGCTGCGCCGCCTTGATCGCCGGGGCCCGGGAGGCGGTGGCTATCGCCAGGGCGGTCACGCAAAGTAGCGACTAACCGCGATCGCGTGACTGGGTTTGAACTTGCTTGGGTTGAACTTGCTTGGGCCGACCTTGCTGGGGAGCAGGGGTGATGCGTCAATCCGTGCCGATATGACGACGGCGGCGCCACTGGACGCCCATCACGGGCTTCCAGCAACGCCGCCGCCCGCACGGACTGCCGGGGTACCAAGCGTGCAACTCGTGTCGTACTCAACGGGGTCTCGGCGCCCGTGTCCCCAGAGGACGCGGCACGCAAACCCTTGACGACAAGCCTCCCGCGGCGTGCTGCGCGTGGGCGGCCCGACGTCCGTGCACGGAGCCCCAGTCGGGGTGGACGGTACTTCTCTGCCGCACCGCCCCTGGCCTTCCAGAGGTCCGTGGGGTCATGTCTACTCCGTGACCCCGGGCACAGCAAGAGGCCCGATCAGGCACACCGTGTTGGCTACTCTACGTACGATTGTCCGGTAAGTATCGCCCATTTGGAGTAAGTCAAGCCCCATTGCGCCGATTTGGTCCCATCTGGTCAGCGCTGCCGTCGCCGCAGCCCGTACCATGCGACGCCGGCCGCGGCCACGGCCCCGAGACCCACCGCGGCGGCGATCTGGGCACCGGAGGGCGCGGGAATCCGGGTTCGCAATGACACCGGTTTGGAGAACGTCAGTACCGGCCAGTTCCGCTGTTGCGCCTCCCTGCGCAGCGCGCGGTCCGGATTGACCGCCGTCGGATGGCCGACCGCCTCGAGTAGCGGCAGATCCGAGATGGAGTCGGTGTAGGCGTGACAGCGCTGCATCTCATAACCCTGCTCCGCGGCCAACTGCCGGGCGGCCAGTGCCTTGTTCTCGCCGGCGCAGTAGAACTCCACTCCGCCGGTGTAGCGGCCGTCCTGGGTCACCATGCGGGTGGCCACGGTGTGCGTGGCGCCGATCATCTTGGCGATCGGCTGCACGACTTCGGCCCCGGAGGCTGACACCACGACGATGTCCTCGCCCCGCTCGCGGTGCGTGGCGATCAGATCGGTCGCTTCGGCGTAGATCAGCGGATCCACCACATCGTGCAGGGTCTCCTCGACGATGGCCGTCACCTGGGCGATGTCCCATCCGGTGCACTGAGCGGTGATGTGCGCCCGCATCCGCTCCATCTGCTCGGAATCGGCGCCGGCCAGCAGGTACATGAACTGGGCGTAAGTGGCCTTGAGTACGGCTCGCCGGTTGATCAAACCTTCCTGGAAGAACGCCCGGGAGAAGACGAACGCACTGGATTTGGCGATGATGGTCTTATCCAGATCGAAGAATGCCGCAACTCCCGAGGAGCTCGGGCTCGAAGAGCTCACGACGGCCAGCATATGAGGCAACGTCCGAGGTCGGACCGCCGCCCAGGTAAACGACATCCTGGAGCCGGCGGCAACGGCGCGTGGTCGCCACCGAATTGCTGTGGGGAGGGGTATCAGCGGGGTAAGGTGATCTGTCCGGCTGAACAGGCCGGGGAGTGCAGCCCAACCCCCCGGGGCTGACACTCCGACGACCCCCGTCTCCTCCTGGCGGGGGTCGTCCCCGGGTTCCGGGGTCCGGTGGGTTCCCCGAGTTGTCCACAACATCCCCGTTATCCACATGTTGATCATGAGCTGGTCGCATCGTCGGTCTGGCTGATCCACAGTTGCCCACGGAAGAACACCTGCCCCGGGCCAACGCCCGGGCAAGCCACAGTGGGAGCAACGGGTGAGTGCACAGGGTGGGCGGCCGATCGACCGGCGGCCGGTGATGATGATGGCGTCAGGCGGGCTGGCCGACGAGGTCACCCGGCTCGCCGCGGCAGCGGGGTGTGATCCACACCGGATCACCGATCCCGGCACGGCTCGGGAAGAGTGGACCTGCGCCCCGCTGGTGTTACTGGACGTCGCAGCGGCGCTGGCCAGTGCCAGCGCCGGGCTGCCCCGCCGGGACGGGGTGGTGGTCATCTGCGCCGACGGTGACCCGCAGGTGTGGCGATGCGCGGTCGCAGTCGGCGCCCAGCACGTCGCGGTACTGCCCGAGGCGGAAGCCTGGCTGGTCGGTGCGCTGGCCGATGCGATCGAGTCACCGGCTGACCCGGGACGGGTGCTGGCCGTGCTCGGCGGCCGCGGCGGGGCCGGGGCGTCGGTGTTCGCGGCCGCCGTCGCGGTGGCGGTAGCGGACGCGGGACGCCAGGCGATCCTCGTCGACTGTGACGCGCTGGGCGGCGGTCTGGATCTCACCCTGGGCGTGGAGAAGATGGACGGATTGCGCTGGTCCGGGCTCACCCTGGGCGACGGCCGGGTACCGGCCTCCGCGCTGCACGCGGCGCTGCCCACGCCACACCTCGGCGGCCGGGGCGGCCTGACCGTCCTTTCCTACGATCGGCCCGACCGCGACCGGGATGGTTGCGGCCCGGACGGGACGGCGGTACGCACGGTATGTGGCGCCGGACGCCGCGCCGGTGACACGGTGGTGTGCGATCTGCCCCGGTACCCCTGTGACCCGGGTACCGCAGCGCTCGAAACCGCGGACCTGGCGATACTGGTGGTGCCGGCTGAGGTGCGGGCCTGCGCGGCGGCCGCGACGGTGGCGGCGCGGGTCCGGCGTTACGGGGTCGCACTGCAGCTGGTGGTGCGGGGGCCCGCGCCCGGTGGGATCACCCCTGCGGACGTCGGCCGGACCCTCGGCCTCCCGGTGCTGGCCGCGATGCGCCCGCAGCCCGGGTTGGCCGCTGCGCTGGATCGTGGTGTCGTGCCGGGCCGCTCCCGGGGCCCGCTGGCCACCGCGGCGCGCCAGGTGCTCGCGGCACTCGACGGATCTGCCGTCTCGCTGGGCGGTGCGGCATGAGCCCGCCAGCGCCGCAGGTGAACCCCTCGGCGCTGGTCGATCGGGTTCGGCACCGGCTGGCGACCGCGGGCGCGGCGGTGTCTCCCGGTGCGGTGGCGGCCGCCGTGCGGGCCGAGTCCGATGGGGTGCTGGCCGATCTGCAGGTACTCGCGGCGCTGCGTGAGCTGCAGCAGGAGCTGGTCGGGGCCGGCCCCCTGGAGCCGTTGCTGGCCGACCCGGAGGTCACTGACGTGCTGGTCAGCGGGCCCGACCAGGTGTGGATCGAGCGTTGCGGCGAACTACGCCGCACCGACGTGCACTTCGCGGACCCCGACGCGGTGCGCAGGCTCGCCCAGCGGCTCGCGCTGACTGCCGGGCGCCGGCTGGACGACGCCTCGCCGTTCGTGGATGCCCCGCTGCCCGGCGGGGTCCGGCTGCACGCCGTGCTGCCGCCGATCGCCGACGGCTGCACCTGCATTTCCCTGCGCGTGCTGCGACCGACCACCCACGGGCTGGACGCACTGCGGGATACCGGCAGCGTGTCGCCCGAGGCGGACGCTTTGCTGCGCGCCATCGTCACCGCACGGTTGGCCTTTCTGGTCGTCGGCGGCACCGGCAGCGGGAAAACAACGTTGTTGGCCGCGCTGCTGGGCTGTGTGTCCCCGCACGAGCGGATCATATGCGTCGAGGAAGCACCCGAACTGGCACCGCAGCACCCTCATGTTGTCCGGCTGACCACCCGGGCGCCCAATGTCGAGGGCGCGGGCGAGATCACGCTGCGCGACCTGGTGCGCCAGGCACTGCGGATGCGACCGGATCGCCTGGTGGTCGGAGAGGTCCGCGGGGCCGAGGTGTGCGAGCTGCTCGCTGCGCTCAACACCGGGCACCAGGGGGGCGCCGGAACGCTGCACGCAAATTCCCCGGCCGAGGTGCCGGCCCGGCTGGAGGCGCTGGCCGCGCTGGGCGGCATGCCCCGCCACGCCTTGCACAGCCAACTCGCCGCAGCCGTGCACGTGGTGCTGCACGTGGTCCGCCGGGACGGGGTGCGTGGCCTGGCCGCAGTAGGTGTGCTGGAGCGCGACAGCGACCTGGTCCGTGTTCTCCCGGCCTGGCAAGACGGATGCTGGGGGCCAGGACGAGCGCGTCTGCACGCCCTGCTCGACGGTGCCGACTGTGCCGGCTCGGCCGGCGGTGCTCACTGTGCCGGCTCGGCCGGCGGCGCCATCCAAGGCGGGGTGTGACGTGCCCGGTGTCGACACTTCACTGAGCCTGGCACTGGCCGCGCTGGCGGGTGCAGCGCTGGCTTGGCCGGGCGGGATCGGTCGCGGTCGGCTCATCGCACTGCGTCGCGCCGGAACCCCAGGCCGGCGCGGCCCGGCCGGGGGAAGCTGGGCCACGCGGCGCTGCGGGCTGCTCTTGGCAGGTCTGGCAACCGGAGTTGGCGCTCTGCTGGCCGGTCTTGGTGGCGGGCTCGCCGCGGCCATGGTGACCGGCACCACCACCGCGCGCTGGCGCGCACGGCACCACCACCGGGTCGCCGCCACCGCGGCGACCGGATTGTCCGATGCCCTCGGAGTGCTGGTGGCGGAGCTGCGGGCCGGGGCCCATCCCGCCGCGGCGGTGCAGTCCGCCGCCGACACGCAGGCTGACGGTTCGCCCGACGTCCTCCGCGCACTGGCTGCGGTAGCCGCAGCGGCCCGTCTCGGTGGTGATGTGCCGGCCGCGCTGCGCAGCGCGGCTCCCGCCCAACTGCGGCCCTGGTCGGATCGTCTCGCCGAGGCGTGGGCACTCGCCGAGCGCCACGGGATCGCCCTGGCTGACCTGCTCGATGCGGTGCGCAGCGACACCGAGCACCGGGTGCGCTTCGCCGCCGAGGTGCAGGCCCGGCTGGCCGGACCGCGGGCGACCGCGGCGGTGCTCGCTGGGCTGCCGCTGTTGGGGTTGGCGCTGGGCCAGGCGGTGGGTGCCGCACCGTTGCGGGTGCTGTGCCAGACCCCGGTGGGTCAGCTGCTGCTGGTGATCGGCACCGGCTTGGCCTGCGGTGGCGTGTTGTGGAGCGCGCGGCTGATATCCGGGTCGGTGCCGGTGTGATGGCTCAGGCGTTCGCGTGCCTGCTGGTAGCGGCCGCGCTGCTGGTTGCGCCCGGCCCGGCGGGGCCCCGATCGCGGTTACCGGGAGCGGTCGGGCCTGGATCCACCCGGAGCGCCGGCTCATTCTCCGCTGGGTTGTTTCGGTCGGGTTCCGATGCCGGCGACGGGTCGCTGGAACTGGCCGGCGCGTGGGAACTCCTGGCGGCTTGCTTGCGGGCTGGCATGCCCGTTGCGGTAGCGGTGCGAGCGGTCGCTGACGGACTGGGTGCGCCAGCCGGGGCGGCGTTACGTCGCACGGCGGAGCTGATCGCCCTGGGTGCTGATCCCGCACAGGCCTGGCAGCCCACGCTGGAGTGCCCCGCGACGGCACGGCTGGCCCGAGCCGCCGCGCGCAGTGGCCGTGGCGGAACCGCGCTCGCCGAGTCGCTCACCCGACTGGCCACCGAGATGCGAGCGGGCGCCCAGGCGCGGTCCGAAGCCCGAGCCCAACGCGCCGGGGTGCTCATCGCCGCTCCGCTCGGATTGTGTTTCCTGCCGGCCTTCCTCGCGCTGGGCGTCGTGCCGGTCCTGATCGGACTGGCCGCCGGCCTGATGCGGCAGTGGTGATGGGAATCAACAATGAAAGGGGTTCACCCGTGATGACCAAGAGCAAGATCGTGCGAGGGTGGCGGCTGATCGCCGCTCGAACGGCCGGTGCGGTGCGCGGCGAGGCGGGCATGAGCACTGCCGAGTACGCGATTGGGACGATCGCCGCGGCGGCTTTCGCAGCGGTTCTCTACAAAGTAGTGACCGGGGGCGCCGTCGTCGGCGCACTCACTGACCTGGTGCAGCAGGCGTTGTCGGTGAAGTTCTGATGCTGCGCCGGCGCCTGTCTCACTTGGGCCTATCTCACTTGGGCCTATCTCACTTGGGCCTATCTCACTTGGGCCGGGACGACCGGGGCACAGTCACCGTGGAGGCTGCGCTGGCCCTGTGCTCGCTGGTCGTCGTCCTGGCCCTGATGCTCGCGGCGGTGTCGGCGGTGGCCGCGCAGTTACGGTGCGTCGACGCCGCCCGCGAGGCGGCCCGGGTGACCGCGAGGGGTGAGCGCAACCGCGCCGGGGAACTCGCCGGCCGGATCGCCCCCCGCGGCGCGGTGGTGGCGGTGACCATTCGCGGTGACGAGGTCACCGCCCGGGTTTCAGCGAGTCCAGTGGCAGGCCTGTTACCGGGGATCGAGGTCGGGGCGGAAGCGGTAGCGATCCTGGAACCGGGGACACCGGAACCGGCGACGGGCGAACCGGCGACACCGGAGCTGGCGACGGGAGAACCGGCCACGGGAGAACCAAGGAACGTGCCATGACGGGGAGAGTCGATGACGACCGTGGCGTCGCCACGGTATGGGCGGCCGGGGCCATCGCGGTACTGGTCAGCATGGCGGTGTTCGGCCTGCATCTGGGTGCGGCGATGGTCGCCCGCCATCACGCCGAGTCGGCGGCTGACCTCGCCGCGCTGGCGGGTGCCTCGGACGTGATCGCCGATGAGCAGTACGCCTGCGCCCAGGCCCGCCGGGTAACCGACCGGATGCGGGTGCAGCTGGCGTCCTGCCACGTCAGCGGCCTGGACCTGCTGGTGGAGGCAGCAGTACAGCCGAGTGGATGGCTCGGTGGACTCGGCGCGGCCACCGGCCGAGCCCGGGCCGGGCCCGCCGCACCGGAAGGACGACATGGCGCGACCGAAACATCCCGATAAGGATCTTGAGGCGTTGCTGCGATCCTTGGAGTCCTCAGGCTGGAGAATCGAGATGGGTCGGAAGTACTTCAAAGGGGTATTGTCCGCGCGGTGCCCACAAGAAGACAATCCACCTGACGTCATCAGATCCTTGCTACCGAAGAAGCCTGGTCGGGTGGTTGAGGCGCGAGACCTGCTGGGGGCGGATGGGTGATGAACCGCTACTACCTCGAAGTGCGTTACCAGGTCACGCCCGTTGGTGCAGTGGACGAGCACACAGAGGCGATGTCGGACGCTCTCAGCGTGGAGCCCAACCTCATCGATCCCGATGTAGGCGCTGACCTGCGCCGCGGCTGGGTGGATGTGTGCACCACCGTCGAGGGCGAGGACGAGGCGAGCGCGCTGCAGGTCGGACTAGTGGCAGTCAGGTCCGCAGCACACCACGCGGGTGTTGCCACACCAGGATGGGAAGCCGACCTGGACAAGGTCAAGGCCACGGTACAGCTGTCCGAACTCATCGCGCCCGGCTAGCAGCACCCCGCGGGGTCTCATGCGTAGTCGTGCGCGTGCTCTCGATACCTCGTCCTGACGCCGGCCGACCAGCATCGATGATCAGCTCAGCACGGCGGGATGCCGGCGCGGGTTAGTCAAGGGGGACGAAGTGAACGAGCTACTCATCGAGGTGACGGGACTACCGCCAGCCAAGAGTGAGGCGTGGTCCATGCTGGGTGCCAGGCATCCACACCGTGCCCGGGTGCTTCGGCTCCTCGAAGTGGTGCACGCTGCTATGGCGGCTTCCGGTTTCTCACCGTTCGATGCGGGCGACTCTATTGGGATGGAACTCCTTGTCCGGTGTCACCGTGATGGACATGCCCGTGGCGATGCGACGAACTACCTGGGTGGCATCGGGGACGTGCTCCAATCCCAGCGCACCAACGCCGACGTCTCCCATCTGGGCGACCTAGCCGCGATCTCTGTATACCCCGACGACAAACAGATCCACGAGGTCCACTGCATGGTGCTCGACGACCTCAATGAGTCGTATGCGATCCGGCTATGGCGCCGGGAGTTCCAAGTTAGACCCATTGCCACACTGGGTGAACTTCGAGCTGGCTGAAACGTTGCGTTAGCTGGGCTACGCCGCATCAGTTCGTCGGGGGTTGATCCAGGCGTGGCAGCGCGAGGCCGATGCGATTGATGACCCAGGCCCCGGCCGACGACGAGGACCCCATCGGGCAACCGGCGGTGCGCTGCGCTCACCAGCACCGGACCACCTGGCAACCCGGCGCACCGCACCCTCGATGATCACACTGCCACGGCATCTCAACATCGTGGCCGTCCCACCGGCCACACCATCCGGATCATGATCGCTGAAAGTGAGCGGTGACCGTGCAGAACTGCACAGTCAGCGCACAGACTCGGCGATCAAGAAGTGGCCGAAACCGGATCCAGGCCTGCTTCCCCCATCCAACCTCCCCGATCAGGGGGGATTCGCTCCCCACCCGGTTGGACAGCGTCGACAACTACCACCACCACACGCGCCCACCCACCCCAACCCGACCGGCACTCCCCACCAAGCCCACCAGCGCCACCACACCAACCCGACCACATCGCGGAACGAACCCCCAAAGGACTCATGCGGTGCTGCACTGATCATTCAGTCTGGCTATACGGGTGTTCCGCTGGGCCTAGCTGGTCGGGCGTTGACAGCGCAGTGAGCACGGTGTCGAGGACGACGATCGCGCCGGCCTTGTCCAGCGGATCGTTGCCGTTGCCGCATTTCGGTGACTGCACGCATGAGGGGCAGCCGGCCGGGCATTCGCAAGCCGCTATCGCCTCCCGGGTCGCGCTGAGCCAGGGCCGGATCGCGGCATGAGCCCGGTCGGCGAACCCGGCACCACCGGGATGCCCGTCGTGCACGAAAACCGTGGGCTCGCCGGTGTCGGGATGGCGCGCGGTCGACACCCCACCGATGTCCCACCGGTCGCAGGTGGCGACCAGCGGCAGCAGGCCGATCGCGGCGTGTTCAGCGGCGTGCAGTGCCCCCGGCCAGGCGGCGGGAGACAACCCGGCGGCCTCGAGTACGGACTCGCAGACGGTGAACCAGACCGCTCTGGTTCGCAGAGTCGAGGGCGGCAGCTCCAGCGGCACGGCGTCGAGCACCTGACCCGAGGGCAGCCGCCGCAGGTAGCCCACCACCTGAGAGGTCACCTCCACCTCGCCCAGCGCCACCGACACCCCACCGCAGCGCCACTTCTCCAGCACCGACACCACCGAGATGTCGGTGATCGAGCGCGCCGAGGTGTGCCACTGCGGCTCCTCGGGATGCACCAGCGCGACGCCCGATTCCAGATCCAGGTCGTCGACGACGTAGGAATCACCCCGGTGCAGGTACACCGCGCCCGGGTGCACCGCAGCGCAGGCCGATCCAGGGTCGATGGTGCCCAGCAGGCGACCGGTGGCTGCCTCCACCACCGCTAGCTGGTGCCCGCCGGAACCGCGGATGTCCACCTGAGCATGCGGTCGCTGCCGGGGTGCGGTCCAGAACCAGCCGCCGGCGCGGCGGCGCAGCGTCCCCTCGGCGACCAGGTCGGCGACGGCCGCGCGGGCCACCTCGCCACCCAGCACGTCGAGGCAGGACTCGGTCAGGGGCAGTTCCGCAGCGGCGCAGGCCAGTTGTGGGCGCAGCACGTACGGATTCGCCGGGTCCAGCACGGTGGCTTCGACGGCCGCGCCGAGCAGCGCCGCACTGTGGTGCACCAGGTAGGTGTCCAGCGGGTCATCCCGGGCGACGAACACCACCAGCGCCCCCGACCCGGCCCGCCCAGCCCGGCCGGCCTGCTGCCAGAACGAGGCCCGGGTTCCCGGGTAGCCGGCCAGCACCACCGCGTCGAGGCCGGCGATGTCCACACCCAGCTCCAACGCGTTGGTCGAGGCGATCCCGAGTAGCTCCCCGGAGTCCAGTGCGGTCTCCAGCGCCCGGCGCTCCTCGGGCAGATAACCCGCCCGGTAGGCGGCGATCCGGGGCGCGAGGTCGCCCGCAGCGGCGGCGCTCAGCGCCCGCTGGGCACCCAGCGCGGTCAGCTCGGCACCCCGCCGTGAGCGGACGAACACCAGGGTGCGGGCGCCTTCGACCACCAGGTCGGCCAGCAACCGGGCGGACTCCGCGCCCGCCGAGCGTCGCACCGGGGCGCCGTTCTCGCCGGCCAGCTCGTCGAGCAGCGGCGGCTCCCACAGCGCGATGGTGCGCTCGCCGCAGGGTGAGCCGTCCTCGGTGACGGCGACGGTGTCCAGGCCGGTGAGCCGGGAGGCCGACTCGGCCGGATCGGCGACCGTGGCCGACGCGAGCACGAACACCGGATGGGCGCCGTAGCGCGCCGCGACCCGCCGCAACCGGCGCAGCAGCAGCGCCACGTGCGAGCCGAACACCCCACGATAAGCATGGCACTCGTCGATCACCACGAAACGCAGCCGCCGCAGCAGGCGGGCCCAGCGGTCATGCCGGGCGAGCAGCCCGTGGTGCAGCATGTCCGGGTTGGTGAACACCCACCGGGCGTGCGAGCGAACCCAGTCCCGCTCGGTCATCGGGGTGTCGCCGTCATAGCCCGCCGCACGCACCTCGGCCAGCCCCAGCGCGCTCACGGCCCGGATCTGATCGGCCCCCAATGCCTTGGTGGGAGCGAGGTACAGCGCGGTGGCCTGCTGGTCGGTCAGTAACTCCGCGAGCACCGGCAGCTGGTAGGCCAGCGACTTGCCCGACGCGGTCCCGGTGGCCACCACGGCATGGCGGCCCGCTCGGGCTAGCTCCGCGACGGCGACCTGGTGTGCCCACGGCGCCGACACGCCCGCCCCAGCGAGCGACACGCGGAGGGGGTCAGGAACCCAGGTGGGCCATTCCACCGTCCGCGCCGCCCGCCCGGGAATCGTCGTGACGTGCCGCACCGGTGACTCGCCGCCGCCGGCAATCAGCCGCCCCAGCAGCGCCACCCCACGCCCCGCACCCTCCACCCACCCTCCCCCCGACACCCGCACCTCCCGTCACGCTAACTCTCTAGTTCCCGAACTGAACAGCAGTGCTTTTTGATCAAGAACTGACAGCTCTGCTGTTCAGTTCGGGAGGCTGAGCGTGATCGCCAGTGTGGGAGCGGCGGTACCGGGGGAGGTGGGGTGGGGTGGGACGCCTAGACTGACCGGCCAAGACGCCGTGACTCCGGTGGCGCTGTGGGGTGCACTGCTTACGGGGCCCACCTGCACGGCTGCACGGAGAGCACTGCGCGTGGGTTGCGCTGATATGGACCAGGAGGACGGATGTCCCGATTCATCCTCGCTCAGTACGGGGGCCTCGAGCTGAGCGGGAGTGATTACACAGTCGTCGGTGTCATCGCGGCCGTTGCCCTGGCCGCGCTGGCCGTCGGTGCGGTACTGATGAAAGAAGTACTGGCCGCGAGTCCGGGCACCCCGAAGATGCAGGAGATCGGCCTGGCCGTTCAGGAGGGCGCCTCGGCGTACCTGAACCGGCAGTTCAAGACACTGTCCGGGTTCGCTGCGATCGTCTTCGCGCTGCTGTTCGCGCTGCCCGCCGAGGACATCGGCGAGCGGATCGGCCGCTCCTTGTTCTTCCTGGCGGGCGCCCTGTTCTCGGCGTCGATCGGCTATCTGGGCATGTGGTTGTCCACCCGGGCGAACATCCGGGTGGCCTCGGCGTCCAACGAGTCGGGTGGCCGGGAGAAGGCGATGCGGATCGCGTTCCGCACCGGTGGCGTGGTCGGCATGGCCACCGTGGGCCTGGGGCTGTTCGGCGCCTCCCTGGTGGTGCTGGTCTACGCCGGTCACGCCCCCCGGGTGCTGGAAGGCTTCGGTTTCGGCGCCGCGCTGCTCGCCATGTTCATGCGGGTCGGCGGTGGCATCTTCACCAAGGCCGCTGACGTCGGCGGCGACCTGGTCGGAAAGGTCGAGGCGGGCATCCCCGAGGACGACCCGCGCAACGCCGCCACCATCGCCGACAACGTCGGCGACAACGTCGGCGACTGCGCCGGCATGGCCGCGGACCTGTTCGAGTCCTACGCGGTGACCCTGGTCGCCGCGCTGATCCTGGGCACCGCGGCGTTCGGGCTCAAGGGCCTGCTGTTCCCGCTGATCGTGCCGGCGATCGGGGTGGTCACCGCGGTGATCGGCGTGTATATCCTCCGGGCCCGGGCCGGTGAGCCGGGGCTACGGGCGATCAACCGATCTTTTTACATCTCCGCGACGATCTCGGCGGTGGCCTGCACCGCGGCCGCCTTCCTCTACCTGCCCAGCCATTTCAACGACCTGGCCGGAGTCACCCAGATCGACGGTCAACCGATCGAGCAGGTTGCCGGCAGCCCAGCGGTCACCGCCGCGATCGCCGTGCTCATCGGCATCGTGCTGGCCGGCATCATCCTGTGGCTCACCGGTTATTTCACCGGCACCGAGCACCGGCCCGTCAAGGACGTCGGCACCAGCTCGCTGACCGGTGCCGCCACGGTGATCCTGTCCGGCATCTCGATCGGTTTCGAGTCCGCGGTCTACACCGCGCTGGTGATCGGCGGCGCGGTGTACGCGGCATACCTGCTGTCCGCCTCGGTCACCGTCGCGCTGTTTGCGGTCGCCCTGGCCGGGACCGGCCTGCTCACCACCGTCGGTGTGATCGTCGCGATGGACACCTTCGGCCCGGTCAGCGACAACGCCCAGGGCATCGCCGAGATGTCCGGCGACGTCGAGGGCGAGGGCGTGGCCATCCTCACCGAGCTCGACGCGGTGGGCAACACCACCAAGGCGATCACCAAGGGCATCGCGATCGCCACCGCGGTACTCGCCGCGACCGCGCTGTTCGGCTCCTACCGCGACGCGATCCGGTCCGCGGCGGCGAACATCGACCTCAACGCGGTGTTCAACGTCTCGGTGCCCAACGTCCTGGTCGGCCTGACCATCGGGGCCGCCGTGGTGTTCATGTTCTCCGGCCTGTTGATCAACGCGGTGTCCCGGGCGGCCGGCGCCGTGGTCTACGAGGTCCGCCGGCAGTTCCGGGACAACCCCGGAATCATGGACGGCTCGGTGCGGCCCGAGTACGGGCGAGTGGTCGACATCTGCACCAAGGACTCGCTGCGGGAGCTGAGCACCCCGGGCCTGCTCGCCGTGCTGACCCCGATCGCGGTGGGCTTCGGCCTCGGCGTCGGACCGCTGGCCGGCTTCCTGGCCGGAGCGATCATCACCGGCACCCTGATGGCGATCTTCCTGGCCAACTCCGGTGGCGCCTGGGACAACGCCAAGAAGCTGGTCGAGGACGGCAACCACGGTGGCAAGGGTTCCGACGCGCACGCCGCCACTGTGATCGGCGACACCGTCGGCGACCCGTTCAAGGACACCGCAGGCCCGGCGATCAACCCGCTGATCAAGGTGATGAACCTGGTCTCGGTGCTGATCGCGCCGGCCATCGTGACGATTTCCGCCCTCCCGAATGCCGGGACATATCGGGCGGCCATCGCCTTGGTCGCGGCAGCGGTTATCGTGGTTGCGGTGGTGGTGTCCAAACGGCGCTCCACCTCGCTGGTCGACGCGGAACCGGCTCAGGTCGCCGCGTGAGGCTGCGGAGTCCTCGTGATCCCCGATCAAGGGAGTAGTAGTTGTGCCCTCATTTCGTAGCGGTGCCGGTGTCCTGCTGACCCTGGGGCTGACCGCGGGTGGCCTGGTACTAAGCGGATGCGGTTCGGGCTCCGGTCCCGCGGCGGCCCCGCCGAAACCGGGCGTCCCCGCGCAGGGCGCTGACCCGGTTGCCTGGACGGGTACGTTCTGCGGAGGCCTGGGTGATGTGATCAGCGGAGTGTCCGCGATCGCGAAATCGGCGTCGACGCCGCAGGGCCAGAAGGACGGGCTCCTCGAGTTCTCCGATATCGCCCAGCACGCGTTCTCCAACACCGCCCAGAAACTCACGAAGCTCGGCCCGCCGAAGATCACCGATGGCAAGCGGATCCAGGACACCGCGGTGGGCTTCTTCACCACCGCGGCAGGGACAGTCGGCGACCAGCGAACCAAACTCGCCGCGTTGGACGCCAAAGACCCGGACTTCGTCAACAAGGCGAGTCACCTGGCCGGTCCCGACCTCACCGCGGCCAGCGCCCAGATGCAGGGGCTGACCAGCAACCCGGAATTGGCGCCCGCCTTCCAGTCCGCAGCCGAGTGCAAGCAACTGTCCGCTACCGCGGGTCAGAAGTAAACGCGCTGACTTACCCTGCGTGGCGTCAGGCGATAGCGCTGGTTGTTCGCGCCTGATTGTGCGACGCTGACTGCCCCCCGGGGTTGCCGAGTTGTGCACACTGAGTCTTGGATACAGCAGGGTGAGTGCAGCGCACTGGGCTGCATCGAGAACTGGGCTGCATCGGGGACTTGGGCACGGGGGTTGAGCGCACGGGGGGATTGAGCGCGGGGCGCGCGTGGGTCGGGGCATTCCGGAGTCGCACACTGAGGTGAGTTGAGCGTGGCACGATCGACAACGAGGGCAGGTACGGGCGGCGCGGCCGGCCGGGGCAAGCGCACCAGCACCGCGGGTGGGTCGTCCTCCGGTGCTCGCAGCGCCCGCTCCAACGGTGCGGCTACCGGCTCCGGCCGCCGCCTGGTGATCGTGGAATCGCCGGCCAAGGCTCGTAAGATCGCGTCCTACCTCGGATCGGGCTACGTCGTGGAGTCCTCGCGCGGGCACATCCGGGACCTGCCCCGGGGCGCGGCCGATGTGCCCGCCAAGTACAAGGGCGAATCCTGGGCCCGGCTGGGGGTGGACGTCGATCACGCTTTCGAGCCGCTGTACATCATCACCCCGGACAAGCGCGCCACGGTCACCGAACTGCGCAACGCGCTCAAGGGCGTCGACGAGCTCTACCTCGCCACCGATGGTGACCGGGAGGGCGAGGCCATCGCCTGGCATCTGATGCAGACCCTCAAACCGACGGTGCCGGTGCGCCGGATGGTCTTTCACGAGATCACCGAGCCGGCGATCCTCGCGGCCGCGGCCAACCCCCGCGATCTGGACCAGGACCTGGTTGACGCGCAGGAGACCAGGCGCATCCTGGACCGGCTCTACGGCTACGAGGTCTCCCCGGTGCTGTGGCGCAAGGTCATGCCCAAGCTCTCCGCCGGGCGGGTGCAGTCGGTGGCGACCCGCATCATCGTGCGGCGCGAGCGCGAGCGGATGTCCTTCGTGCCGGCGTCCTACTGGGACCTTGCCGCCACCCTTGATGCCGGCGCGCAGGCGACTCCGCCGACGTTCGGAGCCCGGCTGGTCGATATCGACGGCCACCGGGTCGCCAGCGGGCGCGACTTCGGCCCCGATGGCCGGCCCAAACGCTCCGATACCGACCTGCTGATCATCGACGAGACCTACGCCGGGCGCCTGGCCGAGGCCCTTGCGGCGGCCCCGCTGGCCGTCTCCCGGGTCGAGGAGAAGCCGTACACGCGGCGGCCGTACCCACCGTTCATGACCTCCACGTTGCAGCAGGAGGCGAGCCGGAAGTTGCGGTTCTCCGCGGAGCGCACCATGCGCACCGCGCAGCGGCTCTATGAAAACGGCTACATCACCTATATGCGGACCGACTCCACCACGCTCTCGGAGACGGCCATTACCGCCGCCCGGGAGCAGGCCCGGGAACTCTATGGTGAGCGGTTCGTGCACGATGGGCCGCGGCAGTACACCCGCAAGGTCAAAAACGCCCAGGAGGCGCACGAGGCGATCCGGCCCGCGGGTGAGACCTTCGCCACACCCGGGCAGCTGGCCGGCGCGCTGGACACCGACGAATTCCGGCTTTACGAGCTGGTCTGGCAACGCACCGTAGCGTCCCAGATGGCCGACGCCCGCGGCACCACGATGAGTGTGCGGATCACCGGCAACGCCTCGACCGGTGAGCAGTGCACGTTCGCCGCGTCCGGGCGCACCATCACCTTCCCCGGGTTCCTCAAGGCCTACGTCGAGACGGTGGACGAGCAGGCCGGCGGTGAGGCCGACGACGCTGAACGCCGGCTTCCCCAGCTCACCGAGGGCCAGCGGGTCACCGCGACCGAGCTGGCGCCCGAGGGGCACTCCACCACCGCCCCGCCCCGCTACACCGAAGCGAGCCTGGTCAAGGCTCTGGAAGAGCTGGGAATCGGCCGCCCGTCCACCTACGCCTCGATCATCAACACCATCCAGGACCGCGGGTATGTGTGGAAGCGCGGGTCAGCGCTGGTCCCGTCGTGGGTGGCCTTCGCCGTCATCGGGCTCCTGGAGCAGCATTTCGGCTGCCTGGTCGACTACGACTTCACCGCCGCCATGGAAGACGAGCTGGACTCCATCGCCTCCGGTGCGCAGCACCGCACCGACTGGCTGACCGGGTTCTACTTCGGCTCCCCGGAGGCGAGCAGCCAAGACACGGCTACCACCTCGGTGGCCCGGGTCGGCGGGCTCAAGAAGCTGGTGGGGGTGAACCTGGAGGAGATCGACGCCCGCGAGGTCAACTCCATCCCGCTGTTCACCGACGACGCCGGGCATGACGTGGTGGTCCGGGTCGGGCGCTATGGCCCGTATCTGGAACGAATCGTCGACGGAGCCCAGCAGCGGGCCAACCTGCCTGATGAGCTGCCGCCCGACGAGCTGACCGCCGAGATCGCCGAGAAGCTCTTCGCCACCCCGGTGGAGGGCCGGTCGCTGGGCACCGATCCGGTGACCGGGCATGAGATCGTCGCCAAAGAGGGCCGCTACGGGCCCTACGTCACCGAGATGATCCCCGAGGACGGCGACGCCACGAACTCCGGGAAGGGCTCGGCGAAGGCCCCCAAAAAGGCTAAGCCGCGGACCGGTTCGCTGTTCAAGTCGATGAGCCTGGACACGGTGAATCTGGACGACGCGCTGCGGCTGCTCTCGCTGCCCCGGACCGTAGGCGCCGATCCGGAGACCAGCCAGGAAATCACTGCCCAGAATGGGCGCTATGGGCCCTACTTGAAGAAGGGGACGGACTCGCGGTCGCTGGCCGATGAGGAGCAGATCTTCACGGTCACGCTCGACGAAGCGCTCAAGATCTACGCCGAGCCGAAACGGCGGGGCCGTCAAGCCGCCGTCAAGCCACCGCTGCGGGAAATGGCCCCCGACCCAGTGACCGGGAAGCCGATGATCGTCAAGGAGGGCCGCTTCGGGCCCTATGTCACCGACGGGGACGGGGTCAACGCATCGCTGCGCAAGGGCGACAGCGTGGAGGCCCTCACCGATGAGCGGGCCGCTGAGTTGCTCGCGGAGAAGCGGGCCAAGGCGCGGTCCGCAGCGAGTGCGTAGCAGGCGGTAACGCCGTTACGGGTACACGTGCGACCATGGTGGCATGAGTGAGCCGTGGCCGGATGCCTTGTTCGGGGTCGATGGCACTGAGGTGTCGCCGCCGGTTCCTGGCCGATCGGGTGGCGGCGATCGGTTAGACGCACCGGAGTTCTCCTCGCTGCCGCTGCCCCCCATCCCCAAACTCACCATGACGCGGGAGGAGATCGCCGCCGCACTCGGCGAAGATCTCCGCGGGCCGGCCGATCAGGCCCGGGCCGCGCCGTCCACCGCTTCGGTACCCGCGCCACGCGTCCCCCAACACGGTGCTCCCCAACCCAGTGCTCCCCACCCCAGTGGTCCCCAGTCGAGTGTTCCTCAGTCGAGTGCTCCCCAATCAGGTGCTTCGAAGCCCGGTGCTCCCCAACCCGGTGCTGCACGGGGGGACACCGTCGCGATGCGGCCTGCGCCAGCCGGTTCACCGACGGCGGGGTCGACGTCGGCCGGCCCGCACAACCGTCAGACCCGACCGGTCATCGCAGCGGCGCCTTCACCCGCTCAGGGGACCCGGCGTGGACTCGGCGTCCTGCGTTACGGCCGGCGAGCGGCACCCCGGACCCGCCCGCGGGTGCAGCTTCGCGACGCCCGTCGTCGAGTCAGCGGCCCCAGCCGTGGTTTGCTGACGCACACCCGGTCCAATGGCGGCGCCGGCGCCTTCTTCGTCATCACGTTGATCACGTTCGCGGTGCTGCTCTACTTCATCGTCTCCGGGATCGTGGCAGCATTCGCCAGGCTCATCCCCTAGCTGGCTCCCACCCGTGGCGCATTCAGCGGGCTGAGCGGGGCTATTGCGGCGCGGGTTACCCCGCTGAGCCCGCTGAATGCGGGTGCATGGCAGACTCCGCCCGTTGCGCACCTGCGTCGGGGAAGCGGTGATGGGATGCGTGCCCATCTGGGAGTGCTGGTGATGGTCGCGGTGCTGGCTGGGTGTTCGTCGGGTGGCGGGCAGGCTGGCGATGCCGAGGCCGTCTCGGGGACGTCCGAGGCTGCTGCGGCGCCGGCGCCGGATGATCCCATCCCGGCGGTGCGCAATCCCAAGAACCTGGCGGCCATCCAGCCCTGCTTGCTGCTCACCCCGGCGCAGCTGGACATCAACCGGATCGATCAGCCTGGCCAGCCCAAAGCTGTCCTGGGCAACACCGGATGCGAGTGGAGCGACAAGGCACACACCCGCGAGTTCGCGGTATTCGTGGACATCGGCAACGACGTGCTACGTAATGTCTACAGCCAGCGCGACAACATCCCGGTTCTGGAGTTGACCGAGGTGGCGGGATTGCCGGCGATCCGTACCAAGGACGATGTGGACGGCACCAGCTGCTATTTCCGGATCGCCACCGCCGAGACCCAGACAATGATCCTCCGGTTCACCTCCCTGCGGCAGGCTCGGGAAGATCCATGCCCCCCGGCGAAGCTGTTCGCCGAAACCGTCATCGGCAACCTGCCACCACTCAAGGGATGATGCCGAGCTGCCACTGCCGTGAACTCGACAGGACCGACCTCGCAGGTGCGTGAGGACGTCGGTCGTGTCGAGTTCACGGCACTCAACCCGTCCCCGCACTACGGTGTGGCACACTCTGCGCGGGCCGCTGACGGCAGGTGAGAGGACCATCACGATGGGTAGGCACAGCGGGTTCGATGATCTCGCGCCGCCGGGCGGGATGACCGAGCACCTCGACGGGCTGCTCCACCCGCCGACCACCGGCCCGGCGCCCATCCAGGACCTGTCCTCGGTCCTGCGCGACCAGGCTGACCACTTCCAGCTCGACCTCGACCAGGCCCCCAAGGCCATCGCCGTCTTCCGCGAGGCCGCCCAGGGCCTCCGAGACCTGCAGGACGACGCGAGCGGTCTGGTCAACATCCGTCCGCCCGGCCTGGATGCGGTCAGCATCAACGCGGCCAAGGTGATCGGTCAGTGGGCGGCTAGTACGGCGCCGGGTTCGCTTCGCGCGGCACTGGAGTCGGGTGCGATGCAGCTCGAGCAGGTGGCCGACGCGCTGGAGCGGTCCCTGGCTGTCCATCGGAACACCGATGAGGCTAGTGCCACCCACCTCAGCCGGCGGGGGCTGTGATGCACCGCACTCCAGTTGTGGTGGTGCTGGCCGTACTACTCGCGGGTTGCTCGGCTGGCGGCACGCAGTCCGTCGGCGCGGGCTCAGCGCCGGCGTCATCGGCCGCCGTGGCCGACCCGATCCCTCAGCTCAGGGACGGCGGTTTCATACTGCCTCTTCTGTGGTGGAGGGTTGGGATTTCGGGTTGAGGTGGCCTGAGCTGGCGATTCGCTGGCGGCAGGTGGTTTCGAGGTCGGGCGTCCAGGCGATGGCG
>JBOHFK010000045.1:0-39067 GCA_050699635.1 Pseudonocardiaceae bacterium | reverse complement strand
GCCGGGCCTACGGCTACCGCAGCCCCGACTCCCTGATCGCCATGGCCGACCTCACCCGCGGCGGCCTCTGCCCACCACTCCCCGGACGATCATGAAAAATCACCCACAGAAACGTCAGTAGAGCCCTGCTTTGGCGTCCTGGTGACGTACGTGAAAGTTGTTGGCTATCTCGAACAACGCGCCACGATCGCTTTTGGCCAGTGCGTCGCTTAGCACGTTGTGGCGACGCTCTTCCAGCACGAGAGCCAATGCGGCCACCTCCGACCGTTTCTGGTTACGGTCGGCTCCGCGCTAGCGAAACAGTGCGAGGGCGTGACGGACCTGATTGGCGGACTCACCATCGTCACGAGTCGCCACTGCCTGGATTAGCTCGGCGCGAGTGTCGTCAGTGATGGTGATGAGACGACCGATGTCTTCACCGTCCTCGACAAGCCGGAGTCCGAGATCGCTGCGCGCGAGAATTTTGTTCACGCGCCAGCGGTAGACCACGCGCCGAGACTCAGTCTCGAGGTCCCCATGGTGCCACCCGCAACCGCCGTAGTCGTGGGGCCAGCGTGCCAGTGGGCGCGCAGCAAGATCATGCAGCAGCTCAACAACGTCGAAGAACAGGTCCATATCGTCAACGAGGCGGCGCTTCTCCAACGGCCAGAGGCCCTTGACCCCCAGCTCTCGCGCGATCAACGTGCCGGGCACGTTGCCATGTGGGTCGTCAACGCAGTCCTGCCCAAGGCACCCATATTCCGGTAGGTGCCCGCTTCGAGCAGACTGGGACCGATGCCCGCAGGGGTGCGCTGCGCTCCCGGCTGGGCCAGCGGGGTGAGGTGCTCGGCCGGGGCACCACCCGGCTGCGGGTACGTTTCGACGCCGAGGACCAGCCGGTGAGTATCCGGCCTCACCTGGTGCGGGTGGTCCCGGGATGACCACGGTGACGTGCGCCGCGGCTGGCGGGACGATCAGGGTGATCAGGGGCGATGGGTTGACGGCAGTGCGGGCAGTGCTGCACCGCGTCGGCCCGGTTGACGTCGTTGACGTCGTTGGCCACCCGGTTGGTCGTGGTGTCGTCGTTGACGACGTCCCCCGTCGCAAGAATCAGCTCACGACGGTCCCATGATCGTGGCGAGCGACATCCCGATCAGCTCGACTTGTTCATCACCGACAATGGCGGCCAGGTGTACGATTCATGGTGATAGGACAGCCCGCGCACTGCCCACCGCCTTCCCGACCTCGATGCCGACTGTTGGGAATCGCCAGCTACTTGAGATCCCTTGGGGGGCTGATGAGCTCAGTTCCGAGTCAATTGACGTCTCTAACTGACCAGCAGGCGCTTCTGGCTTCGCCCGGACTCGAGGCACAGGCTGTCAAAGGCGTGTACTTCTTTCCTGGAGAAGCTGCCGGAAACGTCCAGTTGTATACAACTCATCCCCTGTTTGAGGACGATAAGCATTGGAACAGCGATCCCTCGACGCGGGCGCGCGTCATGGATCGTCTTGTCGCCGCCCATGTCAACACGGTAGTGATGAGCTACTGGAGCAACATGCCGCAGTGGTCACCGCTGGCCCTCGACTCCACTTCCCTCCACGGTGTACTCGACGCTGTACAAGGACGACCGCTGGTGATCATGCCTGCGATCGAGGGCGGTTTTGATCCACAGAACCCGAACATTCCACATTGGCAGTTCTCGGATGACTTTCCCTCTCCCACACTTGGCGGACCTCCAGCCCCTGGCCTTATCCAACGCATCGGTCAGCTTGTAGAGCTTTTCGACGGACGTATGAACCTGTGGGCCCGCCTGTATGACCGGAACGGGAATTGGCGCTATGCGGTCCACTTGCTTCACGTGTGTTCGGACGTGAGGGGCACGACCGATCAGTCTTTCGCTCAAGGTTTCGCGGACGTTGCGGCGCAGGTTGAGCACAGGTATCAAATTCCTGTGGGTTTCACGCTCGACATTATCGGCGGTCCTTACACATATGTGGCTACTCCTGTGCAAGCTGGGAGTTTCCTCAAGCGAGAGCCGTCCGTGTTAGCGGTGCACGGGTTTCAGTCAGAGGTCTTCAGCGGGAAGGTCAAGCCCGGTCCTCCTTGCTCTGATCCAGACTGGCGACGATGCCAGCCATACGACAACAACCGCGATAACCTGGAGAATCTTGCCGATTGGAAGAAAGCCGCGGTTCGTGACTGGGCGGTCACTGGTCTGCCGGTGATTCTCGACGTCTCGAACGGCATGGATGGCCGCATCGTTTGGGCAAAGCTTGGTGTCGGTTTTTGGGGTGACAACATGGACTACACCGACGATCGTTGGCGCAATTGGATGAGCCAGCTGAAAGGCCCAACGATCAGAGGGATTGCATTCGATACGTGGAACGGCTATACCGAGGGCTACGCTGCGGTGCCATCCCTGGAGCACTCCTACACGGTCTACAGCTGGCTGAAGGATTTGCTCGAACCTGATCCGCGCGATTTTAGCCATATGCAGTACGTCAATAGTGTTTCCACTTACAGAGTCTACGGCGCTATTTGCGAAAAATGGCTTCAGCTTGGCGCGGATCGACAATTCGGCGTCCCTAGCACCAACGAGTTACAGATCGCCCGCGGGCGCGTCTCGTTCTTCACTAACAGCGAAGCCCGCAGCGCAATTTACTGGAGCACAGCTACGGGGGCTCACGAGGTGCACGGTCTGATTGCCAAGACATACTGGGAGAAAGCCTCAGGCGACGGCGGCCGCTTGGGCCTTCCGATAAGTGACGAACAACCAAGCGACACCGGTCGTGTATCTTTTTTCGAGCATGGGCGGATCGACTGGACTCCTGGCGACACCCTCGGACACATCACCTACTACTGACTACGCGAACTGAAACCTTCACATTGGTCAACGCTTCGACGGACGCCGATAGACTTACAGGGCCGGTGGGCAACCGAACTGCTCAAAATGGACTTGTCCCGTTCTTGCGGAGTTCCTCAGTGCCGTTGATGCTGAGCGTGGGGTGCGCTACGTGACCGACCCAATGGCCACTACCAATGACCGGGCCAACCTCCCCGGTGAACCCACCGACGCAATGAAAACCAGTTTTAAGATTTAGTCTGGGGATGGACGGCTGAATGACGATACGCTTCTGGTGTCTGTTCGACCGAGAGCTCTCGTTGTAAGCGCCGGAACGAATAATGTGCACGGGCATACGAGGCCTCAGGGGCAATGTTGCGTCGGCGGGTATGAGGTCGGGCAGGCTGGGCTGATGCGTCGTCATCGCGCCCGAGTGCCAGTGCCCGGCTCATCCCCGTCTTCCGCATCCCCCAACCCCACACCCCCAACGGGGCCGCAACCACCCAACCAGCGGAAACAACCTCACAAGGAGCGGTTCACACAATGACTAAATCGGTGGACCTGAGGGGCTGTCTCTTGAACCCGGCGGTACGGGCGGCGGTGGCATCGGTCGCCGAGATGGTGGCGGGGATCAAGATCGATGGCCACTTCGACGGAACTAGCGACGAGGTCCACGGGCCAGTGCCCGCTGGACCCGGAGCCGGGCACCAGTGATGTTCAAGCGGTAGTTGAGCATCTGCTCGCTGACACCGAAGTGAAGAGCCGCGTCGGCCTCGGGGAGCCAGTCGCGAGCAACCGCAACTGCAGCGTCTTCAGGAACCAAGAGGACGCCTGCCAACCAGTCCGCCTCGTCCTCAACCTCTTGATCCCAAAGACGGCATCCGCGGTGGTCAACAGCGGGCTTCGGTTCGTGCAGCAGGAGACCGTGGGCGGCCTCGTGGGTAATGCTACTGGCCTGGCGGCCGGGTGAATGCCGGTCGTTGTAGACGATCATGCGCTTGCGGCCGGCGAAAACGGTGACGGCAGAGAACGCCTCCGGCTCGACGTAGAGGAGGTGCTCAGTGGACGGCGCGTCGGGCTGCATATCGGACAAGGGGACGACGG
Source organism: Pseudonocardiaceae bacterium (assembly GCA_050699635.1). Lineage (GTDB taxonomy): Bacteria > Actinomycetota > Actinomycetes > Mycobacteriales > Pseudonocardiaceae. The sequence continues at coordinate 35,142 of JBOHFK010000045.1, read as the reverse complement.
GGATCTCAAGGTGAGCAGCGAGCTGGAGCGGGTCGAGTCGATCCCTCGCACGAAGCTGGAGCTCACGACGGATCTCCGCGCCCAGCGCGTTCGCCTCGGTCTTGAATCCTCGTCGCAGTGCCATCTGGTCAATCCTTGCGTCGGAGCCGTTCGTAAGTGGCCTTGATCATCTCTTCGAGCGCCGTGGCGGCCTCGGGAGACAAGTTGCGGTCGCCTCGCAGGTACGTGGAGATCATCGCGAGCGATTCCTGGGCCGGTCGTTCCTCGTCTGCCGAGCGGACGTAGTCGTCAGCGTCCAACCCTGACCACGCGAGGAGCGCGGCAAGACCGTCGACATCGGGCCGCCTCCCTTGCGCCATGCGGGTGAGGGTCGAGGCGCTGACCCCGGACTCGGCGGAGACCTGTTTCCAGTTCAGTCGGCGAGACTGCCGCACGGCATCGAGCGCAGCGTAGAACGCATCAGCGTCAAACCATCCCTTCTTGGACATTTGGGCCTCCGGCTGGTTGCTATCTTGCAATCGAGCACCTCTCTTGTTATGATTGCAGTGTAGCAATCAAGCTCCATGTTAGCAATCACACAGAAGGGGAAGCGATCATGTCTGACACCGCCGTCGAGCAGGCCGAGCAGGTCCGCCACCGCACCATCGAGATCGCCGTCAACAACCGCCCAGTCCGAGTGGAGGACAAGCGCCTCACCGGTCTGGAGATCAAGCAGGCCGCCATCGCCCAAGGCGTGCCCATCCAGCTGGACTTCCTGCTGTCCGAGCAACTGGGGCACGGCCAAACCCGGATCGTTGGCGACACCGACGAGATCAAGGTCAACATCCACTCGAAGTTCACCGCCGTCGCCGGCGACGACAACTCCTAGGAGTACCGGACGTGACCCCCGAAGTGGCTGCAGCCGTCGATGAGATCAAAGCGGCCTTCCCGAATGCCACAGTTGAGGTCAAGGAGGAGGGCGACGCCGTGGTCGTCCTCCTCGACCCGATCGACCCAGGCCAGCCCTACATGCAGCGGGAAAGCTGGATCGGCTTCCGTATCACCTTCCAATACCCCTACGCCGATGTGTATCCGCACTTCGTCCGCGGCGACTTGTCCCGTGTGGACGGTGCCAAGCTCGGCGAGGGCATGAGCGTGGCGACGTTCGAGGACCGGTCGGCGGTGCAGATCTCCCGCCGCTCCAACCAACTCAATCCCAGCACCGACACAGCATTGATCAAGCTCCACAAGGTGCTGGCATGGCTACGAGCTCGTTAACCCCGCGGTGGAGCGTGCACCTGGCACCAGACATGGCTGGGAAGCTGCTCCACCACCTCTTCCCCGGTGACGGTGACGAGCATGGAGCTGTTCTCGGCGTGTCGATCGTGGAGACCGACCGCGGCGTACGGCTCCTGGGTCGTCGGCTGTACCTGGCTGAGGACGGAAGTGACTACGTCGAGGGCACCCGGGGCTACCGGATGCTTACCGCGATGTTCGTACGCGACCGCATCCTGGACTGCGAGCGCGAAGGACTGGGATATCTGGCGATCCACTGCCACGGCGGTACCAACACCGTGGCATTCTCCGGCGACGACCTGGCCTCGCATGAGCGCGGCTACCCCGCGCTCCTCGACATCCTTGGCGGTCAGCCGGTCGGAGCGCTCGTCTTCGCCAGGGACGCGGTAGCTGGCGACATCTGGCTCCCGGACAGCCGCCACGTCGAGCTGGACCACGCCCGCCTACTCGGCTCCCCAATCCGTGAGCTTCGCTCAGCGCCATCCGCTGCATCTGCGAGCGACCCCACCTTCGACCGGCAGAGCCGCCTGTTCGGCGACCGCGGCCAAGCTATGCTGAGCCGCCAGAAGGTTGGCGTCATCGGTGCAGGCGGCGCTGGCTCTTTGGTGATCGAGTACCTGGCCCGGCTCGGCGTCGGGCATCTCGTCGTGGTGGACCCAGAGCGGATCGAGGCCAGCAACCTACCGCGGATCGTCGGCAGCCGACGACGTGACACCTGGCCCTGGTTAACGAACCCGTCCCGGCAAGTGCTCCTGCGCAAGCTCGGCGACCGCATCTCCACGACCAAAGTGAAAATCGCCGAGCGGGTGGCTAATCAGGCCAACCCCAAAATCCGCTTTGAGGCCATCCACGATGACGTCACCCGCGATGCGGTGGTTGAGCGGCTGATCGACTGCGACTATCTGATTCTCGCGGCGGACTCCGCCCAGGCCAGGCTCGTGGTGAATGCGGTCGTGCATCAGTACCTCATCCCGGGCGTGCAGGTTGGCGCCAAGGTGCAGCTCGGTGATGATGGCAAGATCCTCGACATCTTCAGCGTGGTGCGCCCGATGAACCCGGGCGAGAGCTGCCTGTGGTGCAACCAGCTCATCAGTCCGGCTCACCTGCAGGACGAGGCCCTAACCCCCGTGCAGCGCCGGCAGCAGCGGTACGTTGAGGACGATGATGTTCACGCACCCAGCGTCATCACACTGAACGCTCTCGCGGCGGCGCACGCGGTGAACGACTACCTGATCACCACAGTGGGGCTGGTCGGCGCTGACTGGGATCGCCGATGGTCCCGTTTTCACCCGGCGACTCCTAATGCTGTCGATCGAGTCGTAACTGAGCAGCCTCGACGCGACCCAGACTGTCGCGAGTGCGGTAGGGATGGCCGTCTCGGGGCTGGCCGAGCCCAACGGCTACCTGTGCGCCCATGACTGTCAGTCCTCGAAGCTAAGGTGGCCGCTGGCACACTTCCTGCACCTGGCACGACAGTTGGGATCGAGATGAACAACCCCCTCATACCCGGTGTGGGCGCCGGGACCTTGCTCGAGTCGGTGCTGCTGGCCGATGATCGTTCTCTTCGCGTCGGGGCCGTGCATCGCCTCGACTATCACGAGGCGATCGTCCTGACCCATGACCGGTGGAAGTTCGACGCCGGCGGCATCCCGCAGCATGCCTTCATGCTTGCTACTGCGCGAGACGTCGACAGCGACTCGAACGATGACGACGAGGTCTTGCTGTTGCGGGTCGAAGGTACCGCGTCGCTGGCCATGGAGTCCGAACTGTTCGCGGTCCGCGAGGAGGCGCTGCGGACTACCCTGTCGAAAAACGAGGACGCATCACCTTCAGTCGTGCTGGACGTCAACCTCGATCCATTCACCAAGAACCGCGTCTCCTTCACCGGGCTGCGGTGTCGAATCCTCGGAACGTTCTACGAAGACGACGTAGACGGCGCAAAGCGCCAGCCTCAAGACCCGGCGTCACCAACATTATCTGCGCGGTTTACTCACCTGTGCCCGTTGCGGCGGACGGCTGATGTACACCACCGGTCGCGGCCGGGGCGGAACCGAGTTCGACTACTACGTATGCGGCAAACGCCACCAAGGCCGGGGCTGCACCTTGCCCTATGTGCCCGCTACCGACATCGAAGAACGGCTGGTACGCGCCTGGCCCCACTGGGTACGCCTGACGAATCTGGACGGCGAAGCAGTCGGCCGCGAACTCCACCACCTCCTCGTGGGCGACCACGACCACCCCGCACAACGCAACCGAGCCCAGCGACGAATTGCCCGCCTCGACAACGAGCGACTCAAACTGGTCCAGATGGCCTACGCCGACGCCATCCCCATTGACCTCCTGAAACGCGAACAAGACCGCATCACCCGTGACCGAAACCAAGCCGAACGCGACCTCGCCGAAGCCCAAGACGCCGGACAACAGACCATGGCGACGTATCAGCAGGCACAGGCACTGATGCAACGGGTTGCTGTGGCCTACCGGCTCGGCGACCCCGAAGTACGCCGCCTCCTCCTGCGGGCCTTTCTCGACCGCATCAAGATTGACACCGACGACGAACAGGCCACTCTGGCCAGCCCCTGGCGAGAGATCCAAGCCGCCGCCACGCAAGTACACACGAACGCACAGACCGTCGAGCCGCAAGGACGGCGCAGCTACAACCGGACACGCATGCAGGGGGGTTCAAACCCGAACCCCGACCCGCTTTTTGCGGGCCAGGGTTCGACTATGAATCCTTTGGTGGAGCTGACGGGACTCGAACCCGTGACCCCCGCACTGCCAGTGCGGTGCGCTACCAGCTGCGCTACAGCCCCCGAAGCGATCACCACGGACCTACCGCGGCGCGTAGGCAACGGTACACGAGGTCCGGGGTGATCCTGTCACAGGATGGGGGGTTCAGCGGCTGGCGCCGCTGAGGGCCTGGTCCAACCACGGGCCAGTGAACGGATTGTCGACGATCTTCCCGTTCACGACGACGCTCGGCGTGCCGAACCGGTGGTCGGACTTGAGCCCACTGATGTAGCGGCTGGCCGTCTCGGTGGCGGCGGTGATGCGTGGCGTGGCATCGGTCTGCACACATCGCGCGAAACCATCGCCGGCCCCCAGCGCGCGGCCGAGGTTCTGAAGGTCGGCGCTGGTCCAGCCGCGTCCGCCCTCGGGGGGTTGGGTGCCGTAGAGGCTGTCGTGGAAGCGGGGGAAGATACCGGCGTTGGCTGCGCAGAAGGTCGCTCCGGCTGCCAGCGTGGAGTAGCCGGCCGGGCTGGAGAGGTCATCCAGAATGGCTACCGGGTGATACACCACCTTCGCCTTGCCCTCCGCGGCCGCTTGCGCGAACTGCTGGTGGTGGAGCTTCTCGAACTGGCCGCAGATCGGGCACAGGAAGTCCTCGTAGATATCGATGGTGACGGGAGCATCGGGCTTGCCGGTCACGATGGTGTCGCCCTTGGCCACCACCGGATATTCCGGCCCAGCAGCGGCCACCGGGATCGCGCTCGGCAGCTGCGTCGTATTGCGGTGCTGCAGCCAGTATCCGCCCCCGACCACAGCGGCGAGCACCACGACGATCGCGATCGCCACGATCGTCCCACGGCTGCCCCCGCCGCCACGAGCTGCCGTGACCGCCTGCGCGGCTTCCCGCTTACGCTTGTCCTCGGCGACCACTACACGTCCCTCCTGCTCAGCTGGCCGGGTGACCGGCTCGACCCCACGGTGGCGCCGGGATCCGCGCGCAGCCACCCGTCGACGCTCAGCGCCGTCCGGGGCCGCCACAGCAGCCATAACGCCAGGAGCAAGATACCGGCGTCGCGCACCAGGTCCAGCGGGTAGTGCGTGTTGCCCTCGGCAACCGCCCCACCACCACCGAAACACCCGCAATCGATGGACAATCCGCGTGCCCAGGCCTGCGCCACCCCGGCCATCAGCACCACCATCAGCACCCCCGAGGCCACCGCCACCCACCGGGTGACCACACCCAGCACCAGCAGTGTGCCCAGTGCCAGCTCAACCAGCGGCAACGCGGTGGCGACCGGGCCGACCAGGTCCGCCGGCAGGAGCTGATAGGCGCGCACCGCGACCCGGGTCTGCGCCGGGTCGGTGACCTTGAGTGCGCCGGAGACCAGGAAAACGGTGGCGAGTCCCAGCCGCACCGCAGCGCCCAGCCCGTCGAGGACGGGGCGGGAGAGGCGAAGCACATGCGCAGACTAGCCACCCCGCCTCGGCACAGGTGAGCCTGGCCATGGCGAGGCGAACCTGAGACCGGAGCGACCCGGATCGCTGTCGTACCGTGGCTGTGAGGGGTGCAGCTGAGGTGCGGTGATGAATGATGACTGGTGATCCGGGCAGTGAGATCGGGCACGTGCACCAGGACGTGTCGGGTGGGTGGCTCCGGCCGGCTGTGTTCGGCGCGATGGACGGTCTGGTGACCAACATCGCGCTGATCGCGGGAGTGGGCGGCAGCGGGGCCCGTGCCCATGTGGTGGTGCTGGCCGGGATGGCCGGGCTGGTGGCGGGCGCGTTCTCGATGGCGCTCGGGGAGTACGCATCGGTGCAGACGCAGAACGACCAGGTGCAAGCCGAGGTCGCGGTGGAAAAAACCGAACTGCGCCGTCATCCGAAGGCGGAGCAGGCCGAGCTGGTGACCTCCCTGGTACGGATGGGCCTGACTCGACCGACCGCGAAGCAGGTGGCCGAGGAGGTGCACGCCAACCCGGAGCTGGCCGTCCGGGTGCACATCAACCAGGAACTCGGCGTCAGCCCGGATGATCAGCCCTCGCCATGGGTGGCCGCTGGATCGTCGTTCCTGTGCTTCGCGGTCGGCGCGCTGATCCCGCTGATCCCGTACCTGCTCGGTTCCTCCTTGCTGATCGTCGGTCTCGGAGCCGGCGCGGCGGGGTTGTTCCTGGCGGGAGCGCTCGTGTCCCGGTTTACGACCCGCTCGTGGTGGCTGGGCGGGCTGCGCCAGATCGGGTTCGGCGTGATCGCGGCGGCAGCGACCTACCTCGTCGGTGCACTGATCGGGAGCGGCGCAGGCTGAGGGTCCTGGCGCGGCCGGGTCTCGGGCGTGCGCAGCCAGACCACCGCAGCGAGCAGGGCGATACAACCAGTCAGGGCGAAAGCCGCGGGATAGGACAGCTGATCGACGAGCAGGCCGGCCGCGATCGGGCCGAGGATTGCGCCGACGTCGGAGGCCATCTGGGCAACAGCCAGCACCGGGCCGCCCTTGGCCTGCGAGCCGACCACGTCAGCGACGGTGGCGCCCTGGGCCGGCGTGATCAGCCCGGTGCCGGCGCCGGCGAGCAGTGCGGCGGCCAGGAACTCGGGCACCCCGCTGGTGAACCCTAACCAGATCGTTGCCCCACCGGTGATTGTCAGACCCGCCAGCATCGGCAGGCGGCGCCCGAGCACGTCCACCAGCCGCCCGGAGAACATCAGCACGGCGATGGTGCCCGCAGCGAACACCGACAGCGCCACACCGGCCAGCGATTCCGCCCGGTGCAGCACCTCGACCACGAACAGCGGCACCAGCGCGACCCGCACGCCATAGACCGCCCAGCCGTTGGCGAAACTGGAGGCCAGCGCCGCCCGGTAGGCCGGGTGGCCCCAGGCCTGGCGCACCGTCAACGCCGGCAACTCAGCCGCCGGCACGACCCCGAAAATGGTCGATCGCCGCAGGAAAAACCACGCCACCGCGGCCGCGAGGAACAACGCCACCGCGTAGACCACAAAGGGCGCCCGCAGGGATATCGCGATCAGACCGCCGCCGAACAATGGACCGCTCACGCTGCCGAGCAAAAAACTGCTGTACCACAGGCTGGTGGATCGCCCGCGCAGCGCCGGTGGGGTGAGCCGGATCAGCAAGGCGACCGCGGAAACGGTGAACATGGTCGACCCGACACCGCCCAGCGACCGCAACACCAGCAGCTGCCAGTAATCAGCGGCAAAAGCACAGGCACCGGTCGACAGACCGACCAGCGTGATGCCCCAGATGAACACCGGCCGTTCACCCAACGCGGAGACCAGCTTGCCGCTGACCGGGGCGAACGCCAGCCGCATGAACGCGAAGGCGCTGATCACGATCGAGGCAGCGGTGACGCTGACGTCGAAGCTACGGGCGAATGTCGGCAATGCGGGCGCGACGATCCCGAACCCGAGAGCGATCACGAAACTCACCGCGACGAGCACCCAGACCTCGCGTGGCAGCCGCGGAACGGACCGCAATCCCGTGGACGATTCCGGGCCCATCCCTGCGTCCACCGGCCACCACCTCGTCCATCGCGGTGCTCAACGCACCACCACGTTCAACTGGTGGGGTACTCAGGGACATTCCTGACGATCAGTACTTATGCCACGCTCCTCGGCCCGGGGACGGACGAGGATGAGGCGGGCTCCGGCGAGGTGGGGTAGAGCAGCACCCGCATGGTGGTGTCCTCCCGGTCAAAAAACATCCGAGTGACCTCCACGTTGATGTACCCGTCGTCACCGAGCGTGGCGTTCACGCGGACGAACTGGCCGTGGAGCCGGTACAGACCACACATCGTCGTGGCGACAAGCTCAGCGATGGACCGAATCTCCAGGCCGGTGTCCTCGGCCCGGTGAGAGGTGGGCGCCTGAGACGACGCTAACTGGTTGGTCATCGATGTCTCCTTTACCGACGGATCCGCTATTACCAACGATCCCGTTCGGTTCATGGATCTGTGACTGCAGGCCAATTTTGGAGCGCCGACCGGTCATTTCAGCTCGCTGAGCGGTGTCCTATTTTCGATGCCGTTAAGGAGCAAACAATCAACCGTCAGCCGCCTATCTTTGCGCGCGGCGCTTTCGTGCTGCGGCGCCCGCTGATCACGTTTGCGGCCACCCCGCCAGTAGGTCCCTCGCCATGGTGTCGCCGAGTTCGACACCATGGCGGCCGAAGTCGACACGCACCGCTCTCACGTCGAACTCGGCGACACCAGGGCTGTGCGGACTCCGACCCGAGATCGACTAGGTAGGTGCCGGGATCAGGGGGATGCGGGAGTGAGACCGAAAGAGGTGTCGATTTCTTTGGCGAGGGCCTCGACGTCGGCGGCGAACGGGGCTGTCGCCGCGGCGCCGCCGGCCGCATGTTCCAGGTTGTGCAGGCGGGTGAAAAGCCCGTTGCGGGTTTCCACGGTGATCCACGGGGCCAGGTCCAGGGCATTGGTGAGGTCGGTGTCGGCGCGCTGCAGCGCGAGACGGGCGCCCGCGTCGCCGCCGGATCCCAACGACGCCGCTCCTGCCTCGACGTGCAGGGAGAGCACCCGTAGTTGCGACGACGTCTGCCGGGCTTGCTCTCGCACCGCAGTCACCCGGTCGGCCGGGGTCGGTGCGGTGAACCGGCCCACGAGCCCGCCCAGCAGGCCACCGAGCAGGAACGTCACCGCGGTGATGATCAACAGCTGCCGGCGTCGCTGGGCCTGCGGGGTGTAGATCGCCATGATCAGCCCCGCCCGACGATGACCGCGGCGGCGCCGGCACCCAGGCTCTCCACGATCGCATCCGGATCGGCCAGCTCCAGGATCCGGCCCTGCTGGATCACCCAGACGGTGGGCTGGACGGTGACCGGACCGACATACCGGACATGACGGGAGACCACCGACCCGATATCCGCACCGAGCGGCGCACCGGATGAACCGTCCACCACAATGGCCTCTCCACGCACGTCAAGGGCTATGTCACCGAACCGGTCGAGTAGCAGCACCCGGCCGTCCAGACAGCTCAGCCAGAACCGCCCCACCGCGTCGACCTGTGCTGAGCCGCCGGCGGCGCAGACCACGTCGATGATCTCCTCGCGGCTCAGTGGCGGCCGACCGGGTACCACGCCGGAGCCGAGCACCAGGGCGCCCACGGCCACCGCACGGATCGCGCCGCGGTCACCGATCTGGCTGACCTGGACCTGCAGCGAGGTCGGCGATGCGCCGGCAGCGAGCGCTTCGGCTTCCACTTCCGCGATCAGGGCGTCGATCTCGGCCGGACTGGAGCGCGCCACGGTGCGTTCCCGCTCAGCCCGAACCAGCGACAGCGCATCCCCCATCGAGGAGATCACCTCAGCACCCGGGGGGATCTGGCATTCCAGCCCGAGGGTGCCGGCCAGTGGCCGGCCGAGCACGCTAGCACCGCCACCGACGGCGATCAGGGTCGGCTGGGTGAGGTGGTGCTGGGTCGCCACCGCAGTGACGAGGTCGGCCAGCGCCTCGGTGGAGGCCTGCATCATCCGGCGGGCGAGTTCGGTGCCCGACAGCTTGAGCAGTTGGCCGGCGATGTCCAGTGCCACGGTCGCCGAGCGGGGGTGACCGGCGGCGTAGTCGCCCGCTGGCACCAGCCCGAGCGCGTTGGCCGCGCAGGTGTTGGTCAGCGCCACCGCCGTGCCGTCGGTCAGCCGCAACACCAGGTAGTCGGCGGGATCGCCGGGTCGCGGCGCGAGTGTCTCCGGGCGGGCACCAGCGAGTCGCTCCGGGTGGATGAAGCATGAGTAGGTCAGCCCCGCGATGTGCGCGCTGCGCGGCCCGACGCCATAGATCCGGCGCCGCCGGACCCGCAGCATCGATCCTCCGGCAACCCCGGCGACCTGCACATCCAGCGCTCGTACCGCGGTGGCCTGCCCGGCGACCCGCACGTAGGACAGCGCGGGACGGCCCGCGGTGATCGCCGCGACGTTGGTGGAGGTGCCGCCGACCTCGACGATCACCCCATCGCCGATGCGCAGCGTGCGCAGCGCGCCGGCTACCGAGGCTGCGGGCCCCGAGTACAGCGTGCGGGCCGGCGCGGCCCGGAACCCGCTCAGATCGGTGGCGCCACCGTCACCACGCATCACCATCACCGGACAGCTGACCCCCGCGGCGGCTACTCCGGCCTCCACCACCTCGGCGGTGCGCAGCGCGATCGGCAGGATCGAGGCGTTGAGCGCGGCGGTGACCGTGCGCAGTTCGAGGCCGTACAGCCCGGTCAGCCCCGACGAGGTCGTCACCGGCAGCCCCAGTTCGGCGGCCAGGGCCGCGACCGCGTCCTCGCAGGCCGAGTCGTCGGGGGCGAAGGCCTCGGCCACACACACCGCTTGGGCACCGGCGGCGACCAGCATCTCCAGGGCCCGCCGGGCCGTGCCGACGTCGAAGCCCGCGGACAGATCGACGAACTCGTGCGCCACGGAGTTGCTGATCATGGTCCGGTTCCGCGCCTTGCGCAGGTAAGGGGCCCGGGCCAGGCCGAGCACACCGACGGGCACGGTATCGCCTTCCAGCAGCGCGTTCACCGCCTGGGTGGTGGAGTGGGTGACCAGCTCGATGTTGTCCGCGCCGACCTCGGCGACCAGCTTCGCGACCACGTCGACCACGCCCGCGGACACCCCGTCGCGGTGGCCGTGGGTGGTCGGCACCACGGCACGTCCGGCGAGCTCACCGGTCACGGAATCGATCGCGACCGCCTTGGTGAAGGTGCCACCGACGTCGGCGCCTACCCGGACGCCCATTCAGCCTCCCGCCCGCACACGAGGCCGCACCATCAACAACCAGGTCGCGCCGAGCCCATACAGGGCGACCAGGACCGCCTGGCTGGCTAGGGTCTGCACGCTGGGCCAGTAGCCCAGCGCCTGGGACAGGAAGATCGGCGAGCGCGGCAGCCCGTCGATGGGCGTCAGCCCCACCAGGTCGGCTGTCTGCAGGCTGCGCACCGCGTTACCCAGGAACGCCACCGAGGTCGCCATCAGCAGCAGCACCGCAAACACCAGGAATGTTTTCACCGGCAGGCGCCGACCCAACCGGAAGATCAGGTAGGCGACCACCGCCAAGGCGATCAGACCGGCGGCCAGCCCGGCCACGATCCACCAGCCCAGCCCCTGACCGAACTCGACCAGCGCCTGGTAGAGCAGGGCGGTCTCCAGCCCCTCCCGGTACATCGCCGTGAAACCCACCAGCACCAGTGCCGTGGTCGAGCCGATGGACACCGCGTTGAACAGCCTGCTGCGCAGGAACTCCATCCAGCGGCGATGCTCCAGCCGGGCGATCAGCCAGAACGAGATGTAGAGCAGCACAGCGACCGCGGCGGTGGCGACGACCGCCTCGAGCACCTCCCGTCCGACCGGCAACACGTCCAGCAGGAATCGCAGGACCGCGTAGGTCAACGCGGTGGCCGCCAGCCCGAGGAGCACTCCCCAGGTGATCGGCTTGCGGTACCGGGTGGACTTGGTGGCCTCCAGATACCCGAGGAGGGCGGTCAGCAGCAGCACCGCCTCCAGACCCTCTCGGAAGATGATCAAGAAGGACTGCCCGGCCACCACGGCGGCGGCATCGAATCCGGTGTCGGTCAGCCGCCGCTCGGTGTCGTCGATCAACCGCCGCAGTTCGATGATGTTGGCCCGCAGGGCATCAACCGGCGCCTTGTCGTTGATCAGGCCGCGGATCTCGGCGAACTTCGTCTCGGCGTCGGCGGTGAGGTCGGGGGCCACCACCCGCAGCGGCACCTCGACGTACTCGAAGTGGTCCAGGTACCCCGCCTTGGCCTGGGCGAGAGCCTCGTCGAAGCGGCCCTGCTTCAACAAGTCCAACGTCTCATCGATCGAATCCCGCACGATGGCCAGCTCGCGGATGGCCTGTTCGCGTGAGATCGCCTTCGGCGCGGAAGCGACATGGTGGGTGGTGATCTGCGGTGCCGCGGTAGCGCGCGTAGCTCCCAACAGGGCGACGACGGGCACCAGCAGGGCCAGCGCCAGGAGTACACCGATCAGCCGGCGTCCGATCATCCGGAATACTTCGCCAGGTAAGCCTGCACTGCCGAGGAGACGGCCGCGGAACCCTTCGCCGCCGCCGCCGCATCCCCGCCGTCTGCTGCCTTCTCCAGCACCGCGAAGCTATCCTCCATCGCGAGGTAGGTGTTCTGGTCGTTCTCCTTGACCACGTCTTCGATCGGCTTCCAGGCCGGCTCGATCTCACCGTCCAAGCTGGCCGCCTTCGTCTTGTCACTGCCCGCGGACTCGGCGATCTCCTTGGCAAGCTGGTCGATCTTCCGCAATCCCGTTGCGACCTCAGCCGCCGTCGCCGACTGGGCTTCAGGTGTTTGGGCAGCTGACGTAGGCGCCGCAGGCGCCACGGCCGTGTCACTATCGCTGGAGCAGCCCGCGAGCCCAACTCCGCCGACAACCATCAGCATCAGACTCCAGCTCCGCCACCTACTGGTCAACATCAAACCCTCCGAATGCCAGATAACCGCCAGCCTATCGAGTGATAGTTAGGTTATGTATGCCTAACGCAAAGTTCAAGGAGTCGCTCAGCTAACAATAGGTTAGCCTGCACAACCACCCGAATAGCGCAACCTTGTTGAAATCCCAGTGAACCACCGCGTGGACGTCGGCTGCGCTCAGTCACCAACCAGGACCCGTGGCCCAGCCGTCGATCTGGTGGAACGGTACCCGACTTTGCTGTCGGCCCCGTCGAACATGGCGAACACAGTGCTTGCCGAGGCACCCGGAGCGTCGGCCAAGGTCGCCCGGGGCGACCACATATCGCCTGAACGCAACTGGACGGCTACGCTCCGTGCATGGACCTGGGGGATACAGAACGGAACAGGGCTGCCGTGCATGAGGCTGGGCACGCCCTTGTTGCCGCCTCACGCGGACTTGCCGTCGCCATCATCGAGTTACATGACGACGACGGTGCGGGTGGGATGCGGCTGCGCGAAGAACCACCAGAGCTCGACCGGGTGTGGATTCTGTATGGGGGCCCGCTGGCCGAAAAAATGGTCTTTGGGAAATTGACGACAGCGCCCGTATCCCCCGAGCTTGACGAACTACTGCAAGCACATCGCCTCTGTGGGCAGCTAGGGATCAGCACCACCGTCGGGATCATGGACCAGGTTGCCGCATACCTTCGAGAACATCAGGTTCGGCTCAAGCTCGTGGCGGCCCGGCTGCTGGAGACTGATCTGTTGCGCGGCGCCGAGCTCGATGAACTACTGGGACAAGAGGCCTCGCCCGATCCCGCGCCACCGGCGACCTCGTCAAGCTGGCACGCCATTCTGAACCGCAGCGCAGGTGCGGTACGCGTGTGGAGGCGAGTCCGCTAGGCAGCGTCCAGTGTGATGACGACCTTGACGTCGTCGGGTTGTGTCTCGAACGCATCAGCGACCCGATCGAGGGGGACCCGACGGGTGATCAGACGGTCCAGCCAGTCGAGATCCGCGCCGGCCAAGGCTGTGGCGGCGAGATCGTAGTGGTGCAGATTCGCGTTGACCGATCCGAGCACCACGTCGTTGTCCAGCACGAGCTCGCGGTTGAGAGCGCCGCCGTCGATGGTGATGCCTTTGCCGGCGGAGGAAACCCCGGTGAGGCACACGATGCCATAGGACGCAGTGGCGGCGATGGCGTCGAAAACCACGGAGGACACCCCGGTGGCCTCGATGATGACGTCGGGCTTAGCCGCCCGGGTGGCCGAGGCCACGCCGTCGTGGTGGTAGGTGGCGCCGAGCGCACGCACCAGGTCGGGCTTGCGACCCGCGCTCACCACGTCGAGCACATGCACCTCCAGACCGCGCTGCCGCGCGAGCAGGCCGATCGGCCCCGCGCCGGTCACCAGCACCCGCTGGGGGTCAAACCAGGACCGCCGGCCCACCTGCTCGATCTGGTCCCACGCTTTGGCGACGACGCTGGTCGGCTCCATCAGCACGCCGACCTCGGCCAATCGCGGGTCGAGGCGGACCGCATAGCTGGCCTCGACCCGCCACCGCTGGCTGGCGTAGCCGTCGAGCTCCTTGATGCCGCGCTCGGTATAGCGGCCGTTGCGGCACATGTCGAACTGGCCGTGTGCGCACGCGCCACAGGGCACTGGGTCGGGTCTGCGCACCACGCCGGCCACCAGGTCTCCTGCGGCGAAGCCCGAGCCGGCCGGCGCCGTACGCACCCGGCCGAACGACTCGTGACCCAGAATGAGCCGATCGTGACCCGGCGGCGCCCAGCCATACTCCCCCGCTGCGATCTCCCGGTCAGTACCGCAGACCCCGACTGCCAGACCGTCGACGAGCAGGTCGTGCTCGCCGGGCTCGGGTTCGGGCACCTCGGCGACCTCCGGCACACCTGCCCGACCCGGTACAACGGTAAGCGCTCTCATGCCGGCCTCCCCGATCGGGACGGCGCCTCACGTGCCGCCATCCTGGCACAGCTCCCGCTCGACTGCCCGCCGCAGGGTCTCTGACCGGGCGCGCTTGATCCCATCCACGGCGCGAGAGCCTCAGGAAACCCGAAGGAGCGCGGACGACAGTCGCGCCAGCGTACGCGGCGAAAATGAGCCGAGCATGTTCGCGACGACGCACCTGCTCACGCTGCCAAGTCGAAGACCCGCGTCACGCCGGAAGGCCAGCCGTACGCTTAGAGTCGACCGATGCGAGCGCGCTAGGCCCAGATCCGCTCTACGTTTCTGACAGCGGAGTGAGCCGTATGCTACTCAGGGTAAGTGATGGCACTAACTCTGAACATCCGTGCTGGTACAACGCTCGATTCGTCAAGCAGTAGCGGTGGCCGCGCTCCACACCCTGGCGGCCTCCTCGCCTCCGCCCTTGCGGATCAGAGTGCGAGGAAGGCCGCCATGGTGGAGGTGCCGGGAATCGAACCCGGGTCCTCCGTCGCTTCATCAGGGCTTCTCCGTGCGCAGTCCACTAAGCCTCTACTCGGATCCACCGGTCACGCGGACAAGCCGGTGTGACGATCCCAGTCGCTGTAGGTTTCCCGACCAGGCCCCGCGACCGGGCCTGGCGGTGAGTCCCCTAGCTGATGCCGGGGTCCGGGGCGGGGACGCCCCCGGTCCGACAGAGTCACACTCGCTTAGGCAGCGAGGGCGAACTCGTGCTGACGAGAGTCGGCACTTATTGGTTGCGATGACGCTTACGGTGGTCTCTCGCCTGCACCGGCACGCTTCCCACTGACTCAACGTCCAGAGTCGAAACCGTTCACCCCCTTGTCGGGACAACATCCCTAGGGTAACGCGTGGACGCCCGATACTCATCCCCGACCACATGGGCGTCGGCGGGCGGCGTGGTCAGCGGGTCACGACCCACCGGCACCGCTCACTCCATGCCTTTGGCGCGCCGTCCCAAGGCCCGGGCCACCTCGCGGTCCGCATCGCGCTTGGCCAGATCAGCCCGCTTGTCGTAAGTCCGCTTGCCACGACCCAGCGCGATCTCCACCTTCACCTTGCCGTCGGCGAAATACATCGACAACGGCACCAGGGACAGCCCCTGCTCCCTCGTCTTGCCGATCAGCCGCAGGATCTCCTTGCGGTGCAGCAGCAGCTTGCGGGTCCGCCGGGGTTCGTGGTTGGTCCAGCTGCCCTGGGTGTACTCCGGGATGTGCAATCCCCGCAGCCACACCTCGCCGTCATCGACGCTGGCGAAGGCATCAGCCAGTGATGCGCGACCGGCCCGCAGCGACTTCACCTCCGTACCGGTGAGCACGATGCCCGCCTCGTAGGTGTCCATGATCTCGTAATCGTGCCGGGCCCGCCGGTTCGACACGATCACCTTGCGCCCGCGCTCCCTGGCCACTAGTCCCCGGATCCAGGGGTCAGTTGCGGACGTAAAGGCGGAGGGTTACGTAGCCGGTCAGGGCGGCAACGACGGCGCCTACGAGGAGCAGGATCGGGGCGACGGAGAAGATGTCGTCGTAGGTCAATCGGGGCACGATCGCCGATTCGAAGACGTCGTCCAGTACCCGGTCGACGAAGGCGAACTTGCCGACCACCAAGCCGACGATCGCCAGCACCCCGCCGACCACGCCGGCGACCACAGCCTCGAGGAGGAAGGGCAGCTGGGTGTACCAGCGGGAGGCGCCGGTGAGCCGCATGACGCCGACCTCGGTGCGCCGGGTGAAGGCCGAGACCTGGATCGTGTTGGCGATCAGCAGCAGCGCCGCGATTCCCTGGATCAGCGCGATCACGAAGGTGGCGTTGCGCAACCCGTTGAGGGCCCGGAACAGGTTCCGGAGGAACCGGCCCTGGTCAGTGACCCGGTCCACGCCGGGTTTCCCGGTGAACTCCTTGGAGACGGCGGGGAAGCCGGCTGGATCGGAGAGCTGGACCCGCAGCGACGCCGGCAACGCCTCGGGTCTGGCCAGCTGCAGTAACTCCTGGTTGCCCTGGAAGATCCGCTGGAACCGGGCGAAAGCGGCCTGCCTGCTCTCGAAGATCACTGTCTGCACGCCGGGGGTGGACTCCAGCTGCCCGCGCAGCGCCGAGCACGTACTCGACGTGCAACCGGGGTCATTAGCGCTGACATCGGCGCTGAGATACACCACGGTCTCCACGCGCTGGAAGTAGTCCTGTTGCATCCGGTCAATGGTGCGGACCACTAGCAGACCACCGCCGAGCAGGCCCAGTGAGATAGCCGTGGTGAGGATCATCGCCACGGTCATCGTGACGTTGCGGCGCAGGCCGGTCGCGACCTCGCTTAACACGAAGCTGGCACGCATAGGCAGTGAACATTCCTCGGTCGGTGGTGCGCGGTTCTGTGCTGATGCTTCGACCCTGCAAGCAGGTCTCAGCATTGATGCTTCGACCCTGCAAGCAGGTCTCAGCGGCCGACGCCGTACACGCCGCGGGCCTCGTCCCGGACCACCTGTCCGAGGTTGAGTTCCACGACGCGGCGTCGCATGGAGTCGACGATCGCGTGGTCGTGCGTGGCCATCACTACGGTGGTACCGGTCCGGTTGATCTTTTCCAGCAGCAGCATGATCTCGTGGCTGATGTCGCGATCAAGATTTCCGGTGGGCTCATCGGCCAGCAGCACCAGTGGCCGGTTGACGAAAGCGCGGGCTATCGCCACCCGCTGCTGCTCCCCGCCGGACAGTTCGTCCGGCATCCGGTCCGCCTTGCCGTCGAGCCCGACCAGCTCAAGTACCTCGGGGACCACCTTGCGGATGGTGTGCCGGGGCTTGCCGATCACCTCGAGGGCGAAGGCGACGTTCTCGGCGACGGTCTTGTTTCCCAGCAGCCGAAAATCCTGGAAGACGCAGCCCACCCGCTGCCGCAGCTGCGGGATACGGCGCTGGGAGAGCTTACCGAGGTTCAGGTCCGCCACGAAGACATTGCCCTTGCTAGCCACCTCCTCCCGGAGCAACAGGCGCAACAAAGTGGACTTACCCGATCCGGACGGCCCGATCAAAAACGCGAACTCGCCCTTCTCCACCTCGACAGTCACGTCGTCGAGGGCGGGTCTGGTAGAAGTCCGATAGGACTTGCTGACGTGCTCGAGCCGGATCACGACCGGCGAGTGTACCCATCCGCGGTCACCGACCTGATGCCGACATGCCGGTAGGCCCCGACGAACCTCAGGCGTCGAGTCGGCCTTCCTGCTGGCGGCGCCACCGGATACCGGACTCGAGGAACGCATCGATGTCCCCGTCGAGCACCGCGGCCGGGTTGCCGACCTCGTGCTCGGTCCGCAGATCCTTGACCATCTGGTAGGGATGCAGCACGTAGGACCGCATCTGGTTGCCCCATGAGCTGCCCTCGCCCTTGAGGGCGTCGAGCTCGGCCTGCCGCTCCTGCCGTTTTCGTTCCAGCAACCGGGACTGCAGTACTCGCATCGCCGCAGCCCGGTTCTGGATCTGCGATTTCTCGTTCTGGCAGGACACCACGATCCCGGTGGGCAGATGGGTGATCCGCACCGCGGAGTCGGTGGTGTTGACGCTCTGCCCACCTGGTCCGGAGGATCGGAAGACGTCGATCCGGATCTCATTTTCCGGGATGTCGACGTGGTCGGTGGTCTCGGTCACCGGGAGCACCTCGACGCCGGCGAAGGAGGTCTGCCGGCGTCCCTGGTTGTCGAACGGTGAGATCCGGACCAGCCGGTGGGTGCCCTGCTCAACGGACAGCGTGCCGTAGGCGAACGGCGCCTTCACCACGAACGTCGCCGACTTGATCCCGGCCTCTTCAGCAGGGGAGATGTCGTAGACCTCGGTCGGGTAGCCGTGCCGCTCAGCCCAGCGCAGGTACATCCGCATCAGCATCTCGGCCCAGTCGGCAGCGTCCACTCCCCCGGCCTCGGACCGGATCGTCACCAGCGCGTCCCGCTCGTCGTACTCGCCGGCCAGCAGGGTCCGGATCTCCAGCGACGCGATCTCCTTGCGCAGCCGGTTGTGCTCAGTGTGGGCCTCGCCGCGGGCACCCTCGTCGTCACCTTCCTCAGCCAGGTCGTAGAGGACCTCCACGTCCTCCAGTCGCTGCCGCAGACCCTGCACCCGCCGCAGGTCACCTTGCTTGTGGGAGAGCTTGCTGTTGAGCTGCTGGGCGCGCTCGACGTCATCCCACAGGTCGGGGCGGGCGACCTGCTCCTGCAGCTCCGCCACCTGAGCCCGCAGCCGATCGAGGTCCAGCACGGTTTCGATCCCGGCGAGGGTGGCGTCGAGATCCTTGAGGTCGGCGGCAACGTCTGGGTTCACGTCGAGCCAGGGTAGTCGCCCGCTCGCTCAGTCCGTGGGGATGGCATCGAGCAGCTTGAGTACCGCGCGTTGGTGCGCCACGGTGAACTCCGCGACCGCCTTGGCGTAGGGGTTTGCCGCGGCCTTCGCGTCGGCTCTGGCCTCCTCGAGGTGGCCGAGATAATCGGCGCGTGCGCTGCTGACCAGGTTGGCCCGCTGCTTGGCGGTGAGCTGCCCGGCGTGCGCCAGGCGCAAGATCAGCGGGCTGCGCAGGTTGTCCGACCCTGGCGTGGAGTTCAACCATGATTTGAACGCCCGCTTGCCAGCGGCGGTGAGGACATACTGCTGGCTGGACCGTGCTCCTCTCCTGCCCAGCCGGAGCAGGCCGGCTTCGGCGAGCACGGGCAGTTCCCGGTAAACCTGGCTGCGGGTGACGCTGAAAAACGATCCGAACCGCTCTCCGGCGTCCGCGACCAGCTGACCGCCAGTCATCGGGCCCGTATGCAGCAGTCCGAGCAAGGCGGCCGAGGTGGCATTCAGGTCGTGCATTCGCTCACGGTGCCATGCCCGCCCGATCTTGTCCACAATGGCCGTTAACGACTGTCCACTGTGGCACGAAACATTCCGCGGAACAGCATAATGGCGGCATGAGTAGCGTGCTGCATCCGGACTGCGCGCTGACGGCCGAGATCTACAGATCGGTGGCGAAGTCCCGGATCCGCTCGATGAGTCGGACGCGCTCGGCGGCAGATCCGGCCATCGGAGTCACGTTGAGCGTGCTGACGCCCGATGCGCGCAGTACCTCCAGGCGTTCCCGGACATAGCTGGCGGGACCGATCAGCGAGCTCCGGCGAACCAGTTCGTCGGGCACCGCAGCGGCGGCGTCCGCCTTGTCACCCGCCAGGTAGTGATCCTGAATCACCGCGGCTTCGGCCTCGAATCCAAAGCGGCAGGCCAGATCGTGGTAGAAGTTGCGGCCCCTCGCACCCATGCCGCCGATGTAGAGCGCCAGCATCGGGCGGATGGCATCGAGCTGCCCGGCAGCGACGTCCTTGTCGTCGGTGATGGCCAGTGGGGCACTGACCACAACGTCGAGGTCACCCAGGGACGGGTCTCGCTTGGCCCGGCCCGCGGCCAGCGCGTCGCCCCACACCTCGGCGGCGCGTTCGGGCAGGTAGAAGAAGGGCTGCCAGCCCTCGGCGAGCTCCGCGGTCATCGCCACATTGCGCGGCCCGATCGCGGCGATGATGATCGGGATCCGTTCCCGAACCGGGTGATTGATCAGTTTCAGCGGCTTACCCAACCCCGTTCCGCAATCTGCGGGCAGCGGTATCTGGTAGTGCTTACCCTGGTATTCCAGCCGCTCCCGCCGCCACACCTTGCGGCAGATCTCCACCAACTCCCGGGTCCGGCCCAGCGGCGCGGTGTAGGGCACCCCGTGGAAGCCTTCGATCACCTGAGGGCCGGATGCCCCGATACCCAGGGTGAACCGGCCGCCGGAGACGTAGTCCAGCCCGGCCGCGGTCATCGCCGTCAGCGCCGGCGTGCGGGTGTAGATCTGCAGGATTCCAGACGCGATCTCCAGCCGCTGGGTGCGCGCGGCAATGAACCCCAGCTGACTGACCGCGTCGAAGCTGTACGCCTCAGGCACGAACACGATGTCCAGTCCGGCCTTCTCGTAGTCGGCCAGCTCCGCGACGGTCTCGGCGAAGCCTCCGCTGTAGCTCAAGAGCATGCCGATACGCACGCTGGCTCCCTCCGGTCCCGGTCCTGAGTGGCGTTCGGTGCCATCACACTGGTACTCGCTCACGGCGTTGCCTTCCAAGCCGGCGAGATCCGCGAGCCGATGACCGACGGGCAGCAGCGATCACGAAGCTGGAGAGCTGGGAGGCAGCGGCTGATCAGTCAGTCGTGGCCGCAGGTCTACGGAATCCACGGCATCCAGCCCGTCGCACTCGATGCGAGCGGCGAGCGAACGGGCCTGTCCGGCCAGGCCTGCGACGTCCAGACCGTTCGGGGGCGCACCAGCGTACGGGTCGATCCGGGCTGCGCCACGGCGCAGGAGTGCCACCGCACCCTGAGGGTTTCCTCGCTGCACGTGGGTGAGACCGACCGCTAGCTGCGCCAGGCCCTGCCATAGCGCACGGTGTTCCCCCTCGGTCGACTTCCATACCGCTTCCAGCACCTCGTGGGCGTGGAAGGGATAACCATCGTCGATGAGCTGCTGAGCCTGCCGCAGGGCCTGGTCGGGGTTGAGCGTGGCGTCCTCGGGAACGCGGTCGACCCCGTGCGAGCCGGGCGGCAACGGCCGGCCCAGGGCGTCCCGGGGACGGGCGTTGCGGGGCCGTCCGGCGCTGTCCCGATCTCGGCCGCCCATCCCAGCATGATGGCAGGCAGGATAGATGCATGGAGCATCACGGCCGTCCCGAATACACCGACCGGATCCGGCTGGGCGGCTGCGCGCTGCCGGTCATCAGCCCAGCCCGGTTTTACGTCTGCGGTATCACCCCCTACGACGTGACCCATCTGGGGCACGCCAGCACCTTCGTCTGGGCAGACGCGGCCGCTGCGGTGTGCCGGCTGGCTGGGGCCGAGACCGTGACCTGCCGCAACGTCACCGACGTCGAT
The DNA here is from genome assembly GCA_050699635.1 of Pseudonocardiaceae bacterium. Taxonomy (GTDB): domain Bacteria; phylum Actinomycetota; class Actinomycetes; order Mycobacteriales; family Pseudonocardiaceae. The sequence continues at coordinate 13,832 of JBOHFK010000045.1, read as the reverse complement.
GACGTGCTGACTCACGCGGCCGAGCAACGGGGCCGGCAGTACGACGAGTTCGCGCTGGAACAGGAGTTCCTGTTCGGGCGGGACATGGCAGCGCTACGGGTGCGCCGCCCGGAGCACGAGCCACGAGCCCGGCACCACGTCGGGCGGGTCGTGCAGCTGGCGTCGGCACTGCTGGCGACCGGGCACGCCTACCAACGCGACGGTTCGGTGTACTTCCGTGGCGATGACGTGCTGGCAAAGACCGGGCTGACCCTGGAGCGCGCCACCGAGCTCGCAACCGAATTCGGCGATCGGCCCACCGATGAGTCCCGCGATGACCCCTTCGACGTGCCGGTATGGCGGCCCTCCTCCGACGATCAACCCGGATGGCCCAGCCCATGGGGTCGCGGTAGACCGGGCTGGCACGCCGAATGCGCCGCGATCGCAGTGGGCGTTCTCGGGTCCGCGGTGGATGTTCTGGCCGGTGGCGCGGACCTCACCTTCCCGCATCACGCCTACCAGGCCGCGATGGTGGAGGCGGCGACCGGTGTCGGTCCCTTCGCGCGGACCCAGTTCGCCGTCGGAGCGGTCACCATCGGTGGCGCCAAGATGGCCAAGTCCGTGGGCAACCTGGTGCTGGTCTCAGATCTGCTCACCCACCATCCCGCCGCGGCACTGCGGCTGCTGCTGCTCAACCGGCCATGGCGCGACAGCTGGGACTTCCGTGCCGCGGAGATAGATACTCAGGCGAACCTGCTCGACCGGCTGTATTCAGCTGCCGGGACGGTTCGCAACTCGAACACCGCATCGGAGGCCGTCATCGCTGCGCTGGTAAACGACCTCGACGTACCAGCCGCCCTGGCGATCGGAGCGGAGTCCGGTGGTGACGCGGCCCGGTTGGTGCTTCGGACGCTCGCGCTGGAATGAATCATGAAACGTAGGCTCATCCTGCTCCGGCACGCGAAGTCGGCGTGGCCGCCGGAGACTCCCGATGCCCTGCGGCCGCTGGCCGAACGCGGACTTCGCGATGCCCCAGCCATCGGCCGCTGGTTGCGTACCCACATCGACCGAATCGACCTCGTGGTGTGCTCCCCCGCGGTGCGCGCCGCGCAGACCTGGGAACTTGCCGCCGCTGAGCTCGCCGCAACCCCCCACGTGCGCCACGACGAACGGCTCTACGGCGCGTCAGCGGCGGAGCTTCTCACGGTCGCCCACCAACTTCCGGAGCAGGCCTCGACAGCCGCACTGGTGGGCCACAATCCCGGGCTCGAGGATCTCCTGGCGCTACTGACCGGCGTGGACGAGCTGCTCAAGACCTCCGCCATCGCCGTCATGACAGCGCCGGTCAGTTGGGAGACGGCCCACCCCGATTCGTGGACCTTGGAGATGCTGGTGACCCCGCGCGGTTAATGACCTTTGCTGCATGAACGGGCGGCTGGGCCGGGCCGGTCCGTGTGAGCTGACTGTGACGAAATGCTGCTGATTGTGACGTTGCGGCGTCACCCGACGCAATGGGCATCTATCCTGGCAGAGTGACAATCCCAGGGGGTCTTCGAACGCTGTCGGGCTGGTCCATCGGGCTGAGCGCGCTGCTCACCGCCGCGTGCACGAGCTCATCAGGCTCAGGTCAGGAGAACCAGGGCCTCCCGGCCGACTGCACCGCCACGGTCACCCGATCCAGCGATGTTCGCCAGGCTCTGGACTCCGCCATGCCGGGCAGCCTCGTGTGCTTCACCGGTGGCAATCTCACTGATGCCGATCTGCAGATGACCAAGTCAGGCACAGCCGACTCGCCGATCAAACTCATGGCCGACGGGGCCACCGTGGACAATATCCATGTCACGGCCAACTACGTCCTCGTCGAAGGATTCACCGTTTCCGGCGGCGATGGCATATTACTTGAAGGAACCGGGATCACTGCACAGCGAAATACGATCCATGACACCCGGCGGGGTGGGGTCGCGTGTATCCCGTGCACCGATTCCACCATCACCGCCAACACCGTGCAGCACGTCGCCACGGCTGGTATATACATTTCTGGGCAGCGGATCACGGTGAGTGGCAACACGGTGAGCGACACAATCGCCGTCGATGATGGTGATGCCGACGGAATGCGCTTCTTCGGCACCGGTCACCGGATCACCGGCAACACGATTCGCAATATATCCGACCGCGGCTACCGGGCTCCACCGCACCCCGACTGCTTCCAGACCTTCGACCACAGCCCGCCCACCTATGACGTCGTCATCTCGGGTAACACCTGCCAGAACGTCGACGCGCAATGCCTGATCGCCACTGACGACCAGCCCGGCAGTAGCGGGGCCCCCGGGGCAGTCCCGTCGATCACGTTCATCGACAACACCTGTGCACCCAACGGCGCGCAGGCGATCAACCTACGCCACTGGCCCAACGTTGAGATACGGCAGAACAAGTTCTCCGGCCCGAATCTGAACCGTGCGATATTGATCAATAGCGGCTCGACCGGCTGCACCGTGGTCGACAACACTACGGCCGGCGGTGTTCCCACCGTGGATGTGGACGGCGCGTCCAGAGCGGGCTTCCGCCAGAACGGCAACACCTGATGAACACGTTGCACTGTCGAGCCCACACACCCCGGATCTGACGTTCCTGAAGTGCGTCGACGGTAGAGACAATGCGCGTTGCCGAAACCGTGCGCTGGCAACGGGTCAGGCAGTGCTACCCCCGACGTTTGATGCAAACCGGCCAGGTGTCTTCAATCCACCGAGAACATCAGCTGCCGGTTCGTGGATTGAAGATACCTGGCCGGGATCACAATCGACGAGCGAGTGTGAAGGGTCACACGCCTTCGCGGAGAACGACCTGCTGGCCTTCCCGGAGCCCAGAGATGACCTGGGTCCGGTCGTCACCGATGAGGCCGGGCTGGAACCTTACCTGCTGCTGCGTGCCGGTGGCATCAATGATGGTGACGGTACTTTGGTCGCCACGCTTGCGCACCGCTGAGTTCGGGACGGTGAGCACATCCTCGACCTCGTTGGTGATGACCCGTGCCTGTGCGGTCTGGCCACCTTTGAGTCGTGGATCAGTCTCGTTGAGGATCACGGTGACGTAGTAGTTGATGACGCTGGAGATGTTACTTCCTGCTGGCGCCACCGAGACGACGGTGCCAGCCCGAGTGAGGTCGGGAATGGCGTCGAAGGTGACGTTGACCTTCTGATTCGGAGCCACTTTAGCGGCGTCGGACTCCTCGAAGGGAACAACCACCTGGAAGGAATTGATGTCATCGAGGACGAGGAACTGAGTTCCGCCAGGGCGGGCTGCGCCGGTGGCAGGGTTACCCAAGGTTGAGCTGCTGTTCGAGGTGACCCCGTTGAGCCCAGGAATGGCGGCAGCTACGCCAGGCGCCAGTGGGCTGGTGCCCGAGCTGGGTTGGACGTACTCCCCGATGACACCATTGATCACTGAGACTGTGGCGGCGACTGGTGCCCGCAGCACGGTGTTGTCCACATCCCGCTGGGCTGCATCTACTTGAGCCTGAATGCCCGCAATCAGAGCAACCTGCTGATCGATGTCGAACGGACGGCTCGTCGCCGCAGACTCCAGGGTGTTCTGCGCGGTGACCACGGCCTGACGCGCGTTCTCGATCGAGACCTGACCGGTCGCACGGTCGCTGGTCAGCTTCTGCTGGGCGGACGTCAAGGTGTTTCTATCCGTCAGCACGGTGCGCTTAGCGTTGGCGACGTTGGTCTGATCTTGAGCCAGACGATTGCAGGCCGGGTTGCCACCGCCACTGCCGCCCGCACCCGGACCGGACCCACCTGGCCTGTCCACGCCGGCGCTGACGGGACCCACCCGAGCGGGGTTGTCCACACCGGCGTAACCCGGCCCCACCCCGACCGACGAGCCAGGCCCGTTGGGGTCGATGGGGGTACCAGGGGTCGCGGGCGTGGGCGGCTTGTAGGGAATGCCACCGGTGGCAGCGCAGGACGCCTGATCGGCACGCAGCGCTTCCTGAGCCTTATCGAGCAAGAAGCCGTCGAAATCCAGCTGCTTGTGAGCTTGGTCAACCGACGACGCGTCCGCGGCCGTCTGCGCGTCTATCGAATTCTGCGTCGCGGTCAGAATCTGACGGGCCTGCTCCAGGGTGTCCTGAGCGCCCTGCACCGTCGTGCCGTTGACCGCCTTGCCGAACAACGCTTGCTGGGAGTTCAACTGTCCCTGCAGCTGGTTCAGCGTCTGCCGCAGCTGGAAATCGTCCTGCCGCGCCAGCTCCTGGCCCGCGGTGACCCGGTCGCCGACTTTGACCATGACCTGCGTGAGCTTCCCGCCCTTCGCGAAGCCCATGTTCTGCTCCTTGACGGCCGCCAACGAACCGGAGGCGGACACCTTGGTCACCACCGGGCCGCGTTCCACCCGCCCGGTTGGCGGCGGTGCCGGCTCACTGCCACACCCCGCCAACGCAGCGACCAGCCCAAGCGCCACCAAAGCCCGCGCACCTGTGCGCAGAGTTGGAGACAACGCTGAATAGCTGGTCAAGATCTTGGTCACAGTGATGTCCCCCTGTGGTCTTCGGCTTCACGCTGTGCAACGCCTCAGACGGCAGGGAGTTACGGGGGGTGTCGTACGGCTGCGGGATCAATCTGGTGGTTACTGGAAGCGGAGGGCCTCGATGGGCCGGAGCCGCGCCGCGCGATTGGCTGGGTAGCCACCGGCTACGAGTCCGATCGCCAGGCTGATGGCGAACGAGAGCACCACCGAAGGGATGGTCACGGCAGGCGCGAACGTGGCGAAGGTAGGACCGAAGGCCGGCGCGATGTTGGCGCCGAGGACCGAGAGCCCAACCCCGACCAGGACCCCGATACCGCCGCCGAGGCCGGCCAGCACCAGCGACTCTATGAGGAACTGCTCCAGAATCGCGCGCCGCGTTGCACCGATCGCTTTGCGAATACCGATCTCGCGGGTTCGCTCGGTGACCGAAACCAGCATGATGTTCAGCACACCGATAGCACCGACGACCAACGATATCGCCGCGACGGCGGCGGTGAACAGGGTGAGGATGCGCAGGACCTGGTTAAAGGTGTCGAGCCGGCTGCGCAGAGATTGAACCTCGAAGTCTCGCTTGGCGGTGTCCTTGATCCGGTGCCGGTCGCTGAGAACGCGGATCACTGCATCCTCGGCCACGGGCACGGCGTTGGCCTGGGTAGCCTGCACGATGATCTGGTTGACCTTGTCACCGCCGCCGAAGACGAACCGGCGCACAGTGTTCAGCGGCATGACAGCGGCGCCGTCCCCCGGTTCACCAACGGATTGCATCACGCCGATGACCCGGAAGGTCTGATGGTTGACTCGGACGGTCTTGTTCAGCCCGGCCGCAGGGTCTTCACCGAAGAGATAACTGGCCACAGCCGAACCAAGCACCACGACCCTGGCCGTCGAGCGGACCTGGGCCTCATCGAAGAACGTCCCGGCTGCCATATCCTGGTTGTTCACCTCGAGCCAGCGGTCGGTGGAGCCCACGACGTTCGCCCGGTACCGGTAGTTGTCACCCTCGAGCAGCGCTTTGCCAGTGGTAGCGGGAATCACCGCGGCGATATCGCGGGACAGCGCCGGATCCTCCAGCGCCTGGACGTCGGCGTCGATCAGATCCTTGGGCGGGGCGCCGCCGGGCACGTTACCGATCGAGGGCACCACGGTGATCAGATTGGCCAGTGGCTGGATCTTCTCATTGACCGAGCTCTGGACCCCATTGCCCAGGGCTACCAGCAGGATCACCGAAGCGACACCGATGATGATGCCCAGCATGGTCAACCCGGAACGCAGCCGGTTGGCACGCAATCCACGCAGCGCGATGCGAACTGCTTCTCGGAGGTTCACGCGGTGACCTCCGTCCGGTTCCGCTGCACCTGATCGCTCTCGATGCGCCCGTCCCGCATCCGCACGACCCGCTTGGCGAAGCGGGCAACCTCCTCCTCATGAGTGATGATCACCACGGTGCGCCCGAGATCGTTCAGCGCACCGAGCAACTTCAAGATCTCAACGCTGGCGGCGGTATCGAGGTTGCCCGTGGGCTCATCGGCAAGCAGCAGCGCGGGATCGTTGATCAGTGCCCGGGCAATCGCCACCCGCTGCTGCTGACCACCGGACAACTCATTGGGCAGATGCTTCTGACGATCGGCCAGCCCCACCTGCTCCAGCGCCACCCTGGCGGGGTTACGTCGCGCCCGCACCCCGGCATAGACCAGAGGCAGCTCGACGTTACGTATCGCGCTCGTGCGGGCTACCAGGTTGAACGACTGGAACACGAAGCCGATCTTGCGGCTGCGGATCTTCGCCAGTCGATTGTCCGACAGCCGGCTGACGTCGGTACCGTCGAGCAGGTACCGGCCAACGGTGGGTATGTCGAGACAGCCCAGAATGTTCATGAGCGTGGTCTTGCCGGATCCGGATGGACCCATGATGGCAACCAGTTCGCCATCATCGATGGTCAGGTCGACTCCGTAGAGTGCCCGTACCTCGACCTTGCCCATCCGATAGACTTTGGTGACGTCCTCAAGTTGGATCATGCCACTGGCCCCCCATGCCTCGCCCCATCTGGATATCGATCGCACTTGGGTCCCGGCGGTCAGCGCGCACGCCAACCGTCCGATCGGACCTCGAGGCGGATGGGGACGTCACCCACCGTACGCGACCCACCCCAGACGGTACCGTGTCGCGCACGTCACGGAAAGTACAGAACCACACACGTACAGGATCTTTGACGGTTCTGATTACTTTCCGCTCAACCTGAACCCGCGCGAAGCTGTCCATGGTCACTCAGCAGATCCAGCAGCGGGCGCAGACCATCCGGGATCTCTGTCTCCGACAGCTCCAGGTGCCGCTCGTGGCCGCCTTCGACAGTGACCACCTCGTACCGGAAGCGATCCGGCCCGGTTGGTGCCGCGGCAGGCCGGTCCCACGGCAGATCCCGCAGCGCCGCCTCGGCACGGGAGGCGTCGGCAGCAGCGAGTTGGGCGGTATCCAGGGCGGCATGCACGGCAACCCCAGCGAAGCCGCCCCGGCGAGTTACGTCTACGCGCATGCCCTCCATTGTCGGTGTCCAGCGCAGTTGGCAACAGCGGAACCGGTCACCTCGACCTGGTCACCTCGGACCTGGCTACCCGGAAACCGGCGACACCGAGACCTTGACGGCTTCCCATCCCTGCTGCACCGCATGAGCCTGGCCGCTGTCCGCACCGTAGATCTGCTTGGCGCATCGCACGGTGATGCGGGCGAAGTCACGGAACGTGGCGTTGGGCCGCAACTGCGGGTCTCGCAGCGCGGCGTACCAGATCGGCCCGGCGGCGTCCCAGGCGTGCCCGCCGAGGGTGGTGGCCACGACGTAGAAGGCGCGGTTGGGGATGCCCGAGTTGGTGTGTACATCGCCGCCGGGCACGTAGCCGTCCATGTCCGCCGGTTGATCGTCGTGGGCGTTGGCGGTGCCGGGTTCCTTCATCGACCGCAACGCCGGGCGCAAGGCCGGGCCGACGATGTCCGCCCCGATAAGCCAGTCGGAGCTGTGCACATCCTGGCCGAGGGCGTGCTGCTTGACCTGGATTCCGAACACGTCGGACACCGACTCGTTGAGCGCGCCGGACTGTCCTGAATACGTCAGGTTCGCCTCGTTCTGGGTGACCCCGTGGGTGAGCTCGTGACCAATGACGTCGATCCCGGCGGTGGTCTGGGTGAGGATCTGCCCGTCACCGTCGCCGAAGAACATGTGGCCGACGCCGTCCCAGAACGCGTTGGGGTACTTCCGCCCGTAGTGCACCAGGCCGAGCATGGGCATCCCGGCGCCGTCGATGGAGTCGCGTTCGAACACCGTCCAATAGAACGAGTAGGTGGCGCCGAGACCGTCATAGGCCTGATTGACCGCCTGGTCCTTGGATGGCGATTGTCCTTCCCCCCGGACGGGGTCGCCTGGGGTCTGGGACTCACTGCCCTGCTGGTCATAGATGGTCCGCTGCGGCTGACCGCCGATCCGGGCGAAGGTGACCGACCGCGGTATCCGCAGCAGGCTCGCCGCGGACTCGGCACGGGCCAGCCGAAAGCGCCCATCGAGCGCCAATCCGTTCAGCGCGGCCTCCCGCACCGCCTCGTCCCCGGAGCGGGCCAGGCGGTTGAGCAGGCCGGGCGGCACAATGCAGTGCTGCGCACAACGAGCAGTCATGACGATCTGATCTCCGTTCATCCAGGCAAGCGCAGGCGTGAGCATCCTCGGGACAAGAGCTCCAAACCCGGCCCAAAAATACGCCTCAATCGGTCACATGGATGCTTGTGGCTGTCACTGACCCACGCTGATGACCGATATGGATGCTTGTGGTCGTCGGGGGATCAGGCTTGCTCGCGGAACTCGCGCACGGCCTCGGCGATGGCATCCACCTCCAGGACGTCGACCATCAGCCCGACCTGTTCCTCCCACACCTCGGCGGGAACAGCGCTGCGCGCCTCGTCTTCGAGGATGTGGTACACGGGGAGGCCCAACTGGACCCCGGCCAACGGTCCCGCCCAGCTCGGATCACCGAGCACCACCGTCTCGGCGGCGATCCCGGCGCTCTCCGCGTCCGGCGCGCCGAGCAGGACGACCAGCGCGTCCGCGCCGTGCTCGTCGACCAGACGCTTGATCGTCTCCTGGGTGGACAGGTCCATGGCTCCGGCAGCCGTTCAAACGAAGCATTCGGTGGCCACGTAGGCCACTGGGGCCCCGGCCGCCTGGACACAGACCGCGATCGCCGGTCCGGCGATCCCGTCCCGTTCGCCGATCACGATGACCTGCTTGCCGTCGAACATCTCACGCCTCCTTGGTGGGTAACTGGGTTAACGCGGTGGCCAGCCAGGTATCGACTTGATCTGCGGTGAGGCTGGGCTCGGAGATCCGGGCCACCTCCTGGCCCTCGGAGAACAGCAGGATGGTGGGCAGCCCACGCACCTGCAGTGACATGCACAGCCGGCGCGCCTTGCTGGCGTCCAGCTTGACCACGGTCAGGTCCGGGTTGGCGCTGGCGATACCCACCATGTGCGGTGCCAGCGCCACGCACGGGCGGCAGCTGTCGGCCCACACATCGACCAGCACCAGGCCCGATCCGACCAGCTCGCCGAAGGTCTCCTTGGTGGCATCGACGACAGCGCCTTTTTCGGGACCCATGAGTTCTAGCCTCCGTTGCGTTCCAGCAGGATGCTCATGCCGTCGGAGCGCTGGCTCATCCGGCCGAGGAACAGGCTGCCCTTGGCAAGCAGCAACACCCGGCCGGCGCTTCCCGCCGTCAACCGGTTCAGGGCATGCGGCAGGTAGCACACCGCGGACGCGAGGTGGCCCTGGGTGGGGGCATAGCCCGGCATGCCACGCGCGGTGACGAACGGGTCGATGTCCTCGCGGCCGATCTCCTTGCGGCGCGCGGCCAGCGCCGCGATCGTGCGGTAGTTTCGGGCCGCGACGTCCCCGGAGCCCTGCGGCTCGGTGATCTCCGGGTTGTGTAGCTCGGTGGCGTAGTCATCGACGTCCAGCATCCGGGCGCCGAGCGCCTCCAGCGGACGCACCGTCAGATCGTGCAGGATCTGCGCCCCGGAGCCGCCCGAGGACACCCGATGGCGCCCGACCGCGTCGAGCCTGATCCGGGGCGATACCCCGTCGTCGGCGGTGATCAGCACCGCGACGCCGCCGAGGACGTCTTCCAACACGGGCAGACCGTGGCGCAGATGGCCTTCGAACTTCATCCCGAGCTTGGGTTGCGAGCCACCGGCGACCACGACGACCTGCTCGAACACCCCGGCCACCACCAGGCTGGCCGCGATCACCAGCGCGGGGATCGGCGCGGCGCAGAAGTTCTTGACGTCCGCGCCGGAGGACTCGGCCAGGCCGGCGACCGCGGCGATTGTCTTGCCCATGTTGCCGCCGCCGCGCTGGTAGCGATCGCCGACGGCCTCCTCGGAGCAGGAGATCGTGTACCCGATGCCCGCCGGATCAACATCGTGGTCGTGCAACAGATGCAGCAGCGCGAGGGTGCCGGTGGCCTTGCAGGCCAGGTTTTCCAGCAGCACATGCGCGGCCAGCGACTCATCCTCGGCGTGCGCGCCGCGCAGCGCGCCGGCCAGCGTGTCGGGTGCCAGGTGCACCGGCAGCGCGCCGCGGGCCAGCGCAGCGGTGACGTCCCCGGCCGCCGCGGAGACCCGGCCCAGATCCAGATGCGCCGCCAGCGGATGCGACGCCAGCTTCTTGGCGGCCCGCTCGGCGACCTCGGGGGTGAGCACCAGCAGGTCGAACTCGTCGAGGCAGGCCATCAGCCCGAGGAACTCCTCCTCCGGCATCAGCTCCCCGAATGGCGCGAACCGTTGCGCCCCGATCATCCCCGTCCCGACCCACGGGCGGGCCGGCAGCTCGCGCGGGTGGCAGGCGCCCAGGAACGCCTGGTGCGGCGGGTAGCCGACAGCATCGTCGAAGCTGCGCAGGCCAGCCAGGAACTGGGTGGTCAGCTCGGCGTCGTCCGGCAGGGTCCGCATCGGCTTGGAGCCGTGCCGGGCCAGGCCTGGGGTGTGCGCCAGCACCAGGCTGGCTGCTCGGACTACCGCCGCTTCAGGCATCGGCCACACTCACTTCGAAGATCGTCGGGTGCTCGACGGCGGTGGCCACCGCGTCCAGCGCGCGCTGCACCAGCGCTCGTCGCCATTGCTGCTCGGCCGCCGGGGACAGGCTCGGATCGCCGGAGGGGTAGGGGATGCCCCGGCCCGGCACGATGCGCGGCGCACCGACCTGTTCCGCGATCGTGACGAGGTTGGTGATCACGGCGGTGGGGATCCCAGCGCGCTCCAACTCCTTGGCAAGCGTTGACCCGCAACGCGTTCCGGTTCCTCAAGTGGCGGTCAGGATCGCGGCCTGCACGCCGGCCTTGCGCAGTTCCGCGGCCCACTCGACGCCGAACCGCCGCGCGGTGGCCACCGGCGTGCCGTTGCCCACCGTGACCATGAACTCGCCGTGCAGCCGGCCGATCGCACCCTCGCGCTCCAGGGTGCGCGCGGCGTCCAGGGGTAGTACCCGGTTGGGGTCGGCGTTGGCAGCGGTGGTGGCGAAACCGCCGGCGACCGATTCCCATACGCCGGAGTCGAGCGCGTCGAGGCCGTCGATCGGGTATCGCAGCCAGCGGGTGGCGCGGGCCGACTCCAGCCGGTCCGGGTTACCGGCGGGGACCACGGCGGCCTCGGTGACCAGCGCGACGGTGATGCTGGCGGCCTTGTCGACCGGTGCGGCCGGATCGACCGCGTCGAACCCGCCGACCGGGACCTCGGTGGCCTCCCGGTCGCCGCCCAGCCGGCGCAGCACGAGCTCGACGGCCCGGGCCGCGGAGCGCTGCTCCACCAGTTGCCCGATCCGGGCGATCTTGGTGACCCGGCCGTCGGCCGCGGTCAGCGTCGCTCCGGTGGCCAGCTTCGCGACGGCGGCGGCAACCCGCTGCACGGTCGGGCGCATCTCCCGGGCGGTGGCGCCTGCGGCGATCACCGGCGCCTCGCCGGCGTCGGGGATGCCGGGGTTGTCCGGGTGCATCGAGGCCAACGCCGGCAGTCCGGCGGCGTGGGCGGCGGCGACCAGCCGGGCGCAGGCCAGCCCGTAGCGCCCGCTGCCGAAGGCGGGACCGGCTACTAGCGCTTCGGCCCCGGCGTCGCGGGCCATCTGGAGTAACTCGGTCGAGACGGCGGCGTTGGAGGCCGCGTGGTCGTCGCCGCAGACCAGCGTTGCCACGATCTGGTGCTCGGCACCGAGCAACTGGGCCAGCAGCCGTCCCGGGCCGACGGGGCCGTCGATTATCCGGGGGCCGGTGCTGGCGGCCTCCTCACCACCGAGCCCGGCGTAGAACTGGTTGACGTAGTGCACGATGCGCATCAGGGTGGGCCTCCTGACTGCTGGCCGACCAGTTCCTGGTCCGGTCGGCAGGTCAGCCACCCGGCGCCCAGCGGACTCAGGGCGGACAGGACCATTGCCGTGGGCACCTCGACGGCCGCTGTGGCCTCCGCGTCGGCGATGCGCAGCCGCGTGCCGCCCAGCGCGCGCTCCACCGCGGGGAGCTTGATCCGTTGGTCGTAATTGCCGGTGCTGACCACCGCACCCCGGCGGGGGCCGGCGACCAACGGCGGACCGGTGCCGTCGGCGCCGGACATCTCCGCGTACAGCGCCACCGCGGTGAGGCCGTCGGCCTCCAGCGCGTCGATCTTGAGCATCAGGTCGTTGTCGGCGTTGCCCGCGCCTTCCTTGGTCACGATGGCCGCGTCGAAGCCGGCCGCCTGGCACAACCACGCGGCGTGCGTGGACACCAGTTCCTTATCTTTCTGCTCCACCGGTTCCGGGCACAGCACCACTCCGGCGAAGCACAGATCCTGGCCGTCGCGCGCCCGCAACTCGGCGATCACCGGGTGGTTCTGGTGCAGGTAGGTCGGGTTGCGCAAGGCAGGGTGCCCGTACTGGCCGCTGACCACGGCCCCGTCTTCGATCTCCGCCGGGTCGAACAGCGTCGGCAGGCTGCCCGCCATGCTGCGCCCGTAGACGAAGACGTCCTTGAACGCGCCCTGGGTCTGCAGATTGGTGATCACTCCGATGCGGGGCAGCCCGCCGGTGGGGGCGCCGGGCCGGTGCGGTGGCGCCAGTTCCTCGATCTCATCCGGTGCCGCATCGACGGCGGCGTCGGCGAGGTGCACGGCCAGCCGCAGCAGCCCGCGGCGCACCGCGATCTCGGCCTCCTGCCAGGAGACATCCTCCGCGCGGTCGAACTCGATCACGACGTTGTTCGTCCGGCCGAACGGGCAGCGCTGGGCGGCCGGACCGGACATGTCGATCAGGCCCTCCTGGTTGCGGGGCAGGTACCCGGCGGCGAGCACGGCCGACCCGCGCAGCACGTGCGTATCGCCCCCGCACTTGCGGTTGACCGGCGCCATCCAGCCGGGGAACACTCCGCCGCCGGGTCCTTTGGAGCGCGGCTCCACGACATCCAGCGGCGCGATGATCCGAGCCCGGTCTCCCGGTGCCGCGACGTGCACCTGCACTGCCGCCAAGGCTGGGTCGGCGAACAGCGCCTGAGCCTGGTCCCGGCCCACCACGAGCTGGTGCTGCTCGTATCTGGTGGCCGCGCCGATCTCGATGGCGTGGACCTCGTGCACGATGCGCCGCAGTGCCGGCACGGCGGTCTCCCCTCGACAGCATCGGTGCCTGCATCGTAACCGTGAATCTGCCCGCGACACCGGGTGAATCCGGCGGGCAGGGTCGGTAGGTAGCGGGTCCGCGGCGATATCACCGCGACGATAGGGTCACGTGGCGCTGGAGGCGCGGTACGGAGGAGGATTTCGCTCATGGCCTTGGTCCCTGGGGATCTCAAGTACACCAACGACCACGAATGGACGCGGCAGCGCGAGGCCGTGGTCGTCGTCGGCCTCACCGACCACGCCCAGCGCCAGCTTGGCGATATCGTCTTCGTCGAGTTGCCGGCGGTCGGCGACCGCGTCGAAGCCGGCGAGGCCTTCGGGACAGTGGAGTCGGTCAAAGCGGTGAGTGAGGTCTACGCCCCCGTCGCCGGTCAAGTCACCAAGGTCAATGATGGGCTCTCCGAGTCACCGGAGAGCCTCAACGACGACCCGTACGGAGAGGGATGGCTGGTGGAGATCCAGATGGCGACCGCCGCCCAGCCGACCGGGCTACTCACTCCGGCCGAGTACACCGCTTACATCGAAGAAACAGGCAGTTACTAAGGCGGTTGAAAGTAGCTAGACCGATGAGTCTGGTTACTTGATGTAGCTGAGGCATGGGTCGCTGAAGAAGGCGCGAACAAGCTCGGGTAAGCGCTGGAGGCGCAGGAGCGCTG
>JBOHFK010000044.1:0-40166 GCA_050699635.1 Pseudonocardiaceae bacterium | reverse complement strand
ACACGAATCGCTGCGCGCGCCGCGCGGGTCACGGTCGCCCGCATATCAGCGCGTGACAGGTGAGTTCAGCGGGCGAAGGTGGTGAGGAAGGTGTGCCAGGCGGGGGTGGGGATGGTCAGGGCGGGGCCGGTGCGGTCCTTGGAGTCGCGGACGAGCACGGTGTCCGGGGTGGGGACGACCTCGACGCAGGCAGCGCCGCCGTTGCTGTAGCTGCTGGTGCGCCAGCCGATCTCGACGCAGTTACCCTGGCTGGCGCTGTAGCTGCTCGTGTGCCAGACAATCCTGTCCGGCTCAGGCGCGGTCATCTTAGTCCTTTCGATCCGCGTAGAGCTCGGTTGCCAGGGTGGCAATCAGCTGCCTTGATTCTCCCTCGCCCAGTGCGGTCTGCGCCAGCGCGGCCAGGATGCTCTGGTAGGCGGCGATCTCTACGGGCTTCTCCAGGAACACGCTGGAGGTCTCGCTCTCCAGGTAGACCACCGGCTTGAACTCGGCGAACTCCATGAGCCTGAACGTGCCTGCGGTCGCGGCGTGCGCGCCGAGCACGGCCGGTACCACCCGCAGGGTGAGGTAGGGCCGCCGGGACATCCGCTCCAGCAGGTCGAGCTGGTCGGCCATCACCGCCGGGCCGCCGACCGGCAGCCGCAGCACGAACTCGTGCAGGTAGAAGGTGAAGGCGGCCGGGCGGTCCCGGCTGAACAGGGCCTGGCGGGCCAGCCGGGCGGCCACCCGGTCGTCGATCTCCTCGGCTGGCACCCGCCCGGCCTCCTTGAGCAGCGCGCGAGTGTAGTCGCCGGTCTGCAGCAGGCCGGGTACCACCGTCGACTCGAATTCGCTGATCGCCACCGCCTTGTTCTCGTGGTCGATCAAGGTCACCAGCTGCAGCGGCAGCCGGGAGCCGTGCTGCTGGAACCAGCCCTGGGTGTGCTGCCCGTCGCAGAGCTCCAGCAGTCGCTCCCGCTCGGCGCTCGGCGTCTGGCAGACCGCGAGGAAGGCCGACGCCTGCACCGCGGTCACGCTGCGCTTGCCGGAGATCAGCCGGGACACCCAGCTCGGGGACAGGTCGAGTAGCCTCGCGACGTCCTTGCCGGCCAGCCCGGCGTTGTGCATCGCCCGGCGCAGGCCCTCGCCCAGCTCGCGGCTGCGGACCGTCGGCTCGTGGTCGTCCATGATGACCTCCCTCTGCGGCACATTCTGCACTGATCTCACGAGCTTTGAGGAATTGGGTATTGCGTGCCCCTCGGGCAACCGGTTGTGTCGCCGTCGGCGGGGTATCGGGCCTCGCCGAACCCGAGGAGGCACCCGATGGACCCCATCTCACCAGTGCACGCCGACGCGGGCCGGCTGCTGCACTCCGACCTCTACGCCTACCTGTGCGAGGCGGAGGACCTGGCGACCAGGACCGACGGGTGGTCCGGCGAGGACACCGACTCGCTGCGCCGGCTGATCCCCGACCTGCTCGTCGCCATCCGGGGCCTACTCATCGAGCACGAGATCACCGCCAGCGGCACCTGCCGCACCTGCCCATCCCCCTGGCCCTGCCCCGTAGTGCGCACAGTCCACGCCCTCGTCAAAGACCCCGACCGCGAGTTCGTCGCCATCCTGCAGCGCGCCAACGACGCCACCTGACCCGACATGGAGAGATATCGGGCCGATCGCGGCCTCTGGACCCCGATATCTCTCCATGTCGGGAGGAGGACTGGGTGGCTGGCGATGAGATGGGGAGGCTACTAGCGTCAGCGGCGGAACGTGACGGACACGACACAGGAGGTCCTTGCGCGATGGGTGAACCGAACCTGCGACTCGACAATCTGCTGACCGAGAACCGGGTGTTCCCCCCGAGCGCGGAGTTCGCCGCGCAGGCGAACGCCACCGCGGCGCTCTACGACGAGGCGGACGCTGACCGGGAGGCTTTCTGGGCCCGCCAAGCCCACCGGCTGCACTGGGACACCGACTTCACCCAGGTCATGGACTGGTCGGACGCGCCGTTCGCGAAGTGGTTCATCGGCGGCAAGCTCAACGTCGCCTACAACTGCGTCGACCGGCACGTCGAGGACGGCCACGGCGATCAGGTCGCCTTCCACTGGGAAGCCGAGCAGGGCGATGGCCGCACCATCACCTACGCCGACCTGCAGCGCGAGGTCTGCAAGACGGCCAACGCGTTGCTGTCGCTGGGTCTGCGGGCCGGGGACCGGGTGGCCATCCAGCTGCCGATGATCCCCGAGGCGGTGTTCGCGATGCTCGCCTGCGCCCGGCTGGGCGTGGCGCACAGTGTCGTCTTCGGCGGCTTCTCCGCCGAGTCGCTGCGCCAGCGGATCAACGACGCGCAGGCCAAGCTGGTGATCACCGCCGACGGCCAGTTCCGGCGGGGTAAGGCGGCGCCGTTGAAGGCCAACGCCGAGGAGGCGCTCACAGACACCTCGAGCGTGCAGCACGTCCTGGTGGTCCGGCGCACCGGCGCCGACATCGACTGGACTCCGGGCCGCGACCTGTGGTGGCACGAGCTGGTGGACCCGCAGTCCGACCAGCACACCCCGCAGCCGTTCGACAGCGAGCACCCGCTGTTCATCCTCTACACCTCGGGCACCACCGCGAAGCCCAAGGGCATCCTGCACACCAGCGGCGGCTACCTCACCCAGGCCGCCTACACCCATCACGTCGTGTTCGACCACAAGGCTGGCCAGGACATCTACTGGTGCACCGCCGACATCGGCTGGGTCACCGGGCACAGCTACATCGTCTACGGGCCGCTGGCCAACCGGGCCACGTCTGTGCTGTACGAGGGCACCCCGAACACCCCGCACGAGGGCCGGCACTGGGAGATCGTGCAGAAATACGGCGTCACCATCTACTACACCGCGCCGACGTTGATCCGCACTTTCATGAAGTGGGGCAGCCAGATCCCGGAGAAGTTCGACCTGTCGTCGCTGCGGCTGCTGGGCAGCGTCGGCGAGCCGATCAACCCCGAGGCCTGGATGTGGTACAGGGAGCACGTCGGCAGCGACCGCTGCCCGATCGTGGACACCTGGTGGCAGACCGAGACCGGCGGGATCATGATCGCGCCGCTGCCCGGGGTCACCGCGTGCAAACCGGGCTCGGCGATGCGGGCGCTGCCCGGTATCAGCGCCACCGTCGTCGACGAGTCCGGCGCGACGGTCGGCCTCGGCGGCGGCGGGTACCTGGCGCTGGACCAGCCCTGGCCCGGGATGCTGCGCACCATCTGGGGTGACGACGAGCGGTACCAGGAGACCTACTGGTCCCGGTTCGCCGCGCAGGGCTACTACTTCGCCGGCGACGGCGCCAAATACGACGACGACGGCGCGATCTGGCTGCTGGGCCGGGTCGATGACGTGATGAACATCTCCGGGCACCGGATCTCCACCACCGAGGTGGAGTCCGCGTTGGTGTCGCATCCCACGGTGGCCGAGGCCGCGGTGGTCGGCGCACCGGACCCGGTCACCGGGCAGGGCATCGTCGCGTTCGTGATCCTGCGCGGCCACGTCGCCGAGGACGAGGCCCGCGGCGAGGAGGCGATCAAGGCGCTGCGCAACCACGTGGCCACCCAGATTGGCGCGATCGCCAAACCCCGGCAGATCATGGTCGTCGCCGACCTGCCGAAAACCCGCTCCGGCAAGATCATGCGCCGCCTGCTGCGCGACGTCGCCGAGCACCGTGAGATCGGCGACGTCACCACGCTGGCCGACTCCTCGGTGATGGACCTCATCTCAGCCGGCATGAAGTCCGGTCAGGAGTGAGGTGGTGCGCTCGGCACCAGGCAGCGCCCGAGCGCGCCACCGTGCTACTCACCCGGGTTCCTGGCATCCTGTGATTCACCGCTACTGTTGATGAGCCGGTTCCGGCGCCGCTTGTAGAGGGCGGTGCCGATGGTGAAGACACTGGGGATGCCTAGTACGGCGAGCAGTTCGGTCCAGTTGCCCCCGAACCATTTTTTGGTTGAGTACAAAGGATTGACCGCAACCTCGATGCGACGCTCAAATGGCGGCAAATCCTTAAAGGTTTGGCCCTGGTAGAGAAACGTCGCCTTGATGGACAGTGAATGGATGCCCGACGACAGTGGTGTCACGTTCCAGTACCACTCCGTATAGCTTCCGAACACTGACTGAACAGGCGAGCTCATCGCCCTGATGTCGAAAGCTTCTGGGTCGCCTATCAGTTCCACTTTCATGTCGGCGGTGATGGGTGATTCCTCGACGCGGGGCGGTCCCCGTCCTTTGAGGTCTTTATATATGTCGGCGGAGAGCTGACGGGTGATCCGCACCTCTATCTGCTCGGCCTCGCCAACCCGCATCTGCTCGGGAGGGTTGTACAGGATTGAACCAGGCCTGAGTTCCTGTTCGGCTATATGCTCATTTTTCGTAAAGTTATCATCTGGTGGTGCTGCCGCTGGTCGCTCTGCTGCTGTTGGCGACGTGGCTGGCGAGGTCGGCGTGACTGGTGACGGCTGCCCAACAGGCGGAGGCGGTGCTGGCCGGGTCATTGACTGCGTTACGACTGTGAACGTCCTGTTTTCGTCCCCGCAGCCGCTGGTAGCTGTGACCTTGAGCGGGCCAGGTTTGGCGTCTATCGACACCTTCAGGTCGGCGTCGAATTTACCATTGGTGCCCACGTCCGCGTTCTTGGAGTCTGTGTTCCACGACAGCTTAACAGAATTTCCGCACCCGCCGAAACCGCTGCCGTTAACTCTGATCTTGGTGCCAGGTGGCCCCCTGTCGGGGTTCAGCGTCACTGTCTGCTTGGCGGAGGAGGCGGGGGAGGGCTCTTCGGGCGAGGGTGAAGGCGAGGGCTCTCCGTCAGTAAGAGCGAAGCTGTGAGCTGGAATAAGAAGAAGAACGACAGCCAAGATGCACAATGTCACGCACCATCGCCAGACTATGTCAACCCCGCGGGGTATCATCGTGTTCGCTGCCTGGCGCAGCCGAAGGCTGGAGCGGCGTGAGTATCGATATTCCATGTCGGCCACTTCGCCTGGTCACCGGCCCAGAACCGCACTGGGCGCGGCTGCCTGGTGGCGGATGGGGGATCACAGTTCTGCCAGCGGTGCGTCCCGGGGATCCTCGTCACCGTGTACCACCACCTCCGTCCGCCCAGCGGGCCTTGACATCGACGGGCTATCACCCATTCGACCCATCAAGCTTCACACGTAGCGAGAAACTGTCACAAGAGGCGGTCTGGCCACCACGCAGGTGGACCAAGATCGACAAGCGCTTCATCTGTCCGAACAAGCTGATGCGCCGCTGTTTGGTGGCTCTTTCACGAGCCACCAGCCTCCTTCCGGGACGTCGCCAACGGCCGGCCACCCCTGCCCCGGACACCCCAGCGGGCATGCTGGGGACATGCGCGATGTGCTGCCCGTGTGCGGCTCGGTCTCGATACCCGAGGCCGAGCTGCGGTGGCGCTTCTCCCGGGCGGGTGGACCTGGAGGGCAGGGCGTGAACACCACAGATTCGCGCGTCGAGCTGGTCTTCGATGTGGCGGCCAGCGCGGCGTTCACGCCAGCCCAGCGGGCCCGGGTCCTGGAGCGGCTATCCGGCCGGCTCGTCGCCGGAGTGCTGACGGTGGTGGCCGCCGAGTACCGTTCCCAGCTGCGTAACCGGCAAGCGGCCCGGCTCCGGCTCGCCGCGATGCTGCGTGCGGCGCTGGCCCCCGATCCGCCGGCGCGCCGGCCGACCCGCCCGTCCCGGTCCGCCCGCGAACGCCGGCTCGCCGACAAGCGACGCCGGAGTGACGTCAAGCGATTCCGCGGCTCCCCCGGAGAGTGAGGCGAAGACCGCTTCGCGCCCGCAGAATTGTCAGGGGCGGCCGATAGGATCGCGCTGTGCCGAACGATGATCTCGAGGCTCGCTTCAGCAGGCTGGAGCACGAAGTGACCCTCTTGCGCGAAGACGTCGCCTCCGCCCGCGCGCTCGCCGCGCTGGCCGACCGCGACGTGGCTGAGCTGCGCACCGAGATGCGGGCCCACCACAAGGTTCTGAACGCGCTGCGCGAGACCCAGTTGGAGCAGGGTCAGCAAATCGATGACCTGCGTCTGGAGATGCGTCAGGAGGTCGGCGGACTGCGCCAGGAGGTCGGCGGACTGGGCCGAGAGATGCGTGAGGGTTTCGCCGTGCAGTCCACCGGTATGGCCCAGATCACCGCGCTGCTTACCATGATCGCCGGGCCAGAGCGCGGCGGTGGCTACCACGGAGAGTGAGTGGGGTAGCCACAGTGAGTGGTGGAGGTGCGTCGTGACACGATGTCGCCCGTGAGCAGCGCCCAGCCCCGTCACGGCCGGCACGCCAAAGCGGTCCAGCCGCCTGCGGTCCCTTCCGTCCCGCTGTCACCAGTGGAGTTCCCGAAACTGGCCGATGCGTCCTTCGGTGAGCTGGTCCGGGAGGCCGCGACGCACTTCTCCACCTTGTTCCGCTCGGAGGTCGAGCTGGCCAAGGCGGAGGTGACAGCCGAGGTCCGCAAGGGCGTCAAGGGCAGCCTCTATTTCATCGTTGCGCTGACGATCATTCTGTTCAGCCTGTTCTTCCTGTTCATCACGGTGGCGGAGGTACTGGCCATCTGGTTGCCGCAGTGGGCCGGCTTCGGCATCGTGTTCGGCCTGATGGTCACTACCGCGGGGGCGTTTGCGCTGCTGGGCTGGCGCCGGGTGCGCAGCATCCGCAAGCCCGAACGCACCATCAGCACTGTCCGTGACACCGGTACGGCGTTGACCCGCCGGCGCAGCGAGGATCCCGGAGCTGACCCGTCCCGGGGGTGAGCCGTCCGCCGGACCCCAGTTCGGTCCGGATTCCGGGACCGTGGATCCACCGCGAGGTATCGGCCAACGGGATCCGGCTGCACGTGGCGGAGCTGGGGACCGGCCCGCTGGTGCTACTGCTGCACGGTTTCCCGGAGTTCTGGTGGTCCTGGCGTTACCAGCTCCCCGCGCTGGCCGCGGCGGGGATGCGCGCGGTCGCGGTGGATCTGCGCGGCTACGGCGATTCGGACAAACCGCCCCGGGGATACGACCTGTGGACGCTGTCCGGTGATGTGGCCGGCCTGGTCCGGGCGCTCGGGGAGCGGCAGGCCGACCTGGTCGGGCAGGACTGGGGCGGGACCCTCAGCTGGTGCACGGCCGCGCTGCATCCTCGGGTGGTGCGCTCGGTGACGGTGCTGGCCGCCGCGCATCCCCGCGCGATGGGCCAAGCACTGCTGCTCGACGCGGCGCAGCGCTCGGCGGCCCGCTACCTGGCCGAGTTCCAAGCGCCCTGGCTGCCCGAGCGCCGCCTCACCCGGGATGGCGCGGTGCTGGTGGAACAGCTGCTGCGGCGCGGCGCGGGACGGCAGTGGCGGGACTCGAGCGAGTTCGCCGCCGCGGCCCGGCGCTACCGCGACGCGATGTTGATCCCCGCCGCGGCGCATTGCGCGCTGGAGTACTACCGGTGGGTGGGCCGTTCGCAGTTCCGTTTCGATGGGCGCCGGTTGTCCCGCGCGGTTGACCGGGCGATCCGGGTGCCGGTACTACAGGTCCACGGCGCCGATGACCCGTACGTGCTGGAAGGCACCGCGCGCGGCTCGGTCCGCTGGGCCGGCGATGGCTACCGCTACGAAGTACTACCCGGGATCGGGCACTTCGTGCAGCAGGAAGCACCCGAGCACACCACGGCCCTCCTTACCGAGTTCCTGTGCAGCACCTGACACGTCCGGCAGCGTACGAGGGGTTGGGTTAGCGGGTGGAGTAGCGAGGACCTGGCCGGTGATCAGACGGGCTGCGGCTGACGCGAGGAAGGCGACGGCGCCCGCCGCGTCTTCGGGGGTACCGGGGCGTCCAGTTCGGGTGTCCGCGATCAGCGTGGCCCGGCGTTGGTCGGTCAGGTGGTCCCGGAAGAACTCGGTGGTCGCTATGTAGCCCGGTGCGACGACGTTCGCGGTCACGCCGCGTGGGCCGAGCTGGCCCGCCAGATCGATATTCCACGAGGCGAGCCCGGCCTTGGCCGCGCCGTAAGCACCGGCGCCATGATCTGCCGCGATCGAGCCGATGCTGATCACAGTGCCGCCCTCGGTGAGCCGGTCGGCGACAGCGGCGGTGATCAGCACAGCGGACAGCAGATTGGCCTCGAGGTTTGCTCGCCAGTGGGCGGCCAGCGAAGCCAGATCGTCCGAGCCGGCGCGGTCGAAGTCGGTGTTGCCGCCCGCGTTGTTGACCAGCACGTCGACCGTGGCTGTCAGTTGCGCCCGCAGCGCCTCGACCTGCGCTGGATCGGTGCCATCACAGACCACGGGTCGCACGGTGGGTCCGAGCTCGGCTGCGGACTGCCGCAACGGCTCCGGTCGGCGGCCGGTGATCACCACGGTGTCGCCCTGGCGGCGAAGCTTTCCGCCACCGCCCGCCCGATTCCGGTACCACGGCAGCTGGCCAAGCTGTTCGGCGTGGACCGCCGCACACTCGCCGCCGCCGGGGCGGATCCGGCCATCCTCGATCTGCTCAGCGTGCTGCGCCGGGCCGGGACCCCCTACCGGCTGACCACCCGCGAGCTGACCGAGCGCACCCGGGTGACCGCCGGTACCGTCTCGCAGCGAATCGTCCGCGCCGAGAACGCTGGATTTGGTCCAGCGGGCCGGTGCCGGGGACGGTTCACGCGCCGTCATCGTCAGCCTCACCCCAGCCGGACACGCACTGGTCGAGAGCCTCGTCGACCAGGTCCTGCGCCGGGAAGCCGAGTTGATCACAAGTCTGGCGCCCCATCAGCGCGCCGCGCTGACCGAGCTGCTACGCCTGCTGCTCAACGACGTTCACCAGCAAGTGGGGCTCCGCCGGCACACCCCGGTCGGATTCCCGGGCGAGTGATGGTTCGCATGCAAATTTCATGAATTCGTGTGTTACTCTGGGATGGTGGGCAACACCATCCTCCAGGTCCGGGACGTTCCCGAGCGCGTTCTCGCCAGATTGCGCGAGCGCGCTGCGCGCGACGGCGTCTCGCTGTCTGCCTACGTCCGGGAGCTGCTTGCGGAGGAGGCCGCGCTGGAAACCATGACGGAGATGATCGCGCGCATCGGCACGCGAACCCCCATTGACGTGAGCGATGAGGAGATTGTCGGGGTTATCCACGACGGCCGCCGGTGATGGTCGTCGTCGATGCCTCCATCATCGTTCGGCTACTCGCGAGCCGGCCGGCTGATGAGGACCTGCGCCAACAGTTTGCCGCGCTTCGCACCGTCCACGCGCCCCACCTGATCGACTCCGAGGTAGCCAGCGCTACCCGGGGGCTACTCCTCGGCGGAAGAATTAGCCTATCGCGCGCCGCCGAGATGCTGGCCGACTTCGCCGGACTGCGGATCAAGCGGTACCCCATGCATCCTCACCTCGGCCGGGTTATCGAGTTGCGAAACAACCTTACGGCCTACGACGCGGCATATGTCGCCCTCTCAGAAACACTGCGGATGCCACTGCTCACCCAGGATCCGAAGCTCGGCCGGGCTTCCGGGCACGACGCGCAGGTGCACGTCTATCTGTGATCAGAACGTCGCTGAACTGGCCGAACAGCAGCGCCTGCCCGACCAGGGCGGTCAGCAGCCCGGCATACCTGGTCCTCTCGCTGGGCACTTCGAGGCGTTTTGGGCTGCGACCGCGCGGTGGCGGGGCTGGGCACTGGTTCGCTCTGGAGGGCGGTGACCTGCTGGTGATGGGCGGTCGTAGCCAGCACGATTGGGAGCACACCGTGCCGAAGTCCGCTCGCGGTGGACCGCGGATCAGCGTTACCTACCGGCATGCCGAGCCCGGGTCCGGGCGATCAGGCATAGCCGCGGACGCAACCCGTGGGAGTGGGATGGGGTTGTGCTGTTATCCGGGCCTGCACCCGATCGGCCGAGGAGGACTGTGATGAGCAAGCCCAGCAAGACCTTGACCCGCCCCATGGCGCCGGAGCTGCCCGCGCTGGCCGGTCTTGACTGGGCGGCGCTGGAATGCCAGCTCGACGACGCGGGTTTCGCCATCACCGCGCCGCTGCTGGCACCCGAGCAGTGCGCCGAGGTGGCCGACATGTTCAGCGACGACGCCCGGTTCCGCAACACCGTCATCATGGCGCGGCACGCCTACGGTGAGGGCAGCTATCGCTACTTCGCCGATCCGCTGCCCCCGCTGGTGCAGCACCTGCGGGAAAGCGTCTACCCGCACCTGGCGGTGATCGCCAACCGGTGGTCCCAGCAGCTGGGCGAGCGCCCGTTCCCGGAGACTCTCGACGGCCTGCACGGCGAGTGCGCGGCAGCCGGGCAACACAAACCCACCCCGCTGGTGCTGCGCTACGGGCCAGGTGGCTACAACTGCCTGCACCAGGACATCTACGGGGACCTCACGTTCCCGCTGCAGTTGCTCATCATGCTCAGCAGACCCGATGAGGACTTCACCGGCGGGGAAAGCGTGTTCGTCGAGCAGCGGCCGCGCCAGCAGTCCCGGGCGATGGTGGCCCGCCCCAGCCAGGGTCAGGCGGTGATCTTCGCCGTCCGCAACCGCCCCAAGCGGGGCACCCGCGGCTACCACCGCGTGCAGCTGCGCCACGGCGTCAGCGCAGTGCACACCGGTGACCGCAACGTGCTGGGCATCATCTTCCACAACGCCCGCTGACAAGACATGATCTGGGAACCTGCCCATCCGTGCACCGAATCGTGCCCGTTCGGCAGCCCGAACGAGCAACATCGGGACGCGCAATATGCCGGATCCTGCTACGGATGGCCCATCTGTTCGAGCGAGACAGCGCGCTGGCCCTGCTGCGGCCGGAACCCAAGCGGCAAGGTCCTGAGCGTGGCGTCGGGTCGGGGGCCGGACTCAGCCCACAAAGCCTGCTCGCGCTGCAGCGCAGCGTGGGGAACCGGGCTGTGCAGTCGCTCGTCGAGGCGTCAGTCCAGCGCTGCGGGCCGACACCCTGCGACTGCCCGCAGGAACAGCAGCATGACGCGGCTATGCAGGTCGGTGCCATGCCAACGGTCTCCCGCACGACGCACGTTCAGCGCGCAGGTGCGCCACCTACGCAGAAGCGCGACTTCGCCGTCGCGTTGTCCTCGTTCACACCGTCCAAGGCAAAGGACAAAAACAAACGCATACGCGACAACCTCGACACGGCGGCGTTCAAGGTGGAAGCCAGCAGCATCACAAGCACACCGCCGTTGCTGGCACCCACCCCGGCGGCACTGATCGGCGTGCTGAAGAACCTCCCGCCGGATATCGGCACGTTGTTCATTATCGGCCATAGCGGTGACATCATCGGCGGCGCGGTCCCGCAGGGCAAGCTGATCTTCCCAGGCGGCGCGTCGATCACTTTGGACCAGCTGGCGGCCAGCGTCGGCAAAGCCACCGGCGGGCACCCCACGTTGGTGGTGTTCCGGGGCTGCCGGATCGGCGGGGCCACCGCCGGCCTCGACGCGGTGCGCAAGTCAGTCGGGGCAGCCTCGGCGAGCGGATCCTCCTGCTTCGTGCTCGCCCAGGTGAGCAGGCCCGTCTCGCTCATCCGCTTCAACGCGAAGGGCAAGAAGATCGGCGAGTTCCCGGTCACGAAGAAGGCGCAGCTCGCAGATTCCGAGGTCAAGGCCGCCTTCGACGCCGAGTTCGAGAAACAGATCAAGGCCCAGCTGGACGCGTTCCCGTGCATCATCGGGATTCCCAAGGGCCTGACCGGGCCCGCCCGCACCCAGGCGACAAAAGACCTCTATTTCCGGAACGGCGCCAGGCTTGAAGCCAAGTGGGTCCGGCAGGACGGAGCTCAGCGGTTCGATTCCGGCGACCCGTGCTTTGAGGACCTGACTTCGACGCCGCAGAAAGGCTGCACCCTCATCACGGTGCCCAGCGGGGGCGGGGGCGGCGGGGGCGGCGGTGGCGGGGGCGGCGGACGGGGCGCTTGCCGGCCCCCGGATCGGAACGCGGTGATCGTCGCTGCGCTGGTCCAGGCCACAAAGGCCGACCCCCCGGTCGATCCTGATCTTGTCGAGCTGCGCCGGGGTGACGGGGTCTCCGCCAATACACGGGATCGCCGACCACGCGTGGAAAAGCTGCAGGGTCGCTTGACCGAGGAGGGCTTCGGCCTCGAGCCCGACGGCAAGTTCGGTCGCCAGACGGGCGATGCGGTCAACGCCGTACAGGATTCTGCTGGCCTACCACAGACTCAGATCGTCGACGAGCCCACTGCGGCCGCCATCGGTGGCGACAGCAGCCAGATCGTCGGGCTCACCGAGGGTGACGGGCTCGATCAGAACACCGTCGGTCGGCGCCGCCGGGTCAGCCAGCTGCAGCAACTGCTCACCGAACATGGCTCGGCCACCAAGGTCGACGGCATGTTCGGCCCGCGTACGCAGGAGGCGCTCAACGCGTTCCAGGAGTCGGTGCTATTGGCCCCATCCGAGGTCGTCGATGCCGTGACGGCTGATGTCCTTGAAGGACGACAATCACCGCCCGAGCCCATCTGCGACGAAGACGTTCCCATCACCACCTAACCTCGGATGTTCGTGCGGATCGTTCCCGGTGAGTCCCCATGTGAACGTGAGCCCGGCGAGATTCGCACCTGCGGTGCGTGCGAGATCGTCTGTGCGGGTTGGTGAGCGCTACCGTGGTTGACGAGCAGGGAGGCAGCGACGATGGGCGCTCTGACCAGCACGGTGAATGACCTGGCTGGCGCTGCCGAGCGCAACGTGCAGGGGCACGCAGCGCTGGTGGCCGATCTCCATGAGCGGCTTGCGAGCGCCCGGCGGGGTGGATCGGCCAGCGCCCGGCGACGTCATGTCGACCGCGGCAAGCTTTTGCCGCGCGACCGGGTCGACTCGCTGCTGGACCCGTCGAGCCCGTTCCTGGAACTGTCCCCGCTGGCGGCCACAGGCATGTACGGCGACGAGGCCCCGGCGGCCGGGATCATCACCGGGGTCGGGCGGGTGGCCGGGCGGGAGTGCGTGATCGTCGCCAACGACGCCACCGTCAAGGGCGGCACCTACTACCCGATGACGGTCAAGAAGCACCTGCGCGCCCAGGAGGTGGCGCTGCACAACCGTCTGCCGTGTATCTACCTCGTCGACTCCGGCGGGGCCTACCTGCCCGAACAGGATCAGATCTTCCCCGACCGGGAACATTTCGGCCGGATCTTCTACAATCAGGCGACGATGTCTGCCTGCGGGATCCCGCAGATCGCGGCGGTGCTGGGCTCGTGCACCGCGGGCGGCGCTTACCTGCCGGCGATGAGCGACGAGGCGGTGATCGTCCGCAACCAGGGCACGATCTTCCTCGGTGGCCCGCCGCTGGTGGCGGCCGCTACCGGCGAGGTGGTGACCGCCGAGGAACTCGGTGGTGCAGTGCTGCATTCCCGCGTCTCCGGGGTCACCGACCACCTCGCCGACGACGACGCGCACGCGCTGCGGATCGTCCGCTCCATCGTCAGCACCTTGGGGCCCCGCCCGCCCCGGCCGTGGGAGGTGATCGCCACCGAAGAGCCCGGGGTCGACGGGATTTACGATGTGGTGCCGGTGGACTCCCGCACCGCTTACGACGTCCGCGAGGTGATCGCCCGGACCGTCGACGGCAGCCGTTTGTCGGAGTTCAAGGCCGAATACGGCACGACGCTGGTCACCGGTTTCGCCCGGCTGCACGGCCACCCGGTGGGCATCGTGGCCAACAACGGGATCCTGTTCAGCGAGTCGGCACTCAAGGGCACGCATTTCATCGAACTGTGCGACCAGCGGGGCATTCCGCTGGTGTTCCTGCAGAATATCTCCGGTTTCATGGTGGGCCGGGAGTACGAGGCCGGTGGGATCGCCAAACACGGAGCCAAAATGGTCACCGCGGTCGCGACTACGCGGGTGCCGAAGCTGACCGTCATCATCGGCGGATCATTCGGCGCGGGGAATTACTCGATGTGCGGCCGGGCCTATTCACCGCGGTTCCTGTTCATGTGGCCCAATGCGCGGATCTCGGTGATGGGTGGCGAGCAGGCGGCGATGGTGCTGGCCACGGTCCGCCGTGCCGGCGACCCCGAACCGGAGGTGGCCTTCAAGGACCGCATCCGGGCCCAATACGAGCAGCAAGGCCACCCCTACTACTCGACGGCCCGGGTGTGGGACGACGGCGTGATCGACCCGGCCGACACCCGGATGGTGCTCGGGCTGGCGCTGTCCGCGTGCGCCAACGCGCCGCTGGCACCGCCCGGCTTCGGCCTGTTCCGGATGTGAGCGCCATGTTCCACACCGTCCTGGTGGCCAACCGCGGCGAGATCGCCATCCGGGTGATCCGCACCCTGCGCGCGATGAGCATCCGCTCGGTCGCGGTGTACAGCGACGCCGACGCCGGCGCTCGGCACGTGCGCGACGCTGATGTCGCCGTCCGGCTCGGCCCTGCGCCGGCGGCGCAGAGCTACCTGTCGCTGGACCGGATCCTGGACGCCGCCGCACGCACCGGCGCCCAAGCCGTGCACCCCGGCTACGGGTTCCTCTCGGAGAACGCCGCCTTCGCCCGAGCCTGCGCGGACGCCGGTCTGGTTTTCGTCGGCCCACCTGCCGGCGCGATCGAGACGATGGGCGACAAGATCCGGGCCAAGGCGACCGTGGCGGCAGCGGGTGTTCCGGTAGTGCCTGGCAGCGACGGCGCGGACGGTTCCGATGACGGCGCGTTGGCCGCCGCGGCGGCCGCGATCGGGTACCCGGTGCTGCTCAAGCCGTCCGCCGGCGGTGGGGGCAAGGGCATGCGGGTGGTGCACCGCGCGCAGGATCTGCCCGAGGCCATCGCCGCTGCCCGCCGCGTGGCCCGGGGTGCCTTCGGGGACGACACCCTGCTCGTCGAGCGACTGATCGCCACCCCACGGCACATCGAGATCCAGGTGTTGGCCGACGCGCACGGCGCGATGGTGCACCTCGGCGAGCGCGAGTGCAGCCTGCAACGGCGGCACCAGAAGATCATCGAGGAGGCGCCGTCGACGGTGCTGGACCCGCCGACCCGGGACCGGATGGGCAACGCAGCGGTCGACGTCGCCAAGGCCGTGGGATACACCGGCGCGGGCACCGTGGAGTTCCTCGTGCCAGCCGATGCGCCCGACCAGTTCTTCTTCCTGGAGATGAACACCCGGCTGCAGGTCGAGCACCCGGTCACCGAGCTGATCACCGGGCTGGACCTGGTCGAATGGCAACTGCGGGTGGCCGCCGGCGAGCCGTTGGGGTTCACCCAGGATGACGTCGGCGTCGACGGGCATGCTGTCGAGGCGCGGATCTATGCCGAGGACCCCGCCAGCGGTTTCTTGCCCACCGGAGGGCGGGTCCTGGAGCTGCGTGAACCCGCCGGGCCCGGTATCCGGGTGGACTCCGGGCTCGCGGCGGGTGACACCGTGGGCAGCGATTACGACCCGCTGCTGGCCAAGGTCATCGCGCACGGCCCGGACCGGGACACCGCGCTGCGCCGGTTGGACGCCGCGTTGGCGCAGACCAGCATCCTGGGCCTGGGCACCAACGTGGCGTTCCTGCGCGGCCTGCTCGCCGACGCCGACGTGCAGGCCGGACGGCTGGACACCGGGCTGGTGGCGCGCCGGAAGGCGCCCGGTGCGCAACCGCCGGAGCCGGAGCTCGCCGCGGCCGCCTTGCGCGCGCTGCTGGCACTGGAACCCACCGGGCCGGTAGTGGATCCGTTTGCGCTGCCCGGTGGCTGGCGGGTCGGCGAGCCCGTCTGGACCTGGTGGCGGGTGCAGGCCAGCGGTCTCCACCCGGTCGAGATCAGAACACGGGGCCGGGCCGCCAACGCCGAGCTCATCGTCGGCGAGGCAGCCCCGATTCGCGCGTCGGCCCGGTGGGACGACGGGGACCTGGTTGTCACCCTTGACCGGATCACCCGCCGCTACAGCTGCGCGGTCGACGGCGCCGTGGTCTGGCTGGGCCGCGACGGGCACAGCTGGGAACTGCGCGAGCCCCTCGACGGCGCCCGGCGCACCGAAGCAGCCGCAGGCGGGGCGGTGCACGCTCCCATGCCCGGCACAATCACCGTCGTCGACGTCGCCGAGGGTCAGCAGGTCACCGCGGGCGCCCGGCTGCTCGTGCTTGAGGCGATGAAAATGGAGCACGTGCTCACCGCCCCGATCACCGGTGTGGTCCGCGACCTCCGCGCCCGCCCCGGCACCACCGTCGAGCGCAACGCCGTGCTACTGGTCGTTGACCCGTGAGTGGCGATGCGAGCCAGAGCTCCTATTGCCACTCACGGGTTATCAACAGGGAGGCCGCCATGGAGCTGAGCGAAGAGCACGCGGAGCTGCGGGCCACCGTCGAAGAGTTCGCTCGTAAGGAAATCGCCCCGGTGATTGCCGATCTCTACGAGCACGGGACGTTCCCCTACGCGTTGGTGGCGAAGATGGGCGCGATGGGATTGTTCGGGCTGCCCTTCCCTGAGGAATACGGGGGGATGGGCGGTGACTATTTCGCGCTGTGTCTGGCGCTGGAGGAACTGGCCCGGGTCGACTCGTCGGTGGCAATCACGCTGGAGGACAGCGTGTCGCTCGGCGCGATGCCGATCTTCCGGTTCGGGACCGAGGAGCAGAAACAGCGCTGGCTCCCGCAGCTGTGCAGCGGGCAGCGGCTGGGGGCCTTCGGGCTCACCGAGCCTGGTGGGGGCTCGGACGCGGGCGCCACCCGCACCACTGCCCGGTGCGACGGCGACGAGTGGGTGATCAACGGGTCCAAGGCATTCATCACCAATTCGGGCACCGACATCACCTCGGTGGTCACCGTCACCGCGATCACCGGGGTCAGCGGCGGTCGCAAGGAGATCTCCACCATCATGGTGCCCGCCGGTCACCCCGGCTGCACGACTTCGGAGAACTACTCCAAGGTCGGCTGGAAATGCTCGGATACCCGGGCGCTGTTCTTCGACGACTGCCGGGTGCCGGTGGATAACCTGCTCGGTGCGCGGGGCCGGGGCTACGCGCAGTTCCTGTCCATCCTCGACGAGGGCCGCATCGCGATCGCCGCGCTGGGCGTCGGCCTGGCCCAGGGATGCATCGACGAGTGCGTGGCCTACGCCCGCCAGCGGCACGCTTTCGGCCACGCCATCGGCAGCTACCAGGCGATCCAGTTCAAGATCGCCGATATGGAGGCCCGGGCGCACACCGCCCGCCTGACCTATTACCACGCCGCCGCGAAGATGCTCCGCGGCCAGCCGTTCAAGAAAGAGGCCGCCATCGCCAAGCTCGTCTCCTCCAACGCCGCGATGGACAACGCCCGGGACGCCACCCAGGTCTTCGGCGGCTACGGCTTCATGAACGACTACCCGGTAGCCCGCTTCTACCGCGACGCCAAGGTCCTGGAGATCGGCGAAGGCACCAGCGAGATCCAGCGCATGCTCATAGCCCGCCACCTGGGCGTCGGGTAGGCACCGAGTCACTGGTTACCGCGGGGTCGAAGGTGCGTACGCCGGGGAACCGGGCGAAGCCGCGATCGGCGGTCGCGATCTGGCAGCCGTGAGTGCGGGCCAGCGCGGCCAGCAACGCGTCAGGTACGAGGTTCGCCCGCAGCCCACGGTCTTGGTCCACCAATCGCTCGAACTGGGTCCACGCCGCGTTACCTGAGGGCAGCCAGCGGGCCCGTCGAGCGCCCCGAATTCGCGCGAGGAACTCGAGTGTTACCGACATCGGGGCTGGGTCGGCGAAGATTCGTGGATTGGTGACGAGTCGAGCGACCCCGGCGAGCACGATGTCGTGCAACGCTAGCTCGTCGGCGCCCGCGATCAGATGGCTCAGCCAGGTCGCGTATCGCTGATGATGCTCGGCCTCGCGGCGGAACGCGTACACCAGGACGTTCACGTCCGGCAGGATCACGCTAGCCGGTCTTCGTCGAGGATCGCCCCCACTGCGTCGCGATCGGCGAGGTCAACGAGGATGCGGCCCGCCTGGTGCCCATAGGCGGGCAGTGGTTCCGGCTCAGCGGGGTACGGGATGTCGTGCTGTTGCAGCACGAGCCGCAGGCCCTCCTCGACCAGGCTGGTCAGAGTCTGCCCGCTCGCCGCCGCATGTGCCTTGGCCTGCTCCGCCAGCCCGTCGGCAAGGTTAAGCGTCGTCCGCATGCAGATCAGCATACCATGGTATACAGATGTCTGCCCTCGATGAATGTCACAGTATCGCGGTACCCTCGGATTTCGCAGGCGGGCGGTGCGGAGGTGGCCGTGAGCGTGAACTATGTGGCCAGGCCGTGGGAGAGCGGGTTGTTCCGGCGGTGCCGGAGGGCCTGGGATCTCGGGGCGCGGGAGCGGCAGAACTACGAGCCGATCGCGCCGGCGCGGGTCTTCGACTTCGGTGAGGCGATCCACGACGCGCTGGACGTCTATTACTTCCCCGGCATGTGGGACTGGAACCGGGCGATCGTGTGCCCGCTGGCGGTGGCCGGTCTGGAGAAGTCGATGCGCCGCCAGCGCGACGCCTACGCGCGCGCCGGGGAGCTGTCCGCCGAGCAGGTCCAGGACTGGGAGCAGCACCTGGAGCTGGGTACCGGCATCCTGGCGCGCTACTTCGAGTGGGCCCGCGAGGTCGATCGCTTCACCCCGATCGGAGTCTCCTCGCAGTTCGACATCAGTTTGCCGGACCCAGCCGACGCGGATCGGGGACTTATCACCCCGGAAGGCCGGCCGCTGCAGTACCGGGTGCGGATCGACTTGTCGGTGATCGACGACCACGAGCTGTACTGGCTGGTCGAGCACCGGATCGTGACCGGTGCGCAGTGGCCGGAGCTCGACGAGTTGCGGCTCGACGAGCAGGCCCTGACCCGGAGCTGGGCGTGGCAGCTCAGCTTTCTCGCCAAGCTCGAGGGCACCATCTACAACGAGCTGCGGATGGCCACGCCCAGCGGAGGCAAGCCCGAGGTGAAGGTCCGGGCGATACCCGGGGCCGGTGGGATCACCACGCAGCGCAGCACCGAATCGTTCCGCCGCACGCATATCCCCAGAGCCGAGCTGGAAATCGAGCGGCGGGGCACCGCCGTGGCGCTGGAAATGCGGGATATGACCGATCCGGGGGTGCGGATCTACCCAAATGCGTCCTGGGAGAACTGCTCGGGCTGTGCTTACCGGCCGCCGTGCCTGGCGATGAGCCAGGGCACCGACGAGCGCCCGATTCTCGACACGGCCTACCGCAAACGGGTCAACGAGGATTTCGAGCCCGGCAAGTTGGGATCGGTGTGGGGGTTCGTCCCCGAGATCTACCGGATTGACGAGTACCGCGCCCGAAATGCGGAGCAGTAATGGCGGTACGTATCCGGGTGGTGAGCTGGAACGTCGACTCCCGCCCGACCGGGCTGCTGGACGCCAAGGTCGAGCTGCTCCGCCAGTTGCAGCCTGATTTCGCGCTGCTCCAGGAGATCGGCCGCCCGGTCTACCGCGCGCTGCTGCCACATCCGTCGGCACATGAGCGGCTGCACCGCAAGACCAGGCAATTCGCCTGGGGCGCGCTGTCCACCGATCTGTGCACCCCGCGGGCCAGCGAGTTTCGGCTGGGTTGCGCCATCCTCGGTGCCCCGACCACCGCGCTGCTGGATTCCCGCGTCCTGGACGCAGCGCCGTTCGACGTCCGCGAGCCGGTGCTGCCCGGGTTCCTCTGGCGGACGGTGACGGCCCAGGTCGCGCTGTCCACCGGCGACATGCTGACCATGTGCAGCTTCCATGGCCGGCAGCCCTCCGGGCCGCCCGCGGCGTCGCTGCAGCACGCGTTTCACGTCGGGATCGCCAAGTGGCTCGCCGGAGTGTCGGGTCCCGTCGTGTTCGGCATCGACGCGGGTCCATCCTTGCCCGAGGGCGCGGACCCACTGCTGGGACCGGGACCGGTGCACCATCTCAACCGGGTGCTCAGCGCAGATAACGATCACCTGTGGGGTACTCGCGAACTAGAGGTACTCGACGTCCAACTTCTGCCTGAGGAGTCCGCGGCCGCCGGCAGTGACCACGCCCTGTTACTCGCAGATCTGGCGCTGCGCGACTCGTAGCGCACGACGCGCAAAGGCCGTCCCCTGTGGGGCGCGCCGCAATCCCGTCGCTGGCTGACGGACTTCTCGCGTTCATGTCCCGAAGGCAGCCTCACCGGCCTATGTCACTCACCCGAGTGGCACGCAGGTCGAGTGAAGGACGGCTATTCGTGAGGTATACCCGCTTGGTGGCGACGCTGCTTGCCGTGCTGGCGGGTGTGCTGGGAGTGACCACGTCCATGGCAGAGACCCCCGCGGATCCCCCCGCTGCCCAGCCCGGTCAGGTGGCGCCACCGGACAACGCCATGAGCTTCACTGACCGCGAAGCAATGGCAAGGCCCCAACGGTCGTTCCGGCAGCGCCACGTAACGGATAGGTCCGATGACGCGCCAGGCACCACGCCGAGCCCGGCGCCGCCCGATCATCCCTGCCGGACCGCGGAGCAGCCGGCTCCCTCGCCATCACCAACTTCCACGCCCGCCGGGGCGGCCCCGTCCCCGCTGCCGACCCCGGCGGCCAGCAACTCGGCGTGTGGCCCCGACGGGACCGCCGGGGTCCGTCCGGTCACGGCCGTGACGTGCACGCTTAACGTCACCAGCGCGGCCCAGGTGAACTCGGCACACCGGTGAAAGGAATCAGGGTCACCGCCAGTAATGTCATCGTCCAGGGCTTCAACGTCATCGGCGCCGCCGCTCCCGGTGTCCAGCTCAAAGGCGCTAACCTTACTCTGCAAGACACCTCGATAGACCATCCGACGGGTGGCGACTACGATGGCATACGTTTTTTCGGTGATGGAATCAAGATTCTGCACAACCAGATCAGCAACATCACCAACACGCACGGAGCGCATGCCGACTGCATGCAGACATTCGCCACGACCACGCCTAGCAGTCACAATGTTCTGATCAACGGGAATCGCTGCGACAAAGTCGACAACCAATGCTTGATCGCCCAAGGACCGCATAGTACGGCAGGAAACGGAAGCGGGAAGGGTGAATCGTCCGGTCTCGTCTTCTCCAACAACTACTGCGACGCGCACGCCTCCCAGGCGGTGCACATCGATGACGTGCAGAACCTCACCCTCATGAGCAACGACATTGAAGGCAGGGTCCGAAAAGCCTTCAATCTGATCAACGAATCCACCGGATCCAAGATCAGCTGTAACAAGCTCGGCCCCGGCGTGGGCAAGGAAGTTGTCATCGACAACTCGTCCCAACCCCGCTACCAAGGCCTGTGAGTGACGTTCGGTGCTGTCAGTACGCCGCTTATCCGGACCATGATCGCCATCCTGGAAGAATGAGCCGCGGTCAGCGCGGCTCATTCTTCCGAAACGGTGATCATGAACGACCGTAGGGCCGCCTTTCGATGATCTATCCGACCTTGGACGCACTCGTATGGGCACCCCGATCATGCTGGCAGTGGATCTGACCACGTCACAGTCTTAGCGATGAGGTCCTAGGTCGGGCGGATCGGTGCCGTCCAGGACGGATCTGACGAAGAGCTCGACCTGCGGTGTGAGCAACCGCCGGTGACCAACCTGCTCGACGAGATCGAGCACCTGGTCGGCGGTATCCAGCCCGAGTTGACCCGCGAGCAGTACGACGTCCTCCCCGAGGCGGTGTGCGAGACACTTCGTCATACGCCAGAGCAATGGCAGCCCCACCGACCACATAAAGATCGGCCACCAGCCCACGTTCGGTCAGATCAGCCCCCAGCGCGGCAAGGGCCGCCAGGATCTCGTCTCGGCGCATCCGCTACACCCGGTTCAGCATGCCGGCGCCGAGCAGGATCCCCCGGCG
This sequence comes from Pseudonocardiaceae bacterium, assembly GCA_050699635.1. GTDB lineage: Bacteria > Actinomycetota > Actinomycetes > Mycobacteriales > Pseudonocardiaceae. The sequence continues at coordinate 18,435 of JBOHFK010000044.1, read as the reverse complement.
GCGAAACGCCGCGGGAGATTCCACGATGGCGCGCGCCCATAGTCCGGGGTAGGGCGGCCACCAGATCCGGGGCAGGAACCGGCCGGGCTCGCCCGCCCAGGGTGGCGTGGTGAGCCCGCGGTGGGCGGCGACATGCTCGGCCAGCGCGCCGAGGTAGGCGTCAGCGCGCTGATCGAGGTCGCGCGGCCGCTCGGCGATCCGCTGCACGACGTCATCATCGTCCCGGGCCCACCGAAGATCGTCAACGAAGTCGGCCACCGCTTCCCGTAGCGTGAGGCCACCCGCGATCCGGTCTGCCGCTCGGGCCAGAGTCATCGGATTCCGGGCCCGCGGCGGCAGGAAATCGCGCAGCTCGGTGCCATCGCCATCCTCGAGCTGTGCGAAGATCCGCTCCGACGGAGTGCTCACGCCACCAAGTCTGCCGCATGTGCGTCATAGCCGGCGGCCAGATCAGAACAGCTGGCCCAGCCGCAGGTGGACTCCGAACGGCTCGGTGGTGGTGAAGACGCCGGTGATGCTGCCGCCGTCGGAGTAGCCGAACCCCTCGGCGAGGTGGCAGTCGAGCAGCGACACCGGATCGTCGAGGTCCACGATCCAGTAGTGCGGGATGCCGGCATCGGCGTACTCGCTGCGCTTGGCCACGTGGTCGGTGCGACGGGAGCCGGGCGAGACGATCTCGACCACGACCAGCACTTCGGCGGCCCGGATCATCCCGCCCTCATGGCGAACCCGTCGACGGGCACCTTGCTGGACGATCATGAGGTCCGGCCGGCGGGAGAACCCCGGCTGATCGGGTTCGACGAGCTGAAGGTCGACGTCGACGTCCAGGATCACCTCGAGGTGATCCGGCAACTGTGGGCGCAGCCGCACCAGCAACTCCGCCGCGGCGACGTTGTGATCGGGAACCGGGCTCGGCGATATCAGCAGGCGGCCTTCCAACAACTCGGTGTAGCCCGACTCGGGCTCGCCTAGCTCGGCGTACTCCGCCACCGTCAACAGCTGAGCCAGTGGCTGGCGAAGGGCGGTCACCTCGAGCTCCTCACGTCACGGTCAGTCTCCCACGGTGACGGGCCCAACCTGAACGGCGAGGTCGTCTACGAAGTGGTCGTTGGTGCGCGCATCGTACGTGCGTTATCCTGCTATCGTACGATCGAGGAGGAGCGTCATGGAAGTGACGGCGTCACAGCTGCGGGCAGATATCTACCGGCTTCTTGATGAGGTGCTGGAAACGGGTGTTCCACTGGAGATCCATCGCAAGGGACGGGTCCTGCGAATCGTCGCCGATGAGCAGCCGTCGAAGCTGGCCAGGCTCGTCCCGCACCCGGGTTACATCGTCGGCGATCCGGAAGATTTGGTGGACACGGACTGGTCAGGGCACTGGGATCCGGGCCCGCTCTGATGCACCTGGATACCCATGTCGTGGCGTGGTTGTTCGAAGGCCATACCCACCTTCTGCCAGCGGCGGTGCGACGCCGTCTCGACAGCGAGCCGCTGGTCATCTCGCCGATCGTCGAACTGGAGCTGGCGTACCTCCACGAGATCGGCCGGACCTCGAAACCGCCGGGCTTCGTGCTACCGGAGCTCAGGGCCAAGGTCGGCCTGACCGTGTCCGGGGCGCCGTTGCGAGCTGTAGTCGACGCTGCGATCGGGCTGGCGTGGACCAGGGATCCGTTCGACCGGCTGATCGCGGCGCAGGCCCTCGCCGAGAACGAGACGCTGCTGACCAAAGACGACCGGATCCGCAAGCATCTCGAGCTAGCCGTGTGGGACGCGGGCTGACGATCCTATCGCCATCCGGTCAGGTCAATCGGTGGGGAAGTCGAACTCGCCGAGCCGGACGCCGACGGTGAACGCTTCCCACTCGGCGCGGGTGTAGACGATCACCCCGCCGTGCGGGTGTTTGCTGTGGCGCACCGCGACCCGGCCAGAGCCGTCGCGCAACGGCCCAGCCTCCACACAGCTCCCGCCGTTGCTCTGACTCCGGCTGCTGATGTGCCAGCCGACAGTCGCCAGTTCCTCGCGGCCCACCGCAGCGGGTCCGCTGGTCGTACCCATTACAGCTCCTTCGCCGTGGCCGCGATCAGCGCGGCCGACTCCTTTCCCCCGAGCGCCATGGCGCTGAGCTGATGGTACGCCTGCCGGAAGCGGTCCACCGCCGCGTCCTCCTCGACGTACACCGCACCGGCGAGGTTGTCCACATAGGCCACATCGGGGTAGGGGTCGGCCATCTCGAAGAGCCAGAACGCACCGTCCAGGCCGGCATGTGCGCCGCGGCGCAGCGGGAGCACCCGGATCTCGACGTTGGGCCGCTCGGTCATGTCGAGCAGCTTGGCGAGCTGGCCGCGCATCACCTCCAGGTTGCCGATTACCCGGCGCAACACCGATTCGTCCACCACGGCGGTGAAGCTGACCGGTGTCTCGCCGTCGAGTACCTGCTGCCGGGTCATCCGCAGCTGGATCATTCTCCCGACCTGCTCCTCGGGCGTGTCGGCTGGCGCCACATTGCGGATCAGCACCTCGGCGTATTCCCGGGTCTGCAGCAGCCCTGGCACCAGCATCGCCTCGTAGGTCCGCAGCCGCTCGGCGCGGGCCTCCAGCCACGGCATATCGATGTACTGGCGGTCGACGGTGTTGACGTAGCTGTCCCACCAGCCCTTGCGCCACACGTCGTCGGAGAGCTGCAACAATCCGTCGCGGGTGCGCTCCTCGGAGACGTGGTACAGGTCCAGCAGCGCGAGCACGTCGCCCCGGCGAATCGGGTACTCGGCGGTCTCGAACCGGCTGACCATCGAGGGGTCGCGCTGCAGGTAATCACCCGCCTGCCGCAGCGTCATCCCAGTCGACTCGCGCAGCGCCCGCAACTGCTGACCCAACCACTGCGCCCGCAGCGTCGGCCCCGGTTTCCTCTTCGGCACGGCGATCATCCTCTCAACCCTCGTGCTACCGAACAAAACCGGTTGTCACCACGGCCGTGAGATCTCAGACTTGAGAGAGTGCATCGGATGCGAGGTGTATCGCCATGTTATCGAGTTCACCATGCGCCGAACAGAGAGTAATCGATGACGGCGCATCGCCCGGGACATCCTGCCGCGTCGACCTGCCGGCGTCTTGGCCTCGCGCTACCGTCCCGGATTGGCAACCCGTCCGGCATCTCGTCGGCGGTCACAACGCAAGGAGTCGGGATGTCGCGCTTGATCGCACGGATCTGGCGGGCGCTGCGCGGCCCGGTCCAGTGGTGGATCCTCTGGGTCGCCCATGCCCAATTCATCGCGGGTATCACTGGTCTCGTGCGGGACGACGCCGGGCGCGTCCTCCTGTTGCGGCACCGGCTCTGGCCACCGAAACACCAGTGGGGACTGCCGACGGGCTACGCGAAACGACGGGAAACGTTCGAAGCCACCATCGTCCGCGAGGTCAAGGAGGAGACCGGCCTCGACGTCATCGTCGGCCCACTCATGCAACTGACCAGCGGCTACCAACTCCGAATCGAAGTCGCCTACGCGGCGCGGTTCGTCGGCGGCGAGCTGAGACTCGACCCGCTGGAAGTCCTGGAAGCCAAATGGTTCCCCCTTGCCGAACTGCCGGCCGGACTTCTGCCCGCCCACCGGCAACTCATCGAGGCCAACTCCGCCTGGTGCATCGACGGCGCCAAGACCTCGGAGACAACGGATGAACGTCCTGACGCCGAACGAAACCCTGCGAGGCGCCGCTGACACGAAGAAACAGATCTTCCACCGGCTCGCCGCGCTACGTTCTGCGCCCCGTCTGCACGACCACCACCCTGACATCTCATTCAGCCGGATGACCGACGTTCTCCGATCCCCACTGATCGACCAGGACGTCGTCCAGGCAGGCTGGGACATCATCAGTCGCCGCTACTCAGCTCTCGGCCTGCACCGTCTCCTGCCACCCGAGAGAGTGTGGGTCGGCACGCACTCCTTGTCACCGGACCCGGTGTTCGGCGGTTTCCATCGCCCCGGACAGGGCTACCGTCACCTGCAAGCTGCAGCGGTCATCACGGCGTACGGCGATCTCAGCGGAAAGATACCCTGGATACCCGAGCTCGCAGCCCTTGACTTGCTGCGGTCTTACGCGCACGACTGCCTGCACTACGGTTCCTACCGGCGCTACTCCCTGCCGGAGGCTGGCGAGGGCGTGGACCGGATCCGATACGGGATCAACTTCCGGCGGCCCGACGGGCGCACCTACTCCGCACAGGATGGCGACGGCGCGACGGCGACCCGCAATCTCGGTGTCGTCATGGAAGGGGCGACCGACCGGGAGGCTCGATCGGTCGCGCGGGAGGCGGGGATCGAGGCCTTGATACGCCACCCGCCGAGCGGCGTGGACTACTTCGCGTTCCGCGATGAGACCGGTCTCCTCGACTCTGTCGATCTCTGCGCACTTCAGAATCCGCGCTGGACATATGAGGCAAACCCCGCCGCCAGGTCATACCTGCGGAATCTGGCCGCGTATGCCCGCGGAGTAGGTGTCCGCTACGAGGTGTTCCTCCGCGAAGTCGCGCGATGTGAGGCGGATCAGCTCCACTCGCTCATCCTCACGAGCATGATCGGCGGCAGGCTCGCGCCGTTGTCCTCGTGGTTGGCTGCCCGGCACGGTTCCGGCGCGTTCGCCGCTCTGTTCAAAGCCAAGAGCTACTCGTCGACCTCGGACCCGACGCACAGGCCGCGTTGGCGCCAAGATAAATAGATCTCAAACTTGCGAAAATAGTGAACATGCTGGAACATGGGTCATGTTACCGACCAGGTCATGCACTGAAGAGGGAGCTACCGATGGCGGAGCACCGTCCGGAGTCTGCGAGGCAGCGGCCTGATCATGCCGAGGTCCTGCGCTGCGTCACCTTGCCCGCGATCCCGACCGTCTACGGCCTGGACGACCCGGACGAGGGCGTGACGGCATGGGTGCTCGCGCTTCCCGGCGGGCGGGCCTTCATCGTGTCGAGCGACGAGGAGTCCAGTGCTGGAGTGATCGATACCAGCCTGGACCGGGTGGTGCGCTGGTGGGCTCCACGCCGGGGGACGGATCTGGTGCTGGTCACCACCTGAGGCAGGTCTTAAGACGTCCAGAACTGTCGGAGTGCACCGTCAGGATGCAACCATGGTCGGACAAAGCAGTGCGGAGGTGAGGAGATTATGGCCGCGCCTGTCCCCGAGGTGTTGGATCACGTCGGCCCGTGGACCGAGCAGGACTATCTCGCCCTGCCCGCGGACCGGCGACGGATCGAGCTGCTGGACGGGAGCCTGCTGGTGAGCCCCAGCGCCGGCTACCGGCACCAGCGGCTGTCCTCCCAGCTCTGGTTCGCGCTCTCGGCAGCTGCGCCCGAGGGCTTCGAGGTGCTGGAGGCGATCAACGTCCGGGTGGCCCCCGGAAGGATCCTCATCCCGGATCTGGCGGTGGTGAACACCCCCGGGGTGGATCGCACGGTCGCTGATCCTGCCGACGTCGCGCTGGTCGTGGAGATCACCAGCCCGGGCAACGCAGTGATCGATCGGGTAGTGAAGTCTGAGCTTTACGCCCAGGCCGCTATCCCGAGCTATCTGCTCATCGAACTCGGATCCGCGCCGCCGACGGCGGTCGTCTTCGGGCTGCGTCGGGGCCGCTACGTGCCGGTGCGGCGGGTGGCCGCAGGCGAGCGGCTGCGGCTCGACTACCCGTTCGACCTCGATGTCGACCTCGAAGTATTGGCCACGGCCACCCGCCCGCCCCGCTCAACCTGAGCCGGACGCCAGGAGAATCAAACTAGCTGCTTCCCACCCAACGGTATGCACGTTGCGGGCTCTTGGGATCTCCTTCAGCCGCGACGACGCCTTCTGCGATCAGGCTTCTTAGGGCGGTGAGGACCGCAGCGCGTGAACGGCCGGCAACCGTCACCAGCTGGGCGGCCGTGGCTCGTCTGGTCCGGCGGAGTTCCGTTGCAATGACCTCTCTGGTGGTGCCGGGCGGATCGGCCCACGCGATCACCGGAGACTCGACCGCCGGCGATCTGCGGAACTCCACCTCGAAGCGGCTCGGAAGACTCCTGAAGATCGGCCGGTCGAGGCCTGATCTGCGTAGCTCTCGGATCATCGCCGGAATGCCGGACGCCCGGTTCTCGGCCACCAGCCGGTCGCTGCGCGGGAGGTAGGTGTCGGCGAGCAGGTTGGCCAGGTAGCCGTTACGTGACGAGGTCACGCCCTCGGTACCGAGATCCTCGACGCGTACCGGACCGTACAACGAGCCCGGGCTGCGGACGACAAGCCGGCTCGGGTAGAGCTCGATCTGGATCTGCGTGCCCCGTGTCACGGGGCTGTAGTCGCGGTGCAGGACCGCATTGACGATCGCTTCCCGCACCGCCTCCAACGGGTAATCGAGCTGTTCCCGGCGCCCGGCACCGTTCACGTAGCCGCGCACGCTCATATGCCGCCGCAGCGCCGAAGCCGTTTCTGCAACAAGATCCGGGATCGCGCCCCGGATCACCGGATTGTCGTCGAACCGCGGTGCGTCCATCCCATGGCTCTCGACTTCCGGAATGACGACCAAGGAGATGGTGAGCTGGGGGAAGAACTGCTGCGGGAACACTCCAAACGTGAGAATGCCAGCGACGGAGGGCACGATCTTGCCGTTCTCGTGGGCTACTAACACCTGGATCCGCCGCAACGCTGTCTCGTCGTCGACATCACGGAGTGATCGACTGGTGTCACGCACCCGAGCAAGCGTTCGGGTCAAGGCGGCACCGTCGAGATCCTCAGGGCTAGCCTCGGGAACCGGTTCGATGTCGTAACGGGGCTGTCCCCGATTGGCGATGGCCAGGCCGATCTCTGCCTGAGTCATTCGCCGGTCACCGTCGCCGGCCCGGACGAATGAGCCGGTCGAGATGCCTCGACTCTTTACGTAACATGGCCGCTGATCTGAAGGCAGGGGATCGATCTTGGCCACAACGAGGACCGTGCCGCTGACCTCGACCAGGTCCACACCGAGACGGATACCTGGTTCGAGCTGATCGCTGACCGCCGAGACAAGATTATCGCGGAGTCTCGCGGGATCAGGGAGCTGGACTGGATTGAGCCCAATGCTCTCGTCCACACCGAGGATGATCAAGCCACCGTTTGTGTTCGAGAATGCTGACACCGTCTCCACCACGGTCTTCGGGAGTCCACAGACTGCCATCTTGACCTCGACGCTCGATGGCTCTCCGTCCAGCCGGCGGAGCCTGTCGAGCACCTCACCGACCTCAGCGCCGTCCATACCCCTCTCCAGCCGGCTTCAAGGTTTCATGTCAACCAAGTAGACGGTAATGTTCTTTCAAGTAAATTTCAAGTGCCGACGTCATCCGACGTCATCAGGTCACCGTCAGTAGTAGCCTCGGGGACGAACCGCCAGTCGAGTGGCCCTGCGCAGGCCTCAGGAGAACATGTCCTCGGCGGTGATGGCGATCACGTCCTCCGGCAGGTTGATGACCCGTTCGCGGGCGCAGATCGCCAGACGCAGCTCGTGCGGTGCGCCCGGCAGCGCCGCCGCCTTGCGGTACAGCTCGGCGACCAGCCGGGGCGCCGAGACCTCCCGCGCCCACTTCGCCTCCCCGACCAGTACCGGGGTGCGGGCCCGCCCCGACAGCGCCACGACGTGGATCTCGTTGTGGCCATCGGCGGTCCAGAACGGTCCCACTGCGACGATCCGCCCACCGAATCCGCCGCTGGCGGCGAGCCGGCGCACCTGCTGCCGAAACGCGGCTTCCCACCGCCCTCCTTGGTGATCATCCAGGGAGTCGAGCAGCACCGGCAGGACCGTTGGTCCCAGGCCCGCTTCGATCTCGGTCCGGTAACCGGTGAGGACGTTGAGGTAGAACGCCAGAAGGTTGTCGGCGATGCGGTAGATACGCCGCCGGGTAATCGACTCTCAACGTTATCGACGTTCCACGTCGCCGACGAAAGACGTCGGTATGGTTCTCGCCGCGGCCGCCGGAGCAGCGGGCAAAGCCGGTCAGCTACCCCGCTCACTCACCGTAGTGTCGCCGAGTTCGACTACAGAGCTGTTCGGCCCGAACCAACAGCCATGGGTGTCGAACTCGGCGACACCCATGGCTCGACAACGGTGTGGCTGGTCACGAGATGGGGCGCTCTGTGGGGGCGATGGGGGCGGGGAGGACGTCGCGGCCGGTGAGGTAGCGGTCGACGCCGGCGGCGGCGGCGCGGCCTTCGGCGATGGCCCAGACGATCAGCGACTGGCCGCGGCCCATGTCGCCGGCGACGAACACGCCCGGCGCGGTGGTCATGAAACAACTGTCGCGGGCGACGTTGCCGCGGGGGTCGTACTCGACGCCCAGACCGTCAAGCAGCTTGCCCTTCTCCGGGCCGACGAAGCCCATCGCCAGCAGCACGAGATCGCAGGGCAGGTCGTGCTCGGTGCCGGGCAGGGGGACGAACTTGCCGCCCTCGAAGACCACCTCGATCAGCCGCAGGGCGCGCACCCGCCCGTCGGCGTCGCTGAGGAACTGCTGGGTGCTCACCGAGAACAGCCGGTCGCCGCCTTCCTCGTGGGCCGAGGACACCCGGTAGATCATCGGGTAGGTGGGCCATGGCTGGGATTCCGGGCGCAGCTGCGGCGGCAGGGGCAGGATCTCGAGCTGAGTGATTGAGGCCGCACCCTGGCGGTGCGCGGTGCCCAGGCAGTCGGCTCCGGTGTCGCCCCCACCGATGATCACCACGTGTTTGCCAGCAGCGTCGATCGGCGACTGCGTCAGGTCACCCTCCTGCACCCGGTTCGACGGTGGCAGGTACTCCATCGCCTGGTAGATACCGGTCAGCTCGCGGCCGGGCACCGGCAGGTCCCGCCACGCGGTGGCCCCACCGGCGAGCACCACCGCATCGAAGCCGGACCGTAGCTCGGCAACATCAAGATCCACCCCGACGTCGACGCCGGCCCGGAACTCCGTGCCCTCGGCGCGCATCTGGTCCAGGCGCCGGTCCAGCCGGTGTTTGGCCATCTTGAACTCGGGGATGCCGTAGCGCAGCAGGCCGCCGATGCGGTCCGCGCGCTCGTAGACCACCACGTCGTGCCCGACCCGGGTCAGCTGCTGCGCCGCGGCTAGCCCCGCCGGGCCCGACCCGACCACGGCGACCTTCTTGCCGGTGGGCACCTCGGCCACGATGGGGCGCACCCAGCCCTCGTCCCAGGCCCGGTCGATGATCTCGATCTCGACCTGCTTGATGGTCACCGCGTCGTCGTTGATGGCCAGCACGCAGGCCGTCTCGCACGGCGCGGGGCACAACGTGCCGGTGAACTCAGGGAAATTGTTGGTCGCGTGCAGCCGCTCAGCCGCGTCGGCCCAGTCCTGGCGCCACACCAGGTCGTTCCACTCCGGAATGAGATTGCCCAGCGGGCAACCCAGATGGCAGAACGGGATCCCGCAGTTCATGCATCGCCCGGCCTGCGCCTCCAGCGCCTCCCGGCCGAAGTCCTCATATACCTCCCGCCAGTCGCGCAACCGCAGCTCCACCGGACGCCGCGGCGGGTTCCGCCGCCTAGTGGTGAGGAAGCCCTTGGGATCAGCCATGAGCGGCCTCCATGATCGCGGCGTTGACGTCGCGGCCGTCGCGTTGGGCGGCGGCTTGGGCGGCCAGGACGCGTTTGAAGTCTTTGGGCATGATCTTGGTGAAGCGGTCTGCGGCGGTCTCCCAGTCGGCGAGTAGGCCGTGCGCTACGGCTGAGCCGGTCTCGGCGTGGTGCCGGGTGACAGCATCGGACAGAAACGCGCGGTCCTCGTCGGTCAGCGGGTCCAGGTCGACCATCTCTTGATTGACCCTGGCCGCAAAAACAGCCTCGGTGAGGTCGAGCACGTAGGCGACCCCACCGCTCATCCCGGCCGCGAAGTTGCGCCCGATCGGCCCGAGCACCACCACCCGGCCACCGGTCATGTACTCGCAGCCGTGATCACCAACGCCCTCGACGACGGCCAGCGCGCCGGAATTGCGCACGCAGAATCGCTCCCCGACCATCCCGCGGAGGAACAGCTCCCCGGAGGTGGCCCCGTAGAGGATCACGTTGCCGGCGATGATGTTGAGCTCCGGGGTGAACTGCGCGTCGGGATGGGGGCGGACGGTGATCCGCCCACCGGACAGGCCCTTGCCGACGTAGTCGTTGGCGTCGCCGACCAGCCGCAGGGTGATACCGCGGGGCAGGAAGGCCCCGAAGGACTGGCCGGCCGAGCCGGTCAGCGTGATGTCGATGGTGTTGTCGGGCAGCCCCGGCCCACCCCAGCGGCGGGTCAGCTCCGAGCCGAGCATGGTGCCTACGGTGCGGTTGACATTGCGGACCGGCAGGTCCAGCCGGACCGGTGAACCGTCCGCCAGCGCCCCCTCGGCCAGCGCGATGAGGGTGTTGTCCAGGGCCTTGTCGAGCCCGTGGTCCTGCTCCCGGGTCCGGTGCCGCGGGGCGTCGTCGGCCATGGTCGAGGGGACGTGCAGGATGGGCGAGAGATCCAGCCCGGCTGCCTTCCAGTGATCGATCGCCGGGCGGGTGTCCAGCATCTCGGTGCGCCCGATCGCCTCTTCCAGGCTGCGGAATCCGAGTGCCGCCAGGTATTCGCGCACCTCCTGCGCGATGAACTCGAAGAAGTTGACCACGTACTCGGCCTTGCCGGTGAACTTCGCGCGCAGCACCGGGTTCTGGGTGGCCACGCCCACCGGGCAGGTGTCCAGATGACAGACCCGCATCATGATGCAGCCCGAGACCACCAGGGGGGCGGTGGCGAAGCCGTATTCCTCTGCACCCAGCAGCGCAGCGATCATGACGTCCCGGCCGGTCTTGAGCTGGCCGTCGGTCTGCACGACGATCCGGTCCCGCAGCTTGTTGGCGATCAAGGTCTGCTGGGTTTCGGCCAGGCCCAGCTCCCACGGCGTGCCGGCATGCTTGATCGACGACAAGGGCGAGGCCCCGGTGCCGCCGTCGTGGCCGGAGATCAGCACCACGTCGGAGTACGCCTTGGCCACCCCGGCGGCCACCGTGCCGACCCCGACCTCGCTGACCAGCTTGACGTGCACCCGGGCCCGCGGGTTGGCGTTCTTCAGGTCGTGGATCAGCTGCTTGATGTCCTCGATGGAGTAGATGTCGTGGTGCGGCGGTGGGGAGATCAGCCCCACCCCGGGCGTGGAGTACCGGGTCTTGGCGATCCACGGGTACACCTTGGTTCCGGGTAGTTGCCCGCCCTCGCCGGGCTTGGCGCCCTGCGAGATCTTGATCTGCAGGTCGTCGGCGTTGACCAGGTATTCACTGGTCACGCCGAACCGCCCGGAGGCCACCTGCTTGATTGCTGAACGACGCAGGTCGCCGTTGGGGTCGCGGGTGTAGCGGTCGGCGTCCTCGCCACCCTCTCCGGTGTTGGACTTGCCGCCGATCCGGTTCATCGCGATGGCCAGGGTCTCGTGCATCTCCTTGGAGATCGATCCGTAGGAGATGGCGCCGGTGGCGAACCGCTTGACGATGGACGCGACGGGCTCGACCTCGTCAACCGGAACCGGCGTGCGGACGCCGTCGCGGAAGGCGAACAGGCCGCGCAGGGTCATCAGCCGGTGCGACTGGTCGTCGACCAGCCGGGTGTACTCCTTGAAGATCTCGTAGCGGCCCGCCCTGGTGGAGTGCTGCAGCTTGAACACCGTGGCGGGGGAGAAGACGTGGGCCTCGCCCTCGCGGCGCCACTGGTAGTCCCCGCCGATCGCGAGCTCCCGGTGCGGGGCGTGCACCCCGTCACGGGGGAAGGCGCGACCGTGCCACCTCGCGACCTCCTCGGCCAGCGTGTCGAACCCGACCCCGCCGAGCCGGGAGGTGGTGCCGGTGAAGCAGGAGTCGATCACCTCCGGGCCCAGCCCGATCGCCTCGAAGATCTGCGCGCCGGTGTAGGAGGCCACGGTGGACACGCCCATCTTGGACATCGTCTTGCGCACGCCCTTACCCAGCGCCTTGATCAAATTCCGGGTTGCGGTCTTGCCGTCGATCCCGTTGAGCAGGCCCCGCTCGGCGAGATCCTCCACAGTGGCCATCGCCAGGTAGGGGTTGACCGCGGCGGCGCCGTAGCCGATCAGCAGCGCGACGTGGTGCACCTCGCGGGCGTCCGCCGCCTCGACGATCAGCCCGACCTGGGTGCGGGTCTTGGCCCGCACCAGATGGTGGTGCACCGCGCCGGTGAGCAGCAGCGACGGGATCGACGCGTGGTCAGCGTCGACCCCCCGGCCGGAGAGCACGATCAGCCGGGCGCCGTCCTCGACGGCTTCGGCGACCTCGACGCAGATCTCGTTGATCCGGTGCATCAGCGCCGCGCCACCACCGTGCACCTTGTAGAGGCCCCGGACCGCGACGGCCTGGTACTCCGGCCACTGGCCGTCGTCGTTGACGTGGACGATCTTGGCGAGCTCGTCGTTGTCGAGTACCGGGAACGGCAGCACGATCCGCCGGCAGGAGTCGCCGTCGGACACCAGCAGGTTGGGCTGGGCCCCGAGCTGGGCCTGCAGCGAGGTCACCAGCTCCTCCCGGATCGCGTCCAGCGGCGGGTTGGTGACCTGGGCGAACAACTGGGTGAAGTAATCGAACAACGGCCGGGACTGCTGCGAGAACGGGGCCAGCGGGGTGTCGTTGCCCATCGACCCGATCGGCTCCGCACCGGTCAGCGCCATCGGCGCCAGCAGCACACTGAGCTCCTCCTGGGTGTACCCGAGCGACTGCTGGCGGCGCACCAGTGAGGAGTGGGTGAACACCTCGCGTTCGCGGTCGGGCAGATCCTCCAGCCGGGTCAGGCCGTGGGAGACCCACTCGGCGTAGGGGTGCTCAGCGGCCAGCCGGCTCTTGATCTCATCGTCACCGACGATCCGCCCGGCGGCGGTGTCGGCGAAGAACATCCGTCCCGGCTCCAGCCGTCCCTTGCGCACCACGGTGGCGGGGTCGATGTCGAGCACCCCGACCTCGCTGGCCAGCACCACCAGGCCGTCCTCGGTGACCCAGTACCGGGCCGGGCGCAGGCCGTTGCGGTCCAGCACGGCGCCGATCACGGTGCCGTCGGTGAACGCGACCAGAGCGGGGCCGTCCCAGGGTTCCATCAGGGTGGAGTGGAATTCGTAGAACGCCCGGCGGTCGGGATCCATCTCGGTGTGGTTCTCCCACGCCTCCGGGATCATCATCAGCACCGCGTGCGGCAGCGGCCGGCCACCCAGGTGCAGCAGCTCCAGGACCTCGTCGAAGGACGCGGAGTCGCTGGCGTCCGGGGCGACGATCGGGTAGATCCGCTCCAGGTCACCGGGGATCAGGTCGGTGGCCAGCGTGCTCTCCCGCGCGCGCATCCAGTTCCGGTTGCCCCGCAGCGTGTTGATCTCACCGTTGTGCGAGACGTAGCGGTATGGGTGCGCCAGCGGCCAGGACGGGAAGGTGTTGGTGGAAAACCGGGAGTGCACCAGGGCCAGCGAGCTGGTGACCCGCTCGTCGGACAGGTCCGGATAGAAGCTCACCAGCTGTTCCTCGGTGAGCATTCCCTTGTAGACGATGGTGCGCCCGGACAGGCTCGGGAAATAGACGTCGAGGTCGTGCTCAGCGCGCTTGCGCACGCAGTACACCTGCCGCTCCAGCTCCAGCCCGCCCTGGTCGTGCGCACCGGCCAGGAACAGCTGCTGGAAACGCGGCATCACCGAGCGGGCCGTCGGCCCGACCCCCTCGGGGTTGACCGGCAGCTCCCGCCAGCCCAGCACCCGCATGCCCTCCTGAGCCGCGATGTCCTCGACGGCGGCCATCACCGCGTCGGCCGCGTCGTCCTGTGCTGGGCTGTCCTGGGCAGGCAGGAAAGCGGTGCCCACCGCGTACCGGCCCGCCTCGGGCAGGTCGAAGTCGACGACCTGCCGGAAGAAGCCGTCCGGCACTTGGAACAAGATTCCGGCGCCGTCACCGGTGTTGGGTTCCCCGCCCCGGGCACCCCGATGTTCCAGATTGCGCAGCGCGGTGAGAGCCTTGCGCACTATGCCGTGATCGCGGTGCCCGGCGAGGTCGGCCACAAAGGCGACCCCGCACGCGTCGTGCTCATAGGCTGGGTCATACAGACCTTGCTGGTGGGGCCGCGACCCTGCGGGCAGGTGGTTAGCGCTCACGAGCACCTCCCGTCGTCTCGATTTGTCAGCTCGAATACACGCATCGGGACGACGCGCACCCATCTGCGGTAATCCGCAGGTTACCTCAGCGGGTTACCAAGTCGTTTGTGACGCATGCCCCTGGTGACGCGGAGTGCCGTCCGCGCCGGGATCCTCCCGGGGTAAGGACGCCCTTCCCTGGCATCGTGAGCTGCGAGCTTGCCATGATACCCGGTGGGGGTGCCCCGTCGTGGGGTTTACCCGCAGCGATAATTTCCAGGTGCTTGGACGGCTCGATGTGACAATCAGTAACCATTTCTTGTCCGAATCGGCCGAAATAGTCCAACTTGCCCGCTGCCGGTCTCTTTCGCGGTGAGCTGATCGGGATGTGGGTCGTCGAGGAGCTCGTGGGGATGTGAAACAGACTCCTTGTAACGCTCCGGGTTCGAATGACGACAGAGCGTACCGAGAGGGGAAAGTTTGGTCTCTCGATCAAGGAGGTTCACCATGCATCTAGGCCGGACAGCACTTCGGGGAAGCGTCCTAGCGCTCTGTGTCGCTGCCGCTGCGGCGCTCGGAGTGGGCTCGGCGTCGGCCAGCACGCTCACCCCGGTCCCGCAGGCCGCGGCAGTCGGCTCCAACTACCCGGGGGACTGCTGGGACTATTGCTATGGCTGGCACCACCACGGCGACTGGCGTTGTTATGGGGACTGCTGGGACCACGATGGCTGGCACCACCACGGCGACTGGCGCTGTTATGGGGACTGCTGGGATTGGTGATGGCGATGTGCCACTAGCTGCGGGTAATCCGTCAGCAAGCCAAGGCCCCGGTACCGCTGCACCCGACCGGGGCTTTCGCTTGTCTAGTCTCGTGGTGGGGAGGGGACGTCACGATGGATGGGCAGTGCTGTGCACCGGAAGGGAGGGGTGATCGGATGGATGATCGTCGGTTCGCCGGTCTGCGAGGTCGGAGGATGAGCCCACCTGAGGAGATCAGGGATGCGCTGCGGTGGCTGCGCCGGCGCCGGGTCAGGCGGCGGGGGGTCACCCGTGCCGCAGTGGCCGTCACGGTCGTCGCCGGTGCCGCTGGTCCGGCAGTGCTGCTCACTCGCCACGCCGACGCACTGTGCGGGCCGCTCGGCGAACTCGCGTTGCCCGGAGGACGGGCTGATCGCTGGGAGTCAGCACCGAGTGCGGCCCGGAGCCGGGTCGCGGCAAACCTCGGGATCCACCTTGGCCCGGAGTCGGTGCTCGGGCTGCTCGACGACTACCTGACCCCCGGCAGGTTGGCGATCACACCGGTGGTGCTCTGGGCCGGCCACATCCCGGAATTCCTTGCGCAGGCTGATCTCGTCGCTGTCCCGTTGCCTGACCTCGACGTCGAGCCGGTGTTCGTGGGCAGTTCGGAGTCCGACGGGCCGGTGATCCGGCTGCCGCTGCACGGGGAGTGGTTGCACGCGCCGACAGCGGCGGTGCTGCACCAGTTCCGCGAGGTGGTGCTGCATGGCCGGCGAACCCGCGTCGCGCACCTCCAGCAGCCGGAACTCGCCCATCGCTGAGCTCACTGGAGTGATCCACACCGGCGAGCACTAGCGTGGCGGGGTGCGGTTGGCGACGTGGAATGTGAACTCGGTGCGGTCCCGGCTGCCCCGGTTGCTGCTTTGGCTGGACGCCCGCGTGCCGGACGTGGTGTGCCTGCAGGAAACCAAGCTGCCCGCGGATGCCTTCGACGAACTGGTGCGCCCAGCGCTGGCTGAGCGCGGGTACGCCGTCGCCCACCATGGGGACGGCCGGTGGAACGGGGTGGCGATCGCGTCCCGGGTCGGGCTGAACGACGTCGTCGCCGGATTACTCGACGAGCCCGCCAATCCGGTGGGGCAAGGCCCGGAGCCGGAAGCCCGCGCCGTGTCGGCGACCTGCGCCGGGTTGCGGATCAGCTCGGTGTATGTGCCCAACGGCCGTACGCCCGACGACCCGCACTACCGCTACAAGCTGGACTGGCTGGCCGCGCTGCGAGCCACAGTGACCGCTGGCGATCCCGCATCGACCGTGGTCTGTGGCGACATGAACGTCGCACCTACCGACGGTGACGTGTACGACCCGGCGGCCTACGTCACGTCCACGCATGTCACGCCCCCGGAACGGGCTGCGCTGCGCGCGCTGCAACTGCACGACGTGGTGCGGGAACACTGGCCCGCGGAGCGGATCTTCACCTACTGGGACTACCGCGCCGGCATGTTCCACCAGGACCTGGGGATGCGGATCGATCTGGTGCTCGCCGGTGACGACGTCGCCCCACGGACCCGCGCGGCCTGGGTGGACCGGGCGGCCCGCAAGGGCAGTGCCCCCAGCGACCACGCACCGGTGATCGTGGACCTGGACGAGGCCCCCGACGGTGACTGCGGCCCCGTCGTCCCACCCCCCTCAGCGCGCCGCTAGCCCAACACAGTCTCATGGATGCTTGTCGTCGTCGGGAGACCCTCTGGGACGGCGACATGGATGCTTGTGGTCGTCGCGAGCAGCGTGGACGCGGTGCAGCCGATCACGCCACCAGGTGGCCTGTTGATGATCGGTCAGCTCGTAGGTGTCCAGCAGTGTGGGATCGGGTACGGGTGGTTTACGTGGTACCGGCAGGTAACCTCCGACTGGTCGTAGCGACCGGCCGATGGGCAGCACGTCGCCGTCCAGCAGGGACAGGGTGCCCAGGCCACAGGCGAACTCCAGTTCGGGCAGTGCACCCGCCAGGGCGAGTTGGGCGGCCAGCCCGACGCTGGTCTCCAGCGCGGAGGACACCACGCACGGCAGCCCGGCAGCCTCGGCCACCTGCAGCGAGCGGCGCACCCCGCCAAGCGGCGTGCACTTGAGCACCGCGACGTCGGCCGCACCCGCGACCGCGACCCGCAGCGGGTCCCCGGCGCGGCGGATGGATTCGTCGGCAGCAATACGCACAGTGACCTTCTTACGGACGGCCGCCAGATCGTCGAGGGTGCGGCAGGGCTGTTCCACGTACTGCAACCCGCCGGCCGCCCTGTCCAGCTGGGGAATCACCGCCATGGCGGTGTCGGCGTCCCAGAGCCCATTGGCGTCCACCCGGATGTGGCCGCGCGGGCCGAGCGCATCCCGGACCGCCTCGACGCGGGCCAGATCCGCACTGAGCGAGCCGGGGTGATCGGCGACCTTGACCTTCGCCGTGCCGCATCCGGAGGCGGACACGATCTCGTGGGCGCGTTGCGCGCCCACCGCCGGGACGGTGCAGTTGATCGGGACCCGGTCACGGACCGGTTCGGGCCAGCCGAGCGTCGCGGCCTCCACTGCGGTGGCCAGCCAGCCCGCCGCCTCCCGGTCGTCATATTCCCGGAACGGGCAGAACTCACCCCACCCGGCAGGTCCTTCGATCAGGATCCCCTCGCGGATAGTGATCCCCCGGAACCGGGTCACCATAGGGATGGCGTAAAGCCGGGCCCCGTCGAAATCGATGCCGTCGCTGGTCATGTTGTGATGTCCTCGTCGTCGTGGGTCCGGCGCAGACAGTCCACACCCCAGCCGGAGATGCCTGCCAGTCGGGAAGGCCAGCTGACGTGAACTACATCGACCTCGGGGAGGTCTAGTGATCCGGACGGCAACCCGTCTTTGTGCACTCGTCGCAGCTGCCGCTGGTGTGATCACCGCCGGGGTGATCGCAGTGGGCGGGTGCGCCGATAACGGCACCGCGCCTGCCCTGCCCGGACAGCTGGACACCAGCGCTTACGACGCGGTCATCGGCGGCTCACCGGTGGCTGATGCCTCGGCCATCACGCCCGGCTCGTGGGCGGACAAGGTCAAACAGCGCGGCACGCTTGACGTCGGCGGCACCGATGCCGGACCGCTGTTCTCCCTGAAGAACCCGGCGACCGGCAAGGTCACCGGGTTCGATGCCGGGTTGTCCCAGATGCTCGGCCACTACATCACGGGCAAACCCACGGGCAACACGCGATTGACGATCACCACGGTGGACACCCGCGAGACGCTGATCCAGAACGGCACCGTCGACGCCGTGTTCGGCACCTACACGATCACTCCGGCGCGCGCGGCGAAGGTGGCGTTCGCGGGCCCGTACTACGAGTCCGGTGATGCGATCATGGTCAAGGCCGGTAACACGGCTATCCACAGCGTCGCCGACCTCAACGGCAAGACGGTCGCCACCGAGGCGAACTCCACCGCGGCGCTGGCTTGCAGAAGGCCGCACCGGGCGCGAACACGCTGTTGTTCCAGCAGGACGCCCAGTGCGTCGCCGCAGTGCAGCAGGGCCGGGCCGACGCCTACGTACTCGACCAGGCCATCCTGATCTCCGATGCCA
>JBOHFK010000043.1:0-40506 GCA_050699635.1 Pseudonocardiaceae bacterium | reverse complement strand
CACTACCCCTACGCCAAGCCCTACAAGTGATCAACCACCACGTCAACGACTACGTCCGCGAGGCCCGAATGACCGCCTGAAAACTTGGCTCAAGTGTCAACCTTCTAGCGCCCAAGGGTCGCTAGCGCCCAAGGGTCGCTAGGTTCTCCAACTCGCTGAACAGGGCTTCGTAGTCGGGCACGTCTTGTTCACCGATGATCGCCGTCCCAGATCGGGTACCGACCACGACTGCACGGTGGTCGTAGAGGTGAAAGCCGTGCACCCGGGCCGGCGTCTGCCACGGGATGATCCCCAATCGGACGTTGGGCCGGTCGATCGCGGCAGAGATCCGCTCGATCTGTTCGGTCATCACGGCCGAGCCGCCGAGGTTCCATCGCAGGGCGCCCTCGGCTTGAAGGAGCACCCACTGCCGGTTCGGATCATCCAGTATGCGGTGCCTTTCCATCCGTGAGGCGATGGAGGGGGCCGCTTGTTCCTCGGTCATCCGTTGGGTGAACACCACCTGGGCGTAGGCACGGGTCTGCAAGATCCCGAGCACGGCCGTCGGCGCGTAGCTGCGCACCAGCTTGGATTGCTCGTCGAGTTGGCGGATGCGTTCCTGAAAGTGGTGGGCGCCCCGTTGCAGGATCACCCTGGAGTCGATGTGGCCGGCGCGGGCCGCCTCGACCAGCGTCATGATGCGACGACGTTCGACCGCGTGAACGCCGTACACCGTGAGCAGCGCCGCAGCCTCATCCACGGTGAGCAGGCCTTTGCCGTTCTCCACCCGGGAGACCTTGTTCTGGCTGGTTCCCGCTCGCCTGGCCGCCTCGATCTGGCCAACACCGGCGGCGCGGTGATACTCCGGGTGTCGAGCCCACCACGTGTCAAACGGCTCGGCGGCGTGCCAGGTAGCGTCGCGAGCCGCCTGGTAGTAGCCCAGCTCAGCCGGATCGACCACAGTGGCGCCGTGAAACCGGCCGGCGTCGTCGTAGTGCATCCGCACCGGGCGCTCGTGGTCAACCAGCCAAAAGTCGTGGTCGAGCAGGTCGGCCGACAGCGGCCGTTCTGCTAGGTCCAGCACCCGGGTGTCGTCGCCGGCGGGCACGTTGAAGGCGTAACCCCACTCGCACGCGTACCGGTCGTAGTCACTCAGAGGTGGGCGGAGCACCCGGACTCGGTGCCGGACAATGCCCTGCGCCCGCTGCTGACGCAAGAAATCCAGCCAACGGCCCTTGCGCTCCATGTCCGGGCCAGCTTCCCCGGCGAGATACCGTGGGAAATCGCCGCGGTCGATCGGCACGTCGTAGACCGCCAGCGTCTCCAGCCGGAACAGGCTGCTCGTCGCCTGGCGCAGGTAGGCACCCAGTTCGCCCTCGTCCAGCATCAGAGCACCTCAGGGATGAGGCGAGCCGGAAACCGTGCGAGAAATTCGCCGGGGCCGATCCGCGAGGCGAACGCGGCGATCTTGGCTGGATCGGTCTCAGGTGTCACGACCATGTGCAGCACCTCCCCAACGTCCGGCGAGGCATCTTTGGCCTGCACAAGGGATCTTCGCAGTGCCGCCGAGTTAGCGGCCCTGGTTGTCAGTGCCATCGCGTCTCCTAGCCTGCTGACTGTCGCCTGGGACAGCCTTGCGCGTTGGGCCGCTTCGGTGCCAGAGAGTCCTGCTCTCTTGCGCAATTGCCGAAGGGTCATCGACAGCCAGTCCGCCCGCGGCGCAGGACTGCTCAAGCACGCACCCCCACTAAGCCGCCCGACCGGCCGAGCGGTGATGTTGCGGATGACGCTCCCACCACTGAGTGAACGGCTCTGCGCGATGCCATACCGCCTCAGCGGCGATACGGTACCGATCACGGCGCTGGGCCTCAAGCAGCCGCGCGCCGACGAACTGGCCGTCGGATTGGTAGTGCATCTGCACGACGTGGCGGCCGTCGATCAGCGACCAATCACCCGGCGTGTCCCGCAGCTCGGGAGGCTCGGCGCGCTCCGCGAGATCCAGCACCCGGACAAGCTCACCAGCTGCCACGTTGTGACGGTAACCCCAATCGCAGGCGTACCGCTCGTAGTCGGTGATCGGATCATGGATAATGCGCACGCGTCGTCGCGGACGGCCCTCGCCGGCCCATTGAGTGAGGCTGTCCAGCCAGGGCTGGCGGATCTCCCAGTTGGGTTCGGTTTCGCCGTCCAACCAGCGGCGGAAATCACCTGTGGTCGCGGCAGTGTCGTAGCTGGGCAGGGTCAGAGCCTCATCTCAGCAGCGACTTGCTGGATTAGTGTCACAGCGGCGGGGCCCATGACCGCAGTGCCACGTAGCACTTCGAACGCCTCGATGATCGGGGAAATTTGCGCTCCAGCAAATCGTTGCTCTCCGGCCAGGGATTCCACAAACACGAACTCGTCGTCGAGTATCCGAAATCCAGACAGTGGCACGATAGGCATCGGTGCCCGTAACGGGATCACTCCCAGCTCGACTCCGGGGAGTCCGCACACGACAACGAGGTGGTCGAGCTGCGCTGCTTGTACCTGCAAGCCGCCTGGCGCGGACCACAGTGCGGTCTCGCCAATGATGAATTGCCAGCATCGACCGGGTTCAAGGATGAGTTGTTGCCGCTTGGCCCGTGCCTCGATCATCTTGCCGAGCTCGTCGTCGGACGCACCCTTGGACCTCGCGCTCCCGGGCAAGTCGAGAAGAGCGCGGCTATAGCTCGGAATTTGCACGAGTCCGGGAATCAACCCCGGTTGTTGCTCACCGATGCGAGTTGCGGCAGCTTCCATCGCGCCGATATGCGCCTGCCGGCGGGCCAACGCACCGCGCCGGAGGAGGTCTGCCGTGGGGATGTACTCGACATTCGCTGCTGACAGCATGTCCAGCAATGCTTCGGTTTGCTCAGCCGAAGCGTCAGTACGCCGAGCCCATGCCCATATGTCGTCCTCGGTGGGCAGCTGCGCGCCGGTTTCCAATCGAGAAACCTTCGGCTGTACCCATCCGGTCCGACGAGCCATCTCGACTTGAGACAGCGACGCTGCTTTCCTCAGCCGTTTCAGCGAGGCAGCGAGACGGGCTTGCCGCGGATCTAGCGTTGCCACTACGTCACAGGTACTCGGCGGGCCAACTCTGGTCGCGTGTTGACGTAGGCTGCCCACGGCTGGGCCAGTCGCAGCGCGGCGTCTCGTGCTCGGCAGGCGGCTTGCACAGTTGCCTGGTCGGCGAGATTCTCGACGCCGATCCACTCACCAGCGGCGTCGTACCGCATGGCGAACAGCTCGGTGTCATCGAACAACCAGTAGTCATCTCTGGGGATGGCCGATGGCCACGGCTGCCCCTCACGAAGCGGGATAATCCGTATGTCCTCACCGGCGGCGACGTTATGCGCATAGCTCCAGGCGACCTCGAAACGCACATAGTCCGTGAGTGGTTCGGTGATCACGTGGACGCGTTGCATAATGCGCGCGTCCTGGATAGCAGCCGACACCAGCTCTAGCCATTCCCGCTTGCCGGGGTGCGGTTGCGGAGACCGCCCGGCGAGGAAAGCTCGGATCGAGTCGTCCTCACCAGACGCCCCGTAGCGCTGCAGGGTCTCCAGGCGGAAGCAGGAGTGGCAGAACCGGCGAAACCACGTCGAGAACTCCGCCGCTCCCGGGGGGAGCATGTCTACAAGCGGACGCGGAGACGGTACGCCGCGTCAAGGATCACCTGTGGGTCGATGCTCACGATCCGCTCTCTGGGCAGCATGTTGACTGCCGCTTCGTAAACCTCAGGTGAGGCCTCTTCGGCTTGGACATGGACCTTCGCGTCGTCGCCGAGGTAGCAGCTCGGACAGCCCTGGTCGCCACTGCTCACATCCTTGGCCAGGATTTCCAGCTTCATGTCACACCTTTCTATACATGGTCGATGCGCGATGCTAGCACGCTCGGCTCCGCCCGTCCCCGGGATCTAGCATGGACTATACTTGCAAGGGAGCGCAAGGACGTATAGTTTTCAGCGAAGAGTTCCCCTGCTCAGGTCTCGCGCCGGCGCAGGTTGAGGGTGTTCAAGCGGGGAGGTTCTGGTGCATCACGCCTACCAACACGTAGGGAACCGGGGTGAGGTTCTGTGATCCGGGAAGATCGTGAGCTGCTGGCCGAGCTGGCCCGGATCAACAGGGAGATGGCGTCGCTGGCGCTGCGCATCGTGGACGGCACTGCCAGCGCAGCGGAGCAGCAGACTTACGCCCAGCGGTTGATTGCGGCTGGTGAGCAGTTGGGCCAGCGGGCTGATGGGACAGCAGCGATGGTTGTCGATGGCGAGGTTCTCACCAGCGGACCGCTGGCCCTGGCGGCCCAGACCGCCGAGCCGTCTGGGCGTGGCGCGCAGCGGTGAGCCCCCTCGCGCGAAATCCGCCCCCGAAGCAAGATCAGCATGATGGTCTGTCTCCGGGCAGGTCGGGCATACCCCGCCGGGTCCACGTCAAAGGTATGGAGAATGTTCCTGCGACCGTGGTGGTGACCGTGGTGCAAGGAACGGTGTGGATGTCGATTTCGCCGCCGTTCACCTGGGAAGCCATTATGGATCCGGTGAACGTTGACGAGCTGATTCATGTCCTGGGGTTGGCTCGGGAGGATGCCAAGAAGATGGCAGCCGCTCGCGGTACGCATACACCGGCGCGAGTAACGCGGTAGGCAGAACACCGGAGGAGTGGGCAAGTATGGGCAAACATGATCCGACCCGGGACGGAGACGTTCATCCCGACACCAGCAAGAAGCTCGACCCGAAGGAGTTTGAGAAGTCCGGCCAGACGCCACCCGATGATGACGACGACAAGAATGACGGCTGAGCACCTCGCCGCTGAGCTCGATGCGGTAGGCGCGATGCCGATGGCGTGGCGGAAGGCGTTTCTGGCGGTGCCCCGACATCGCTTCCTGCCGGCACAGATCTGGGTGGATGACGAGCTCGGCAACCCGCAGCCGCTCAGCCGGGACGACGATCCTGACCAGTGGCTGACGGTGGCCTACCACAATGTGCCGATCATCACCCAGTTTGATGACGGCAAGACCGGGTGGCCAGACACCACCGGCGAGCTATGCACCAGCTCGGCCAGCAAACCCGAGCTGGTGTTGCGCATGCTGGCAGCCCTGGACGTCGACGACGGCCACACGGTGCTGGAAATCGGCACCGGGACCGGCTACAACGCCGCGCTACTGGCCGCCCGCCTCGGCGCGCCGAACGTGACCACGGCGGAGATCGACCCGGTACTGGCCGGGCAGGCGCGAGCGGCGCTGCACGCGGTGGGTCTTGCTGCGACTGTCGTGACCGGTGATGGGGTCCACGGGTGTCCGGGCCGAGCACCTTACGATCGCGTGATCGCCACCGCCGCCGTCCGGGTCGGTGAGCTGCCCTATCCTTGGGTCACCCAGACCGAGCCAGGTGGGGTGATCGTGACGCCGATGCGGACCGACTTCGGCGGCAGCGTGGCCCTGGTACGCTTCACCGTCCACGACAACGGCACCGCGACCGGCACACCCGTCGGCCGGGTCGGTTTCATGGCTATCCGCAGCCAACGCACCCCGGAGTGGACGATCGATCACCTCGATCCGGAGAACCCCGCCGCCGAGATCTCCACCACGACCCTGAAACCGTGGCGCGTCGCCGAGAACCACGACGTCCGATGGGCCATCGGCACCCGGGTGCCCCACTGCGTCTGGGGACACCAGCCACCCAGCGAGGATCGAACCCACCACCAGCTGTGGCTGCTCGACCCGGCAGGCGAATCCTGGGCATTAGCCCGCTACGACGACTCCCCCGGATGCCGGGAGATCCGCCAGTACGGTCCCCGCCGCTTGTGGGACGAAGTCGAACTGGCATTCCGATCCTGGGCAGCCGAAAGAAAACCGACCCTGGACTGGTCGCAGATCACCATCACCCCGAACGACCAGACCATCTCCTACCTGAGCTCAGTGCCCTAGTCGAACGCGCGCGATCTGATCGACCGGGACTTCGCCCAACCACTCGACGTGCCGTCACCGAGATGACAGCCATCCCCGCGTGTATGGCACGCGGGCTGGGGCGATCGAGCAGGAATCGAGAAACCGCGCCTGCCCGTCTCACCTAGGCTCGTGATCATGTCAATCACCCTCTCGCACTGCTTTGTCTACGTGCTCGACCAGGACGAAGCACTACGTTTCTACACAGGACCCGTCGATCTTGAGGTCCGCACAGACGCGCGCATGGAGCAGATGCGCTGGCTCACCGTCGGCCCTTCCAAGCAACCCGAGATCGAGATCGGCCTGCTGGCAATCGGACCGCCCCTGCCGCCAGCCGACCAGGGCACCGTCCGCGACCTGGTCGCCAAGGGATCGCACAGCTCGCTGATCTTCCAGACCGACGACTGCCGGGCAACGTTCGAGCGCCTGCGCGACAGCGGCGCGGAAGCGCTCCAGGAGCCCATCGAACAGCCCTACGGCGTCCTCGACTGCGCGTTTCGCGACCCGTCGGGCAACATGGTGCGATTTAGCCAGCCCCTGACCGGCTGACAAGAGTCGCCGGCATGGGGCGTCACACCTGGCTGGTGCGCTATCGCGAAATCCGCGGCACAAGGACGGTGACTACGTGGGCTGCGAATCCGAGGTTGGGGTGGTGCGTAGCTGGACGCAGCACTCTGGGGGATGTGGCGCTAGGACTGCGTGCACGGTGGTTGCTTGGAGGCCGTGGAGGAAGCCGGTGAGGAAGGCGTGGTTGATCGCGCAGACGAGCTCGGGTGCTTTGGCGGTGAGCGGGTGGAAGGGACAGTTGCTCAATCGCATGGTGGTGAGGTCGTCGCGGGAGGGTTCGAAGCCGTGTCTGGTCAGGACGTCCTGGGCCAGGGTCAGGGCGCGTTCGGCGCCGAGGCGGCCGGGGCGGGCCCGGGTGCGTTCGGCGCGGCCGAGGTGCTCGCCATGTTGGGCGGCCAGTCGCAGGGCGGCCTGTTGGACGCTTTCGCCAGCGCGTTGATCGATTACGGCGTTCAGGAGGACCTCGGCCAGCAGGTCATGCTGGTGCTCCGGGATGCTGATCCGCACGACTGCTTGGGTTGGCTGGTAGACCTTGGGCGTACGACCTACCTTGCGGACCTGTCCGACCGGCTCGTGGGTCGCGCTTAGCAAACCGACGTCCACCAGTTTATCTAGGTGGAACGCGGCGAGCTTGCGGGAGATCCCGACACTGGCGGCGGCCTGTTCGCGGTTGACCGGCCTGCGGGAACGGCGGATGAACCGGTACAACCGGCGGCGAAATGGATCGCTGAGCGCTGCCAGCGCGATCAGTGCCGAGAGGGCCGGGTGTTCTTCGCGCGGGTCGTCGCCAGGCGGTCCAGGGTCCACGTGTCTACTGTAACGGCTACCTCGATGTCCGAAAAATCTTCTATTGCCTGGCTGTTGACCTATACCTCAAATAAGACCAAACTGTGTTTGTGAAACTCGGGGCCGGGGTGTTGCTACCCGACCGACAGCCGGCGGCCGATCAACAGCGCGGCCGCATGCTCGGCGGCCTTCAGGCCGCGTCGAGAGGGGTCATACCCGCCGCCGGTTTAGCGGTGCGGGACGTGGCGCCACGAGCGGCTCTTGGGGCTGGCCAAGCGGGTCCGGCCACCAACCTTGCACCGATCTAGCGTCAGTTGACAGGAGGTTGTCGTGCACAGCAAGGTCAATATCCTCGGTCACCCGGTACATCCCATGCTGGTCGCCTATCCCATCGCCTTCAACACTGCGACGCTGGTCGGCTTCGTCATCTATGGGGTAAACCCGGACCTGTTCTGGCTGAAGCTGACCATCGCGGTCAATGCCGCGGCCGTGGTGATGGCAGTCGTTGCCGCCATCCCCGGCTTCATCGACTGGGCGGCGGCCATCCCCAGCGGAACCCCGGCCAAACTCACTGGGCGGATCCACATGGGGCTCAACGTGGCGGCGTTGGTGCTGTTCATCATCAGCTTCTTCGCCTACTACCGGTACTGGAACGGTCCCGCTGATGTCGGGGCAACGCTCGGGATCGTGCTGACTGTGATCGGGGTGGCGCTGACCGTCGCAGCGGGCTTCCAAGGCTGGATCTTGATCCAGAACCACCACGTCGGTGTCCAGCTGACACCCGATCAGCAGCGACTGGAGCGCGAAGCGCAACCACGCTGACTATCGCGGGGAGCCGGCGCTGCGGATCGGGACTCAGCGAGCACGGCGTCCAGGCCAGCGTGATCGCGCCATGAGCGGTCTGCGTTGCTTGTCTTTCCACCGCGCAAACCCAGCCCAGCCCAGCCAAGGCCGCCGACGTAAGGACTGGCCAGATGAGCATCGTTGAGCCAACGGGATCTCTTCCCGAGCGACCCGCACCCGGGCGCCACCCCAGCCTTCAGGTGGTTCCGCCTCGGAAGGGGGTGAACCTGCCGGCGGCGGAGCGGGCGGTGGCCGATCTGCTGGTGGCCCTGGGTAAGGACCCGACCTCTGAACACCTGTCAGACACGCCGCGGCGAGTCGCCCACTCCTTCGCTGAGCTGCTCACTCCGCGCGAGTTCGACCTGACGACCTTCCCCAACGACGAGGGCTACGACCAGCTGGTGCTGGCCAAGAGCATCCCGGTGCAATCGCTATGTGAGCATCACCTGTTGCCCTTTCACGGCATCACCCATGTCGGTTACCTGCCCGGGGAGCGCATCCTCGGGCTGTCGAAGCTGGCCAGGGTTGTTGAGCTGTTCGCCCGAGACCTGCAAGTTCAGGAGCGCCTGACCCGCCAAGTCGCCGACGCGCTGCAGGAGCACCTGGCTCCCAAAGGGGTCGGCGTGGTGATCGAGGCGGAGCACCTGTGCATGTCATTGCGCGGTGTGCGAGCCACCGGCTCGCGCACCGTGACCTCAGCACTGCACGGCGTATTGCGTGAGGACGCCCGCTCACGGCAGGAGTTTTTCGCGTTGACCGGGATCAGATAGGGAGAACGCCACCGCGGTGAGCCGTCCGGCCGAGTGGTCAGAGGTGTAGATCACCAGATCGGCATCGAATGCCCGACCGGCCGCGATGGTGCCCTCGGTCATGGTCATTGTGAACAGTCCGAACGGGTTGCCGTCTTTCTTGGCGAGCCGGTACTCCTCGGGCAGGTCGTTGTCAGCACTGTCACCAAAAACCGCACCCAGCAGTTCCGACCACACATCCCGCTGCGGGAACACGTCGATGATCGGCAGGCCCGCACGGGCACCCACCTCGGTCATCTCCGACGTCGTGGCGACCAGGATCTCATGCCCAGCCGATCGGGCCGCCCACATCAGCGGCACGATCGGCAGCATCAGGCCATAGCCGGGCGCGACAGCAAAAAGGATCTTCACAACGACCAGCCTCGCACAGCACCGCGAGGTGGGACGCGGAACGCCTCGACAAGCGCCCAGATGCTGCCCAGCAGCGCCAGCGCGAAAAAGCCACCCCGGACATAGACGCCCCACAAAGTGAACTGCTCAAAGGCGGCGCGAAGGGCCGCCTGGTCGTTGCCGAGGTGCGCCACCCCCTGCATGACAGGCGCAGCCTTGATCGTGGTGGCGATCTCGCCAAAGGCTCCCAGCACCGCCAGAGTTACCGGCACTGCCAGCGTCCGTGGTGTGGTGCGGTCGAACACGACATAGTTCACCGCGGCCGCCAGGATCAGCACCCAGCACAGGATGCCCCCGACGGGATAAACCACGTTGCCCGTACCCAGGTCGGCGTGGCGGCTGAAATCCGCCCATGCCTGAACGCCGAGGCGGTCCCACGCCGGCGTTGCGACCAGCGCCCGATCGAGCAGTGACCCGAACAACGCCGTGGCTGCGACGGCACCGACGAGCAGGGTACGAGTGACGGGTGATGTCATGGCGCCACTGATCCTGGCCCAACCCCCGGATCAACGCGTCATCTCCTGGGAGCAAATCTGCCACACCCACCTACCGCACGAGGCGCAGCATGCAATACCGCACGCGGCGCAGGTGTGGATCACCGCACGTTCAAGGAACGGACCTCGATGCGCTTGCCCGTCGGGGCGACACCGTGGAACCCCCTGATGGGTGCCGGCCTCTGGTATCGCCGAGTTCGACCACAGAGCTGTCGAAGATCGATGGCACCTTGCTAGAGGTACTCTTCGATGCATGGTGACCTTGAGTAGTGTTGAGCAGGGTAAACGGTTCAACTGTGCCCGGGACATTTGCGGATGAGTCTGGATCGGTCTGGGCGCGGGCGGAACACCGCCGGCTGACCCCAAGGACTAAGCCTCCTTCAGCTACATCGGTCGCTAACAATCTTCATGGACGCCGTGATACGGGTGCTCTAACCGGTGTCAGCCGAATAGATCATCAAGCTCTTCGGCCAGTTCGATCGCTTTGTCCCAGCCGACGCGTACGAATACCTCCAGCATTGCCCTGATCCCGGAGATGCACGTGGGGTCGCTGAGCACCAGTTCGCGGTGGTCGGACAGGTAGTGCCTGACCAGGAGGTGGACGGCGTCGAGGGCGAGTGGCTCGCGGGCGTACCCCGGGTCGTTGGTGATTGCTTGAGCTGCGATCAGCAGGGCCCGGCGTGGTTGCACGGGCCTGAGATGGTCGATGGTTTGGGTGATGTGGTGGGTGACGGCTGGGTAGCCAATCGCAGAGAGGTGTTCGAGCAGTGGTAGCGCGAAGGTGCTGAATCGGAGAAGGTCACCTTTGGGGGTGATGCAAGCCGGTGACTTGGTGTGGTCGAACGCGCCGCTGGCGAAGTAGAGCTGTTGTCCGATGTTGTCGGCCACCTTGATGAGACGGGACATGCGGTCCTGGCGTTCCGACGTTGGCTGGCCGGGTTGTTCGCGCTCGGCCCAGGCGTCGCGCAACTGTCTCAAGCTCGGCTCAAGTAGGTGGAATGCCCGCTCCTGGGCGGGCCACAGCGCGGTGTCAGCGGGGTTGAGCACGTCGCGGAGGCAGGCGGTGGCCTGCGCGGCGCGGTCGGGGTGATCGATTGGGTGGGTAAGCCACGTGCGTACGACGGCGACGGCGTACGGGGTGGTGTGTACGGCGGCGAGGATGGTGAGAAGGTTGACCACCAGCACCCAACGGTTGTCGTGCCCGGGCCGGTGGTCAGCCTGTGGATCGGTGGTAGCGCAGGCCCATTCCGGTTGGCGGGCGAGCCGCAGCAGCGTGTTGTCGATCTCAACAGGTTTCGAATATCGGAATCGGCCGAGCTGGCCAAGCAAGTACGTGGCGATGTGCCGGTCGGTCTCGGTGAAAAGTCGCTGTTGTAGTTCCCCGAACAGCTCTTCGGGCTTGGGGTGGAGGCCAGGCAGCGCCCTGCTGGCGAGGTAGCGGTAGCTCGGGCTGGGGCTGCCGAGGAAAGGCGTGAGGAGCGCGGCGAGTTCGTCGCCATGCTCAGCACGCCACTCGGCCCGCATCACGAGGGCCGCGATGCCCTGCAGGGCGTTGTTCGAGGTCGTGCCACTCCATGCGGGCGTTGGTGCGGTCAACCAGATGCCGTCAGCCTCATCGTCCGCGGCGGGTTGCTTAGGCGTGGGAAGCGATGCTCGCAGCGTCGAGTAGATCTCACGTCCAAGAGCCGTGTCCGGGGCTGCCTCCGGCGCGCATGCTAGGTGTTCAGCCAGTTCGACACGAACATCGGCCATGGTGACATCGGCTCGGCTCGAACAAGGGACCTCTGAGGCATCAGCCAGTGGCCTCAGCTCCGCCCAGATGCCGATGAGTCGCTGTACCGCGTGTGCGCGCTCGTGCTCGTTGTTGCTTCGAGCTTGCTGGATGGTTGCGGAGACTTGGTGCTGAATGTCCTCGACCGAGCCCGCCGCGGGAGGCTCAGCCTCCCAGACCATCTCACCGACCCCGTCGAGCTGGTTTTCGTCGAGTTCCGGTAGGTCAGACGCGTCCGCGGCCTGGTCCAGTTCGGCGAGGCGTTGCCGAACCTCCGATCTTCCCACCTTCTCAGGGTGTAGGCACCCGATCAGCATGTCGCGGCGCCGGTAGA
This sequence comes from Pseudonocardiaceae bacterium, assembly GCA_050699635.1. Lineage (GTDB taxonomy): Bacteria > Actinomycetota > Actinomycetes > Mycobacteriales > Pseudonocardiaceae. The sequence continues at coordinate 28,569 of JBOHFK010000043.1, read as the reverse complement.
GGGGTTCATCTCTGTGGGGGTCAGGTTCGTGCGTGCCGTTGGCGGCTTCGACCAGTCCCCAGAGCGCTGTCTCCAGCCGGATATGATCACCCACTGACAGCAGCGGCAACAGCCGCCGTACGATGTGGGCGGCGGGCAGCCAGGTGCTCGGGTACGCGTACAGGTTCGGCGCGAGCAGCGCCGGCAAGAGTGCCCGCGCGAGCGCAGGCGACCTGGCTGTGGCGGCGTGGAAGAGCAGCCGTTGCCAGACCTCATCGTGCCGCAGCCTCGCCACGATCTGGCCTACGATGTCGGCCAAGGGTCGCGGCGGCACATGCGTGTCGGTGTTGTCGGTCGGATCTCCGTTCAGGTCTGCGATGTTGATCAGGCGTTCGATGAGCCCGTTGGTCATCGACAGAAGGGCTCCGTGTCCGGCGGAAAACTGCAGTGTGTCACCCAGTCGGGGGTGGGGCGGGGCGGGGAACTCTGTCCGTTCCGGCCATGGGGACACGCTGGGCGGGTCGACGATGCGGAGTAGCAGCAACGTGGCGGCGCCGGCATCGACTGCGGCCAGATCCTTGAATTTGGTGCCGACCCGGTGCCGGGTGCCGTCGAGATCCTGCTTGCGGTTGCTGGTCAGGCCGAGGATGGCGCTGCCGAGCAGGTTGGTCTGTTCGTCCTGCGTTTCCTCGTACTCCCAGACGGCGGCGCCGAGCGTGACCGCCAGGTCAGGGGCGCGCTGCGCGATATTGGGGATACGGTCGATCAGCGGCCACATATGCCGCACGCCCCATGCCTGCAGCGCGTCACGGCTGCACAATCCCTCAATGACGGTGGCGGTAGCGACGGGGTCAACGACTGCGGCGTGGGCCAAGAGGCGGCTGGTGATCTCCGCGAGTTGCGTGCGTCTGGGGTCGGCGAGATCGGCAAGTGCCATGGTCATGCATTCGACCGCGGCCGGTACCAGGTGCTCGGCGATGTGGGCGGCCAGGGCGGTCGGGCGATGGCTCAGCGCTCTGGCGGGTAGCTGGGCGGCGAGCAGCGCGAGGTCGATGTTGTCGGCGTGGCGGGCCTGCCGGGCGAGATGGCTGGTGAGTGCGGCCAGGGCGGCATTTGCCTTGTCGGTCGAAGGCCCGCGGCTGATTGCGGCAGCGAGTAGGAACGCCAGCTCATGGGCTTCGGTAGTGCCCGACATGCCGTATTCGTCGATGGCGGTGCCGACGCAGGCGTCGGCGAGCGGTTGGCAGTCGGTGAGGGTCTGTATCTCCCGGGCGGCCACCCTGGCGGCAGCGGATGCGGCGAGTGGGTGGCCGGCACTGCGGGAGGCCAGTCGCAACGACAGGCGCCAGAATCGTCGTCGTTGGGGATCGTCTCGCCAGACCGTTGCCAGCCGGTAGTCCAGGCTGGGCCGCACCGTGATCGTCAGGTTGGGGTCCTGGTCGAGCCGGTCGGCGAGACTCTCCGGCCGATTTGTGTCACCGAGTGCGAGCATCGCGACCGCGTAGTCAAACAGCACTGGGTGGAAGAATTCGACCGGGGCGCCCGCGTGACCCGGCGAAGTAGGTAGATCACGGAGGACGGCGTCGCTGTGCAACGCGGTCAACGCCTGCGACGTGGCGTCGGTCGGCAGATCCAGCGGGTTGGCGAGTTGGCAACCCTCGCGCACCATCAGATCGACCACAGCTCGTAACGTCCTCATCCGTTCCAGTTCTGCGGGTTCACCTGCGACGCGACGCTGCCAGTAACTGTGCAGGAGGTCGACCCGACTGCGGATGGTGGTGAAGTCAACGTCCGCGTTGCTGGCCAGCAGTTGTGCGGCAAGGTCGATGTTGAAAGGGTTGGTGAGCAATTCCCGAAGGCGGCTGTCGGCGTCGTCGAGCAGCCTGGCCAGTTGCAGGCTGGCGGCCCGCAGCGGGTCCAGCTCCGTATCCGTGAGGTCTGCCACCACGATGTGCCGGACGTCGGTCAGATCGGGATCGGCGCAGTGTTGGTCGACGGTCGCGCCGCGGAACATCTGCCGCCACCGAGGTCCGTGCTTGAGGTCGAACGTGCGGATGGTTGCCACGATGCGCCAGCGACTCCCCTTCAGCGCATTGGCCAGATCTGGTAGCCAGGCGGAGGCGTCCACACCCCTGGTTTGGTCGAGACCGTCGACCAGCAGAAGCCCGGGATCGGTCCCGGTCCAGCTGACCATGGCCTCCGACAGGTCGTGGTCGAGGTTGAGTTCCTGCCGGGTCTGACCGCCGCTGGCGCGTAGGTTGTTGGCGCGCAGCACCACGACGTCCACGCCCTGCGGTCGCGATGCGGTCGCCACAGTGTGCAGAATGACGGTCTTGCCTGCCCCGGGCGCCCCAGTTATCGCCACGTTGCCGTCCGCTGCCGTGATGATCGGAGACACGGCGCGGGTCAGCGCCACCGGCCCTTCGGGCGCGGCGATGGTGAGGGCATCCGCCAGCAATGCCACATTCGCCTCGGTCACGGCACGTAGATGGGCGATGTCGGGTCGCAGCCGGGCAACGGGAAGAAGAGCGATGCCGGCCAGCTCAAGCCGTCGGACGAGGCCCTTGCGGTCGAGGAAAGACCGTTCTTCAGCCAGGCGCTGAGCCTCACGTTCGAGCACCTGCCAGATCCGGGGCACATCCTCGGGGCGGGGCGCTACGGCGGCGAGCACGTTGTGCACGACCGTAAGGTGCCGGCCTCCGTTGACGAGGTCCATGGTGCGCACGCACAGAACGTGACCGAGACGGCGTAGGTCCGCCTCGCCGAGTTGTGTGCGGTGGCGCGCCTTCCATGACCTGCTGAGGTGATCCCTTACCAACTCGAAGGCGTGACGATCGTCGGCGTTCCGATGCACATCCGCGAGAGGACACACCATAGGCAGCTCGCGCAGACGGTCCGTCACCGGTGCCAAGAACTGATCAACATTGCGCGGCCCGGCATGGTCTGTCAGTACGAGAACGCGGTCGGTATCAGGATCAAGTGGCCTGGATCGGTCCAAGTGCGGCGGCCTATCAGGCACACCCAGTGCCTCGACCTCTACCAACTGGTCGATGGCCTCAGCCAGCCGACTACTTTCGGCCTTCGCCAGCGTCAGGCCCTTCTTGGCCTGAATCATGACCCAGCCGTCATCGTCTGTGACAATCCCGATGTCGTCGACCGTCCGACCAGTCTGTCCACCGATCGCGACGACGCGGCGCCCCGAGGCCCACTCCGGCAAGGAGGTCTCGGCCAGCATGTACGCGGCCGCCCACGCCAGACACCGGCCCTCGTGCCCGATACCTCTGGCCGCTCCCGCGCCACCCGCAGAACTTCGAGTCATCCCACCCATCCCCACGACACCAGCGGTCATCCTGACCCGAGCCGACGCTCATCGTGAAGAAACACACCGTCATGGCTGATGTCAGCTCACGCTTGATCTACGACGGTGTTCGCACCGCGTAGACCTTAAGCGGCGCTTCGACGGAGTGGCCCGCCTACTCGGCAGTAGGGTAGCCGGTGCGGCTCGGCAGACGCTCTTGCTTGAGCCCCCCACGGGCAGCGGATGTCCGCAGCGCGCCGTGAGGACACCGCGTCGGACCGTCGCCGGTGGGGCATCGTGATCACCCGCAGATCGCAGGTACCGGGTCACCGGGTGTCCCCGTCGTGAGCGGTGTCGCTGACCGGGACCGTGGTGGTCGCGGTCTTCGCGGAGTTGCACAACATGCACCGGCAACCCATCGAGTAGCCGCGTAGCGTGCCGTGCGGCGCGTCCGGGACCACCGGGGGCCTCGGTGCTGCCCCGGTCACCGCGTCGACCTCTGGGTGGGTATCGCGGTGCACGACCGGCAGTAGCCGCCTTCCGGCGCAGCCGTGAGGCTCGCGGGGATGACCTCCGCACCGCACAACGCGAAGTAACGGCCCCCACCGCGACGCCCGGCAACGACGGCAGCGTCGGACAGCACGTGTGCGACCAGAGTCGTGATGTCCACCATCTCCATACCCCGGCGTTTGGTGATCGCCCGGTGACTGTTGAGTCGGTGTCTACCTGCCACGGGGGTGCCTCAGCTCGCCGTAGTGGCACCGGCCGGTCCGCTGGGGTTGGCGAGCGCCCGGATCTCCCGGCGCCGCTTCAGCAGCTCCATGACCAGGGAGTCGTTGTCCGCATTGCGGCCGTTGTCGGCATTGGTCAAGAATAACCTGACCAGTGCTTCCCTCGGGGTGAGGGGAGAATCAGCGGGGGAGCGCGTCGCGAGAACGTCAGTGGTGGTGTTGGTCACGGTTGATGAGAGTGAACGCGATTAAGCCTGCGGTGTCTCCGCCGAGAGACATCGCCCGTATGGGCTACACGGGTAGACCAGCCCGGTAGGCCATCCCCCGCAGTTCTCGGCCAAGGGCGTCCCGCTGTGGGTGGGTGGCTACTAGCTCCGCGAGTGTGTCGCGGGCTAGCGGGCTGCGGTGCAGGTGCAGCGGCGAGATCGTCTCACCGCGCCGGAACGCCACTATCGCGTCGTTGCGGCGGCCTCGCACCCGGGCCAGTGCTCGGCCGTAATCCACCCAATACGCCGCCCGGCGAGGCACGTTCGGGTGCGCCTCTGGATGCAGGTTTTCAGCGGTCGTCACCGCACGTTCGTGCTCGCCGCCTTCTAATGCCTCCGCGAGGCGCCACAGTCCCACGTTGACGGGCCCGAAACCCATCCAGAAGGCGTTGCCCTCCCCGGTACGCCGCGCCAGTTCCGCGGCGTGTTCCAGCGGGGCCTGCACATCTCCGGGCCGGTTGTCCGCAGCAGCCACCAGCGACCGGGACAGCGCGAGCATGCCGTCGAGCTGCAAGCCATCGCTGGTGTCGGTGGGTACCGTCACCGAGTCAAGCGCGTTCTGCGCGAGACCGAATGCACCGGCGGTGAGCATCACACCCACCGACCCAACCGCCGCGATACCCATCGCGGTGGGGTCGTCCAGGTCTCGTGCTGCGTGTCGGGCCACAGTCACGGCTTGGGACCGCAGATCCACCGGACCACCGACCACCCGCAGCCACGCGCTGGTGCCCTGGGTATGCAGCAGCACCGTGAGGGAGAGCAACTCTGCGACATCGCGACCGGCGGAGACCGAGGTAGCAAGGTCTCGGATCAACTCCGGCAGCGCAGCGGCGGCCTCATCCTGGCGATCGCAGCGGCAGCGCGCATCGAGCACAGCCGTCACCCTGGCCCGCAGTACCCCCACCGGGACCACCCGCCCGCCGGGCTGACCCTCGTTGACGGCCATCAGCGCGAGTCGCACCGCCGCGATCCCAGCATCAGAGCCACCGTTGATCGGTGCAGGGATGGGTAGCGCCGTCAACTCCGAGGGCGAGATCTGCAAGGCGTTAGCCAGCGCCACGATCTCCGAGCGACGGTCAAGGGCCCGCTCCCCCCGCTCGATCCGGGACAGATGCGCCTTGCTGATCCCAGCCAATCCGGCAATCACCCGCAGCGACTTCTTGCGGGAGTTACGGATCTGGCGCAGCCGGGCACCGATCGTCCGCGCATCCCCAACGTCCACGAAAACCTCTCCTTGCCGGGACCCCTGCCGATTGCCCGGAGAGCTACCCCTAGCGCGTACCATCGGACAAGGAGCTAGCGACAAGGCTACGCCCGGCGCCTCTGGTGGACACTGCGGGCGTGGATCACGACGGCGTGGGGCGTTGCCCGAAACGATCTTGACCGACATCCCGCAACTACTCGGGGCGACCTGCCGGGGTTGGCCCGCTCGGAGCTATCGAGTACGAGTTCCGAGCGGTGGGTGAGGCAGACAGGGAGCACCCTATCCGGGATTGCTGAAACCGGCCGGCCCAAGGCACTGACGGCGGTATGGCGTCCCGAGCCTCGTAGATTATCGAGGATGGTCTCTTCCTCGACTGCCTCGCGACCGCGCCGGCTCACCACGTGGTTACTGCATCACCGGGTGGAGTCCGTTCCCGGCCGGGCAGCGCGGGAGACCCGTCACGAGGAGCACGCGTGGTGGAAGGTGATGTGCCTGACCGGGGTGGATTACTTCTCCACCCTGAGTTATCTGCCCGGCATCGCTGCGCTGGCCGCCGGGGCGTTATCGCCGCTGGCCACGCTGCTGATCGTGCTGCTGACCCTGTTCGGGATGCTGCCGATGTACCGGCAGGTGGCGGCGGAAAGCCCGAACGGGCAGGGTTCGGTGGCCATGTTGGAGCGGCTGCTGCCGTTCTGGCGGGGGAAGTTCTTCGTGCTGACGCTGCTCGGGTTCGTCGCCACGTCCTGGATCATCACGATCACCCTGTCGTCGGCGGACGCCTCCGTGCACATCGCGGAAAACCAGTTCGCCCCAGAGTTCCTCACCGACCACAAGATCCTGATCACCGTTGCGCTGCTGGTGGTGCTGGGTGCGGTGTTCCTGGCCGGCTTCAGCGAGGCCGTCGGGGTGGCGGTGCCGCTGGTCGCGGTGTTTCTCCTGCTCAACGCGGTGATCGTGGTGGTCGGGTTGGTGCACAGCATCGGCGAGCCGGTGGTGGTGCAGCGCTGGCTGGATGCCCTGCTGAGCAGCGGAGACCCAGCACATGTCGCCCTGACGGCGTTCCTGGCGTTCCCGTTGCTGGTGCTCGGCCTGTCCGGATTCGAGACAGGCGTCAGCATGATGCCGCTGATCCACGCCGACGGTCAAGACGAGCAGCAGCGGCTGCGCGACCGGATCGCCAACACCCGCAAGCTGCTGACGGTCGCGGCCCTGATCATGAGCGGCTATCTGATCACGATTAGCTTCGTCACGACCGTGCTCATCCCGCCGGCGGAATTCAAGGAGGGTGGCCGGGCCAACGGTCGCGCCCTGGCCTATCTCGCGCACCAGATGCTGGGCGACGCCTTCGGCACGGTCTATGACATCAGCTCCATCCTCATCCTGTGGTTCGCCGGGGCGTCCGCGATGGCCGGTCTGATCAACATCGTGCCGCGCTACCTGCCCGGCTACGGGATGGCGCCGGAGTGGTCCCGGGCGATACGCCCGGTCGTCCTCGTCTACACGACGGTGGCGATCGTGATCACGGTCCTGTTCCGCGCCGACGTGAACGCCCAGGCCGGCGCCTACGCGACGGGCATCCTGGCCATGATGGTGTCGGCGGCGTTCGCGGTGACCGTGTCCGCCCGCAGGCGCCGGCGACCAGCCGCGGTCCTCGGCTTCGGGCTGGTCACGCTGCTGTTCACCTACGCACTGGTGGAAAACATCATCCAGAAGCCCGACGGAATCGTGATCTCGCTGGCGTTCATCGCCGGAATGGTCGTCATCTCCCTCGTATCGCGGCTGAGCCGGACGACCGAGCTACGCGCCGACGACATCGAATTCGACCACCTGGCAGCGCAGTTCATCCTGGGCTGTGTCGAGCACGGCGAGCTCCATGTCATCGCGAACAAGCGCCAGGCGGGCGACCTCGCGGAATACCGGGCCAAGGAGCGGGAGCAGCGAGATCTCAACCCGATCCCACCGCAGGCCGCCATCACTTTCCTGGAGGTCGACGTGACCGACCCCTCAGAATTCTCGCGGGTGCTCTGCGTCCGCGGAATCGACGTCGAGGGGTACCGGGTGCTGCGCACCACGAGCTCGGCAGTACCCAACGCGCTCGCCGCGATCATGCTCCGGATCCGCGACGAGACCGGGGTACGCCCGCATCTGCACTTCCAGTGGTCCGAGGGCAACCCGCTCGCACACCTTCTGCGGTATGTCCTGCTCGGGCACGGAGAGACCGCCCCGGTCACCCGGGAGGTACTCCGCGAAGCAGAGAAGGACCTGGCGCGCCGCCCCGTGGTGCACGTAGGAGGCTGACAAGCGTCTCAGATCACCTCGACGGCCACATGGCGGTAGGGAGCGCTCAGTCGGGACAGGTCGCCCTCGTCGCCGGAGACCAGCACACCGCCGACGATCCGGGCGAGGGTGCGATCGGTGTCCCGGGTGTCGAGGGATGCTCGCTCGCGGGCGAGGCAGGCGTCGACGAGCTGGTTGTGCCCGTGGCCGCGGTAGAGCTCGGCGAGTACGAGCGCGCATCCTCCGCCGGAACAGACGGCAGGGGCCCAATGGCCTCTCGCTTATCGTGATGTTCGGCAGCGCGTCCCGCGGCCAGCGCGACGCGCGTGATCTCGATGTGGCAGTCGGTTCCCGGGCGCGCAGCGGGCTCGACGCGGTAGCGGTGATCAGCGCGCTCATGGACCTGGTCGACAGCGACTCCGTCGACTTGCTCGATCTCGATCGGGCCGGTCCGGTGGCGCGCCAGCATGCGCTGGTGCCCGGCGACCCGTTGTACGAGTACCAGCCGGGTGAGTTCGCCCGGCAGCAGATGCGAGCCAGCGGGCAGCGGCTGGATACCGAGTGGATGCGGCGGCTGGATCTCGCGCTGATGGCGGGTCGACCATGACACCACGACGTCTCGACCCGTCGATCGTCCAGGCCAGGCTGTCGGTGATGCGAGGTCTCCTCGACGATCTCGCTGAGGTCGAGGGCGGCCTGGCCTGACCGCGTTCAGGCGACCTCACGCCGCGAACAGCAGCGTCAGCCCGCCCACCGTGTACCCGACCATCAGGATCATCATGGGGAGCTGCCCGATGACGGCATCTGCCCTGGGGAACAACGCCACCGAGCGGTCGTGGGCGCTGATGACCGCGAGGACGTGCCCAATGATCACGGTGATTACCTGAATGAAAGCGATACCTGCCGCCGTGATCAGGCCGTAGTTGATGGCACCGGAAACGTGCTCATCGGCGCCCAGCGGATTGGTCAGCAGGGCGAGGGCCTCCTGCCCCTGAAAGAGCAGGAAAGAAAAGTAGTGCGCGATGACGTATCCCACCACGATGGGGATGACAGTGTGGGCGAGCAGGCCCGGAACCGGCCTTCGACCCCGGTTACCGGCCCGGCCGGCCAGCAACGTCGCGGCGACGAACGTGACGGCCACGATAGCGATCATGGCCAGCAACCCCGCGGTGGAGATCAGTGTGTCCGACACCGGCACGGCCGCGACGGCGCGGCTCCACTCCGCCGAACCGGAGATAGTGTCGAAGAAGGTGGAGCCCAGCAGCACGGCGATCAATGCCACAATCCCTGGTGCCGGACCAAACGTGGCGGCCCCGTCGAGTGGATTGCGAACAACGAGACGACCATCGTCACGCCGCCCGAAAGGGGACAAGGTGGCGACGAGGGTGGAGTAGACCTCAAAGCCGTCTCCGGTGGCGAACCAGGCCTCGCCGAACAGCAGAGCGGCGCTGAGCTGGATGGCGGCGTAGCCGGCAAAATACAGCAGCAACACGCTGACCGCGTCCCGGTCCGGGGCGGCCAGCTCCAGCCACACGAAACTGAGCAGCGATAGCGTGGCCGGCCAGTAGCCCAGCCATTGCGGTAGCTCCTTGCGCCCGCCCGCGGGAATCCGGGTGACGGCGGCCAGCAGCAGGTGAATCGTGCGCAGCGGGTTGACCCGCCGCCACACCGGTCCGAACAGCAGCGACAGCGGCACGATCCCCACCCAGAACAGCACGTACACCGCGTAGGGCAGCGGGTTGGGCCCACCATCGGGGGCCAGCAGCGCTGCCGCGAGGACGTACGCCGGTGCGGCCAGGCCCAGCAGCCGCAGCAGCCAGCGAAACCCCGTGTTGTCCACCAGCCGCTGGATCGCCAGCGGCAGCACCCGCCCTGCGGCGCCGGCCCGCAACCGGGGAGTCCGCCAGAGCACACCCAGACCGAAGAATGAGGCCAGCAACGCGATAACGGCGCCCTGCACCATCAGGTCCAGCGGTAACGGAAGGTCGCGCCGTCCCTCAATCCCGTGCGCGAGGAATTGTGCCGCCGCCCCGGTCGTCACCCGCTCGTGCTTTCTGGTTGAGCCTGGCGCGACCTGGCCAGGCGCACCAGGCGCGCTCCGGCGATGATCAAACCCACCGCCGCGGCGTAAGTGATCACGGTCAATCCGCGGTCCAGCGGGGCCGGCCCTGGGAAGGGCAACTGGGAGTTCCACAGCACTGTGATATCCGCGGCAGCCAGGATCAGGACTATTCCCCCGGCCGTGGCGGCCCGGTCGGGCGCCGATTCGCTGCCGCGCAACGCGCTGACCACACACACGGCGCCGACCAGTAAGGCGAATCCAACCACCAGACCGACGCTGACCCAACCGAATACCGGCCCATTTTGCTGCGGGGCGAATCCGGTGCCGAGTACGTGCAGCGAGAACGCCAGGATGCCCGCTGTGACCGCGGCTGCCATGGGCCGCCGCCAGTGGCGCATCCAACCGATGGCCGCCACCGCCACGGTGAGCAGCACCAGGGTCACCACCCACGGCCACGGCGACGGCGACGGTATCCGATCCCGGGTGCCGGAGACGGTGACCTGCTGCCCGTCCACCAGCAGCGGCAGTGTCCAGGATTCGGATTCCCGCTGCGTCTGCTGCGGTGGCGCGACCCGGGCGTCGGTCCACGCGGCACTGTCTCCATCGCTGCTTCGCACCCACCTCGGCTGGGCCGCCGGACTCCCCGGTGCCGGGGCGACCGGGATCAGTCCGGTCTGGGCCGCGGTGCTGCTGAGCTGATTGACCTCCACCTGGTTACCGGACAACCGCAGGAATGGTTCACCGCGGTAGCCGAGGATCACGATCGTCGCCGCGCCCTGGTTGGTGATACGCACAAACTGCCCGCCGATACCGACAGCCGCCGCGACGGCGGGCAGCGCCGGCCGGATAGCGGTGACCGTCGTCCGGTAGTTGGTGGGAGACCCGCCGGTCCCGACGACGTGTGCCGCCGCCGGAACGGGGTTGGCCAATGCCAGCAGGACCGTCAACACCGCAGTCAGCCCGGCTAGCCGGAATGTGCGCCTCACCTCAACCACCCCCCGGTTGTTCGCTCCTGGTTGCCCTGCCGGTTCGGGCGCGACACCGACCGGCATGGTCACCAGGGGCCACGGTCGGAGGGATCTCGCCGCTTACGCGGTGGACAGTTTAGCTATCGCGGCGGGGACCATTCGCTGGCGATCGTCTCAGCGATCTCGTAGGTGTTCAACGCCGCACCCTTGCGCAGGTTGTCCCCGCAGACGAAGAAGTCCAGCGTGTTGGTGAAGTCCAGGGCCTGCCGGATCCGGCCGACGTAGGTCGGGTCCGCGCCGACCACCGCTGCCGGGGTCGGCCAGATTCCCGCCGCCGGATCGTCGGCCAGCACGATCGTCGGTGCTGCGGCGAGGATCCTTCGGGCCTGCTCAACGGTGACCGGCCGGGCGAACACTGCGTGCACGGCCAGCGCGTGGGTGGTGACCACCGGCACTCGCACGCAGGTGGCCGAGACCTTGAGCTGCGGGATGCCGAGGATCTTGCGGGACTCGTTGCGGACCTTGCGCTCCTCGGAGCTCCAGCCGTCGTCGGTGAGCGACCCCGCCCAGGGCACCACGTTCATCACCAGCGGGGCCGGGAATGGTGACTGGGCGGGCAATCCTGCTGCGACCAGCGCTTCGGCGACGTCCCCACCGCGGACCCCCACGTCTTTACCAGCCACCGCGGCCAGCTCCGCGTACAGCCGGTCCACCCCACCACGCCCGGCGCCCGATGCGGCCTGATAGCTGGCCACCACCAGCTCGGTGAGGCCGAACTCCCGGTGCAACGCACCCACCGCGGCCATCATCGACAGCGTCGTGCAGTTGGGGTTGGACACGATCCCCTTCGGCCGCACGGCCGCCTGAGCTGCGTTGATTTCCGGGACCACCAACGGCACATCGGGATCCATCCGGAAAGCCCCCGAGTTGTCCACCACGACCGCGCCGCGCTGCACAGCGATGGGTGCCCACCGCCGCGAGACCTCGTCCGGGACGTCGAACATTGCGATGTCCACCCCGTCGAGCACCTCCGGGGTGAGCGGGGCGACGACACGCTGCACGCCCCGCACGGTGATCTGCTTGCCGGCCGAGCGAGCCGACGCGACCAGCCGGATCTCGCCCCAGGGCACCGACGACCTCGAATCGATAATGTCGATCATTACGGTGCCGACGGCGCCGGTGACGCCGACGATGGCCACCGTCGGCGATTTCACCGTCCCGTCCCCGCGTAGACGATGGCCTGCTCGTCGCCACCCAGTCCGAACGACTCGTGGATCGCGCGCACCGCCGTGTCCAACTGATCGTCGCGGATCAGCACCGAGATCCGGATCTCCGAGGTGTTGATGGTCTCGATGTTCACCCCCGCCCGGGCGAGAGCCTCGCAGAATTGGGCGGTGACCCCCGGATTTGAGCGCATCCCCGCGCCGATCAACGACACCTTGCCAACCTGGTCGTCGCGCTGCACGTCCTGGAAACCGATCTGTGACTGCATCGCCTGCAGGGCCTTGACCGCGACCGGCGCGTCAAGCTTGGGCAACGTGAAGGTGACGTCGGTGCGACGATCGCTGTGTGAGATGTTCTGCAGCACCATGTCGATGTTGAGCTCCGCATCGGCGATCACGCGGAAGATCCGGGCGGCCTTGCCCAACTCGTCGGGAACTCCGATCACGGTGATCTTCGACTCGGACCGGTCGTGCGCAACACCGGTGAGCATGGCTTGTTCCATGGTGCGATCCTCCATCGATCCATCCACCATGGTGCCGGGGTTGCGGCTGTATGACGAGCGGACGTGCACCCTGACCTGATTGCGCCGGGCATATTCGACGCAGCGCAGCATGAGCACCCGCGCACCGCACGCAGCCATTTCCAGCATTTCCTCGTACGTGATGGTGAGCAGTTTGCGGGCATCGGGCACGATCCGCGGGTCGGCGGAATATACGCCGTCGACATCGGTGTAGATCTCGCACACGTCCGCCCGCAGCGCGGCGGCCAGCGCGACGGCAGTGACGTCGGAGCCGCCGCGACCCAACGTGGTGACGTCCTTGGTGTCCTGAGACACCCCCTGAAAACCCGCCACCAGCGCCACCGCGCCCTGATCCAGCGCCCGGCGCACCCGGCTCGGCGTCACGTCGAGGATCCGGGCCCGCCCGTGGGCAGCGGTCGTGATCACACCGGCCTGTGAGCCGGTGAATGACCGTGCGTCGACGCCCAGATCATGCACCGCCATCGCGACCAGCGCATTGGAGATCCGCTCACCGGCGGTGAGCAGCATGTCAAGCTCGCGCTGATGTGGCTGGGCAGAGACCTGCGCAGCGAGGTCGAGCAGTTCATCGGAGGTGTCGCCCATCGCTGACACCACCACGACGACCTCATTACCGCCGTTGCGTGTCTCGACGATCCGCTCAGCGACCTTCTTGATCCGTTCCGCACTGTCCACCGACGAACCGCCGTACTTCTGAACGACGAGCGCCACTGCCACCTCCTTAAACCCGGCACCTCCCAAGTCCGGACCCGACATGGAGACATATCGGGGTCCGTGCCTACCTCGCAACCCCGACATGTCTCCATGTCGGGGTTGCGAGGACGCAAAAAATGGCCGTGTCCCCTGTCGGCAGGGGACACGGCCTACTAGCGGCTACCGCCTAGGCGGTAACGGGTTGACGACCGCCAAAGACTCTGAGGAACCCAGTACCGAAGATCAACGTAGCCAGAGCGGTGACTAGGTGCAGCCAGTTGTCAGGGTCGGTGGTGCTGATGGCCAGCAGGTTGAGGTAGCCGAGGAATCCGATCACCGTGGCCAGCACGTAGATACCGCCGATGGCGATGTTCAACCCTTCGTTCCCGGCTGCGGTGAGCGCGAACGCTCCCAGGAACCACAACGCACCGATCGCGACGTGCACGTAGTTGTGGTACGGGTTCAGCGCGAAGATCCCCCATAAGTTCCGCACAGGGTAAAACTCAGTCGGATTGCTGAAGCCTGTGACGAACATCCCGATGAGCCCGCCCACGAAGTAGATACTGCCGAGGACCATCGACGCGTTCTGCTCAAGCGTCCTGCCCTGTCCCCGGCTCTGAAGTTGAATCCCGAACTTCTGCTCTGGAGTTACCATGCCTGTCCCCTTCCACGACACCGACGGCTCACCGGCGAGGCGCGTAAACCTTGCGTCGCGACGCCACCGCCTTGCCTTGATACGAACTTCGGCATACGGCAGGCCACGGTTCACCCCCTGACCGACGAACCACCCTATCGGATGCCGAAGATCGACCGGATGCCGAAGATCGACCAGCCGATGGGGTCGCCGGCGGAGCCCCCGGCTCCGAACGCAGCATACTGCGACACCTGGCCGGGGCGGTCAATCGATGGTGACACGGCGCTTGTAACATGCTGCCCTCCGTGACGGGAGACCCTGCGAATGGCAAGCTGAACGACGATCCAATGTTCACGCACAGTAATCGTCGACTTACGCTCTGATGGATGGAAGTGGGGCACCATGACAAGCGTGTGGGATGCGGTGCGCAAGAGACGCATGTTGGTCATCACCGTCGGGGCGGTGGTAGCGGTCGGACTCGGGACATCCGCTGCCGTCTGGGGCCCCGAGCTCTTCGCCTCGAGCTTGCCCGGAAAAACGACAAATGCGGCTAATTCCGCGAACACCCCAAATGCCACCGACAAGACGGGCGCGCCGGCGAAGGCCTTGCCGGCTGGCTTCAGCCAGTTCCGGAGTGACCAGGCCGGCTTCGAGCTCGCGTACCCGTCCAACTGGACCAAGCTGAACCCCAAGGATCCCCAGGTTCTGCTGCTCCTCGCGCAGGGGACACAGGACTCCATGCTGGTCAGGGAAAGCGAACTCCCCGAGCCGGTAGGGCCCCAGCAGCTGGCGTCCGCTCGTCAGGTGACGGACAAGCTCGTGACGTCCAACAAGACGGTTCAGATGATCACTGATCCGAAGCAGATCGAGCTGGGCGGCTTGCCCGGTTTCTTCTACTTCTATTCTTTCAAGGACGCCACCAGCGGCCAAGAGGGTGCGCACTCGCACTTCTTCCTCTTCAACGGCAAGACCATGATCAGTATGGTCTTCCAGACCCTGCCCCGAGAGCGCTTCGCCGCCACCGCCCCGACCTTCGACAAGGTCGCAGCCTCGTTCAGCGCGCTGAAGAAGTGACCCCCGTGACGTGACCCGTACAGCCTTGGCGCAGCTGCACAGGACGGAATGATCTGTTGTCGTCGAGTTCGACGTCAGGGTCGTGGTGATCCGGTGCGCGACGGTGGTGTCGAGTTCGGCGACAACAGGGATCCGCCTCCGACGCTGGCTTGCGTCGCCGATCAGAGCCAGTGGCCGATCAGAGCCAGGGCGGTAGCGTGGGCAACCCCCCGGGCGCGGTGAGGCGCGTGCCGTCGGAGCGGCCGGTCAGCCAGGCGGCCAGTTGCTGTTCCGATCCGGAGACCACTGTTGGCGGGCCATCCCCGGGGCCGAAGGCGACCGGCTCCCGTCCCGGACTCCGCAGTCCGATCCGGATCGGCACGCGGGTGTGCATCCAGTCAGCGAGGTTCTGCACCAGCATGAGGGCAATCTCCCCGGGCATCGCGTCAATCTCCACACCGGCATCGAGATCCACCAGATGCAGCCACAGCTCGCGCGCCCGCGCCCAGGGGATAAACGACGCGGGCACCGAGCTGCGCCGTATGCGCACGGTCGCGGCCCAATGATCAGGTGCCAGCTCCCGTGCCGCGGCGGCAAACGCAACTCCAGCGCGATGGAGATCCTCGAGCTGTTCGGCCTGCGGGCGCGGCGCACCCGCCTCGATATCGGCGTCGCGAGCCTGCACCGACGGGTACATCGGAGTCTCGATGCCCGTCCTCGCCCACGCGAGCAGACGGCACAGACCGTCGGCGCCGCGGGTGACGTGGGTGACCACGTGACCCCGGGTCCAGCCAGGCAGCCGGGAGGGTGCGCCCAGGCCGTCCAGCTCCAAGACGGTCTGCTCGAACAGTGCCTGGCCATCCGCGACCCAGGACAGCTCACGCTCCCGACTGCTCATGCCGTCCAAGTTACAAGATCGCGGCGGGCCGGTAGGCGGCGGCTTCGGGGTGCCGGGCCACCACCGTCTCGACCTGGGCGACGACTGTTGCCACCTGCTCGGCGGCCGCGCCGGTGAAGGGGAGCCGGTCGGCGAGCAGGGCGTCCAGATCGGCGCGGTGCAGCGGCAGCCTGCTGTCGTCGGCCAGCCGGTCGAGCAGGTCGTTGCCGGCTCCTTTTTCCCGCATCGCGAGGGCGACCGCGACGGCGTGCTCCCTGATCACCGCGTGCGCGCTCTCCCGTCCCATCCCCGCCCGGACCGCGCCGACTAGGATCTTGGTGGTCGCCAGGAACGGCAGATAGCGCTCCACTTCCCGTTCGATCACCGCGGGATAAGCGCCGAACTCGTCGAGCACCGTGAGGAAGGTCTCAACCAGCCCGTCGAAGGCGAAAAACGCATCCGGCAGGGCGACCCGGCGCACCACCGAGTCCGACACGTCGCCCTCGTTCCACTGCGAACCGGCCAGCTCGGCGACCATCGAGGCGTAACCCCGCAGCACCACCGCCAGGCCGTTGACGCGCTCACAGGAGCGGGTGTTCATCTTGTGCGGCATGGCGCTGGACCCGACCTGGCCGGGCTGGAACCCCTCGGTGACCAGCTCGTGGCCGGCCATCAGCCGGATCGTGGTCGCCAGCGACGACGGCGCGGCGGCCAGTTGCACCAGGGCGCCGAGCACCTCGTGGTCCAGCGACCGCGGATACACCTGCCCGACGCTGGTCAGCACGCGGCCAAAGCCCAGGTGTTCGGCCACCCGCTGCTCCAGCTCCGCCAGCGCGGCGAGATCACCACCGAGCAGATCCAGCGCGTCCTGAGCGGTACCCATCGGGCCCTTGATCCCGCGCAGCGGGTAGCGGTTGAGCAGTTCCTCGAGCCGGGCGAAGGCCACCAGCAGCTCGTCGGCCGCGCTGGCGAACCGCTTGCCCAGCGTGGTGGCCTGAGCCGCCACGTTGTGGCTGCGCCCGGTCATCACCAACTCGGCGAACTCCGCGGCCCGGGCCGCCAACCGGGCCAGCAGCGCCACGCAACGGTCCCGCACATGCTCCAGCGAACAGCGGATCTGCAGCTGCTCCACGTTCTCCGTGACGTCGCGCGACGTGAGCCCTTGGTGGATCTGCTGATGACCGGCCAGCGCGTTGAACTCCTCGATGCGCGCCTTGACGTCGTGGCGGCTTATCCGCTCGCGGGCGGCGATAGATTCAAGATCCACCACAGCCGCCACCCGCTGGTAGTCCTCGACTACCAGCTGCTCGACCGGCAGCCCCAGATCCGCCTGGGCCCGCAGTACCGCCAGCCACAGCTGCCGCTCGAGCACCACCTTGTGCTCCGGGGACCACAGCGCGACCAGCTCACCGGAGGCGTACCGCGCCGCCAGCACGTCGGGAATCACCAAGGCAGCCTACGGCGGCCCCACCCCCCGCGTGTCGCGCTGTCCTGCCCGGTGTGTTGCGCGCTGGTGCACGCCGAGATGTATCTCACCGGCACCGGCGGCGCTCAGACCAAGGTGGGTCCGCCTCCGGCCGGACCAAGACATGGGCCTTGCGAAGCACTCATGAAGAGGTAGACATGGACGCGGTCCAGGCGGACACGCTGCTGGCAGTTCGGGCGGCCCGGTTGTTCGACGGGGAGCGCAGCCTCGGGCCGGGCACCGTCCTGATCAGCGGGGGCCGGATCATCGACGTCGACACCACCGCGGCCGATCCCCCGCCGGCCGCCCAGCGGCTCGACCTGGGCAGTGACGTCTCGGTGCTCCCCGGGCTGATCGACGCACACGTCCACCTCGCCTTCGATGCCAGCAAGGATGTGGTAGCCGGGATCGGCGCTGTGGAAGACGGGCAGCTGCTGGCGCAGATGGCACAGTCCGCGCACCGGGCACTGCGAGCCGGCATCACCACCGTTCGGGACCTGGGCGATCGCAACTTCCTGGCATTGGCGTTACGCGAGCAACTCGACGCCTGGGTCGACCTGGGGCCAGAGATCGTGGCATCCGGCCCCCCGATCACCACCAGCGGCGGTCACTGCCATTTCCTCGGCGGAGTGGCCGACGGTCCCCACGAGCTGCGGGCCGCGGTGCGCCGGCGCGCCGAGCGCGGCTGCGATGTGGTGAAAGTGATGGTCAGCGGCGGGGTCCTCACGCCGGGCAGCGCTGTCCACGAATCGCAGTACGATCTCGCCGATCTCCGCTTGATCGTGGCCGAGGCGCACGAGCTCGGGCTGCGGGCCGCGGCGCACGTGCACGGTCCGCGCGCCGTCGCCGACGCGGTCACCGCGGGCTTCGACACCCTGGAACACGTCTCGTTCTTCACCGCGGACGGCGTGGCCGCCGACCCCGCGACGATGGACGCCGGCTTTACACCGGGCAAGGGGGAACCGCCTCCCTTCGTTGCTCGCCGGTTGGCCGCCGTGTGCGAGAACCTGACCCGGCTGCACCAAGGCGGTGCCCGCATCGTCCCTGGCACCGACGCCGGGCTGGCCCCGATGAAGCCGCACGACGTGCTCCCCTACGGGCTCGCGCACCTCACCGAACTCGGGATGACCAACCTCGAGGCGCTTCGGGCCGCCACCTCCGTCGCCGCGGACGCCTGCGGTCTCACCGGCCGCAAGGGCCGGCTGGTCCGGGGGGCCGATGCCGACCTGCTCGCGGTCACCGGCGACCCGCTCTCCGACATCCGCGCGGTCCACGATGTGGTCGCGGTGTTTCGCGCCGGTCGCCGGGTGCGCTGATCGCCGAGGATGGTCCCGGTGTCCACCCGTGCGTCAGGAGGTCGCGATGGTTGTCGCAAGGCAGGTCGAGGCGGTACAGCGGGCCCTTGGTCCCTTCTTCGAGGTGGTGACCCAGCCACCACCCCCCGGTGGCCAACCCGTGATAGCCGACTTCCTGGCCGGCAACCCGCAGGAGCCGACCCTGCCCGGCTTCGTCGAGGCGCTACAGCGATGGAGCGTTCCCACCTCGATCGACTCGTTCGCCTACCGTGCGATGCACGAACCCGCCCGGCGGGCGGCGGCCGCCTCGCTGAGCGCCGAACTGGGGGTGGATTTCGCCGCTGAGGACGTGTTCCTCACCCGCGGCGCCGCCGGAGCCATCGCACTGGCCCTCAGCGCCGTGGTCGATCCCGGTGACGAGGTCATCTTCTTGAGCCCGCCGTGGTTCTTCTACGAATCGATGATCATCGCCAGCGGTGCCAGGCCGGTCCGCGTCCGGCTCGAGCCACCGGCATTCGACCTGGACGTCGGCGCCATCGCCGCAGCGCTGGGCCCGCGACCGCGCCTTCTGCACGCAGCTGGCCGAGCAGGGAGTACTCGTCCTACCCGGGCATGTCGTGGAGCTGCCGGGTTACTTCCGCATCTCGCTGACCGCGAACGACGAGATGGTGACCCGCTCCCTGCCGGTCTTCGCGCGCGCTATCGAGCAGGTCACGAAGTGAGCCGACGCGTATCTCGACGGGGTCGGCAGGACTCAACTCAATCAACTCAACCGGGTCAGCCGTCGAGGGAGGGTGACGAATGCGCATGGTCGAGACGTTGATCGCGGTGCGGGCCGGCCGGTTGTTCGACGGGGACCGGTGCTTCGGCCCCAGCACGGTCCTGATCGGCGGCGGCCGGATCGTCGACGTCGACACCACCGGCGCAGCACCCCCGCCGCACGCTGAGGTGCTCGAGCTGGGCCGTGACGTCTGCCTGCTCCCGGGCCTCATCGACGCGCACGTCCACCTCGCCTTCGACGCCAGCGCCGACGTCGTGGCCGGGCTCGACGCTCTTGACGACGGGCAGTTGCTGGCTCAGATGGCGCTGGCCGCCGGTCAGGCATTGCGGGCCGGCATCACCACCGTCCGGGATCTGGGCGACCGCAGCTTCCTGGCGCTGCGGCTGCGCGAGCAGCTCGACGCGTGGGGTGATCCGGGACCTCAGATCGTCGCTTCCGGCCCACCGATCACCGTCCGCGGTGGGCAGTGCCATTTCCTCGGTGGAGTGGCCACCGGAGCGCAGCGGTTGCGCGCGGCGGTTCGCGAGCGGGCCGAGCGCGGCTGCGAAGTGGTCAAGGTGATGGTCAGCGGCGGTCACCCCGGCCGCGCCCACGAGACCCCTGGCGGCGGCCCCCACCAATCACAGTACGACTTGGCGGATCTGCGTCTGATCGTGACCGAGGCACACCGGCTCGGGCTGAGCACAGCCGCGCACGTGCAGGACCCGCGCTCGATCGCCAACGCTGTGGCCGCAGGTTTCGACACCCTCGAACACGTCACGTTCCTCACCTCGGACGGCGTAGCGGCCGACCCGCCGACCATTGCCGCGATTGCCGAATCGGGAGCTGTGGTGAGCGCGACGGTCGGGGAGGTGCCCGGCATAGGAGACCTGCCGGCCTCCGTCGCCCGCCGGCTCGAAGTCATGATTGAGAGCTGGGCTCGGCTGCATCGCCACGGTGCGCGCATTGTTGCGGGCACCGACGCCGGGATACGCCCGTCCAAGCCCCACGATGTGCTGCCCTACGGGCTCGCCGCGCTCAGTGGGCTGGGCATGACGAACCTCGAGGCGCTCCGTGCCGCCACCTCGGTCGCCGCGAGTGCCTGCGGGCTGACCGGCCGCAAGGGCCGGCTGACCCGCGGCGCCGACGCCGACCTGCTCGCCGTTGCCGGAGACCCGCTCCGGGACATCCGCGCGATCCAGGACGTCGTCGCGGTCATCCGCGCCGGTCGCCGGGTGCGCTGAGGCGACACACCGGGTCAGGGGGCTGGGCTGGCGCGTTGGGCTTGGGTGAGGGCGTCGATGACCATTTCCAGCCAGCGCAGGCTGCGGCGGTAGCTTTCGGTGTCCTGGGCGGAAGGCGCTGGGGGGAGGATGCGGTCGGGGGAACCCTGGATGCTGACCCGGCCGGAGACGTCCAGCACCACGTGCAGGGTCTCCAGCATCCAGCCCCACTCGGCGGCGGACGGGTAACCCCGGCCTGGGAGCTGGACCACACCGCCGTGCCGGGGCAGGGTGCCGAGCACCCGCGTGAGGCTGTGCTCCAGGTCGTGCAGCACCCAGCCCTCCCAGAGCTGGCGGACCGGACCGGTCTCCTTGGTGCCGCACCAGTAATCGACGACGTAGGCCAGCCGCCCGTCGATGGTGCCGATGGGTACCGGCAGGCCGGTGACCTCGGCGAGCGGGTCGTCGGTGCAACCGGCCACCTGCCAGCGCACCAGTTCGCGCAACCAGGACCATTGTTCGCGGAGGAAGCGAACCCCTTCGGGCGACAACGTCAACAACAGTTGCTCGCCTTGGCGGTCGCATATGACCATCGTCTTGCTCAGCCTCCAACCCCGCTAATGATCGTCGGGAGGCTATCGCGTCAAGCACCCGCGAACGGGCCATCGTCGCGGCGCGTCGGACTCAATCCGATATCGCTACGGTAATGCCCACCGGGCAGGTGAATCTGCTCGACACGCTGGTAAGCCTGCTTGCGCGCGGCAGCGAGATCGGCGCCGGTACCCACCACGGACAGCACCCGGCCACCGGCCGAGACGACCGCCCCGTCAGCGCGGCGGCGGGTGCCCGCGTGCAGGACTCCGGGGCCGCCGGACCCGGTGATTACATCCCCGGTTCGTGGGATGCCGGGATACCCCTCGGCGGCCACCACGACGACCACTGCGGCCCCGGCAACCCACTCCAGCGGTGGTTGCCGGGCCAGCTCCCCGGTAGCGGTGGCCGTCAGCAGCCCGGCCAGCGGGGTATTCAGCAACGCCAGCAACGCCTGGGTCTCCGGGTCACCGAAGCGGCAGTTGAACTCGATCACCTGCGGGCCGGTGCCGGTCAGCGCCAGGCCGGCGTACAGCAACCCGGAGAACGGGACGCCCCGCCGGGCCAGTTCGTCGACCACCGGCGCCACGATCAGTGCCGCCACATCAGCAGCCAGCGATCCCGGCGCCCAGGGCAGCGGCGCGTAGGCGCCCATCCCACCGGTGTTCGGGCCGACATCTCCTTCGCCGACTCGCTTGAAATCCTGCGCGGGAAGCAGCGGCACCACCGTGCGGCTGGCGTCGATCAGGCAGAACAGCGACACCTCCGGTCCGTCGAGGTAGGACTCCAGCAGCACCGGATGGCCGCCATCGAGCAGGGTCAGCGCGTTCGCCCTGGCCACTTCCACGTCCTCGGTGACCACGACGCCCTTGCCCGCGGCCAGCCGATCGTCCTTGACCACCCAGGGCGCGCCGAAATGGCTCAGCGCGGCATCCAGCCGGCCAGGGTTGTCCACCAGCTCACTGCGCGCTGTCGGCACCCCCGCAGCGGCCATCACGTCCTTGGCGAACGCCTTGGATCCCTCGATCTGCGCCGCGCCGGCGGAGGGACCGAAGCAGGCGATGCCGGCGGCGCGCACCGCGTCGGCCGCCCCGGCCACCAGCGGCGCCTCGGGACCGACCACCACGAGATCCGCTGACCACGACGTCGCCAGCTTCGCGACCGCAGCCGGATCCGTGACGTCGCAACCGGGCTGCTCGGCCAGCACCGCAGTGCCGGCATTGCCAGGCGCACAGGCCAGCGCGGTGACCACCGGGTCGCCGGACAGCGCCAGGACCAGCGCGTGCTCGCGGGCACCAGCACCGATAACCAGGATTCGCACGTGCGCAGGGTACGGGCGATAGCGGACGGGTATCCACCGCTTGGCCTAGCAAACTGACCCACTCAACACAGGGAGGGCCGATACACTGGCCAGACCGGCGCCCGCCGGTAACTGTGCGTGAGGTGACGACGGCAAATGAACAGTCAGGCCGATTTCGTCACGCTCGCTGAGCTGGCTCGGGCCTGGTCCGACGCGATGAGTTCCAGCGCCGAGGTGCCGATTCCGAGCCACTGGGTCGAGGAATGCCTGCGTGACCTGCTCGGCCGCGTGGTCGATGTGCTGAGGAACGAGGAGTACCGTCCGGAACTCACGGCGCGGGTCGGCGAAACGCTCGTCGCCAAGGGCTTCGGCGGTGAGCGCGCCCTGGACCGGACCATGGAGCTACTCAAGCGCGCCTTGCCCAGGATGCCCGAGCTGCACACCATCACGCGGCTCGATGACAAGATTCCGGCCCTGCTCGACGGGTTGGCCACCGGATACACCGCCGCCGTGGCCCAACGCAGCCCCGAGGACCGGGAGACCTGGTTCCGGGACGTGGTGACCAGCGTCCTGGACATGTTCGACTCCACACCGGTGGGCCTGGCGATCAGCCGACTGGACGGCACGGTGACCGAGGTCAACCCCGGGCTGGCCGAGATCCTGCGTTACCCACCCGCCAAGCTCGTCGGCCAAGAGGTTCGCGAGCTCTTTCACCCCGACGACGCCGCGGCGCTGACCGTCGCCTACCAGGCGCTCGACGACCGCACCCAGGGTCCCTACGCGTGTGTTGAACACAAGCGGGGCTTCCAGCGAAAGGTCAAGCTGGTCGGGGCGAACGGGGACACCGTCTGGGTCGTGCTGACCGTGCTGGCGCTGCGCGACGCGGTGGGTAACCAAACGCACCACCTCACGATGATCGAGAACATTACCGATCGCCAGCTGCTCGAGCAGCGGGTACGCCACCAGTCGCTGCATGACCTGCTCACCGGGCTACCCAACCGGCTGCACTTCGGGATCCACCTCGAAGCGGTGCTCGAGCGGGACCGCACTGCCCCCGTCCTGCTGTGCAAACTTGACCTGGATCGCTTCGCGGTGGTCAACGACGGGCTCGGCCTGGGCTCCGGGGACTTCATGCTGCGATCGGTCGCCGCGCGGCTCCAGGCGCTGTTCACCGGCGAGCGCGCGTTCGTCGCCCGGTTCGGCGCCGACGAGTTCGCCATCCTCATCGAGGAGTCCCCGACCACGCCCAGCGCCGCGACGCTGGCCACGCTGATCAATACCGAACTGTCCGAACCGGTCTATTACGCCGGCCGCGGGCTGACCGCGTCGGCCTGTATCGGCTTCGTGCGGCGCACCCCCGGGGAGACCGATACCAACGAGCTGATCCGCGCGGGAGAGGCCACCCTGCACCGGGCCAAGCGGATCGGACGCGGGCAGTGGGCGATGTATGACGCACCCGCCGACGCCGAACAGCGAGCGAGGTACGCACTTGCCGCCGATATGCCCGCAGCCTGGGAGAACGGCGAGATCACCCTGGCCTACCAGCCGCTGGTGCGGCTGGATCCGGCCGCGGATGGGGCCGGGACGACCGGCGCGCTCGCGGCGCTGCTGCACTGGGAGCATCCAGAGCATGGCGTCCTGCCGCACGAGGAGTGTCTCGCGCTCGCCGAGCAGAGCGGGCTGATCCTCTCGATCGGGCCGTGGATGCTCCGGCAGGCCGGTGAGCACCTGCGCGGCTGGCGGGACCAGCTGGACGACCCGGTGCCGCCGGTCCGGGTTGACCTGACGACGCATCTGACCCAGGACCCCGATCTGGTGGCCGTGGTGCGGGACGTTCTAGCGCAGGCCCAGCTCAACCCTAGGGATATCCAGCTCGGGATGCCGGTGGAGGTGATCGTCGAGGGAGGCAGCGATCCGTGGACAATGTCGGCACGCTGGCGCAGATCGGGGTGCCGACGGTGCTCACCCGCTACGACCAGGCGCTGGGGAAGCTGCTCCTGCTGGAGTCCCTTGCTGTGCACGGAGTCGAGTTGACTGATCCGTGGATGGGCACAGAGACATCGAAATCCGGGAAACCGAAAACCGATTCGGTGGTGGGCTCCGCGTTGGCCAGCCTGGTGCCATTGATCCGCCGCACCGGCGCCACCGTCGCGGTGGCGGGTGTCGACAACGCCGAGCAGGCGGACTGGTGGCGGCACGTCGGTGTCGACTTTGCCCGCGGCGCCGCGTTCGTCCAGCCCGTGGAACCCGACGCGGTCCCGGCGCTGCTCGTAACCGGTCGTTAATCTCCGCGTGGGACAATAAGGCACTTCGGCGTTGTCACAGACGGTATAATCGGACAGGCGCTGCGCCCGTCAGCGTCGTGAGACGTATACCTGTGCGCGGGGTGGAACGAGGACGATGAGCAGGCCAGCTCAGCCCGCCTCCCGCAGAGACGTGGCCCGTGCTTGGTCGCATGCGGTAGGCCCGACCGCCGAGGTGCCGTTACCACGGGACCTCGTTGAGGAGTGCCTGTGCGACCGGGTTGACACCCTGGTCGATGCGCTGTTGCAGGACCCGTTCTCCCCGCAACCCGTGGCCGACGCCGCTGCCACTCTGGTGGCGCGGGGCATCACCGGCGACGAGAGCCTGGGCCGAACCGTGGAACTACTCGGGCAGGTCCTGCCTGGGTTGCCGGAGCTGAGCCACGTCGAGGGGCTGCGCGACAAGGTCGCCGCCGTCCTCGGCGCCATCGCTACCGGGTATTGCACGGCCCTGCGCCGCCGTGGCTTCGCGGATCGCCAGGCGTGGTTCCGGGAGGTGTTCGACGCTGCACCGGTGGGCATGCTGGTCAGCCGGGTGGACGGGACCATCGTCGAGTCCAATGGCGCGCTGACCGAGATCTTGCACCGTAAGCCCGCCGAATTGGCTGGCCGCAACCTGTCCGAGCTCTTTCATCCCGATGATGCGGAACCGCTGCGGGCCGCTTACCAGTCGCTCGTCGACGGCAAGCGGGGGCGCCTGCAACGCCGGACCAAGGCGCTGAGCGGGCGTGGGGACGCCAGCTGGGTCGCGCTGACCGTGACAGTGCTGCGCGATGCGGTGGGCAACCCGTCGCGCCATGTCACCATGGTCGAGGACGTCGCCGACCAGCAGCTCCTCGAGCAGCGGGTACGGCACCAGTCGCTGCATGACCTGCTGACCGGGTTGCCCAACCGGCTGCATTTCGCGATCCACCTCGAAGAGATGCTGGAACGGGACCGCAGCACCGCCATCACGCTGTACAAGATCGACCTGGATTCCTTCGGGGTCGTCACCGACGGCCTTGGCCTGGGCATCGGTGACCTGCTGCTCCGATCAGTCGCTGATCGGCTGCAAGCACTGGTCGACGGCGAAAATGCGTTCGTCGCCCGATTCGATGCCGACGAGTTCGCCATTCTCATCGAGGAGTCGCCGACCACGCCCAATCCCGCCGTCCTCGCCACGAGCATCAACTCCGAGCTGTCCGAACCGGTCTACCTCGGCGGCCGTGGCCTGGCGCTGACCGCGTGCATCGGCGTCGCCCAGCGCGCGGCCGGGGAGACCGACGCGAAAGAACTGATCAGGGCCGCGGAGGCAACGCTGCATCGGGCCGAGCGAACCGGCCGCGGGCAGTGGGGCCTCTACGACCCGATCGTGGACGCGCAGGAGCGGACCCGGTACGCGCTGGCCACCGACATGCCGTCGGCCTGGGAAAATGGTCAGGTCACGCTGTCCTACCAGCCGCTGGTGCGGCTGGATCCCACCGCAGCCGACACTGGGCGGATCGTGGCACTGTCGGCGGTGCTGCGGTGGGTGCATCCGGAGCAGGGTGCCGTGACCCACGAGGACTGTCTCGCGCTCGCCGAGAAGACCGGCCTGGTGCTCACCCTCGGGCCGTGGATTCTGCGGCAAGCCTGCGAGCACCTGCAAGGCTGGCGCGAGCAGCTGGGCGTGGCCGTGCCTCCGGTGCGTGTTGACCTGACCTCCCACCTGGCGCAGGATCCCGACCTCGTCGCGGTGCTGCGCCGCACCCTGGAGGTGACCGCGCTGCGCCCGCAGGACATCCAGCTCGGGATGCCGGTGGAGGCGATCGTGGCCGGGCACGGCGACGCGGTGGACAACATGACGACCCTGGCCGACATCGGGGTGTGCACGGTGCTCACCCGGTACGGCCAGGCGGTCGGCAACCTCGTCCTGCTGGAGTCGTTGCCGGTGCACGGTGTCGAGCTGGCCGGGCCGTTGGTCCGCACCTCCGCGACGAAACCCGACTCGGTGCTGCGCGCCGCGCTGGCCAACCTGGTGCCGTTGATCCGCCGCACCGGCACCGCCGTTGTCGTGGCCGATCTCGACGACGCCGAGCAGGCCTACTGGTGGCGTGATGTCGGTGCCGACGCCGCCCGCGGCCCGGCGTTCGCCGCGCCGACCGCACCGCAGAACATCCCGGCACTGCTGCGCTGACCCTCCCGGCCGCAGCTAGTCACGAACTCTGCTGATCCGCCCAACCCTGAGCTTCCCGAACTCGACAGCATGGTCCCTCCAGCGGTCCGGGAACAGCCCTACTGTCGAGTTCGGGAAGAGAAGTGCAGTGACGTAGTGGCTCAGACCAGGCGTCGGTCGCGGAAGCACCAGCGCCAGGCTTCGCCGGGTTCGGCGGAGCGCATGATGGGGTGCTCGCTACGGACGTGATGGGCGCTGGCGTGCCGGTTCGGGCTGGAGTCGCAGCAGGCCACATGCCCGCAGCTCAGGCAGATCCGCAGATGGGCCCACACCGACTCGCCCAGCGCGGCGCAGTCGACGCAGTTCGCCGGCTGGGGCGGTTCGGGGGCGGGTTGCGGTAGCAGCGCCACATGTTCGCAGGTCATTTCTCATCGCTCCCGGTGCATGCTGGCCTCATGGATGGTATGCGGCTGATCTTGCTGGTGCTCGGCGCGCTCGGGGTGACCGCGGTGAGCCGCCGGTTGCGCCTGCCCGCACCACTCACGTTAGTCGTGGTCGGGCTGGCCGTCTCCGCGATCCCCGGCGTCCCGAACTACGAGCTCGACCCGGACCTGGTGTTGTACGCGATCTTGCCGCCGCTGCTGTACTCCGCCGCGCTGGACAGTTCGACCATCCAGATCCGGGCGAACATCCGGTCGATCACCTTGCTGGCCGTCGGGCTGGTGCTGTTCACCATCGCGTGTGTCGGTCTGGTCGCCTGGTGGCTGGTGCCCGGCCTGCCGTTGCCCGCCGCGCTGGCGCTCGCGGCCGTCGTCGCCCCGCCGGATGCGGTGGCCGCGATGGCGATCGGGCGGCGGCTGGGGCTGCCCCGGCGGGTGATGACGCTGCTGGCCGGGGAGAGCCTGTTCAACGACGCCACCGCACTCACCGTGTTGCGGGTCGCGGTGGCGGCGGCCGCGGGTGCCGGCTTCTCGCTCTGGTCAGGGCTGGGCGAGTTCCTGCTGATCGGGGTGGGCGGGGTAGCGCTGGGCGCGGTCCTGGGCCGGGTGGCCCACCAGGTCCGGCTGCGACTGAACGACCCGAAGCTGGAGAGCGCGCTGGGCCTGGTGATCCCCTTCGCCGCGTACGCCCTGGCCGAACAGGTGCACCTGTCGGGCGTGCTCGCGGTGGTGGTGACCGGGCTGTACCTGGGCCACCACGCCCCGCAGGCCGGTTACGCCACCCGGCTGCTGGATCAGGCGGTGTGGAATTCCGCGGACACGGTGCTGGAGGCGTTCGTCTTCGCTCTGATCGGGCTGCAGCTGCCGGCGGTGGTGCAGGGCGTGTCGGGTGCCGTCGGCCCGCTGCTGATCGCCGCGGCGGCGGTGATCGGCGCAGCGGTGCTGGCTCGGGTGGTGTGGGTGTTCCCGGCGACGTACCTGCCCAGAACGTTGTCCCGACGGTTGCGAACCCGGGACCCGGCGCCGCCATGGCAGGTTCCGGCGGTGATCTCCTGGGCGGGCATGCGGGGAGTGGTCACCCTGGCCGCAGCATCGGCGATCCCTCGGGTCACCGATTCCGGAGCCCCCTTCCCCGGCCGATCTGAGATCATCTTTCTGGCGTTCTGCCTCACCATCGCAACCCTGCTGCTGCAGGGCCTGACCCTGCCCTGGGTGATCCGGCGCCTCGGCGTGGAGGGCCGCGAGGCGTTCGAT
>JBOHFK010000042.1:0-40581 GCA_050699635.1 Pseudonocardiaceae bacterium | reverse complement strand
TGTCCCGCATCCGGTGCAGTAGCTGCTGGGTTCCCCAGGTGCCGGCGGCGAGCACCACCTGTTTCGCCCGGATCGTCCGGCGCCAGCGCTTGCCGGTGCGGGCGGCGTCGACCAGCCAGGTCCCGTCCGGCTGCGGGCGCACCGCGGTCACCGTGGTCAGCGGGTGCACCACCGCACCGGCCCGTTCGGCGAGATAGAGGTAGTTCTTCACCAGGGTGTTCTTGGCGCCCACCCGGCACCCCGTCATGCACGACCCGCATTCGATGCAACCCGTTCGCCGGGGGCCGGCGCCGCCGAAGTACGGATCGTCGGTCTCTTCGCCTGGACGGCCGAAGAACACGCCCACGGGGGTGGGCCGGTAGCTATTCGCGACACCCATATCCCGCGCGACCCGTTGCATCACCTCATCAGCAGGGGTGTGCCCCGGGTAGGTCGTCACGCCGAGCATCCGCTGCGCCTGGTCGTAATGGGGATCGAGCTCGGCCCGCCAGTCGGCGAGGTGCGCCCACTGCCGATCGTTGAAGAACGCCGCCGGCGGCCGGTAGAGGGTGTTGGCGTAGTTCAGCGAACCGCCCCCGACGCCCGCGCCCGCCAGCACCACGAGGTTACGCAGCAGGTGGATGCGTTGGATGCCGTAGCAACCGAGGGTGGGTGCCCACAGGAAGTCACGCAGCTGCCAGGACGTCGTGGGCAGCTCGTGATCAGCGAAGCGCCGACCCGCCTCGAGCACGCCAACCCGGTAGCCCTTCTCAGTCAGCCGCAGCGCCGCAACACTGCCCCCAAACCCGGATCCGACGACCACCACGTCGTAGTCGATCGTTCTTGGAGCCGACACGTCATCCTCATCCACTGGTATCACTTACCGCAGCGTATCCCCATGTCAATCGCGGTACACAAGCGCGACCTCCTGGCTGCACCCCCTAGTGCAGCACCGCATAAGTTCTTCGGGGGTTCGTTCCGCGATTGATCAGGGAGGTCGGGTGGTGGAGCCGGCCCGGGTGTGGTTCGACTGCTTCTTGATCGCCGTATCTGTGCGCTGACAGTGCAATTCTGCACGGTCACTGCACAGATACGGCGATCATGATCCGGCCGGTGCTGCCGGTGGGACCGCCACGATGCCGAGATGCCGCGGCAGTGTGATCGACAAGGGTGGGTTGCGCGGCGTCGTCAGATGGTCCGGAGCTGGTGAGCGGTGAGCACCGCCGATTGGCCCGATGGTGCCCTCGTCGTCGCCCAGGGCGCGGGTCATCATCGCAGTGGCCTCGCACTGTCCACGCCTGGACCAACCCCCCGAAGGATTAATGCGGCGCAGCACTAGGAGGTCTGGATAGAGATGTGTGCGCAAACACCGCACCGTCACCTCAAGTCGCGTGCGGAAGCTACGCATTAACCGCTCCATCGGGCATGCGGCTTGGAGTCAAGCACGGCCGCGATATACTGGCCACGTGACTGGGACGGCGCTGTGAACTCTTCCCAAACATGAGGCATACAGGCGGAGTACGCCCACTCGACACCGTTTGGAAAGCGCACGAGGATTGTCTCAGTATCGGGCAGGTACGCTTCGGCAACTATTCGTGAGGATCCGTCAACAGGGCTCCAATCGATCATGCCGGCGGAGTCTACGCCCCGCGCCAAGCCGCGACTGCCGGAGCAAGGTCCGGGACGGCAGGTTCCGCTCGCCACGACCGAAGCGAGGGATCCTCGGCCAGTGGCGGTGGATCAGGGCAGTCGACAATAACGCGTGCCGGGAGTACCAACGCTTCGCCAGTGATGATCGCCTCACCCGTTCGCAGCGAAGGCAACACGTCAGCGAGCCCTGCCACGCTGTCGGGCAACGCAGCGCGGATCTTCGCCTGATCGGCCGAGTTAGTCAGCCTCAGCGAGATGAGGCTGCCGCATTGGGCGAGCGCAGTATCCGGCAACTCGGATGGGCGCTGGGTCACGAGTAGCAGCCCAACGCCGTACTTCCGTCCCTCGCGCGCGATACGGTTGGCAGCGACGCGGGCCAGTGGTGCAGCCGTTTCCCCCAAATAACGGTGCGCCTCTTCAAGTACGATCAGGACAGGCTGCGGTCGCCCGATACCAGTGCCTCCGGTGGGCGTGCGTACCGCGGCTTCGAAGAGCAGGTTGAGTACCACACCGATCGCCAGTTCGCTGGCCTCGCTGGGCACACCGCTAAAATCGAGCACCGATACGGGAGACCTGCCCCCGAGCCACGAAATCATCGCCTCGATGAGTGGGTCAGCACCATCAGTGGCACCAGGCGGGCCCTGGAGAAATTGTAGCCTCGGATCGAGCAAACCGCGTCGAAGAAGTTCTGGCGTACTGCCGTGTATGCCGTAGAGAGGGCTTTGGAAGGGCGCCGCTCCACCCGGCCCATAGGGCTTGAACCGTGCGGGACTCAAGTTGGCCGGACTGCCAGCGTCTTCCACGCATACAGTAGCAGGATCATTCTTCATACTTCGCGTTTCGTTATTTTCATAGTCGAGCTGGTACCAGATTGTGCGCAGGTCAAACGGCACGGGGGTATCTGCGGTCACCGCCGCGGGGTCGAGCTGCAGCCACTGCGCCGCACCAACGAATTCACGGCGAG
The DNA here is from genome assembly GCA_050699635.1 of Pseudonocardiaceae bacterium. Classification (GTDB taxonomy): domain Bacteria; phylum Actinomycetota; class Actinomycetes; order Mycobacteriales; family Pseudonocardiaceae. The sequence continues at coordinate 37,988 of JBOHFK010000042.1, read as the reverse complement.
CCTTAACAACTAAGTCCTCAAAATTCCTTTTCGTCATCGGACCACCGGTCGACCCCGCAAAAACGCGCATGATGTCGTTGGCGGATAACGCCCAGAAAGGTACCCGCAACCTCGCGTCGCCTTCGCTGAGCACGGAATGCACCGCGGCGTCATCGCCTAACGCGCGCCGGTACTCCCCGTGGGGATCGATGACCACGATGTTGGCGGCGGGCCAACCGCCGCGGGCGAAGCGCTGCAGTAGCGACGCCACCGCACTGGTCTTGCCAGCCCCGGTAGAGCCGACAACCGCGCCGTGTCGAATGACCAACGGCCCAGCGGCAAGGGAGACAGGCACGTCCTCTGCGGCTGCCAGACACCCGATCCGCAGATGATCCTCGCCCTCCGGCGGGAAGACTGCGCGAAGCTCGTCTGCAGTGGCGAAGTGCACCGGATCGTCCAGGCCGGGATACGTACCCACGCCGCGTTGGAAGCTGCCTGTAGCCCGACTCACCTCTCCCAGCAACTGGACTTGCAGCCAGCGTTGTCCGGCCTGCACGACGTCGGCGGGAGGCTGTGTCCCGGCCAGGTCAGCGATGCCCAACAGACTTACCTGACCTATGAGGTCGACCAGGCCTTGTGGTAGTCGCACGAGCGAGCCGATTTGCCCCACGCGATGAAGCCGACCCTGGAAGATCGGTGCGACGCCCGCCAGATCAGAGTCAAGCGCAACCGTGACTTGCGCGCCGAGAATGTGCCGCACGCGTCCGATGCAGGTGGGGTCGCGCTCAGACACCGGCGTTCTCCGATGCGTTAGCCCGGCCCTCACCAAGCCCGGCTGAGAGCTGGCCCGGCGAACAGGAACTGCGTGCCAGAAAGCTGGACAGCTTGGCGAAGTCCCCTAAGCCGAATGCATTGTCGTCCCAAATATCCGCCGGAAGGTCCTCGCTACATTTCCAGCTAGCCTTTATCCCACCGAGAATCGCCTCGTCGTCGGCCACCACCTGCAAGTTAGACAGCAGCTCCGCATGTTCCACAATGCACTCCGGGATTTTGCCGAAACAAAATGCGACGAATTCCGACCGAGGACGCGCGCGCGCAGCGTTGAACAGTATCTCGTTGAGGTGCGCGTCGCCGAATGAGTAGCCACTGATGAGCACAATCGTCTCAGGGTGATGTAGCGCCCGGCGGAAACGATCTTGTAGAACGACAAACGGCACGCGCCGCGACTCTTCATACTTGGCATCCGATGGGTAGATCGCGGCGGGCTGGCCATCGCCTACCGCTGCGCCCAAGCGGACAACTCCGGCTCGCGCGTTGCTATCCCAGGCCCAGTGCACCGAGCCGTGCAATTTCCATAAACGTACCAGAAATCGCGGCAGCCAACTGTCCACATCGCTAGGATCGGCCTCAACGAGATCAATCCGGAAGCGGGCCCGCAACGCGCCGACGAAGCCGTCGAAATACGAGAAACCCTGTGCTTCCATGGCCGTCTCAAGCAATAAATCGTAATTGACCGTGAACAGCTCAACCGGCATGTGAGAATCGGCGCGCGCTGCCCATGCCGCCAGCCGTTTCATAGGTTTGAGATCGGCATTAGCAACGTCCAATGCCTTAACGATCAACTGACACACCGTGTGATCAAGCTTCCGGGCATCGTCAGCGTTCAGCCCGTCGATCTTGTCAGTCGTGCCCCCAAGCAGGGCTTCCATGCGGCGAAGGCGGCTCAATGCCTGCTCGAGACCTCGCCCGTTCAGCTGGCGCACGAAAGCTAACCGCTGATCGCCTTGCAGGCCGTCGAGCACGCAGTCCTGCAGGCCCGCGATGTCCGGTAGGCCGCACGCATGAGATGCTCCGGCACCCAGGAATACGCATACATGGCGCGAACGCGCTGCAAGTTTCTCGCTAAGAAGGGTAGCGAATTTCGCGACCTGGTGATCTGGCATGAAAGCTGCGGCCCTCTCTTATGGAGCACAGGGATTGATGACCGACCTCCCCGTAGCGGTGACATTCAGGAGAACGTAAGCGATCTCGCCGTTACACTGTCTTGGCCACGTCGTATGGCGGAGCGGTGCCCGCCGTGGAATGCTTGCTTGCCTGCCAGATCCGATCGAATTGCTCAATCCAATAGGAATACCAACGCTCGGAGCGGCCCCTTGTGAGCTCGAAATGCATTCGAGACGACGTCGACTCGTTGTGGTAAGCGTGAAACTCGACGATCACGCAACCGTGTCTGGAGCTCGGATCGAGAGCTACCATGCTGAACCCGGGATTATAGTCGAGCAGCCCATACTGCAGACTGCCGTTCATCGGCCACGCCGCCATGAGCTGCAGCTGATTCATCGTGGTATCTAAACAGGTGTGAAAATCCTGGACTGGGTAGTCCAGTGAGTAATCTAACTGGCGGGTAGCCAACTGGACGGCTGTCTCCTCATCCGGGTCGAGTATGACCACGCGTACCACCCCGTCGGGACGGCTGAGCACGCCGCGCCGCAGCAGCTCGCAGTGGTTGGCTGACAGGAGGTTCACAGCGGATGGGGCGAACACCCATACCTCCCGCGCCGACTCAATCCGACTAGCAAACGGGTTGTCATCGAACGCCGTTCGATCGTTCAGCAAGTCGTCGGCTGCACCTGCGTTCGCCTCCGGCAGCGTGATCCGATAGACGAGCAATCCAACCCCGGCCAGCAACGCTGACCAGCGGAGCTGTTCAGGCACCGAGTCGCTCACGACCGTTATGACCGCGAACACGAACGCAATGGCCGCGACCACGTATGCGTCAAGGTGCCTCCGGCGCCTGAGGTCCCGACCGATCCGGCGAAGTCCGACGTGCATCGTGCTTCGTGTCCTCCTCCCGTGGCCTGCATCGTGACGCCGGGCATTCTTGGCGGAGAAATCATAGCCTTGTGACGAATCGGCACTGATGCTAGCTCTGGCCCGTACCACGCTGGGGTACACTCATCGAAGTGCGGATCGATCACGTGCTGTGGAGCTCACGCAATGTTGCTCACATCGCGCGGCACGAGATCACTCCCGAGGAGGTCGAGGATGTGCTGTTCAGCCCGCCCCTCGACGTCCGGCGTGGCAAGCGCGAGGGTACCTACCTGGTGTTCGGACGCAGTCGGGTCGGACGCCGGCTCGTGGTCGTCATCGCGCCACGCCCACGCAACAGTTGGTACGTCGTGACCGCCCGCGACGTCGACAGAGCCGAAAGGAGGCGGATGCGGCGATGACGCAGAAATATCCGTCCGAGGACGAGGTCGAGCGCCTCACTGAGCACTACGAACAGCTCGGCGACGAAGACGTCCTCGTCGAATGGGAGCGCGGTGAGCCCGTGACGATCGACGTCGGTGAGCCGATGGTGTCTCGCTCGGTGCGCTTCCCCCGGCACACTATGGATCGGTTACGTGAGGTGGCCCGCGTTCGAGGTGTCGGGGTAACCCAGCTCATCCGTGAGTGGACTGAAGAGCGACTTGAGGCGGGCGGCGACCTCAACGATCGAGCGCTTCTCGCCGACGAACTGGAACGTGCAGCCCAACTCCTGCGCGACCGCGCCTGACCGGCCCTGCGTTCTGGGGACAAACTGCAGTAATAGAGCACGAGTAACTGCAGTTTGTCCCCAGAACGCCGTTAAGGGCACCGTTACGGGCGGACGGTGAGGCCGACTTTCTGGAACTCTTTGAGTTCGGAGTAGCCGGACTTGGCCATGGCGCGGCGCAGGGCGCCGAACAGGTTCACCACGCCGGTGGGGTCATTTGACGGGCCGAACAATAGGGTGTCTATCCCTCGAGACGCTTCGGGGACGTCGGTGACGTGGCTGCGCGGCAGCGAGGGGTGCGCCGCGGCGGCGGTCCAGTACAAGCCGTTGCCGGGCGCCTCGACCGCACTGGCCAGCGGTTCACCGAGCATCACCGCGTCCGCCCCGCAGGCGATCGCTTTGGCCAGGTCACCGCTGGTCCGCATGCCGCCGTCGGCGATCACGTGCACGTAGCGCCCGCCGGTCTCGTCGAGGTAATCACGCCGGGCGGCTGCCGCATCGGCGACCGCGGTGGCCATGGGCACCCCGATGCCGAGCACATCCCCGGTGGAGGTACTCATTCCCGCCCCATGGCCGACGATCACGCCGGCCGCGCCGGTGCGCATCAGGTGCATCGCGGTGCGATAGTCACCCACTCCCCCGGCGATGACCGGGACGTCCATCGACGCGATGAACTCCACCAGGTTGAGCGGCTCCGCGGCCCGGGAGACATGCTCGGCCGACACGATGGTGCCCTGCACCACGAGGATCTCCACGCCGGCGGCGAGCAGATCAGGGGCGAGGTCCCGGGCGTGCTGCGGGCTGACCCGGACGGCCACCGTGACCCCGGCGGAGGCCACCTGGCTGATCGCCTCGGCGAGCAGCTCGGGGCGGATCGGCGCCGCGTGCCACTGCTGCAGCAGCCGCACCGCCGCCGCCTCGTCGGCCTCGGCCATCACAGAGGTGAGCCGGAACAGCAGCTTGTCGACATCTGCGTGGCGGGCCCACAGCCCCTCGGCGTTGAGCACCCCCAGCCCGCCCAGCTGACCGATCCGGACCGCCATCGCCGGCGACACGATCGCGTCGGTGGGGTGGGTCAATAGCGGAATATCGAACCGGTACGCGTCGATCTGCCAGGCGGTGGACACATCCCGCGACGATCGGGTGCGCCGCGACGGCACGATCTGGACGTCGTCGAAATCGTAGGCGCGCCGGGCGGTGCGGCCCATCCCGATCTCCACCAGATCACGCATCAGCGCACCGCGTAATTCGGGGCCTCCACCGTCATGGTGATGTCGTGCGGGTGGCCCTCCTTCAGGCCCGCCGAGGTGATCCGCACCAGCTGCGCGGCCTGCAACGCCGGGATCGTCGCGGCTCCGGCATAGCCCATGGCCGCCCGCAGGCCCCCGACGAGCTGGTGGGCCACCAGCGACAGCGGGCCCCGGAAGGGGACCCGGCCCTCAATACCCTCGGGCACCAGCTTGTCGTCGGAGAGCACGTCGTCGGCGAAGTAGCGGTCCCGGGAGTACGACCGGCTGCCACCACGGGAGGCCATGGCTCCCACCGAGCCCATCCCCCGGTAGGTCTTGTACTGCTTGCCGTCGACCAGGATCAGGTCACCGGGCGCCTCGGCGGTGCCGCCCAGCAGGCCGCCCAGCATCACCGAGCTGGCCCCGGCCACGATGGCCTTGGCGATGTCCCCGGAGTACTGGATCCCGCCGTCGCCGATCACCGGAACACCCGCCGGACGGCACGCCCGGTCCGCCTCGAAGATGGCACTGATCTGCGGCACCCCCACCCCGGCCACCACCCGGGTGGTGCAGATGGAGCCGGGGCCCACCCCGACCTTGACCGCGTCCGCCCCTGCGTCGACCAGCGCCTGCGCGCCAGCCCGGGTGGCCACGTTGCCGCCGATGACATCGACGGTGTCGTCGAGCTCGGCCTTCAGCACGCTGATCATCTCCAGCACCCCGCGGGAGTGCCCGTGCGCGGTGTCCACGACGAGCACGTCGACACCGGCCTCGACCAGCAACGCGGCCCGCTTCTTGGCGTCCTCACCGACCCCGATCGCGGCGCCGACCAGCAGCCGCCCGTCCGGGTCCTTGGTCGCCAGCGGGTAACGCTCGGTCTTGACGAAGTCCTTGACGGTGATCAGGCCACGGAGCCTGCCGTGCCCGTCGACGATCGGCAGTTTCTCGATCTTGTGCCGGCGCAGCAGGCCCAGCGCCGCCTCGGCGGTGACCCCCACCTGTGCGGTGATCAGCGGCGGCTTGGTCATCACCTCCGCAACCCGTTTGTCGTGGTCCACCTCGAAACGCATGTCCCGGTTGGTAATGATCCCAACCAGCACACCGCCAGCATCCACAACCGGAAGTCCCGAGATCCGGTAACGGGCGCACAGCGCGTCCACGTCGGCCAGGGTGTTGTCCGGCAGGCAGGTCACCGGGTCGGTCACCATGCCGGCCTCGGACCGCTTGACCACCTCGACCTGCGCGGCCTGCTCCTGGGCCGGCAGGTTGCGGTGCAACACCCCCATCCCACCGTGGCGGGCCATCGCGATAGCCATCCGCGCCTCAGTCACGGTGTCCATCGCGGAGGAGACCAGCGGTACCCGCAGCGTGACGTTCCGGGACAGCCTGGTCGACGTGTCGACCTCAGCGGGCATCACGTCGGATTCGGCGGGTAGCAGCAGAACATCATCGAAGGTCAGACCGAGCAGCGCGAACTTCGACGGGAAGCCGGGCGCAGTGAGCTCGCTGGTCATGTGACGATGGTATCCGCCGGAAGTCACTCATCGGGCCTTTCATCGGGCCGTTCATCGTGGCGTCCGCCCGGGCCGCGCGGGCCATTCGTTCGGGGCCATCCGTCCGGTGCCATCGGTCAAGCGGGTACCGTGCCAGCCGTGGCGCAAGACTCACTTCCCCCTGATCCGTTCGCTGGTGACCCGGATGATCCGGCTCTGGCGCTGGAGGCGTTGGACGACGCCGAGGATGGCATCGAGGAACCCCTCGACGACGAGGAGCGGGCCGGGCTGCTCGCCGACCTGAGCGATCTCGCCGTCTACCAGGCACTGCTGGCGCCTCGCGGTGTGCGGGGGATCGTGGTGGACTGCCCGGACTGCGCTGAGCAGCACTACCACGACTGGCACCTGCTCCGGGCGAGCCTGCAGCAGCTACTGGAGGCCGGTCGCATGCGTCCGCACGAGCCCGCCTACGACCCCGATCCCGCAGGGTATGTGACCTGGGAATATTGCCGTGGCTACACCGATGCGGTGCTCGCCGAGAACGCGAGCTGAACCACCTCAGCCACAGTAGGGGGGTCGCGGCGAAGGGCGCTCACACATCGGGCCGAAACCGTTGCCCGGGGGGCGAGGACCCACATAACCTGGGCCCGGCCCTTGACCACTCACGTGGCTGTCATCGGGCGTAGGGCTTGGCGAGGGGGTGGCGCCGGTGGGGTGAGAACCTTCGCCCGCACCTGGGCCGTCTATGCCTGATTGACTACCGGTATCAGGAAGGCGACCATCCTGCACTCCGCTATCAGGGGACGTACTACCCGGGGTCGGGTAGGGACGCGGTGGATTGGGGCCATCGGGCATGAACTGTCTGGCATCCCGTGTTGGCGTGCCAGGGGTGCGGTTCTTGGACAGCTCGGGGGTTGGGGTGGGCCCGACGGGTGCAGGTGGTCCGCTCGGCTGAGGCGCTTCGCTGGCCTTAGGCCCAACAGACCCCGACGAGGGCAACGGTGGGGTGCCGGGCAGATCCGCCGGGTCAGTGTCCGGCGACCCGGTCTTCAACCTCTGCTCAAGCTGGCTGTGGCGGGCGGTGAGCTCGTTGTGGCCCTCGGCCTGGCCGACCACCGGTAGCTGCTGCTGAACCCGTTGCAGCGCTGCCTTGGCCCGCTCGGGATCGTGCTGTTTCAAGGCCGTGTTGGCCTCATTGAGCTCGGTCTTGACCGCCGCTGCCGTCTCCACCGAGCGGGCGTAGTCGCTGTAGAGCACCTGGGTGACGCCCCACAGGTGATCACCGGGTTGCGCCGACTTGGCGACCAGTCCCACACCGGAGAACGCGATCACAAATACCGCCGCAGCTGCCGCGGCCGTGCCGAACAAGGGATTGCGGCGACGGGCCCGCCGGCGGGCGGCGGCGCGGATCACCGCCAGCGCGGCGCTGGTGTCCACCAGCTCTGGAACCGGCTGGGCATGCACCTCCCGGCGCCATGCTGCCAGGACCTGCGTCAGGTCGTCGTCGACGTCGCCCGGGATGTGCCCAGCCCCGATCATGTCGATCAGCGCGTCATCGGCCTGCACCGCGGCAAGATCAGCGGGCATGTCGTGCGGATCCCCATTGGGGTACCCAGCGTGTGGGTGCTCGTCCCAACCAGGCACTCAGACCACCCCCTCGGATGCCAGTACTCCGCGCAACCGGCCTAGCGCCCGGTGCTGAGCCACCCGGACCGCACCAGGAGTCGAACCCACAGCCTCAGCGGTCTCCTCAGCGGAGAGTCCCAGGAGAATCCGCAGGCGCAGAATCTCACGCTGCTTCTCCGGCAGGGTGTCCAGCAGCTGGGTCATCCGCCCAGCGAACTCCCCTAGCATTACCTGTGCCTCCGGACCGTCGGCCAAATCCTGAGTCTCGGGGACCTCCGCGACCGGCTCAGCGCGATTACGCGCCGCTGACCGGTGGGCGTCAGCCACCTTGTGTGCGGCGATGCCGTACACGAAGGCAAGGAACGGCCGACCTTGGTCGCGGTAACTGGGCAGGGCCGTGAGCACCGCGAGACACACCTCCTGAGCTACGTCATCCGCCGAAGCGGATGTCTTCTCCTGACCACCGACGCGGGAACGGCAATACCGCACCACGAGGGGACGAATCCGTCGGAGCACGTCCTCGACGGCTTCCCGCTTGCCGTCGACGGCGTCACCGATTAGGACGTCGAGGTCGTCCCCTACAGCGGTCATCGCAGAATGCAGCCCTGCCGTTACGACGAGGGACCGACCGGGCTGAACGCCGGCCGGCGGTGGCCACACCGATATCCCGTCCAGCCATCATCATCCCGGGACACGGGCACCTCACGGTCAACCGTAGTGGTTGAACAAATCGGGCAGGTAACGCGGTATCACCCGCGGATGCGAGCACGAATGCCCACAAGACCGGTGGCGACGCCACCGGTCTTGTGCAGCACATTGTCAGGAGCGGTCTTCAGGCCACTAGTCCGCGGCGGAAACCATGGGCGACAGCCTGAGCCCGATCCCGGACGCCCAGCTTGCGGAAGAGTCTGCGGGCATGGGTTTTCACAGTGTCCTCGGACAGGTACAGCTCCCGACCGATTTGCCCGTTGCTCTTGCCCTGGCTCATCCCGCGGAGGACCTGCAGCTCCCGCTCGGTGAGCTGGACACCCGGGTCGGAGGGAGGGCGCGGAGCCGGCACCGACGTACTTGCCAGCGTGTGCGCAAGTGCTGCGACAAGCTCCGGGCGGGACGCGTCCCAGCGAAGATAACCCCGTGCGCCACCCGCGATCGCGGCAGCGATGCTGCCCGCGTCGTCCGGTGCGCCGAAGACGATCACATTGGCCTGCGGGTGGGCCGACACCAGCCGGCGGGTGGCTTCCACACCAGCCGGCACCGCACGTTGAGTTCCGACCAGGACGACATCCACCGGTTGCCGGGAATAGCGGGCTAAGAGCTCATCACCGTGCGCTACGCAGTCGATCCGGGCGACGCCGGGTACCGCGGACATCACACGAGTGAGACCCTCGCGGACGCTTCGCCGGTCGTCGCAGATGAGAACTGCGGTCACGGAAGACTCCTCTCCTGCTGCCAACTGATGTGCCCACCTCCCTATCGGCCATGTGGAGCAAGAACTTGACACGATCTGATGGATTTCCGTCAAGCCCCGCTGCCACGCTCTTGCAACTGCCGCTATCACCGATGTGGAGCAGCGCTCACTCTACCGAGTGTGAGCAGTTCCCGGCAGTACCGTGAACACGGATGATTCGGGCATTTACGACTACCCATCGTCCGCGACGACGGCCCCCGCACCCTTCAGTAGGGTTACAGGGGCCGTCGGAGCGAGTTACCCGAGTGGAGTACGACCAAGAACGGTCCGGCTCCACCGGACCGGGTCCAGTGCCCTGGCTCACCTATCAGTGCCGTGTGACCCACCTACCGGGTCGTGCGGATCACATGCCCGGGCCGTGTCCGTGCCCGTGGCCCTGACTGGCTGGAGCCGCCTTCTCCGGTTTGTCGGCGATCGCACTCTCGGTAGTGATGATCATCCTGGCGATGGAGGCAGCATTGACGATCGCCGAGCGGGTCACCTTCACCGGGTCGACGATGCCCGCGGCAACCAGGTCGCAATAGATCTCGGCTTCGGCGTCGAAACCGTGACCCCAGGTCGCCGCACGCACCTTGGCAACCACGACCGATCCCTCGAACCCCGCGTTGGCGGCGATCCAGCGAAGTGGCGCGGCGCTGGCGGTTCGGACGATGGCCACACCGGTAGCCTCGTCGCCGTTCAGGCCGAGATCGCCAATCGAGTCGGCGGCGTGCACCAGCGCGGCGCCGCCGCCGGGCACGATGCCCTCCTCGGCGGCCGCTCTGGTGGCAGCCACCGCGTCCTCGATCCGCGCCTTGCGTTCCTTGAGCTCGGTTTCGGTGGCCGCGCCGACCTTGACCACCGCAACGCCACCGGCGAGCTTGGCCAGCCGCTCCTGCAGTTTCTCGCGGTCCCAGTCCGAGTCGCTGTCCTCGATCTCGCGCCGGATCTGCGCGGCACGGGCGTCGACGTCGGCCGACTCCCCACCACCCTCGACGATCGTGGTGTCCTCCTTGGTCACCACGATGCGCCGGGCCCGGCCGAGCACCTCGAGCCCGACCTCGGAGAGCTTGAGCCCGATCTCGGGGTCGACCACCTGGGCGCCGGTGACGGCGGCCAGGTCATCCATGAACGCCTTGCGGCGATCGCCGAAGAACGGTGCCTTGACCGCCACCACCGCGAGTGTCTTGCGGATCGCGTTGACCACCAGGGTGGACAGCGCCTCACCCTCGATGTCCTCGGCGACGATGAGCAGCGGCTTGCCGGCCTGGCTGGTCAGCTCCAGCAGCGGCAGCATCTCGTGGATCGAGGAGATCTTGTCGCGGTGCAGCAGGATGTAAGCGTCGGTCAGCACCGTCTCCATGCGCTCGACATCCATGGCGAAGTAGGGCGAGACGTAACCCTTATCGAACGCGACGCCTTCGGTGATCTCCAGCTCGGTGGCCATCGTGGACGATTCCTCGACCGTGATGACGCCGTCCTCACCAACCTTGGTCATCGCCTCGCCGATCAGGGCGCCGATCTTCGGGTCGCGCGAGGACACCGTCGCCACCTGGGCGATCGCCTGCTCGCCGACCACCGGGGTGGCCTTGGCCAGCAACGCATTGGCTACCGCTTCCGCGGCCGCCGCGATGCCCCGGCCCAGCGAGATGGGGTTCGCTCCGGCCGCCACGTTCCGCAGGCCTTCGCGGACGATCGCCTGGGCGAGCACAGTGGCGGTGGTGGTGCCGTCACCGGCGACGTCATTGGTCTTGATCGCCACGCTCTTGGCGAGCTGGGCGCCCATGTTCTCATAGGGGTCGGACAACTCGATCTCACGCGCGATGGTCACCCCGTCGTTGGTGATCGAGGGGCCGCCGTATTTCTTCTCCAGCACAACGTGCCGGCCGCGCGGACCGAGAGTGATCTTGACCGCGTCGGCGAGCTGGTCGACTCCGCGCTCCAGCGCGCGCCGCGCGGTCTCGTCGTACGTGATCTGCTTGGGCATTGACTGCCTTCCTCACGGGCGGACTCTGAATGGCCTCCGACCCTCATGAGAACAGTCGGGACCTGAAGCAGACCGCCCCGCTGACCCCGGAGGGCCGCGGGGCGGTCAATTCGACGGGTCGAACCGTCAGTTGACGACAGCGAGCACGTCGCGCGCGGAGAGGATCAGGTACTCCTCGCCGTTGTGCTTGATCTCGGTGCCGCCGTACTTGGTGTAGAGGACGACGTCGCCGACACTCACATCCACCGGGATGCGGGTGCCGTTGTCATTGACCCGACCCGGGCCCACGGCAAGGACCTTGCCCTCCTGGGGCTTTTCCTTGGCCGTGTCCGGGATGACAATGCCGGACGCGGTCGTCGTCTCGGCCTCGCTGGCCTGGACGACGATCTTGTCCTCGAGCGGCTTGATGTTCACGCTCGCCACGGTATGACCTCCACTTTCTGGGGTCTTCGAAGAGCTGGCAGGGTTGGGTGTTGCTGGCTCCTGCCACCCCGCCGTCGCGGGTGTCGAGGCGGCCCGGGCCGTTGCTGGCACTCTGCCGACCGGAATGGGGCGACCAGAGTGCCAATTAGCAGTCTACTGCGCCGAGTGCTAACTCCTCAACCGGGGTGGCATTGTGGTGGGTGATGAACGGGGCGGTGGGGGCACGAGGTCGGGTGGTGGGGCGGCGGGCGCTTCTGGTCGGGGCTGCGGCGGGGACGGCGCTGATCGCATCAGCGTGCGGGTCGGCGGGGAACCGGAGCCGGGCGCTCAGCGACCCGTTCACCCTTGGGGTGGCCTCGGGGGAGCCCACTGCGGATGGTGTGGTGCTCTGGACCCGGCTGGCCCCTCGGCCACTGGCCGAGGACGGGCTCGGCGGCATGCCGGCGCGCCCGGTCGAGGTGGAGTGGGAGCTCGCCACCGATGCGCAGTTCCGGCAGATCGAACGGCGTGGACGCGGTACCGCGGTTCCGGAGGCGGCGCACAGCGTGCATGTCGAGCTGGCCGGGCTGAGCCCGGGCCACGAGTACTTCTACCGGTTCCGTGCGGCGGGGCATCTCTCGCCGGTGGGCCGCACCCGCACCGCGCCGGCTGCGACCGCCCTCGACGCGCTCACGATGTGCTTCGCGTGCTGCTCGCAGTACGAGCACGGGTGGTTCAGCGCCTACCGCGGGCTGGCTGCCGAGCACCCGGACGTCATCCTGCACCTCGGGGACTACCAGTACGAGTACGCCGCCAAGCACTACATCGCCCCCAGCGGCAACGTCCGCGACCACGCCGGACCAACCACCGAGACGCTGGCGAACTACCGGCAGCGCTATGCCCAATACAAGACCGACCCCGACCTGCAGGCAGCGCATGCGATCGCGCCGTGGCTGGCGGTGTTCGACGACCACGAGGTGGCCGACAACTGGGCCGGTGACGTGCCGGAGATCCCGCAACCAGGGTTTCCCGCCCGGCGCGCGGCAGCGTTCCAGGCCTACTACGAGAACATGCCGCTGCGCATGCTCTCATTACCGCGCGGCAGCGACATGCAGCTCTACCGACGGGTGCAGTGGGGCTCATTCGTGACCTTCCACCTGCTCGACACCCGCCAGTACCGCGACGATCAAGCCTGCGGCGATCGGTTCAACACAGACTGCCCGGAGCGTTCCGATCCCACCCGCTCGATTACCGGAGCCGAGCAGGAGAGGTGGCTGCTGGACGGCTTCGCGCGATCCCGGGCCCGGTGGGACCTGCTGGGCCAGCAGGTCTTCTTCTCGCAGCTTGATCTCACCCCCGGGCCGGGCCGTGGCTTCAATCCCGACGCCTGGGACGGCTACACCGGCAGCCGCGATCGGATCGTCGCTGGGCTGCGCCGCTCGGCGGTGCGCAACGCCGTGGTGCTCACCGGTGACATCCACTCGCACTGGGCGGCCGAGGTCCGCGAGCGCTTCGACGATCCCTCGTCGGCCCCGGTGGCGACCGAACTGGTGACCAGCTCGATCACCTCGGGTGGGGACGGCTCGGAGACCGACCCCCGCATCGCGGCGGTCCTGGCCGAGAACCCGCATATCCGCTTCTTCAACAACCGCCGCGGGTACGTGCGCACCCGGATCACTCCTGGTGAGCTGCGGGCCGACTTCCAGGTGGTGCCCTTCGTCTCCCGGCCCGGCGCGACCGTGCAGACCAGAGCATCCTTCGTGGTGCCCGATCGGGAACCCACCCTGCACCCGGTCTAGGCCGAGGTTATTTCGATCTCAGGAGGCAGGTCGCTTCCGCGGTGGCGGGCCCTGGCGTCAACCTGGCCACGTTCGAAGGCGAGCAGCAGCGTGCGGAGCAGGCCAGCGAGAGTGGCCTGCTCGTCGGGGGTCAACGCGTCGATCGTCGTACGACCGCACGGCCACACAGACGTCCTGAGCGCAGGAACGAAGCGGGCGCACAACTACTACCGGGGCCTGGAGGTCCGCACCACGTTGGCCTGGCAGCGCATCGCGGACGTGAACAAGATCGTCTCGACGTTCTCGCGGGATTCGCCGCAGTTCCAGATCGCCGCGGAGGTCACACCGTTGGCCAGCGAGGCGGTGCTGGACAAGAACAGAGGATGATCACCGTTTGTGTGCCTTCCGCGACACATACTGTCACTGTAAGCACACAGACGATGATCTTCCGTGCCTGAGCTGTGGTCGGAGGTGGGCTATCGCTCGAGGAGCGCGAGGCTGACGGTGCGGGGACTGTCTGCGCCGTAGGCGATGCCGACCAGCAGCATCTTGGCAGGTTCGACCAGCCGCGACACATGAAGCGGCCCGGCGTCGATAGGGCGGGCTCCGAGGTCGGCGACGAGGTGACCCACGTCGGTCTTGGCCGACGGGTCGTAAACGATTCCGCCACCGCCTGCGCTGACAGTCTGGCCAACCGAATCTCTCTGCGCTGCGACGTAGCGCTCTAAATTGTCAGTGTCGAGTCCTAGAATTGCGCCACGTCGACGACGCCGGTGTGCCCGCTTGGATTCCGGCCAGTTGGCGATCTTGGGCAGGCGGATCCTAGCGTATCTCGATCAGGACGGTCGCCGCCCGAATGACGCCCCCGAGACCCGCCGGTCGCTGCGTTTCCGTGACCGGGATGGGGGTTGTGAACTGGCCGGATGGCTGGATCGGGACGCTGCCGAGATCGTCCGATCAGCATTGAGCCCGCTGGCTGCGCCCCGCCCGACCACCGACACCGAAGTCGACCTGCGCACCGCGGCGCAACGCGACGCCGTCGCCGACCTGATTCGGCTCCGCCATTAGGGGCGGACTCCTGCGAACGGTCGTCTGAGGGGAGATCGTCACCCAGTCCGTCGGACTCGCCGACCTATAGGGACATCAGCGGTACCGGACGTCCGGTACTGATGACCCAGTGTTCCCAGATGTTCACCGCGATCAGGATGGTGACCGGGCGTGCGCCTCGGTGCCCTGCGCCTGGACGTCAGCTTCGGGGGGAGGGCTGGTCATGGCGGTGTCCCGCCGTCCACCCAGCGGGCGAAGGCCTCCACCTGCTCCGCCGGCCAGGCCCCGTCGCAGGGCATCGACCCGGCCCGGACCTGCGCCAGGATCGCCCCCGCGTGGGCGACGACGTCGTCGTAGGACCACAGATCGAAGGCGAAGCGCATCGAGTTGCGGTCTTGGGCCCGGAACAGCGGCTTGACGTGCGCGGCGAAGCTGACCTTGTCGTCGGGGCCGGGCAGTACGACCGGCTGAGCCTCGTCGGAGGCACGCGCCAGGGCCGAGATCCGGGAGCTCGGGGTGGCATTGCAGACCCACCACCAGTGCGGCATCGGCATGTTCGCCGGCGGGCGCGCAGTGGTCTGGGAATTCTCCACCGCCAACCGGGAACCCCACTCCAGGTAGCCGGTGAACGCGGCCTGGAACTCCGCGTCGTTGGGCAACCCGGCATCGGCGGCAGACCGTGCCAGCAGCGTCACCCAGCGGGTGCGCTGCGCTTCGGTGAGGCACTTGCCGACGTGCTGGGAGATCATCCGGGAGTACCCGCCATAGGTGGCGCTGTAGTTCGCCGGCCCACCGAAGACCTCGCCCAGCCAGGCCGCGACCCGCTCCGGGTGATCCGGGGACATGGTCGCGAACAGCGGTGCGAGCAGCGGATCTTCCGCCACGTACTTTCCGTAGAAGATCTCAGTCATCCGCAGCAGCGCGGGCAGCCCGCCGGCCCACTCGAACAGGGTCGGCTCCTCCGCCGCGGCCGGGTCGGCGAAGTTGATGTAGTAGTGCATGCCGGAGCAGAACGGCTTGTTCTGCGAGTGCCCGCACCGGCACAACGCGTAGTGCTCCGCCGAGGCGCCTTCCGCACGGGGTTCGGGGTTGCCCGCACCGTCGGTCAACACCAGCCCGCCGGTGATCCGGTAGGGGCCGTCGCGGGACACCTCGATCGCGGGCGCCCGGCCGGTCTGGTCGACCTGGTCGCGGGCCTCCCTGCCGTCAATGGCGTAGCTCAGTGCCCCGGACGGGCAGGCCCGGACCGCGCGGGTGATCTCATCCAGCCGGCCACCCGAAGGCGTCACGAATGGTTCGCTGCCGGCGTGGAAAACGCTGGACAGCCGGTCGGTGCAGAACCCGGAGTGCTGGCAGATTCCGCGGTTGTCAAAGATCGTGACCTGCACACCGTCGAAGCCCTCTCGCCGATCCGGCACCCGCTGGGGATCCTTCACGCCGGTGAAACCGTTGGTGGCATGCGTGCCATCGCACCACGGTTTGCTGGCCGAGCCGCCGCACCGGCACAGCGCCATCGTCGGCCGCACCGGGAGCGCCTCGCCGAGGTGATTGGTCACCGCCGCAGCGTTGGTGACCAGGTACGGGCCATCAGTAGCGACCTGGATGCCGGCAGGCAGGCCGGCTTGCAGGGCATGCAACTGCGCAAGGAGGGCCGGTTTGTCCTCGGCCAGTTGAACGGCCAGCCCTTGCAGGGCGGCAGTGGCCTCGACCAGCTCCGGTGGCCGGTCGGGGTCTGCGCGCAATCGGGTGGCCGCTACCGCGAGCTGCCAGAGCCGTTCGGGTACCGATCCCGTTGGCATCTCATCCACCGGGCCGGGCGCGCCGCCGGTGGGCGTCCAGCCGGCCACCGCGGCCAGCGGGCGCAGCACACTGCCCACGAGCGGCCCGACCACCGCCACGTCGGTGTGGCCTTGCGCCGCGGTCCGCACCACCTCCTGCGCGCCGGTGAACAACCAGGCGATCGGACCCGAGGCCCCGGCCACCGCCGTGGCCAGCTGGACGGCACGGGCCAGCAGCTCCGCTGGCGGCTGCGCTGCGACGGTTGGCGTAACCGGGGTGGCCTCACCCTGGTTACCCAGGCCTGCGGCGAGCGAGTCGACCAGCTCCACCAGCGTGGCACCGACGGGTTCCAGCGCGCCGGCCAGCCGCGCCGGACCGTCAGGACGGATGCGTTCGCAGAACTGCGCCGCCTCCCGCAGTCGCTCCGCAAGCAACGTCCAGGCTGCCTCCCGGTGCGGCAGGAGGTAGTCGGATTCATAGAATAACTCAAAGCTGGGACCGGCGGTGCTCCCCGGATAGTCCGGCCCGGCGGGAAGCGTGGTGATCAGCTCGCCTAGCGGCTTGATCACTCGGAGCATCACCGCCAGCGTGACGTCGGCCAGGGTGTCCAGCTGAGTATCGGTCTCCTCGGTGTGCGCGAAGTAGCGGGCCAGCACCTGCAACAAGATCTCATAACCCACATTGAACAGATCCATGCAGCGCGCGGTGCGGACATCAGTGATCAATGGCGTCGCGGTGCCGTACTCGCCGGGACGCACGGTGCAGGCCAGCACCGGACGCACCGGATCGAACTCCGGGTCGGCCTGCTTGAGCTGCAGGTACTCGTCCAAGATCTCCACGAACTGCCCGAAGTGGGCGTCGCGCCACTGCCCTCGTGGGCCCTCGCCCTGCTCCAGGATCTCTTCGATCGCCCGGCACGCCGACGCCAGATCGGTCACCGCGACGAGCTCCGGCCAGCCAAAACGCGCCGTGGTGCACTGTGCGCGGGGGGATCCGACGAACAGCGAGCGCTGCCCGAGCTTCTCCGTCAGGCGATGAAAACCCGCCTCGATCGACCGGTAGAGGTGTCCCACCGTGGCGAAGTCCTGCCGGCGGGGGACGATCTCACCGGCCTGGATCAGCGGCGCCGCCCGACCATGGGCGATCAGCCCATCCGCGTCATCCAACGCCATCCCCTCGGGGCGTTCCAGGAACATGAAATGCCGCAGCGCAGCCTCACCGAAGGGCAGCAACGCCAGCTGCACCCCGGCCGGGTAATGATCGGCGGGCTGCGGCAGGTTCGGCCGGGACAGATGGGGCGCGGCCCCGATCGCGGACAGCAGGTTCTGCACCAGCGCCAGGTGCAGCATCTCCTGAGTCGCCACCCGGGAGATCCGCTTGCGCCACCGGGTCACCGCCGCCAGTTGCGCCTCGGTCAGTCCCTCGTCGGTGCGCTGCTTGAGGGAGAACGCGGCGAACAGGTACTGGCACATGATCGCGTGTTCCAGCTCCGCGGCCTGACAGAGCATGTAGATCAACGCTTCCCGGTGTTCGATCACGAACGGCGCCTCGGGTGCGGCCTTCCCGCCCCGAGCCGCGATCAGCTGTGCGAGCCTGCCCTGGCCCGCAGTAACCGGAGCACCGGTGGACGAGGCACCAGCCGAGGCATCAGTCATGGTGAGATCCCTACGCTCGTCGCCAACGCCAACTTTACTAACTTACATAATTACACTGTGAGCGACGTCGACATCCGCTACCTCGCCGGCCTGATCGGCTACCTTGCCGCCACCCTGCTTGCACTCATCGCGCCCTGGATCACCCTGGTGGGCAGCGCCATACTGGCGCTGGTGTTCCTACTCGGGCCCTCACCCCGACCGGCCTTCCCGGCAACGCTGCGCCCGGTCTGAGCCACGTGCTGGCCGCCAAATGGAACCCTTTCACTGAATGCGCGGCCCCGAAGACAGCCAAGTGGAACCTTTCGGCCCCGCTGCCGGGAGTGGGTTGGTTCAGGTGGTCCGTACCAGTGAGGTGGTGATGGGCAGGCCTGGGTCCGCGGGGATGTCGAGTGGTGACGGGGGTGCGCCGGCGGCGAGCAGGTGGGCGCCGAGCGCGGCCACCATGGCACCGTTGTCGGTGCACAGCCGCGGTCGGGGTACCCGTAGCCGCAGCCCGGCCGCCGTGCAGCGCTCGGCCGCCAGCGCGCGCAACCGGGAGTTGGCGGCCACCCCCCCGCCGATGAGCAGGGTGTCGATACCGCGGTCAGTGGCAGCCCGGATCGCCTTGGCGGTGAGCACATCCACCACGGCCTCCTGGAAGGCCGCCGCCACGTCGGCGACCGGCACGGTGATCCCGTCGCGGTGCAGCGCCTCGATATGCCGGGCGACCGCGGTCTTGAGCCCGGAAAAGGAGAAATCGTAGGGCGCGTCGCCGGGTCCGGTGAGGCCTCGGGGGAACCGGACGCTGCCCGGATCACCGTCCCGGGCGGCCCGGTCGATGAACGGCCCACCAGGAAAGCCCAGCCCCAGCAGCCGCGCCACCTTGTCGAACGCTTCACCCGCGGCGTCATCGACGGTGGCGCCCAGCGGGCGCAACGGGGTCACCAGCGACGGCACCTCAAGCAGGCTGGAATGCCCGCCGGAGACCAGCAGGGCCAGCGCCGGAGGTAGCGGGCCGTGCTCCAGGGTGTCCACCGCGACGTGCGCGGTGAGGTGGTTGACCCCGTAGAGCGGGACGTCCCAGGCCGTCGCGTACGCCTTGGCCGCGGCCACCCCGATCAGCAGCGCGCCGGCCAGGCCGGGGCCCGCGGTGACCGCCACCGCATCGACGTCGGTGGATGCGATACCGGCGGCCCGCAGCGCACGGCGCACCGCCGGCACCATCGCCTGCAGGTGCGCCCGGGACGCCACCTCGGGCACCACGCCACCGAATCGGGCGTGTTCCTCGACGCTGGAGGCGATCTCATCGGCGAGCAGGGTGACCGTCCCGTCGGGAGCCAGCCGCACGACCCCTACGCCGGTTTCGTCGCAGGAGGTCTCGATGCCCAGCACAGTCCCGGTCATATTGCCGCCTCCGCGCGACCTTGTACGTCGGCGGGGGTCATTGGCCGGCCAGCCTGCGCATGGTGAACGCGTCGGCCCCGCTGGGCCGGTAGTAGCCGCGGCGTATTCCGATCACGTCGAATCCCTCACTGCGATAGAGCTGGATCGCTGACTCGTTGTCGGTGCGCACCTCGAGGAACACGGTGGCCCCCACCGCATGGCTGAGAACTGCTCGCAGCAGGGCGCGCCCGATCCCGCGGCGATGGTGCGCCGGGTCCACCGCGAGGGTATGGATCTCAGCCTCGACCCCGGCCCGGGCCAGACCCGCGTAGCCGATCAGCGAGTCGCCCTCCCGCGCGGCGAGGTAGTGGTGGCCGAGGGACAGCGCTTCCACGAACGCCTCGCACCTCCACGGGTCGTCGCCGCTGAACACCAGACATTCCAGCTCGGCGCAGCGTGGCGCGTCAGCCGCCACCATCGGCTTGATCAGGATGCTCATGCCGGCGTCACCCGCTTGGCCGGCCCGGGCTCCACCGCGTCCGGCCGCCGCAGATACAACGGGGTGAGGGGGGCCGGCGGGGCCTGTGCCCGCACGGCCGGCGCTGCCACTGCGACCAGCGCGGCCGGGTCGGCGTGGCACGGGGGCGCCACCGGCAGCCCCAGCGCGCCGGCCGCGTCGACCGCGCCGGACACCCGCGACACGCCGGCCAGCGGCAGGTCAGCTGGCCGGTTCACGTGGGGACCGTCGACCCGCGCACCGGCGGAGTCGTAACGCGCCCAGTACACCTCGCGGCGACGAGCGTCCGTGACCACCAGCAGAGCCCTATCCCCACCCGCCCGACCGGGACCGGCCCGGTGAGCGATGGCGTCCAGGCTGCACACCGGGTATACCGGGATGCTCAGGGCATCGCCCAGCGCCGCGGCGGTGACCATCCCGACCCGGAGCCCGGTGAACGGACCCGGCCCCGCCCCGCACACCACCGCGTCGAGATCCTGCAGCGACAGCCCAGCACTGGCCAGCACTTCGCACACCGAGGGCATGAGCAGCTCGCCGTGTGCCCGGGCGTTCACCGTGACGCGCTGCGCCAGCACCTCCGGTGGGCCCGTGGCGGGCAGCCGCAGCAGCCCGGCGGTCACCGCGGCGCTTGCCGTGTCCACAGCCAGTACCAGCACGGAATACGAGCTTACGGATCACCCATTTCGGGCTGGCGAGCAGCTACGCAGGGGATCAAACGGACCGGGCCGGACAGCTGCGCGACGCGGCGGTCTTCCCCGGTGCCGTCACCCGGCCGGTGCAGCCGGATCAGGAGGTGTTCGCCGGACAGCCGCTCGGCCATGCCCTCGCCCCACTCCACGACCACGGCGGCAGCGAGCAGATCGGTGTCCAGGTCGAGATCGTCCAGCTCGACCATCCCGCCCAGCCGGTAGGCGTCGGCGTGCACCAGCGGTACCCCCCGCCCGCCCGGCAGCGCAGGGTGCTCCCGGGCAATCACGAACGTCGGGGAGGTGATGGGTCCACGGACGCCCAGCCCGGCGCCGATACCGCGGGCCAGCACCGTCTTGCCCGCGCCCAGCGGCCCGGACAGCAGCACCACGTCACCTGCGCACAGCCGCTCGCCCACCGCCCGGCCCAAGCGCTCGGTGTCCGCGGGGGTGGCCAGCTCCAGCACCAGGCTCATACCGTTTCGCACTGTATTTCTAGCTGCCAGGCAGGGCCCCTGCGCACTGCGCCAGAAACTTCAGGAGAAGTTCGTTGACGAGGGTGGGCTGTTCCAGCGTTGGGACGTGACCCGCACCCTGCACCTGCACCAGCTCGACGTCGGACAACCGCGCGGCGATCGCCTCGGCGTGGTGGTACGGGATCAGCAGATCACCGTCGGTCCCGATCACCAACACTTTGGTATCCCGCAGAGCGGCCAGCGCGGTGTACCGGTGGTGCGCCCCGAGCGTGGCCACGAAGTCGATCACGACTTCGAAGGGGGTGGCGCTGATCATCGAGTGCAGCAGTTCCACCATCGCCGGGCTGACCGCCGTGTCGACGAAGGAGAACTTGCGGGTCAGGCTCCAGGCCAGATGCTCGGAGGTATCCCGCCCGCGATCGATCGCCCGCGTGCTGGGGTCCCAGCTGGACAGCCGCCTGGCCACCGGCATGATCGGGTTGTGCGGGGCCAGGAACGGGCGGGACAGACCCGACCGGCCGATGTCCCCGGCGCTGGTGCTGAGCAGGGCCACCCCGCGGATCTGCCCGGCAAACAGCTCAGGGTGCTGCTCGGCCAGCGCCATGATCGCCATGCCGCCCATGGAATGCCCGATCAGGACGACCGGACCCTGGGGGACGGCCCTTCTGATCACCGCATTCAGGTCGCGACCGAGTTGCTCGATGGTGGAGGCGCTGCGGGAGGAACGACCGGACTGGCCGTGGCTGCGGGAGTCGTAGAGCACTTGGCGAACCCGAGGTGCGGTGGAGTGCGCCAGCTCGTAGCGCTGGAACAGCCAGGTCCGCCGGTCGAGTGTGTAGCCGTGCACCAGCACCACCGTGAACTCGGGCGATCCACCGTCGACCGGGTCGAGTTCCTCCACCGACAGCGCTACCCCGTCGTCGGCCAGCACGGTGTATTCCCGGTCCGGCACCAGCGCGGGCGGCAGCTCGTCAGGCTGTTGCGCAGTAGTCCTGCGCAGCTTGGCGATGCGGTTGAGGTGCACTCCACCGGCCACCAGTGCGGCCGTTGCGACAGTGCCCAGCGCTGCGCCCGCCACCCACCGTGACCTCATCGCGCGGCCCGCGCCAACGTCGCAGCCTCACGGCGGCCGCGCACGGTCCGGGTCACCGTGGGACGTGCCATTCCGGCCACCACTTCGTAGTGAATGGTGCCCATCTTGTCGGCCCATTCCGCGGCGGTCGGCGCACCGCTGCCGCCGGTACCGAAGAAGATCACCTCAGTGCCCTCGGCGACCTGGTCGTCCCCGCAGTCGACCATCAGCTGATCCATGCACACCCTTCCCACCACCGGGCGACGTCGCCCGGCCAGCCACACGTCCAGCCGGCCGGTGAGTACCCGCGGCACACCGTGGGCGTATCCGGCGGGTACCAGTGCCAGCGTGGTCTCCCGATCGGTACGCCATACGTGCCCGTAGGACACCCCCTCGCCAGCAGGGACGCGCTTGACCATCGCGACCTGCGAACGCAGAGTCATCGCTGGTAAAAGATGGTAGCCGACTCCCGGCACCGGTGAGAGCCCGTACAGGGCGATACCTGGGCGGACCATGTCGTAATGCAGGTCCGGCCGGGCCAGCGTGGCCGCGGAGTTCGCCAGGTGGCGCAGCGGCCGCAGTCCTGCATCCCGGGCCAGCTGGTAGGCCTCGTTGAAGCACCGGACCTGCTGCTCGATGATCGGATGCGCCGGATCGTCGGCATGCGCGAGATGCGACCAGACCGCGACGACCTCGACGCCCGGGGTAGCCGCCGCCGCGCGGACCAGGCTGGGCCACTGGTCGCGGCCGGCGCCACCGCGGTTGAGCCCGGTGTCGACCTTGAGATGCACCCGGGCGGTGCGCCCGACCACCGCCGCGGCGGTAGCGACCGCGTCGAGCTGGCCGGTGGAGTAGACCCCCAGCTCAACCCCGGCCGCGATACCCGCCGCGAGATCCTCACCGGGGATGCGCAGCCAGGCCAGCACCGGAGCGCCGATTCCGCCGCGGCGCAACGCGAGCGCCTCCTCGATGCCGCACACACCCAACGCGCTGGCTCCCGCCTCCAGGGCGGCACCGGCGACATCGACCGCGCCGTGGCCGTACCCGTCGGCCTTGACCACCGCCATCGTGGCAGCGCCGGACTCGGCAGCGCACCCGGCGACGACTCTGACGTTGTGCCGGATGGCGGCGAGGTCGATCACCACTTCGACCGGCGGGCGCGGCAACAGGGCTGACATCGCGGTCATCCTTGCAT
The DNA here is from genome assembly GCA_050699635.1 of Pseudonocardiaceae bacterium. GTDB lineage: Bacteria > Actinomycetota > Actinomycetes > Mycobacteriales > Pseudonocardiaceae. The sequence continues at coordinate 14,723 of JBOHFK010000042.1, read as the reverse complement.
CCCCGCCGCCGCCCGCAGTCTCCGGATCGCATCCGTCAACGCCGCCTGGATTCCGGACGCGGGCGCGGGCGCGCCTGCGGCGGCCAGGGTAGCGGCGAGGGCCTGGGCGTGGGCTGCGGCAGCGGCCCCGGTGGCTGGATCCAGGCCGGCCGCCAGCAAGGCGCCGAGCACGCCGGTGAGGACATCCCCGGACCCGGCGGTGGCGGGCCACGACGAGCGGGCCGGGTGCACCAGTACCCGGCCGTCCGGCGCCGCGATGATCGTGGTATTGCCCTTGAGGAGCACTACAGCGTTGAACCGGTTCGCGGCGTCCTGGGTGGCCGCCACCCGGTCGGTGCCGGGTGGCTTACCGGTGAGCCGCTCGAACTCCCGATCATGCGGAGTCAGGACCAGCGGGGTCCCGGGGTCCCGGCCATCCGCCAACTCCGGGTGGCGGGCCAGCAGGGTGATCGCATCGGCGTCGGCGACCACCGGTACCCCCGCGGCCAGCACGTAGGCGAGTACCTGGCGACCGGCGGCGCCGGTACCCAATCCGGGCCCCACGGCCCAGGCTTGTACCTGCCCCGCATCGGGCACCGATCCGGTGGCCACCACCTCCGGCCAGCGGGCTCGGACCGCGTCGGCGGCGGTGCCAGCGAAGCGCACCATGCCAGACGTCGCCAGCACCGCCGCTCCGGCACACAGCACCGCCGCCCCGGGATAATCCGCCGAACCGGCCGCGATGCCCACCACGCCCTGGCTGTACTTGTCACTGTCCGGACCCGGGACCGGCCACAACGCGCCGATTTCGGCAGCGGAGAGCACCCGCAGATCAGGCTCGCCGAGCTGGCCGAACAGCCCGATATCCACCAGATGCACCGGTCCACAGCGCCCCGGGGCCAGCAGGTGCACCGGCTTGCGGGCGCCGAAGGTGACGGTCTCGGTAGCGGTGACCGCGGGGCCATCAACAGCGCCGGTGTCGGGGTCCACCCCGGAGGGCGAGTCCACCGCGATGATCGGCACTCGCACCGCCTCCACCAGCCTCGCCGCCGCCGGCCGCAAACCCCCCTGGCCGGAGAGCCCGACGATCCCGTCGAGCACCAGGTGGGCGCGATCGGGCAGATCGTCGGCGATCCGGCCGCCGGCGCGACGCAGCGCGGCCAGGCCCTGCGGGTGCACCCGCTGCGGGGACAGCAGCACCGCCGTGACCGCCACCCCACGGCGGCGCAACTGCGCACCGGCCCACAGCGCGTCTCCGCCATTGTTTCCCGCCCCCACCAGCAGCGCGACCTGCCGGCCGGACACCCCACCGGTCCGCGCGGCCAGGATCGCGGCGGTCCTGGTGGCCAACCCGAACGCCGCCCGCCGCATCAGCGCCTGCTCGGGTACCCGCGCCATGAGAGCCTGCTCGGCGGCCCGCACGTGCGCCACAGTCCACGCCGCGGATGCGGAACGTTCGATGTCAATGCACCGCGTGCCTGCACACCCTGGGCCATTCACGAGACCAGCGACCCTAGCCGGGCATCACAGCCCGACACGGTGTACACCACAGCGCGACACGCCGGGGAGGAGGTCATTCGACCGTGACGGATTTCGCGAGATTGCGGGGCTTGTCGATGTCGAAGCCGCGTTGGCGGGCGATCTCGGCGGCGAGGACCTGCAGCGGCACGGTAGATACCAGGGGCTGCAGCAGGGTAGGCACCGCGGGGATCTCCAGCAGGTGCGAGGCATAGGGCCGGACGGTGTCGTCGCCCTCCTCGGCGATGACGATCGTCCGCGCCCCGCGGGCCCGGATCTCCTGGATGGTGGACAGCAGCTTGGGGTGCAACACGGCCCGCCCCTTGGGCGAGGGCATCACCACGACCACCGGCAGGTCGTGCTCGATCAGCGCGATGGGGCCGTGCTTGAGCTCTCCGGCGGCGAAACCCTCGGCGTGCATGTAGGCGAGCTCCTTGAGCTTCAGCGCGCCTTCCAGGGCCACCGGGAAGCCGACATGGCGGCCCAGGAACAGCACCACCTTGGCGTCGACGAGTTCGCACGCCAGCTCACGGACCTGGTCCACGGTGCCGAGCACCTGGGCCACCGCTGCGGGCATCGCCTCCAGCTCGGCGTACTCGCGGGCGACCTCGTCGGAGTACTTGGTGCCGCGCGCCTGCGCCAGCGCCAGCCCGACCAGGGAGTTGGCCACGATCTGGGCCAGGAACGTCTTGGTGGCGGCCACGCCGATCTCCGGCCCGGCGTGGGTGTAGAGCACCGCATCGGACTCCCGGGGGATCTGCGCCCCGTTGGTGTTGCAGATCGCCAGCACCCGGGCCTTCTGCTCCCGGGCGTGGCGCACGGCCTCCAGGGTGTCCATCGTCTCCCCGGACTGGGAGATCGCCACCACCAGCGTGGAGCGGTCCAGCACCGGGTCGCGGTACCGAAACTCGCTCGCCAGTTCCACTTCCACCGGCAGCCGGCACCAGTGCTCGATGGCGTACTTGGCGACCATGCCGGAGTGATACGCGGTACCGCAGGCGACGACGAAGACCTTGTCGACGTCGCGCAGCTCCTGGATGTCCATCCGCTGCTCGTCCAGCACGATCCGGCCGTCGACGAAGTGCCCACGCAATGTATTCGCTATTGCACTGGGCTGTTCTTGAATTTCCTTCAGCATAAAATAGTCGTGGCCGTCCTTTTCGGCCGCGGAGAGGTCCCAATCGACGTGAAAAGGTCTTCCGCGGGCCGGGGCGCCCTGGAAATCGGTGATCTGATAGCCGTCCCGGGTGATCGTCACGACCTGATCCTGGCCGAGTTCGACGGCCTCGCGGGTGTGTTCAATGAACGCCGCGACGTCGGAGGCGACGAAGTGCTCCCCGTCGCCCACCCCGAGCACGAGCGGCGAGGAGCGGCGCGCCGCGACGATCAGATCAGGCTCACCTATGTGGGTGACCACGAGAGTGAACGATCCGCGGAGTCGCTGACACACCAGGCGTACCGCCAGCGGGAGGTCACCGCACTCGTCATACGCCGCGGCGACCAGGTGCGCGGCGGTCTCGGTATCGGTATCACTGGCCAGCTCCACCCCGGTACGCTCGAGCTCGGCGCGCAGTTGGGCGTGGTTCTCGATGATCCCGTTGTGGACCACGGCCAGCCTGCCCGCGGAATCACAGTGCGGGTGCGCGTTGCGATCTGTGGGCCCACCGTGAGTGGCCCAGCGGGTGTGCCCCATCCCCGCACTGCCGTGCAACCCGGCCCGCCCAGCGGCGTCGAGCTCACCGATCAAGTTGGCCAGCACCCCCGCCTTGCGGGTCACCACCAGCCCCCCGGCACTGGTGAGCACCGCCACGCCGGCGGAATCGTATCCGCGGTATTCCAGCCGGCCCAGACCCTGCATGACGACGTCGAGGGCGTCCCGATGCCCGACGTAGCCCACGATTCCGCACATGTGCCTCACGCTAGCCCAGCGCCGTCGCGGTGCATCTGGCGACTGAGCAGTGGCGCAGATACGGCAGATGAGGTGCGCGAATCGGATTCCGATACCGTCCGGGCTCATGGCACGCATTGACCCCGCGGTCCGGCGCACGGCTGAGGAGCTATCCCGGCCGGGTCCGCATGCCGTTGCCCGCGGTGAGCTGGCAGCGGCGGGGATGGCGGGAGTGGTATTCACGCCCCGGGCCGGGCGCGGACTGCCGGTGGTGGCGTTCGGCCACGGCTGGCTGCAGCCGACGTCCCGCTATGACGAGCTGTTACGTCACCTGGCCAGCTGGGGTCTGATCGCCGCCGCACCTGCCACCCAGTGCAACGCATTCGCCTCGCACGCCCAGTTCGCTACCGATCTGCGCACCGCGCTGGACCTGTGCGCCGGCGTGCGGCTGGGTGACGGCCAGATCAGCGTCGATCCCGGCAGGATGGCCCTGGCCGGGCACGGGATGGGCGGCGGGTGCGCGGTGCTCGCCGCAGCCGCCGACGATCGGTGCCGCGCGGTCGTCACCCTGGCGCTGGCCGAGACGATGCCCTCAGCGGTGACTGCGGCCCGTGGTTGCACCATGCCCGGCCTGCATGTGGCCGGGGGCAAGGATCTGCTGGCACCGGCGATCGGGCATGCCCAGCCGGTGACCAGAGCGTGGGCGGGTCCGGTGCAACTGCGGACCCTTCCCAAAGCAAGCCATCTCGGTTTCACCGCCGGTCCGCACTGGAGCGACCTGCTTATCGGCAGCAGCTCGGAGAGCGGCACCCGCCAAATCACCCGGGCGCTGCTCACGGCGTTCCTGCTCCACCATCTCACGGGCGCTACCGACTACCATGCGCTACTGGCGGAACCCTCTCTCGTGTGATTGGACGAGTCGTGTGATTGGAGGAGCCGCCGGGCCGGTCGGTGCCTTATAGTAAGTGCAGCGCCGCGCCGGGCGCTTGTCAAAGGAGTCGCCATGGTTATCGGTACTATCATGCTGGTCTTACTCTGGGTTGTCATTGCCATATTCGCACTAGGCGGAGTATGGCAGATAATTAAGTCGGCCAGCAGATAGCATCCCGCACTGTGTTCTAGCCGCTCTGTGTTCTAGAACAGAAGTTGTTCTAGAACACAAGGTCTATCAGGAGAATGCAGTAGTGAGCGAGTCAGCTCGCGGCGGCGACGATCGTGGCAATGCTTTGGGCGATTGCCGTCGCGGCTGATTCGGTCGGGGCTTCGACCATCACCCGCACCAGCTGCTCGGTCCCGGATGGGCGCAGCAGCACGCGGCCGGTCTCGCCCAGTTCGACCTCCGCACGGGCGATGGCGGCTGCGACCGTGGGCGCCATCGCAACCTGGGTCTTGTCCGCGACCGCGACGTTGATCAGCACCTGCGGTAGCCGGGTCAGCACGGCGGCCAGTTCCGCCAGGCTTCGCCCCGCGCTGACCATCCGAGCCATCAGCAGCAACGCGGTGATCAACCCGTCGCCGGTGGTGGCGTACTCAGGTAGCACTACGTGCCCGGACTGCTCACCGCCGAGCGAGAACCCACCCGCGGTCAGGGCCTCGAGCACGTACCGGTCCCCCACCGGGGTAGTCCTGACCCGCACTCCGTGCTCGCGCATCGCCAGGTGCAGTCCCAGATTGCTCATCACGGTAGCGACCAAGGTGTTCTCGACGAGCTGACCGGTCTCCTGCATAGCCAGCGCGAGGATGGCCATGATCTGGTCGCCGTCCACCACAGCTCCGGTCGCGTCCACGGCCAGGCAGCGGTCGGCGTCGCCGTCGTGGGCGATGCCCAAAGCTGCACCCTGCTCCAGCACAGCGGTGCACAACCCGTCCAGATGAGTGCACCCGCAATCGACGTTGATATTGACGCCGTCGGGTTGCGCATGCAGAGCCAGCACGTCGGCACCGGCCTTGCGGTAGACCTGCGGGGCGATAGCCGACGCCGCGCCGTGGGCGCAGTCGACCACCACCCGGATACCGGGCAGTGGGCCCGGGGTGGCCAGCAGCAGGTGATCCACATAGCGCTGCGCGGCACCCGGCATATCCCGCACCCGGCCGATCAGAGCTCCGGTGGGACGTTCGAAATGGGGACCGTTCACCCGCGCGGCGATCTCGTCCTCCACCGCGTCGGGAAGTTTGCGCCCGCCGGCGGCGAAGAGCTTGATGCCGTTGTCCGGCATCGGGTTGTGCGAGCCGGAGATCATCACGCCGAGGTCTGCAGAGAACTCCCCCACCAGGTAGGCAACCGCTGGGGTGGGCAACATCCCGACCCGCAGCACATCGGCGCCCGCCGCCGTCAGGCCAGCGGTCACCGCCGCCTCCAGCATCTCGCCGCTGGCCCGCGGGTCCCGGCCCACGATGGCCACCGGACGGGTCAACCCGCCGCCGGCGCCTTGGTCGACGAGCACCCGGGCCGCCGCACCGGACACGGCCAGCGCCAGTTCCGGGGTGAGTTCAGCGTTGGCCAGCCCGCGCACCCCGTCGGTACCGAACAGGCGCGGTGTCACGGGGGACGAGACGGCGGTCAATACGGCGTCATTCAATACCAGGCCGGCCGGACTAACGCTTCGAGTACTGCGGAGCCTTACGCGCCTTCTTCAAACCGTACTTCTTGCGCTCCTTCGCCCGGGAGTCCCGGGTGAGAAACCCGGCCTTCTTCAGCGCCGGACGATCATCGATGTTGATCTCGATCAGCGCCCGCGCAATGGCCAGCCGCAAGGCGCCGGCCTGACCCGAGGTGCCGCCACCGGAGAGGTTGCCGAGCACGTCGTAGGACTCTGGCTTGTTGACGGTCACCAGGGGTTCCCGGATGAGTTGCTGGTGCACCTTGTTCGGGAAGTACCGCTCCAGCGTCGTGCCGTTGAGCCGGAACACACCGGTACCGGGAACCAGTCGCACCCGGACCACCGCCTCCTTACGACGACCCACGGCCTGCACCGCCTGACCGCTGGGCACCGGCATCGCCGGGACAAGCGGAGCTGACGTAACGGGCGCTGCCGGTGCCTCGGGTTGCGGTGTCTGCGGATCGGGTTGCGGTGTCTGCGCCTCGGGTTGCGGTGTCTGCGGATCGGTCACGGCGTCTCTCGGGTCCTCACTGGCGGTGTTCACAGGGTCGGCGGTGTTCGCAGGGTCGGCGGTGTTCACAGGGTCGGCGGTGTTCGCAGGGTCGGCGTTCACTGGGTCAACGGAGGTCACTGGGTTGTCAGAGGTCACTGGGCAACCTGGGTGATCTGGAACGGCTGCGGTTTCTGAGCCGCGTGCGGATGCTCGGCACTCGCGTAGACCTTGAGCTTGCGGGCCATCGCCCGGCCCAGCGTGTTCTTCGGGAGCATGCCCTTGATGGACTTCTCTACCAGCCGCGCAGGCTGGGTGGCGAGCATCTCGGTGAACGAGCGCCGCCTGAGCCCACCGGGGTAACCGCTGTGCCGGTAGACAAAGCTGCGATCACCCTTGTTGCCCGTCAGCGCCACCTTGCCGGCGTTGACGATGACCACGAAGTCGCCGGTGTCGACATGCGGCGCATAGGTCGGTTTGTGCTTGCCGCGCAGCAGCACGGCAGTCTGGCTGGCAAGCCGGCCCAGCACCACATCCGTGGCATCGATGACGTGCCAGGCACGCTCGACCTCGCCTGGCTTGGGGTTGTAGGTGCGCACGGAGCTACCTCATTATCGCGGCTCGCAGGGTCATCGAACGTCTTCGCCGGTGCCAGTGCGCCTGGAGCACAGAGTCGACCGAACACAGTCGTCAGCTGAGAGCCGCGCACATCCACACAGCAGCGGGCAAACGATACCGGCTGCCACCCGAGAAGGTCAAAACGGGGGTCGCTGCCAGCGGGCGCAGCACTGCATTGGTCCTTCGAGAGTGACTTCGGCGTGGCAGCAGGAGGCCGGCGACCTGAGCATCCGCGAGGACATCGTCCGACCACGTACCGGCGGCGACAGCCGGATCATGATCGCTGAAAGTGTGCTGTGACCGTGCGAATTCGCACGGTCACAGCACAGATTCGACGATCAAGAAGTGGGCGAACCAGTTCCAGCCAGCCCAGCAGCGACCTCGTTGGCGGCTACGACCAGCGCGCCCGGTTCGCTGATTCTCCGGCCTGGTAGTTCTCGTTCGAGGTACCCAGTGCGACGCCGATCTGGTTCAGCACCTGGTTCAGGTCGGCCGCAGATCGATCCCACTTCGCCTGGTGCGCCTGGTAGGCGCTGGACGCGTCACCGGTCCAGGTCTCCACCATCGGCTGCAGGTACCTCTTGAGGTCCTCCATCTCCCGGTTGATGTTCGTCCAGGTGGTCTGGATCGCGCTCCGCGCGCTTTCCAGCTCGCCGAAGGTGACCAGAATCTCGCTCACGTCTGTATCCCTTTCGATCTTGTGCGGTACCACGGACCAGGGCTCAGCTACCCAACGCTCAACGACCCAAACACTCAACTACCCAGCGCCTGGCTGATCCGCGAGTAGGTCTGGTTCTCGGATTCGTCGGCCTGCGCGTAGGTGGTGCCGGATCCCCGGATCTGCTCACCGATGCTGTTGAGCGCCTCGTTGAGATTGCGCGAGTCGGCGTCCCACCGGTCCATCAGCACCTGGAAGGCGGTCGCCGCCTGGCCCTTCCAGGCCCCCGCTAGCGGTGCCAGCTGGTTGCGGAGACCCGAGAGCTGGCCCTGCACACTCTGATTCACCTCGGCGACATGATTCGCCGCGGACTGCATCTGCTCGAACTGCGCACCGAACTGGCCTGCCATCTGCTGCGCTCTCCCTTGGTTGACTGGATGCTGGTTGACTCCGATCAGCTACTTGACTGGATCAGCCGATCGTGACTGTCGGGGGACGCCACACTGCCAGACGCGGTTCCACGCGATGACACCCTGGTCGCAGAACGTTGCAAGAGTGAGTGACGCAGCGGAACCTACCGCCAGGTGTCGGCGCCCAGGCCGTCGTCGTCGAGCATGCCGCGAAGCTGCTGCAGGGCTCGGGCGCGGGTGGGACCGATCCCGCCCACCGGAATCCCGGCCTTCTGGGCGACCTCGGCGTAGGGTCGCGGCGCCTCGGTGAACAGCTCCTGCAGCACGGCTCGGCGGCGGGGCGGCAACGCCGCGACGATGCCCCACAACAACCGGGCGGTGTGGGCGTCGATCACGCGCTGCTCGGGGCCCATCGAAAGATCGGCAATGGTGTCTGGCTCCGTCGCAGCCGGATCCGGCGCGGGGCCGGCCTTGCGCCGGATCCGCAGGCACTCATTGCGGGCGGTGGTGGCCAGCCACCCGCCCAGCCGCTCGGGGAACTGCACCCGGTGGGCGTTCTCGGCCAGCCGCAGCCAGGTCATCTGCACCGCGTCGAGCGCGTCGGCGTCCTGCATCTGGAACGAGCGCACCGTCGCAGACACCAGACGGCCGTACCGGTGCAGGACATCGTCCCAGGCCAGTGGCTCGCCGTTGCTCAGGCGCAGCAACCCGCTGATCGACGAGTAGCCGGTGGCAGCGCTCACCCGCCCACCATCGGTCATCGGGTTTGGTCAGAACTAAACGCCGGATTGGTGCGAGGTAGGCGTGGACTGGGCGCCATGTCGCAGGTGCCGGGCCGCGGCGAGAGTATCAGCCGCCGCACGGGTGTGGGGGTGGTCCGCGCCGAAGGTGTGCCGGGCCTGGACCAGCGTGTCCTCGCTGAGCTGCTCGGCTGCCGCGGTCTCGCCTGCCGCAAGCAGAGCAGCGGCAAGGGTGTTTGCGATGTCGAGGGTCAGGTTGTGCGTGTCGCCGAGGATCTGCCGGGCCCGATCAAGGGTCTGCTCAGCGAGGCTCCGGGCGGCCTGGACCTCACCGAGCCGCACCAGGTCGCGTGCGAGATTGCCGGCGCTGGTCAGCGTCCAGTAATGATCCTCGCCGAGGACTCGCCGCGCCCGGGCGAGGGTGTCCTTATGCATTCGCCGAGCGGCGGCTACCTGGCCGAGTGCGCACAGGTCGAGACCGAGTTGGTTGGCGACGAAGATGGTGTCGGGGTGGTCGTCGCCGAACGCCCGCCGGGCGTAGCCGAGGCAGTCCTCGTGCGCCTGCCTCGCCGCCTCGGCCTCGCCCAATTCGCGCAGATCGCGGGCCAGGTTGTGGACCGCGCGCCGGGTCTGGAGGTGGTCGTCGCCGAACACTCGCCGCCTGCGGGCGAGCGTGTCCAGGTTGAGCTGCCGGGATTGCTCGAACGAACCCAGCAGGTGCCAGCAGATCGCCAGGTGATGTGCCGCGTCCAGGGTGTCAGGATGGTCGTCACCGAACACCCGCCGGCATCGGGCCAAGCTGTCCTCGGCGAGCTGACACATATTCCGGTAGGGGCCGAAACTGACCAGGAAAAGAGTGAGGACGTGGGCGGCTCGCAGGGTGCGCCGGTCGTCAGGTCCGCGCTGCTGGCTCCAGTGCCGGTGCAGATGCCCGGCAAAGTCCCGCCCCAGCCGGCTGTCGCCGCGGTAGTACAGGTACCAGGCCGCGCGGCAGGCCAAGTCCCACAGGCCGGGGACGGAGCTGGTGGCCGGGTCGGCGGCCAGCAGGTGCGGCAGGAGCTGCGCCCAGCCCGGCCAGCACGCCGGATCCCGCTCGTCCCCGGGATCGGCAGCGACGAGCAGTGCGTGGGCATAGCGGCGATACGCATCGGCGTGGGCGTCGCTGAGCTGATCGCGCAGGACGGCTTGGGTCAGCCGGTGCAGCTGCAGCCCACGGTCGGTGCGGGCCAGGCCGTAGCTGCCGATGCGCGCGAGACTGCGGTGCGCTGCCACCGGACTCGCCACCGTGGAAATCAGCGCCGACAGCTCCGGCGGCGGCGGGGGCGGCGGGACGTCGCAGGGCCCGGCGATGGGTCGGATCAGCACGTCGGCCGGGACCGGCTCGGGCGCGAGAAACGCGGCCACGCGCAGCAGCGCAAGGGCTACCGGATCGGCCTCGACGAGCCGCTCGGTGCCCAGCCGGATCGCCGCCGCGAGCGAGTGCGGGTGGCTGTCCGGGGGGCTCTGATCGAGCAGTTCTCCGGCCCGGCTCTCCAGCAGGTCCAGGTAGTAGCCGATCGACAGCCCGGTCTCGGCCAGCAGCCTGGACGCCTGGGCCAGCGCCAGCGGCAGGTCACCCAGCGTTTCGGCCAGGCAGTCAGCCTCGGCCGCGGTGACCGCGGACCAGGCGAGCGTGACCAACGCCACCGAATCCGCCCGGGGCAGCACACCGATCTCCACCCGGCCGGCGAGCTCTCCCCAGGTCGGGTTGCGGGAGGTGATCACGGTGTGACCCGGTCCGGCTGGCAGCCAGGCACGCAGGTCAGCGGGTGACTCGGCGTTGTCCAGCACCAGCAGCCACCGGCGGTGACCGCGCAGGTAGCCACGCAGGGCGCCGACTGCGCTGGCCGTGTCGGCACGCGGCGGGATCAGGCCCAGTTCGGCTGCCAGCGCGGCGTACTGCTCGCCGATCAGACCGGTCTGCTCGGCGCTGACCCACCACACCACGTCGTAATCTTCGGCATAGCGGTGCGCGTACTCGATCGCCACCTGGGTCTTTCCCACCCCGCCCAGACCGTGCAGCGCCTGCACCACCGCCGTCCCCCCGGACCGCAGCCGCTGCCGCAGGTCGCGCAGCGCGCCGTCCCGCCCGACGAATCCGGGATTACGCGGGCCGACATTCCACGCTCCGGTAACGGGGTCCCTCACGGGCCCCGATGCTGCGGACGGCAGCAGGAGAGGTGCGGCCGACGTCGGCGGCTGCCAGTCCAGCGTCGGGGACTGAGCCAGGATGTCGCGCTCCAGCCCCTGCAGCGCAGCGCCCGGGTCGATGCCCAGCTCACCGGTCAACCGCCCCCGGGTGTCCCGCAGCACCGCCAGCGCTTCGGCCTGCCGTGCGGCCCGGTACAGCGCCAGGACCAGCAGCGCGCACCCATGTTCGCGCAGCGGATGGGCTCGGACGTGGTCATCGAGCTCCACCACCGCACCGTCGTGGTCACCCAGCCGCAGCAGCGCGTCGCAGCGCCCCTCGACCACCGACAACCGCAGCTCCTCCAGGCGCGCCACATCCGCACTCACCCAGCCGGCGTCGGGCATATCGGCATAAGCTCGCCCACGCCACAGTCCCAGCGCAGCGTCGAACGCGGTGAACGCCGCCTCGGGATCGGCTCGGCCCAGCGCTTCCCGACCGGCCGCGGCATGCCCGGTGAACCGGTACACGTCGAACTCGACGCCCCGACTGTCCAGCAGGTAACCCGGCGTGCGGGTGTGCAACACGGTGGCCCGCGCCCGGGGCGCCCGGTCAGGTTCCAGCACCCGCCGCAGATTAGATACATACGTGCGTAGCGACGCTATCGCCGCCACCGGAGGATCACCGGACCACAACTCGTCGATCAGAACGTCGACCGCGACCAACCGGTCCACCCGGCTGAGCAACAAGCCGAACACAGCACGTTGCTGCGGCGGCCCCAGATCGACCAGCTGCCCGCCAACCACGGCTTCGACTGGGCCCAATGCCCGCCATTCCACAACGGGCGCCGGCCGATCATCCCGAACAAGCGCCAGCCTTGCTCTCGCGGCCGCTGCGGATCTGCGGTCCTTAGCCGCCATCCCAGGGCTCCGATCAGCGTTTTGGCGGATCGTTGAGATCGTACGTCGGCTACAGTGGCCTGCCCACCGCGTTTACCGCGGGCTGCCCGGACGCTCAACCTGCTGTCCGTGCGGCGCGATGGAGAACCTCCAGGCATCAACGGCCGGTTCACCGGCGTCGATCCACCATCGGTAGGCCGTTTCCACTTCGTCCCAGAGCTTGCGTTCCCCGCTTTGGCGCACCTCATAGGGTGGATCGGTGGTGACGTGCAGGGTGGCCCAGGAACGGCTCCACTGGTCCACCAGGTACAGGGTGCCGGTGTCCGAGTTGTCGGGATGGTAGAAGCTCTCGCACTGGGGCACGTGGAGCCCGATGGCAGTGGCCGCGTTGACGTCGCCGGCCACGTGCCACGGGTGCAGGTCGGTGGTGGACTCGGTCGTTGTGTCGTCGTGTCGGGCGATCCGGGCGATGGTGTAGCGGGGGATGCGCTGGCCGCGAAGCCACATGAACGACGCCGGGCCCACGATCCGGCCCGTCGCGGTGGCGTCGTGGTGCACGCGGAGCTTGAGCAGCCCGCCGGGGTAGTAGGAGGTGCCCCATGGGGTGAGCACGCACCCTCCGGGGCGGGTCTGCGCCACCCACGCGTGCGGCACTTCGGCGGCCGCCACTGTGGAGATCACCCGGTCGTAGGGCGCCAGCGGCAGGTGTCCCTGCGCGCCATCGGCGGTCACCACGGTCACGGCGCCGAACCCCACGGCGGCCAAGGCGACGCGGGCGCGCTCGGCCACGGTTAGGTCCACTTCCACGCTTACGACGTTCTCGGCGCCGAGCCGGTGAGCCAATAGCGCCGCGTTGTATCCGGTGCCGGTGCCGATCTCCAGCACCCGCATCTCCGGCTCGACCTCCAGCGTGGCGAGCATCTGTGCCACCACGCCCGGCATCGACGCCGAGGAGGTGACCTCGAACCCGCACCCTCCCTCGCCGGCCGGGTGGCCGTCGTCCACCTGGGTGATGATCGATGCGTTGGTGTACGCCCGCTCCAGCCAGCCCTGCTCGTCATCGCAGCGGCGCAGTGGCACCAGATCGCACTGGCCGGCCGTGTCGCGGTCGTGGTGCCACACCAACTCCGGGATGAACTCGTGGCGGGGCACCTCGGTGAACGCGGTACGCCACCGCTGGTCCAGTTCACCCCGCTGAGCGAGGCCGTCCACCATGCGCTGGCGCAGCACGTCGGGGCCGGCCACTGCTACTTGTCGTCCGTGTCGGGTGGGTCTGGTTCGCTGTGCTTACCGGGGTCCGACGGTGGAGGTAGCGGCCGCCCAGGTGGGGGTTGGCCATCAGTCGTCGGGTCCGGGGTGGGGGTCGGCTTGTCATGAGTGCCCATCTGACGCATCGTGGCGCTCCAACGACGCCTCGCGCAACCACGTTAGACGGTCAAGCACCGACATGATCTTGCCGAAGCTCTCTAGCGTTGCGAGGTGCTGATCCCAGCCCGGTTCATCGGGTGCGGCGTTGCGACGTCGAGGCGGGCTGCGGCTTTCAATTCCTGGACGGCTTGGTCGGCGGTGAACGGCGGCGAGGGCACGGTTCCGCTGGTCAGCAGGGTGGTGATGGCCCTACGACGTGGGGTGAGGAAGTCGGGGATGGTGGACCCACGCCTGGCGCCCGGCACGGTGATCGACGTATTCGGTCGCTACCCACGGCTGGCCCGGGGCCTGGCCGATCGGGTACGGCTGCGCGGGCCGGTGGCCGACCTGCGGGCGGCGCTGGCCACCGCCCGCGTTGGGGTGGCCCCGCTGGACTCCGGTGGCGGCATGAAACTCAAGGTGCTGGACTACCTGGCCGCCGGGCTGCCCGTCGTGGGGACACCGGAGGCCTTCGTCGGCTTCGCCGCCCCGGAGCGCTTCGCGCTGGTCAGCACCACCGCGGCGATGATCGACCTGCCGCCGCTGGTCGAACAACTGCTCGCTGACCAGCGTCTACGTCGCCGGCTGGGCCACACCGGCCGGCGGCTGGTCGAGCGGTCCTACTCCTGGCGCGCGATGGCCCAGCTCGCCCGCGACGCCTACGGTGCCATCCTCGACTCCGACACCCACCTCGGCCTGTCCCGCCCCGCTCAGGTGGTGAAGTTGGCGGGCCAGCCCCCGTACTGGTTGCACGAATGGCGTGGTCGTGGCCACCCCGAACAGGAGGGCAGCAACACCATGGCTCAGGACCCCGGTGGCCAGCAGCGGGCCACCAGCGTGGTCGGTGCGCTCGCCGAGGCGATCGACTGTGCTCGGCTGGCCGCCGAATCCGCCCTGGACACCGTCTTCGCCGACGAGGCGATCGTCGGCTACGGCGGTCGCTCGATGGTGTTCCTGGCCCCCGAGACCGTGCTGAAGATCTACACCCACCGGCCCAGCGAACGCCTCCAGCGGGAAATCACCGGCCTGACACTCGCCGCGCGAGCACACGGTCTGCGAGTACCCGCGGTGCTCGGCCACGACGACATCCCCGGATCGCTGGCTTGGGTCTCGGCGACCCGACTGGCCGGCACCCTGGCCAGTGGGCCGGCCTGGGTGGACCCCGACACCACCGAGCTACTCGGACGGGCGGCCGCTCGGCTGCACTCGCTGCCCCCTGACCTGCTGGGCGATCTGCCGGAGTTCACCCGGCGCATCCGTGACCTGCCCACCATCGATGCCGACGCCTACCAGGCGGGCACGAGGCTAGCCGAGGCTCTGGCCGGGGTCGAGGGCGAACACCTGCCCGG
>JBOHFK010000041.1:0-40695 GCA_050699635.1 Pseudonocardiaceae bacterium | reverse complement strand
AGATTTTCAACTGTTCACAAGCGCAGCCGAAAACATCGAATTAACGTCAAATAGGCACCCGGCCAAGACCCAATGCCGCTCAATTAAGGAGCGCTTGCCGCACCTGACGTGGCTATGGTCCGTGAAATCGACACCAGCGACCTTCCGGGCCGGAAAAATGTCGCTGGTGTCGAGTTCACGGGAGGCAGCCCAGCGGAGCGGCGGACGTCCAGGGCACCCGGTCGGGCACTGCGGAGATGGTCAAACCTCCCATAGTTAGCCGGCCTGGCAATCGTAGAGATCCTGGGTTCCGCCGACGTTGAGTGCGGTGCAGTGCTGCCGCACCCACTGGGTGCGCTGCGCGGACACGCCGCCTCGGCTCGCCAGGCGCGGCGGGGCGTGGTCATCACCGTGACGGCCCCCCAGGTCGGGACTACCGAGCAGGACGTACCGCAGTTGATGCTGCTGGACCCACCCGGCCAGCGTGGCGGTGGTGGGAGCGGGGTCCTGGCCGCTGAACCCGCCCATCCCGATGATCGTGGCGTCGCTGTGGATGAGATAGGGCTCGGCGGCTCTCGCGCCGCCCTCCACGGCCAGCGTAATTCGTGAACCACCGGAGTGAGCTTGGGCATAGGCCAGCATCGTGGCCTGTTGCACGGTGAGTTCCCCGTCCGTTGCGCCCTGCGGGCGCGCGGGCACCCGACCCCGACTGTGTTCCGGCGGACCCGCTTGGGCCATCGCGCCGCCGCTAGGGGCGAGCGCGGTGACGGCGGACCACACGCCCGGGGCGAGCAGCACCGCGACCACACCCAGCGCTCCGGCCACCCGGGACAGCGTGGCCCCCAAGGCAAGTCGCCCGGCCACCAGGAGCAGCACCGCGATGGCCCCGGCGGCCACAACGGCATAACGCAGCCAGCCGTGCCAGGAGTTGTCCCTGGATACCAGCACCCAGGCCCAAGCAGCCGTCAGCACCACGGCCGCCGGGAACAGCACCCAGTAGTACCCACCCGGGCGGCGGTAGTACCGCCACAGCCCGGCCAGACCGGCGGCGCTCACCGCCGCGACGGCGGGAGCCATCTCGGTGGTGTAGTACGGATGAAAGCCGCTCTGGGCCGCGCTGAGCACCGCCCCGACCAGCAATAACCAGCCGCCCCAGAGCAACCAGCCGGCGCGGCGGACCCGGTCGGTGGGCTTCCCGGCTCGTATCCGGCGGACCCCCGCGATGGCAACGCCGATCAGCACCAGCAGGCACAGTGGCAGCAGCCAGCCGATCTGGCCGGCGAGCTGTGCACCGAACAAGCGAGTGAGGCCAGAGCCACCGCCGAACCCACCCCCGCCTCCATGGCCCCCGGTCCAGTGACCCCCAGCCGGGCCACCCAGGGCGCTGGAGCCGCCGACCAGTTCACGGCCGGTTCCCCGGCCGAGGATCCGGCCCAGGCCGTTGTAGCCGATCACCAGGTTGAGCACGGATCCATCGGTGCTCCCGCCGACATAGGGTTTGGGCCCGGGCCAGAAGCTGACCAGGGCGACCCACCACAGCGAGCTGGCCAGCAGCACAGCGCCTGCCCCCAGCAGGTCAAGCACCCGGCGGCGCACCGGCGCAGCTGAGCCGACCAGATAGGCCACCGCGAACACCGGGACCACGATCCACGCTTGCAGCATCTTGGTGACGAAGCCGAAGCCGAGGAACATCGCCGCCAGCATCAGCCAGCGACTCGAACTGCCGCGATCCACCAACGGTTGCACGGACCGGGTGAAGGCGTAGGCCGCGGCGACGAGCAGCAGCACCATGAGCGTGTCAGGGTTGGTGTCCCGGTTGATCGCCACGGTTACCGGCGTGAGCGCGAAGATCAGCGCAGCCAGCAACGCGACGTGCTCCCCCGCCCACCGCCGCACCGTGCGATGCAGCAACAGCACCGCCGCGACGCCCTCGAGGACCTGGGGTAACAGCAGAGACCAACCGTGATAGCCGAAGACCGCGACAGAAACCACCATCGGCCAGAATGCCATCGGTGGCTTGTCGACGGTCACCACGCCGAGCGAATCGAACGAGCCGAACATGAAGTTGGTCAGACTCGTCGACATCGACTTCACCGCAGCCGAGTAATACGGATTCCCCCACCCACTCGTCCCGATCCGCCACCCATACAGCAGCCCCGCGGCCACGCAGATCGCGGCCAGAGCAAACGGGCACCACCAATCGGGGCGGCGCACCTTGTCCGGGGGCTCGGCGACCTGCGGGGAGGCCGTGACTGTCGCGGTCACAACGCACCTCCCTGGTCCGGGATGGTGCGGTTCCGGTTGGTGAACACCCACGTTCGAAGCAGCGCACAGCGCCCAACTACGCCCAGGGCACAAGCCGCCAGTAACACCGCGACCAGATTCGCCACCAGCGGCGGGTCCCACATGCGCAGCAGCGTGTACAGCACCACCGTTGCCACTGTGGACACCGCACCGATCAATCCGAAAGCCGCAAGCAGCCAACTCAACCCACCCTGCCGGGCAGCGAGCACCGCATCCGGGTGCGCCGGTCGCGGTGCCGCCCGCCGGGGCAGATCCGCCACCCGCGCCGCACCAGTGGCCTTGGCCCGCGCCACCCGCGCCAATCCCCGAGCATCCGCGACCGCCGTGGACAGCACGTGGACCCGGCTGTCGACGTCTTCCACCCAGTCCACGGGCACCTCGTGCACCCGCAACCCGTTGTGTTCGGCGAGCAGCAACAGCTCGGTATCGAAAAACCAGCCGTCGTCCTGCACATGCGCCAACAATGGACGGATCACGTCGGTACGGGCCGCCTTGAACCCACACTGCGCATCGGAGAACCGGGCACCGTGGGTGAGCCGGATCATCGCGTTGTAACACCGGGAGATCACCTCACGGCGGGAGCTACGCACGGTGCGCGCGCCGGGTGCCAGCCGCGAACCGATCGCGACATCGGAGTGACCGTTGATCAGCGGAATGACCAACGGCAGCAACGCGTCCAAGCCGGTGGACAGATCAACGTCCATGTACACCACCACGTCGGCGTCGCTGTACGTCCAGGCCGTGCGCAGGGCGTGACCGCGTCCCTTGCGATCAAGGTGCAGCACCCGTATCCGATCGTCGGAGGCGGCGAGTTCCCTTGCCACCTGCAAGACCCCATCGGTGCTGGCGTTGTCCACCACGGTGATCGTCCACTCGAAGGGCAACTGATCATTCAGAAACGAACCCAACACCTGCAGGCAACCGGGAAGCGCCCGTTCCTCGTTGTAGACCGGCACCACCACGTCCACCGTGGCCGTCTGCCCCACCGACCACCTCCCACCGGCACGTCTGGCGTCTATGTCAGGAGCCACCTGGCATTCCGTGATCGCCACCATCACCCTCACCTCACCCTGGAGAGCCGTCCGATACTTGCGTTGCTAGTTATGGCCCGGAGAGGTGGGAGCAAGCTGCACACAACCTCACAGTTTTCTGGGAGACATCGCCCCCACCACCGATGAGTTCTGTGCACAGGCGCGGTCACCTCCTTCAGCCGGGAACGACCCGGGACACGAAGGGACGACCGATGCCGAAGATGATCCCCTGCCTGTGGTTCGACGGGCAGGCCGAGCAGGCAGCAGCCCACTACACCGCGATCTTCCCCAACTCCGAGATCCTCGGCGTGACTCACTACGGGCCGGATACGCCCGGGGCCGAGGGCAGCGCCATGACCGTCAGCTTCAGCCTCGACGGGCAGCAGTTCGTCGGGCTCAACGGCGGGCCACAGTTCACCTTCAGTGAGGCCATCTCCTTCCAGATCCTCTGCGCAGACCAGGACGAGGTCGACCACTACTGGGACCGGCTGTCCGAGGGCGGGGAACCGGGGCCGTGCGGGTGGCTCAAGGACCGCTTCGGCGTCTCATGGCAGGTGGAACCGACCGTGCTCATCGACCTGATCAACGACCCCGACCCAGACCGGGCGCAGCGGGCTATGCAGGCCATGATGAAGATGGGCAAGATCGAGATTGCCGACCTGCTGCGAGCAGCGGATCAGCTACCGACGTAGGACCCGGCTCGGCCGGGTTACCCCGCACGTGATCACCCGCGATCACAGCGGGGCTGGGGCCTTGTCCATGAACCAGCACCAGTGGCCGTGGGCGTACTCAAATCAGTCAAGGCGACCGCGCGGTGGACCTGGAAGGCGGTGGCGCAAGCGGCGTGATTGGTTGCCCGCTGGTTCATGAATCTTGTGGTGGTGTGGCGAAATAGTCGGTGAGCATCTCGGTCGGCCATGCGGGTTGCCGCACGGTGCCTCGTGGACCGAACTCGTGGAACCAGGGCTTGATGTCGAGTATGGGGGTGCCGTGGACGGCGTCGAGTTCCTCGACGTGCAGGTCGAGGGCATCGACGGTGATCAGACGGCAGCGTGAGACGCCCAGCCAGTTGAGGCGGCGCATGTTGCGGTGGCCGAAGATGCCGACTTCCGGCCAGGCTGGGTTGTCTCGTGGGCGGCGTGCGCCGAGGTTGAGGTCGGTCGGGTCGGTGAGGTGGAAGCGGTAGACGATTTCCAGGTGGGAGAAGGCATCCAGTCCCGCGGTGGCGTCGGCGTCGAATCGGCTGATGTCGATGCGGATGATGGAGCGGTGCCGCCCCAGTAGTCATCGGTCGGCTCGATGCGCCCACCGATCACCTGTGCTACGGGCTCGACCTCAAACGACTGGCCTGCCATAACTCTCCCGTCCCGGGGTTGTGGCGTCATGGTGACCCGGTGTTCAGGTATGCGCGGGCGCGTGTGTCGAGTTCGACGGCCGCCGGGACGCCCCGACCGCGGAAGACCGACAATGCGGCGCGCATGTCGACGACCGTCTGCCGGGCACGTGCTGAGGTGATGCCGTCCATGGCGTCCAGCGCGGTGGACCAGGTGGAGCATGCCTGGTCGATCTCGCCTCGGCGGGCGTGCACGGCACCGAGGTAGCCGAGGGTCACGACGTGCGTGCGGGTGAACGTCGTGACCTTGCGGGTGCGCGCGCTGCGGTGGAACTCCGTGAGGGCGCCGGAGAGATCTCCAGTATCGCGCAGCGTGCAGGCAGTCTCGTGAGCAAGGCTTGCCTCACCGAAGAAGAACACCCGCGATGGCTCATCATCACCGGTGGCCGCTGCGGCCAGGTCGTCTTCCGCTGTGATCAGCGCCTGGGCGGCGGCCGTCTTCTGACCTGCCGCGCCGAGTGCCCGCGCGTAGACGACGCCAAGCAATGCGCGTTCCCGCGAGCTGGCCATCCGGTACCGCTTGCCCGCCATCGACGACGCCGCCAGCTCCAAGCCCTGTCGGCAGTGACCTAAGTCGACAGCCTGATGCGCCATGGCCCTAAGGACATGACCCGCCATGGGCGGGTCATCAGCCTCTGCGGCGAGCTTGACCGCTACGGAGAAGTAGTGCTGGGCGATGGGGTGCTCCGCGTTGTCGAAGTCCATCCAACCCGAAAGATAGGCGAGTTCGCTGGCCACTGAGAACATGTCCTTGCGGACTCGCGCATCGATATAACCTCCCCGTAGGTAAGTCGCGACGTCCGAGGTCAGATACTGGACGAGAGCCATGCGGGCGTGCCCGCCTCCGCGCCGTTGGTCAACCCGCGAGAAGATTGATGCCATCTCGCGAACGGACTCTAGATCACCACGGCCGACGCGCCTGGCGCTAGCGGTAGCCCGGGCGGTGCCGCGCTCCGCCATCTGCCGCCACCATCGTTCGGCAGCCACTGCGAGCGCGGCCACGGAGTAAGTAGCGGCTGCCAGAACCCGCCTACGCTCCGTGTCGAGGTCCACTTTCCCCAGATCAGTCAGAGTGATCAGGGTATCCGCGCGCTCCACACCCACCGTCTCAGCCAGCCGTTCCTGACTGAAACCGGCCGCCTTGCGAGTGCGAACCAGTCGATGCCGCCTGCCTGCCATGCTGTCGCCCCCTCGCGGGAGGCGACAGGGAGAACTCACAGCCATCCCCAACGCCTCCCCGCCCAACTCCCCGTCCTCCTTTGTCACTGTCAGTATCCGGTCAGTGGACCGCGCTGTACCTGGTGAGCGTGGCGAGGATGTCGGGTGCACGACCCCCGCACCCCTGACCTGATCGGGGCATGCATGGGGGTTCTATGGTGTTAGGCGAGTCACTGTGACAGAAAGGCGCCGGTCATGATTGTCGCATTCTCCATTACCCCGCTTGGCGTTGGTGAAGATGTCGGAGAACTGGTAGCCGATGCGGTGCGAGTTGTTCGGGAAAGCGGCCTACCCAACCACACCGACGCAATGTTTACCAGCATTGAAGGTGAATGGGACGAAGTAATGGCCGTTGTTAAGGAGGCGGTGGAAGTCGTGGCGCAGAAGGCTAATCGAGTCAGCGTGGTCCTGAAGGCCGATATCAGGGCGGGCGTCACCAATGGTCTCACCACGAAAGTGGAGAACCTTGAGCGGTATCTAGAAAAAAACTAGACGCGTCACATCACGCCAATGGCTTGACAAGACTCGACTATTGCTGCTCGATAATGACTGACCGATCTGCGGTTGGAATATTTCCCGGGTACGGCAGCGAGGATCTTTTTGCCGCATTCGAGAAATATCGAAGCATGGTGTTCGAGAGGCAGGCTCGACAAGGCTTCGGCGGCCAACTCACATCCCGCGTCAATGTCATTCCTTCGAACCAGGCAAAGAGCGCGATCCAGTCGAATTATGGTGGGATCACCCACCACATCGGTCGGATATAGCTCCAACGCGCGGTCTTGCGCTTCCCAAGCTTCGTCGAACTCGCCAAGCTCAGCAAGAGTCCGTGCCCGATAGAAACGCCAGCGGCGTTCCGAGAAGCCAAAGACAGAGTCGATCTTGCCCGCGTGCTCAAGTCGGGTGAATGATTCTCCAGACTCACCCAAAGCCGCCCTGCATTCGCCAACGGAACCGAGCTGAGCCAGAATGAGCGCTTTCAAGGTAATAGCTAAAACGTAAGCCGGCGAACTTCTATCAACAATGGACCCGCTCAGGTCGCACGCGTCAACAGCCATACTCAACGCCTCGCGAGAATCGCCAGAGTACAGGGGTATCAAGATTCCCAACGAACGAACCTGTAGACTAAGCTCGGGCAGCCCAGTCTCGTCAGCGGCAACGGTGGCGGAGTGGTGCCATGCCCAAGCACGGTGCGTGTCACCAAGCACCATCAGTTCATCAGCTACAAGGGCGCCGATCTGCGCGCAGTACGCATAGAGGCGAACGAGAGTTGTCGGGGACTGTACTTGTGAGACCAACCCTCGAAGTTCGTCGAAATCTGCGACCAACCGGCGAAGCATTACCAATGGCGGCATTGTCACACAAGCTTGCGCGTGCAGCCTTACCATGTGATCAACTTTGTCGACCTGTGCTGGGGTGACTGTGCGTTCCGCAATGGCCCGATCCATCATGTGACGCATTTGGTCCGCTCGGGCTAGCAGATCAGACTCCTGTTCGGACAACTCGTTAGTCTTTACCGAAAATTCGAACAGGTGTCTGTCGTCAAGCCGGCCGCCCGGTGCCGGTTCAGTAGGGAGGTCATGTGCAGGCGCCGCAGACCGTGGCACGACGCTCATCGTGGTTGTGCTGAAGCCCAGCAGCATCAGGGGAATGCCCAGCAGGGAGGCGACACGGACAATGGTCTCGAAGTCCTTCAGCTGCCGCTCCCCCCGCTCGATCCGGGAGATCCGGTCCTGGTCCAACTCCAGCACCTCACCGAACTCCACCTGAGTCAGCTCCGCAGCACGCCGCACAGCCCGGAACAGATACCCGAAATCGTAAGCGGCCAACGCCCGTCGAATGGGTTCCCGGGTGAAGAACCCAGCCTCCCGCAGCCGCTCGGCAATATCCGAGGGGCGGCGCGCGCACGGGTCACACACCCCACCCGAGTGGCCCCGGCGCAGCCCAGCCCCGCACCGCGCACAACCACGGTGGACCACCCCCCGACCATCGGGATTGCCTGTCATAGCGCTGCCCTTTCCCCTGTCGCGCACCGCACGCGATTAGTGGATCTACCGTAGCGACCTCTCCGGCACTGCTCCAACCAGGCCCGATCAGCATATGACCTAACCCCTACCCACCCGCCCCCCACCACTGATCACATGACGAATGTGATGCCAGGACCCCGCCACACCCACGCCGTCGACGTCCACGTCCACAAGCGCAGATGCCCCCTACGCGCCCAGGCGCGAGTCACGGACGTCCGCGCGGATGACCCTGCCCGCGAACTCACGAAGGGGAAGGACGAACCGGCGAAGCACCCGACAGCGGTGGCGCCGCAACCGTGGTGGCTGGCCACCGCTGCGCGAAGCCAGCGATGGCGACCCCAGGCGCAGACGGGGCACCCCCCTCCCAAACCACTAAAGGCTGCTGTTTTGAGGTGGTGGGTGATGGTCTGCGCGTACGGGGCCGGTCGGTGAGCGCGGCGGCAGGCAGGCACAGGCGTCGCCCTGATGCTGCGTACGTCCGGATTCCCGAGCAGCAGCGGGGACCGTGCCCGGTGGGGATCACCGACGCACACACTCACGTCGAACACCTGGTCAGTGACGAGTCCGTGGCCGCGCACCGCCACACGGGTCATTACCTCGCGCTGTGCGGGATGACTGTGCTGGCCGCGAGCCTGACCGATCCGGGACGTGGCTGGTGCCGGGAATGCACGCGGTGAGCTGCGCTGCCGCACCGATGGCCGGTCGGCCGCCGGTGGTGGAGATGCCCCCAGTGACCATCGCTGCCGGTGACTGGTCGGTCCGAACCGGTGGTCTCAGCGCCGAGGTGGAGGCGTTGGCGGGGTTGCTGGCTGAGGTGGTGATGCTGGCCGGGAACCGTGCGGTGATTCCCAGCCGCCTTGAGTTGGTCGCCGATCTGGCGAGGGAGCACGACAGCGTGCGCGTCGCACTGCGGACCGAGGCGACCACGTCATGAGCCCGCCGCGACCCCAGCCCGGGGAGGAGAGGACCGATGACCGATAACCCGGCGAAGGATCCGCGCAAAGTGGTCAACGGTCAGACTATTGACGATATCGACGATCCCTGGATCGAAGCCTATCTCCGCATGCGGCAGGCCATGCTGGACCGCGAGATCAGCACCTTTGCTGATGCCCAGGACTGGGCGGCCACCGCGAGACGGACCCTTCCCCGCGAGGGCCCGTCTGTGACGGCGGCGATGTTCATCACGGCGGACATCACGATCAGCTTCCCCGAGGGGGACACCTCGTCCGACGCGGACTTGATGACCGCGTTGTGGATTCCCCGCTGATTCATTACCCGTTCAACCGGACGAGCCAGCTCGCACAATACAGTAAGGAGTAAGTGCTCGTGGATAAGACCGCTTTGTATTCGCGCGATCTCGCCGATCTGCGATGGGCGAACAGTTCCCGATCTCATGATGACGATCCGCCGGACAACTGTGTCCAGGTCGCCTACTTCCCGGACGGGGCCGTGGCCATCCGGGACAGCAACGACACGACCAGGCCTGCCCTGGTGTTCACCCAGGGCGAGTGGGCGGCCTTCACCGACGGCGTCCGCGACGGCGAGTTCTAAGCAAACAACAGCGAAGAGCCCCCGGGCCGGAGACACAGCCCGGGGTGTGCTGATTTGCTGACGAGGTGGACACATCGATGGATCAGAACGATGCATCCTCGCCCTGCTCGCCCAAGCTACCAACCCCGGCACGAACCTGCATACGACCTCTGAGCACTTGGCGCCCTGGCGGCGGGCGTGATCTTGAGAAACTCGTCGGTGTCGTCCGGTCGACGTCGGCTGCCCTTAGCGCGGATGAGCCTTCGATCTGCTCCGTCTCAATAATTATGTCGCATTAATGTCTCATTATTAGTCGGTCGTCGGGATATGCCGGTAGACAGTGGCGCGCGAGACGCCGAGTACGGCGGCGATCTCACCGGCGGTGCTTCCCGTGCTGTGCATGCGCTGGGCGGTCTCGGCCATGTCCGGGCTCATCACACTCGGTCGGCCACGGCGACCATGAGACGACATCGGCCCGCGCCTGGCAGCCGGGCTGCTCGGGTCCCCCGTGCAATCAGGGTCCACCGCACTGGACGGCGACTCGCTGCCGTCCAACAGCCGATGCACCCCATGCAGCACGCTGGCGCGGAGGGCTTCCGTCGGTGCGTCAGCGAACAGCACCACCGGGTCGCTGAGCATCGCGATCACCTGGACGGCCCGCACCCGGCCGGCGAAGTCCGGATCAGGCCTCGCCACCAGGACGTTCGCCCGCATCATGGCGTCCCGGAAGCGTTCGAAGACCTGACCTGAGGCGGCCAGCGCCAGGTCGTGCAGGCTCATCCGGAGCAGATAACGGTGGGTCAGCCACACCTCGAGCAGGCCCTCGATGGCGGCCCATCGCGCCTCGACAGGATCCGTCAGGTCGGCTGCGACCATCGCCGCATCCAGGTCGTTCAGCATGGGTTCGGCCAACGCGCCGAGGATGTCCGCCTTGCCAGGGAAGTGGTACAGCACCGCGGTCTTGGTCACGCCCACCCGCTCGGCGATCTCCCGTACCGATGTCGTGTGGTAGCCGCGGGCGGCGAACTCATGCAGCGCCGCTCGGAGAATCCGGGCCCTGGTGTCCAGCAGGATCTCCTCGTCCACGCCGGCGAGCCTACCCGCGTGCCCTGACCGTCGGACAGGACTGTAGCGTTCGATGCTGACCGTTGGTCAGCAAGGGATCGGGAGAACGTCATGAGCAACCGAACGGTGTTGATCTCCGGGGCCGGCATCGCCGGATCGACGCTGGCCTACTGGCTGGCGCGGCACGGATTCCGCCCCACCGTCGTCGAACGCGCGGCGGCGCTACGGTCCAGCGGCGCTCCGGTGGACGTCAGAGGACGGGCCGTGGACGTGGCCGAGTCGATGGGCGTGATGCCGCGCATCCGCGACGCCGGCACTGACGTGACGGACCTGAGCTTTGTCAACGGTGTGGGCAGGCGAGTCGGCCGGATCAACCTGCGGGCCCTGCAACGAGCGGGAGGCAGCCGCGAGGTGGAACTGCCGCGCCAGGATCTCGCGGCAATCCTGTACCAGGCGAGTCGAGACCACGCCGAGTTCCTGTTCCACGACTCCATCGTGGCCCTGAGCCAGGACGAGCACGGGGTGAGCGTCACCTTCGACCGCGGCCCATCCCGCCGTTTCGATCTGGTGATCGGAGCCGACGGGGTGCACTCGGCGGTGCGCCGGTTGGTGTTCGGGCCGGACGGCGACTTTGTCACGCACCTGGGGATCTACGTCGCGACGATGGCGCTCAACGGGCCGAACGAGTCCGGGGCGAACGAATCCGGGCGAGAGGTCGTCATCCACAACGCACCCGGCACGCTGGTCGCTGTCCACCCGTCACGCGGTGGCCCCTTGGCGGCTTTCATGTTCCGGAGCCCGGCGGTGCCGGACTTCGACCACCGCGACACCGCGCAGCACAAGCGGCTGCTCGCCGCCGCGTTCGCGGAGGGCTCCTGGCGGGTACCCGAACTGCTCAACCGCATGCACGCAGCCGACGACCTCTACTTCGACTCCGTGAGCCGGGTTCGGCTGCGCCAGTGGTCGCATCGCCGGGTAGCGCTGCTCGGTGACGCCGCGTCCTGCATATCGCTTTTCGGGGACGGCTCCAGCCTGGCGATGGCGGGAGCGTTCACCCTCGCTGAAGCGCTGGCGGCCAGTCCCAGCGACCACCGGTTGGCCTTCCACCGGTACGAGGCCGCACACCGGACCCTGGTGGACCCCAAGCAGCGCAACCTCACGCGAGGCGCCGCAGTGCTCATCCCGGCAACCCGGCACGGCATCCTGGCCAGAAATCTGGCCACCCGGCTCTGGCCAGTGGGAGCCGCTGCCGGATGGTTGTCGCGCAAGCGCCAACAAATGCGACAAAAGGGGATGTGCGCGGATCCGGCTTCTGCGATGCTCCACAACGATGACATCTCTCGATCATGATGACGCCACCACCCTGGCCCGGTCGCTGAGCGACCTTCTCCGCGCCGCCCAGCAGGGTCTGCCCGCTTCCGGGGCAAGCGAACTCACGGCCCACATCGTCGACCACATCGGCTGCCCGTTGGGCGACGCCCCGAACGTCACGACCAACTTCGCAGGCTGGGAGTTGGTGAACCTGCAGCGCGGCGTCGACGCCTACCTGGCCGCGCGATCACCACTGGCCCAGTGGTTCGGGATCGCCGGCAGCGGCCGGCACCACCAGGATCTCGTCGATATGCTCACCCACTCCGACCAGAGCGGCGGCTACCGGCTCGGTGCCGTGGACTACACCACGGTGGCGACCGGGCCGGACAGCACCACCGAGGCAGTGCAACTCGGGCTCGTGCGGTCGGTAGCTCCGGATGGGCGGCCAGTGGTGATCGTCATGCGCGGGCAGCCTGAGCATCACCACGGTGCCGGCTGCTCGCTGCGGGTGCTGGCCGCGTCCCGGGAGACCGCGACGGCGGTGAACGCCGAGGTGGAGCGGTTGATGCGGATTCACGACGTGTTCCGCAGCCAGGTGCTGTCGTTCGACATGAGCGAGCACCGGGGTAACGAGATGGTGTCTTTCCTGCCCCGGCCCCGGCTGTCCGCCGACGATGTGGTGCTCCCGGACGGGGTGCTGGCCGCGATCGAACGGCACGTGGTCCGGCCGGCGGCGGTCAGCGAGTTGCTCACTGCGCACGGGCAGCACCTCAAGCGCGGTCTGCTGTTGCACGGACCGCCCGGTACCGGCAAGACCCACACCGTGCGTTACCTGCTCGGCCGGCTGACCGGGGCCACCGTTGTCGTGGTCTCTGGCCGTGCAATGCACCTGCTGCCGGCGGCGGTGACCACGGCGCGCCGGCTGACCCCGTCGGTGGTGGTGTTCGAAGACGTCGACCTCGTGGCCGAGGATCGCTCCTTCGGCCAGGGCGGGCAGCCGCTGCTGTTCGAGCTGCTCAACCGGATCGACGGGGTCGAGGCCGATATCGACGTCACCTTCGTATTGACCACCAACCGGGTTGCGGCGCTGGAGCGCGCCCTGGTCGACCGCCCGGGCCCGATCGACCTGGCGGTCGAGGTACCTCGACCCGATGCCGCCGGACGGGAGAAGTTGCTGCGGCTCTATGCGCGCAGCCTGACGCTGAACCTTCCCGACGCGAGCCGGCTGGTGGACGCCACCGAGGGGGTGACGGCGTCGTTCATGCGCGAGCTGGTCCGCCGCGCCGTGCTGCGGCAACTCGAGACCACCCCGCCGGGCCGACGGGTCCGCCTGGATGAAGCGGCGCTCCAGGCGGCACTCGACGAGTTGTCCGGTGAGCGGCAAGCGCTCACCGGCAGCCTGCTCGGCGTGCCCCCACGTCAGGACCGTGCAGGGCACGGCCGAGCTGCCGGCGATCCGAACGATTACCCCGTTACAGCTCCCCGGTAGGGCCCAGGAACAGGCCACCATTGACCTCCAGCGTCTGCCCGGTGATCCACCGCGCATCGTCGGAGGCGAGGAAGTCGACGGCATCGGCGATATCGGCCGGCTGACCGGGCCAACCGAGCGCGGTCATGTTCGCGACCCCTTTCGGCGATTCCGGATTGTCGGCCAGCCAGCTGTCATGTCGGTCTCGGTGATCCCGGGAGCCACACCATTGACGGTGATACCCCGAGCGCCCAGGGTATTGGCCAGCGACCTGCTGAAAACGTTGAGCGCGTCCTTGGTCATCGAATAGGCGATCTGCGGGACCGCGAACCAGATGGCGCCCGAGGAGATGTTGATGATGCGTCCGCCCTCGCGCATCAGCGGCAGTGCCCGCTGGGTGGTGAACAGCGGCGCCCGCACATTGATCGCGAATATCCGATCGAAATCGTCCTGGGCCGTCTGGTCGATTGTCGCTGCGTAGTCCATGATCGCCGCGTTGTTCACCAGAATGTCGAGGCCCCGGCCGCGCAGTCCCTGCTCGAGGCCGGGTGAAAAGAGTGTCCACATCCCCAGTCACCCCGAGCTCGGCACGCACCGCGAACGCCTGCCCACCGGCCTGCTTACCCCAACCCGCGCGTCAGCCCGGTGCGGTCAGCCCTATGCGGTGAGTTGGGTTGGGACAGGCGCCCCTGCCCCCCGCTCCCTGATAAATGGCTCCAGGGCTGTGGACGATCCGTGTGTTTCACCTCCAGGGGCCGACCCGAGCGCAAGACGCCGATTCGACCGGGTTACCCCGCGTGCAGTGGTTTCGATGCGGTTTGGCCGAACGCCCTGATCGCTGCCTCCAATGACGGCGCAATCACTGTTATCGAGAACGGATCGTCGTAATACGCGGCATAGATCTGGACGGTCGCGCTGAATTGCCCAGCGAAGAACCGACCCTGCTCAACCGAACCCTGGCCCGGCACCTCGGTCTGCCACGTGGTGTGGAGGGCGTCCGCTGCCTGGTACTTGCCCCGCAGCTCCTCAATCCAGGGGTAGAGGTCCGTGCCGGCTGCCCAGCGCGCGAAGTAGACCGAGACATTGGCCTCGCCCGGAACTGCGCAACGCTGTACCTCTTGCGGACGTACACCACCGGGTCCGACGAATTCCCCTGACCGCGCTGCGTAGGCAACGCAGGCGCGAGCCGGGGCGCCGATATTCGGGAATACCTGCTGCAGCGAGAGGTTCGCCGAACCGGGTTTCGGCGGAGCCGATGCGGGCGTCGTCACTGGGCTGTGGGCACCAGGTGCGGTTGCGCTGATCGCCGTCCTGGAAATACCGCGGACGATGAGCAGGACCGAGGCAACGATGGCGACCAAGGCCACCGCCCCGATCATGGCGACGCCCCTGGGATTGACCCGTGTCGGCCGATTCGTCGCCGAGACCCCCAGCGCGGCGACCAGCGCACCGGAGTCGATGCCGAAAGTCTCATGGTCGACGTGCACCGCGTTGCGCTGCGCGAGTGGGCGCAGCACTGGCGGTAGCTCCTCTGGCCGCGGCATCGCCGCACCATCGACCAGGACCGGGATGACGCGCTTCTGCTGCTCCAGCGCTGCTGTGATTTCCAGGACGACGTAGTCGTAGGGGTCATCGAGTCGCCTGAGACCGCGATGATCAGTGACGGTTGCCCAGGCCGGTCCGATGACAGCGACGAGAGAGTCGCAGGCGGCGACGGCGTTCGTGATCGCCGCGGCGAAGTCATCACCTGGGGCGATCGTGTCCACGTCCAGGAACACCCGGACCGCGTGTGGTCCGTGGGACAGCCGGTCTGCAATGCGACCGGCGATGTGTCGCGTCTCCTGCCGCCGGTAGCTCAGGAAGACCGCACCCGAGAACCCACGACCCGCCCGCACGAGCTTCCCCCCAGTCTGACGCGCACCCAACAATGGCGCCCGGATCCCCTCGACCTAAGACCACAGGCCTCTACCAGTCCCTATCGCAACGGCCCGTGGCGATGTTGCAGGCCGTCAAACGATGCGCTAGATGATCTATTCCAAGGAGTACGAGGTGGGCTGGCGTGTCATGATCCGCTCACCCGCGGAGGGCCTCGTGGACGCCGATCGGGATACCCTCGCGACCGCACTCTACGTCAGAACGGACGATCTGTTGCGGAGCGCGCCACAGCACATGGCAGCCGCCGCCGGCTGGCTGGCCCATCCCGTCAGCCCAGCGCGGACAGCCTCGGCAGGACCTGCTCGGCCACCTGCTCGGCGTACTCGACCGGATGCCGGTCCGGCATGACCTGCACTTCGGTCGCACCCAGCGCCGCATACTCGGCCACGTCGGCCATGAACGCGTCGACATCGGGCAGCACGGGTCGGGTGACGAGCACAGTCTTCTCGATGCTGTCGTAATCCCGGTCTTCGGCGGCGCAGTGCTCCCGCAGCACGTCGAACTTCCGGGCGACCTCGGCGGGGCTGCTGCCGAACACATTGCACGCATCGGCGTAGCGGGCCACCAGCCGCAGTGTCTTCTTCTCTCCCCCGCCGCCGACCATGATCGGCGGGTGCGGGCGGCTGATCGGCGCGGGTACGCACAGTGTCTCGGCCAGCTGGTAGTGCCGGCCGTCGAATGACCCGTCGTCCTCGCTCCACATCTGCAGGCAGATCCGCAGCGTCTCCTCCAGCCGCTCGAAACGTTCGCCGACCGGTACCACGGGCACCCCCAGCCCCCGCTGCTCACGCTCGTACCACGAAGCGCCGATGCCCAGCGTCGCCCGGCCACCCGACAGCACGTCGAGGGTAGTCACGATCTTGGCCAGCAGTCCCGGGTGGCGGTACATCACCCCGGTCACCAGCAGCCCGAGCGTCATCCGGTCGGTCTGGCCGGCCAGGTAACCCAGTGTTGTGTAGCCCTCGAGCATCGGCTCGTCGACGGCGGCGTAGGCGTCCATCTGGAAGTAGTGGTCCATCACGGTGAACGAAGACACGCCGGCCTGCTCGGCGATGCGGGCGGTGGCGGTCAGTGTGGGGGCGATCGTTGCTGACTCGGACGGGGTAGAGAAATTCCAGTAGTGCAGACCCAGCTTCATCGAGATCCTCCTGACGTCGACCGTCCGGGCATAATGGACAGCGTGCTGGGCGCCGGGCTGGTCCTGCTGGTCGTCGCGGCCGCGCTGCCCGCGGCGGTGTGGCTGCTGCAGCGCCGGCTGATCTACTTTCCCGACACCGCCATCCCGTCGGCCGGCCGCGTGCTTCCCGGGGCTCGTGAAATCACGCTACAGACCGAAGACGGCTTGGCGCTGGGCGCCTGGCACCTCGCCCCGACCGGAGCCGACCGCGGCATCACCGTACTGGTCACGCCAGGCAACGCGGGCTCCCGCGCATTCCGCGCGCCGCTGGCCACTCGGCTGGCCGCGGTGGGCTTCTCGGTGCTCCTGCTCGATTACCGCGGTTACGGCGGCAATCCCGGCCGCCCCTCGGAGAAGGGGCTGATCGCCGACGCGCGCGCCGCGCGG
This sequence comes from Pseudonocardiaceae bacterium, assembly GCA_050699635.1. GTDB lineage: Bacteria > Actinomycetota > Actinomycetes > Mycobacteriales > Pseudonocardiaceae. The sequence goes on along the minus strand of JBOHFK010000041.1, from coordinate 23,873 downwards.
ACATACCTCGCCGACCACGGCGTACCGCCGGACCGCCGGATCTACTTCGGGGAGAGCCTCGGGGCGGCGGTGGCCACCCGGCTCGCCGCCGAGCAGCCACCCGGCGGGCTCGTGCTGCGCTCGCCGTTCACCAGCCTCGCCGCCGTGGGCTCCCGGCACTACCCGCTACTGCCGGTCCGGCTGCTGCTGCGGGACCGGTTCCCGGTGACCGAGCTGATCCGCCAGGTCCGGGTCCCGACGGCGGTCGTCTACGGCACCGCCGACACGATCGTGCCGCCCGAGCAGAGCGCGGCGGTGGCGGCCGCTGCGGGCGGCCCGGTGCGGGCGGTCCCCGTGGTCGGGGCGGACCACAACGACGCCGCTCTAGTGGAAGGCAACGTCCTGATCGCTGCCGTGCTCGACCTCGCCCGGTCACTCGCCTGAACCGACCGCCACCGCTCGGCTCCTACCACCAGCGGCTTGGGCCGTTGACAGGACGGCTCCAACTCCGGCATCTTTCTGATTGAGTGACCTATACCACCCAATAAGGGACGTTAAAATCCGTACGTCCGCCGGGCCGAGGCCTGCGGGGAGTACTCGTCCGGGCCCGCGCGGAGGTGTGCCGTGACCAGCGACTCGGCCGCTCGATGGCCTTCCAGCCCGGCCGTGCGAAGTCCGCTCGACTTCCGGACCCTCAGCCATGAATAACGGATGGCGTAGCCGGTACCTGGCGCCTGTTTACGCACTCGTAGTCTCGTTCGTGTTTGTGTTCATCCTGGGAGCAGTAGCGCTGGACGATCCGTTACGGATCCAATTCAACGTTCCCGAACCGGAGGGACCGAACCAGCAAATCGATGAGTTATCTCATAGTTCCGTTCGAGTCGAGACCATCGACGGCCACAAAAAACTGACCAATCAGCAGCTCGATGTATCGCGAGAGTTCACGCTGCTAAATCCGCATGAGAAAATTCAGATCTGCACAAGACTGCCGGAAGGCTGGGTTGCGGACCCTCCGGAAGGCCAGGGTGAACCGCAAAGTCATTCTTGCTGGTCACGAGGTGGTTTGAGGGGTGGGTTTCAGGCCGAGGATGGCCAGGAGTAGGTCCGGATCGTGTTTGATCTTTCGGAGGGTGGCGGCGATCTTGGTGTGGCCGGCCTGGCGGATCAACCCGAGTGCTAGGTTACGTAGTGTGACCATGATTCGGGGTCGGGATGCGGTCCTGACCCGGGAGGTGTCTTCTCGCCAGGTGACGTCCCGCACCCAGTGGATCTTGTTTTCTATGGACCAGTGTCCGCGGACGTAGCCGGCGAGGTGCTCGGGTGCAGCCTCCCGGGCGGACAGGCTGGTGATGCACAACGCCGCCACCGCGGTGGTGATCACGTGCCCGGACAGCGGGACACGTCGGTTGAGCTCGCGCAGCAGCGGCGCGAACTCGGGCACCTCGTTGGTCTTGGGGCCGATCAGGCGCTCGGCGATCACCGCGGAGTCGGTGTGGGTGGCGGCGGCGAGCAGGTAGGGGATCATCCCGTCGGCGCCCACAGCGCCGCGAACGGCCTTGCCGTCCACCGCGATCGCCGGCAGCCACCCGGGCGCGCTGATGGGCAAGACCACCGGGCCCAGCCCGGCCCGGCAGGCCAAAAACACCCCGGCGTGATCGGCCAGCCCCTGAGCACCCAGATCGGTCAGCACCCGGGTGACCGTCTCGGGGTGCGGCGGGGTGAGGACCCCCAGCGCGTCGCGGCGGCACCCCAGCGCAGCCAGCACCCGGGGATCGGCACCACCGATCCAGGCGGTGATGTCATCCAGGCTGGTGCACCCGCACAACACCGCTGCGGTGCACATCGAGCAGCTCGTAGCCGGGTTCGTCGGTCTCGGCCAGCCCGACGATGGTGCCGAGCCGCCGGCGTTGCGTCGTGACGCCGTGCGCGGGTGGCTCGAGCTCATGCAAGCCCGCTGGCACCAGGACCCGCGCGCGGCTGGCGCCACCGATCTGGAGCGGCTCAAGCTCGCTCGGGTGGGCTCGTTCGCGACGCTGCTGGGATGTGAGCTCAGCGGCCTCGACGGCCTCCGGCCGCGGTGGGATGCGGTGGCGCTGGGGGACACCGTGCTGTTTCACGTCCGCGACTACGACCTGGTTACCCAGTTCCCCCCGATCGCCGCCGGGGAGTTCGGGTTCAATCCCGACGGGGTGTCGACAAAGCCGGATGGTTTGCTCGCAGCGGTAGACCGGCTGGTGGACCATGGTGGCCAGTTGGCCGCGGGAGACCGGCTGTACCTGGCCACCGACGCTCTCGCCCAGTGGATGGTCACAGCCCACCGGCGTGGCCCTCGGTTGTTATGGAAACACCTCGCGACCCTGGACCATCCGGCGAAGTTCCGGAGTCTCGTGGCGGACCAGCGGCGTGTCGGCGAGATGAACAACGACGACGTCACGCTCATGCGGGTGCACCTGCTGGCGACCCAGCCGGCCAACCTGGTGGTGTTTCAGTAGATGCAGTACCCCACCAAAGAGGATTACGTGCGGGCCGTCCAGCGCCGGGGGTCCTTCACCTCCGACGAGCTGAGGCGGGCGGAGTTCGTCCTGCACCCGCGCTACGAGATTCCCATGCCGGCCTCTGGTACCAGCGCCGTCGTCTTCAAGGCGATGGTGGACGGCCAAGAGCAGGCCCTGCGCTTTTTCACCCGCGACGAGGCCTCCAGCAGTGACCGGTACGAGGCTCTCCAGGACCACTTCACCAACCGTAACCTCGTGAGCTGTGTGGCAATGTCACGCTGGATAGACGACGGGATCCAGATCAACGGCCGGACCTGGCCGGTGCTGCGGATGCAATGGGTGAATGGGCGCACCCTCAACCAGTACGTCGGCCATCTGATCGAGCAGGGCAGCACGGCAGCCCTGGGCGAGCTTGCCGGTGGGTGGCGCGAGCTCGTCGCGCGCCTGCAGGCAGCGGAGTTCGCCCACGGCGACCTGCAGCACGGCAATGTCCTCGTCGATGACGGCGGCACGATGAGACTGGTCGACTTCGACTGCTCGTGGATTCTCCGGCTCTCCGGCCTGCCGGCCCCGAGCGAGACCGGGCACCGGAACTACCAGCCTGAGAACCGGCCGTGGGGGCCCTGGATGGACACCTTCCCAGGCCTGGTGATCTACACCTCACTGCTTGCCTTATCGAAGAACCCGACGCCCTGGCAGGCGCTGAGCACCGGCGAGAACCTGCTATTCCAGCGTGAAGACTTCAGCCCACCCTTCGACACGCCCGCCTGGACCCACATATCGGGTATCGGAGACCCGCAGCTCGACCAGCTGGCCGCCCGGTTGAAGGAGTGCTGCGCGCCTCACTGGTCCGCGCGCGGTGGACTGGATGAGCTGCTCGCACCGCGGGCACTACCGTGGTGGGAGCGCACCGGGAAGACCCCGGTCAGCCCGACACCCGCTGACCCTGCGTCACCCCTGCCATCGACGGAGGGTGACCCGGCATCGTCGCCGTCTCCGCAGACCGAGTCGCAGCCGCCTCCTCCCCGAAAACCGGGGGCACCCTGGTGGCGTGACGTGCCGGTCGGCAACACGCCGGGGCCACCAGCCCCTGGCCCGCAGACCCCGCGGCCAGCCCTCCCCGATCGTGCGCGCGAGATCATGAAAGCACTCGGGATAGGATTCGCCGTCGGGCTCATCATCGGCCTGATCTCCCGCCAGGCGGTGGCCGGTGTGGAGGTCGGGATCCTGGTAGCGGTCGTCGCCTTCATTTACCTGCGCAGGAACCGGAGGTGATCCAGTCCGGCCTGGCGGACGGGCCGCCTATAAGTGGGTCACGACCACTAGGGCGATGGCAATCAGCAGGCCCCCTATCACGAGCGTCGCGACAGTACGAAACCTGCCCGTCGCCGGCGAGGATGGGGACCGGGACGGGGGAGTTGGTGTCTGGACAGACGGAGCCGGTGTCTGGACAGACGGAGCCGGTGTCTGGACAGACGGAGCCGGTGTCTCGACCGTTGGTTCCGCTGAGGACTCCTCCGAGTCCGGCCCCTGCTCCTCCAGCCACCACTTCCGGGCGCGCGGCGGTGGAGATGTGTCGTTTGGCCTCGGCCAGAGGTGGGGCTCGGGGCCGGCTGCGGTCGCACCGGCCCCGGCCTGGCGGAGGGCGATCAGCCATTCGGGGATTACGTCCTCGTGCGGTGCCGGGCCCTCGCCGGATCTGGCACTGCGCCCCCATCCTCCCGCTTTAGACCCCGTGCTTGACAACGGGTTCAACGTGGGGCTTGAGGTCGGTCCCTGCCCACGATTCTCGCCGGACCCCCTAGGCGCCGGGACCTGCGACGACGCGTCCGAGGACGCCGACGACCCGACTCCGGGATCCGCACCGGGTCTGGGCCGCTGCCAGTAGTCGGCGGAGGAAAGCCGTGTCGCACCCCCGGTTGCAGGGACCTTGGCGGCCTGGATCCCCCCGAGGATCTCGTCGATCTCGGCCGCGTGGGAAACGGTGATCTCGTTCCTGTCCCGAAGCTCCCGGAGAAACATCAGGATGTCGTTGCGGGCGACGTCATCGTCCTCCGTCTTCAGCCGCTGCCGGAGCTCGGCAATGACCGTCGCTTGGTCCTTCCGCGAGATCTCCTGAACCTCCATCAGGCTGGCTAGCCGGAACAGGTACTCAAAGGGCATTTCCGGCGGCTCAGGCAAAGGGTCGGGCAGTTGGCGCGTCTGGTCGCAGGACTCCTTGACCGCTTTGCCGAGGGCGAGCGCGGTGTCTATGGTGCGCACCCTGTAGTCGACAATCTGCCACTTGGCGAGCGAAATCTTAAGGCTCGCGACTGGACCGACCTGAACTGGGACGACGGGAATCCCGAGCCGCCGGGCGTAGTCCAGTTCCAAGCGGCACGGTCTGGACCCCCAGGATGCCTTCGACAGGACGAACAAGAACACCTCGGCGCCCTGGATCTGCTGGATGATCTCCTTCCACCACTGCTCGCCGCCGTGTATCTGGTGGTCAAGCCACACCAAGTGCCCTAGCTGTTCAAGAACGCTCTTGAGGTCGCGAACTACGGCGTCGTCCGACCGGGTATAGCTGACGAACAGGGTCACGATGTCGCTCCTCTGTTCTACTCCGGGCACTGACAACGTCAGCACGACATCCGCGCTTATCGTCCCCGCACCGAACGGCTGCGCGCTACGTCGTTTCCTCGTATAGTCCAGCCTGTCTACATGCCTTGCACAAGATCGCCAACGTCAAGTGGTCATGAATGCACGCAGTGTGAGCTCCTCAGGTGATGCCCAGCCGCCTCGTGTGTCAGGGCGTACTAAGTACATGCTCCACCGGTGGGTACGGCGGCACGCCACTGCGATCGGGTGGACTGCCGCGGTCGCACTCGTGGTAGGTCTCGGACTGTCGGGGTACCTCGTCGTGCTGGTACCGACGCCACCGGGGCCGCCGCAGCAGCTGGCGGTGATCGACGCCTGCTACCGCACACTGCGACTGTTCACATTGAACATGGATCTGCCGGCCGACGCGACGCCGCCACTCCAGCTCTGGATCGCTGCGTTCGCTGCGCCGTTGCTGACCCTTCGAGGCATCGCCGAGCTGTTCCGCGACCAGCTTCGCGGCGGGCTGATTCGCTACTTCCTCCGGCCGCAGGTGGTGGTCTTCGGCGCCAACGAGCGGGCAGCGGCATTGATCACCGCGCAAGGCCACGGGTCGAGGTGGCGTAACGGGGTTGTTGTCGTCGATCCGGACCCGCAACGGCTGGGACCATGGCAGAGCTCGGGGCGTGGACGGTACGGGGCGACGGGATGAGCCGCATGTCACTGCGCCGCTGCGCGGTTGAGCGGACAACGAGCGCCGTGATCATCACAGGTGATGACGAGCGGAACATGGCGATCACACGGCAGCTGCACGGCCTCACCCTGGGACCGGAGCCGGAGATCTACGTCGAGATCCGAGATCCGGGCCGCGCCCGGATCCTCGAGCAGGGTAGCTACGACACCGGCTTGACCATCACGCCGTTCAGCGCAGCCACAATCGCCGCTGACGTCGTACTGGCCGACCTCGACAGGGATCTCGCGAGCACCGGGCACGGTGGGCTGCTCGCAACAGATGGCGACGGCGCAGCGCCCACACTCGTGATCTTCGGTACCGGCGAACTGGTCGACGCGTTCGTGCTCGACGTGCACCGGCGGCGGCGGGTCCAGCTGCTTGAGGAGCCAGCGAGTGAGCCGCGGGTGCCCAGAATCGCGCTGTTCGGTCCCGACGCCGCGCAACGTCTCCAACGGCTGGCGACCCTCATGGGTACCGAACTGCAGCTGCTCGACATTGACGTGTTCCCAGTCGATCTCAATCAGGCGGTCGAGATCGACATCAACACAGCCCGGCATATGCAGCGATACGCACCATTGCGGCAGATACTCGTGCTGGCACCCAACGATCGCGAAGCCAGCGGCATCGCCATGACTCTGTCCCGGCACATGGGAGCCGGGACGACGCTGACCTTAGTCACCGAGAGCTCCGGGAGCCCGTTCGGCGATGGGATCGCGGCCCAGACGGCCGTCTTGGAGACGGTCGCTCCGGTCCAGGTGCTCCGGGTTCCACAACTCGCCTACAGTCTCACCCGCATGCAGGAGCAGCGGATCGTGGACCGGCTCGCCAGGGCTGAGCACGAAGCGGATCAGCCGCCTGCGACCCGGCGGCGGTGGCACGATCTCGATGAGCCGCATCGCAGCGCGGCGCGACGACGCGCGGCGCTCCAACTGGAGACCGCTAACGCTGCTTACGTCCCCATCGGCCGGAATGTCTTGATGGCCTTCGACGGTCCCGAGCTCCCGGTCGTCATGACGCTGGGCTTCCATCGTCCCACCGCACTGGCGAGGGCTGGACTCGGGATCGACCTGCGCTCCACCCACGCGCTCACCTCAGCGGCCATCGCGCTGCTGCGTGCTGGGCACCCGGCCGCCTTCGGTGTGTGGTGCGAGGTCGCCCGGCTGCAAACCGGGCCCGGCCTCCTCATCGACGCCTTCACAGAGGTCACCACAGACCACGGCCGTGCTCCGGCTGAACTGCTCGCCGACGTCCGTCAACTCCTACTGCTGCGCAGGGCCATGAATGACGACGCCGACGCGCGGCTCGAACTGTTTCTCCGAGTACCGACCCTGCGATGTCTGCCCCCTCGTGGACGACGTCATCGTCCTGCTCGGACACGACACCCCGGAGACGTCCGCCGTGGTGTCCGCGCTGCTCGAGTGGGCGCTGGGACGTCCCGCTATCACAGGATCGGTGCTGGCTAGTGCGACCAACGGCACCAACCAATGGGCCGACCTCGCAGCCACTTGCGGCGTGAGCGTTCGGATGCCCGCGGATCGGCAAACTGCAAGCCCCGGGCCGGGCCGCGCCCTCGACCTATGGACGCTCGTCTTCGCAGCTCACAAGCACACCGCCAACATCCGCGTGCTCGCACTTCCCCGGAGCCAGCACGGACGAGATCCTGCTGACGCGCGCGCTCGGGGCGCGCGTCGGATGGCTCCGGCTGCCCGACCAACCGGGACCGGACCTGGCGCGATCACTGCTGAACGGTGCGGTCGGTACCGTTGCGCTCCCGGTCGACCGGATGAGCGTCCGTGCCTTCCTCCGCCGTACATCATGGCCGCGGTCCGCCGACGAACGAGAGCGTCTGGCCGCCGCTCTACACGAGCGATACATAAGACGGCAGCGAGCCCACAAGCCGGCTGACGATCCAGCGCTTCGTCCGTGGGCCGAATTGTCGGTGTGGTTGCAAGCGTCGAACCGCGCGGTCATCGACGACATCCCGAACAAGTTGGCCGCCGTCGGTCTCCAGCTCCGCGCAGTCGCCGAGGGCGGAGGGCACTGGGCGCCGGGCTGGCCAGGGAACTCCGAGCTACGGCTGCTCGCCGAGATGGAGCACGGTCGGTTCACCGTCGAGCGGCTGCTGAGCGGCTGGGCGCTGGGTTCGCGGGACCCCGGGCGGTTCCTGTCCCCGTACCTACGGCCCTGGGGCGATCTTGACGAGACGGTCAAACAATACGATTATGAGGTCATCCGCGACTTGCCTGAAGTACTCGCTGAGTTTGATTTAGGACACGCGCCGCTGCACCCCACTTCCTAACAAGAGCTCAGCATCAGGCGCCGAGTACCGTCCATCCGAAGGATCGCGCCACAACGCTGGAGTCAAGGTAGAGCGCCACTCCTCGGCTCGGCCGTCGGCGAGCACCTCTTGCAAGGAGGCGTACGTGCGCTTGTGGTCACCACCAACGCGGCGTAACCGAAGCGGGGCAGTGAGGATGGCGGAATGATCTCGACCGACGACTTCCTGTGGTACGTGGACGACGCACTCGATGGCATGGTGCGAATCGTCAGCGAACTCGGCGACGACCTCGCCAATCGGCGGCCTGACGTGCCGGGGACGAACACGCCGTTCGCGATCCTCACGCACTGTCTCGGTGTCATGGAGTACTGGGGCGGTGAGATCGTTGCCGGCCGCAGCATCGTGCGCGACCGGCCCGCCGAATTCCGGGCCACCGGCCGCGTCGCCGAGCTCGCCGATGCAACGGAACGAGCCCGGCAACAATTGCGCGCCGACGTCGCTGCGCTCGACCCGTTCGGGCCACCACGCGGGGTGCCGCGCGCCGAGTACGCCACACGGCCGTTTGCCCGCACCCAGGGCGGTGCGCTGCTGCACATCTACGAGGAGCTCGCCCAACACCGCGGCCAGATGGAGATAACCCGAGACCTCCTGCGGGCGCCATGGGCGCAGTTGGCCTGACGCGACGCATCGCTTCAGGCGACCCAGCTCCTTGAGCCGGTGGAGCTGCCCGTCCGGGGCTCAGAACGGTGGCGGTTCCTCCGGATCGGTGGGCCGGGGTGGGGGTGCAGGTTCGGCGATCGGTTCTGGTTGGTGGGTCCAGGTGTGGCCGCTGGGGCTGGTCCAGGTCAAGGTGCCATGCGCATCGCGGTCGACCGACCAGCCATCGGTGTGCTTGGTCCGGTGATGCCGTGTGCAGTACGGATCGATGTTGTACTGGTTGGTGGGTCCGGTGCCGTTGACGGGGTCGTGCGGTTCGCGATGGTCCAGGTCACCGCGGTGAGCGGGACTCAGACAAGAGGGAAAGCCGCAGGTAGGGGTCCGGGTGACGACCAGGTCACGCAGTGCGGCCGGTGGCCGGTAGACGGTGGTGCCGTAATCGGTGGGCGCCCCGGTGGCCGGATCGGTGAGGATGCGCCGCCAGGTGCCCTGTGCGGCGAGTTCTCGGGCCTGGTCGGCGGTGATGGTCCCGTAGCCGGCCAGCTCGCCGGGTTGCTCGTCGAGCCCGAACAGGGTGCTGAACGGGGTGTGAACCCGCTGCTTGGCACCATGTAGCCCAAACGAAGCGCACGTTCATGTCGTTGATCGCCGGCATTGCCGATGAGTGGATAAGCCGACAATCGGGCCATATCGGCAAATTGGAAGACCGTCGCTTGACGCTTAGATCGCAGAATTCTGTCCGTTCCGGTATGGAGACCTTCGCTCTGATTACCCAGGTGTGAGTACGAGGTTAAGTTGAGGCCTGCGCACGGAAGAAATCGACAGGGTGAGGGGGCGTCCCGGCCCGCGCACACTCGGGAGCGCTCATCGGTTTAACCAGGCGCCGCGACCTCGGCTGAGACAATCACTGTGTGGATGACAACGCCCCGCTTCCGCAGGTGGTCGAGTACGAGGCTGCCGTGCGCTTCGCCGTGGGTTCTCCGGACGGGCCGCGGTCGCAGTCGTGGGTCATCGCCCGGCACGGCAGCCGAGGCACCAACCCCGACACTGCCGATGATGTCTTCTTGTGCACCCGGACGCAGATGAAGCTGATCAAGCTGTCGTTGCATCGGAGTGTGTGGCGCCTCGCCGTACAGCGGCCGAAGGCCGACGAGTTGCTGATTCCGTGTGATCAACGGCTGCTCGCAAGTTGGCTGCCCACGCCGGAACTCGGCATCGACGGGTCACGGTGGCGGGTCGGGGCGATGATCGTGGTCCCGCCTCTGGCACTGGGTCCTCCCTGGCTGGAGGCCGATGTCGGCCGGGTGACGTTCTACCCACGTCCCGAGCCCGAACACGAACTGCTTGTGATCGTGCTGATTGGGGCGGTGGGCGCACCAGAGTGCACCCTGAATCCACCGTTCGACGGTGGGCACCTCGATCTTGCCGGTGGTGGGATGGTCCGGTTGTGGGTCGATCAAGCCGCGACCCGTCCGGAGCGGGTGGCCGAACTCCACCGGGTGCGCCGGAGCATTGCCCAGCAACCGGCCGCGCAGCTACCGGGGCACGGCTTCGCACATGGCAGCAATACCCAAGGTGTGCCCGTCCTCCTCGACCTCGGTGAGATCCGCCGGGAGCACGCGGCCGACGAGTAGGTCAAGATGGCGGGCGTGCCGAAACCCGGTGGATCGACGCCGACAACCACGAGGGTGCTGAGACAGGCGGCGCCAGGATGCCCGGACTGGTCCACCTCGGATCGGAGCGCCTCGTTTTGTCGGTGGTCGCTCGTATCCTGGAAGTCGTCGTAAGGAGGTGTGGTATGTCAACCTTGGTGCGGTACACGCCAGAAGACCGAATGTTGGATCTGGCTAATCTCAGCCGCAGCGACTACGAACTCATAAGCTCGCTGCACGGGGACGTTGTCCGTGGCCAAGGGACGCTGATCTGCCTGCAGTCGTCGGCGAACGACGATGCTGCAGAGATGTTCATCCATTTCTCCGGAGGCAAGTACTGGGCGGTGCATTTCGCCGGTGGCGCTCATGGGGCCCATGAGATTTCCATGGAGACCGACGAACATCGACGGCAGAAGGACTACTGGCGCCGCGCCGCGGAAGACGCCGGCCATCGAGCGTCGAAGGAGTTCCGCACAGGTGGCGGGACGGTCCTTGACGTCGCGATCGACGGCCCTCGCCGAACCGGCATCGAGGTGCAGCACTCGTTCATCGCGGTCAGGGTCGCAAAATCTCGCACGACCAAGTCCTATCGAGCCGGCTGGTTGCCCGTCTGGTTCCTCGACTCGGACAGGACTCCTGCATGGTTCCATTACGTTCCCGCTGTGGGCTGCAACCGGATCTCGTGGGGTGACCTACCGCCTCGCCGGGCCGCGACCACAGTAAGGCTCACAAAGTTCGACCCCCTCAAGTGCACAGTGGGGGCACTGTTGCATTGAACGATCGGCCCAACCGACTTGCTCTACCCGCTCGCCCAAAAGCGATGCAAGAGGCCTTCAGATGTCCGACTTATTGGGGTTTGCTAGGGGCACCTGAGGGGTCTTGCCTCCCTGCTTGGTGCACGACAAGGGCGCTCTTCGCCTCAATGCAACAGTGCCCTGTAGAGAAGTAGCTGAACGAGGGGCGGGTGGGCATCGATTGCCCGCTCGGTTGGCCGCGGGCGTTCGTCGCCTTCGTTGCCGCTCACGGGGCGGACCAGCCGCTGCCGACGACGGGACCGGACACTCGGTCGCTGGGGCTGCGGACCACGGACATCGCCGTGCACCCCGACTCGGTCTGACCCCACTTCAGTGAGCACGAAACATGCTGGGAGTCACAGCCCTCCGCGCGGCCCGGCCTCCTAGCCGAGGCCATCTCATTCCTTCCAGGGTTGGTGTTAACCGACAAACGGCAGCCAGCGCAGGTAGCGCCAGAGCATGCCAACGAACCAGCCAATTACGTCTGCACGGACCAACCACCAGGCGGTCAGCGTTGTAATGGTAATGATCAAAGCGGCCGCAGACCAGCGTGCTGCACGGAAGGCGATCGGGATCCTGGGGTCGCGATCCGCCAGATCCCGGGATCTGGGATGGAACCGTGCAGTGGGCCCAACCGGACTGTGATCCACGTCCTCCAGGTCCTGCTGGGTGAACTCGCGACGCTGACCATCGTCGAGGTTCGGCGACCCTGCAGGGGGATCCGTCGGCTCGGAGTCGATATTCGGGTCGGTCACGCGGCGTCCGGCCCGGCCGCCGGCAGCGGCAGGCCTGATCGACCGGCCAACCAGCGCAATGCGGCGCCCGCCGACGCCGACTCGTCACCGACTGAGGTAGCTAGGAAGTAGCGGACACTGCCGAAGTCGCGATTCACGGCCTTTACCAGGTTGTCCTGACCATGTACCGACAACCAGTTCCGGATATGCCCGGAACTGGTTACCCGGCCGCGGCTATCCAAGGAATCTTCTAGCAGATCTGTCTTGTTCAGCACCACGGCTAGTGATCGTCTCTTAAGCTGTACTCCGCTATCTAGGAGTTGCGCGATCACAGCCCGGTAGGTCAGCTCTGGATCTTCTGTTGTCGAGTCACCCTGCAGCGGGTCTCGAAGGCGAGCGGCTAGCCACGGAACAGCTACGGGATCAATCACGAACGCGAATCCTTGTGTGTACCGCAGGTAATACAATCCGATGCGCTGCAGCTGGTCGTCAAGTACCCGACCTGGGGCGTCGAACAAATGCAGTGTTCCGTGCCGACGACCAATGACGATCCGCGCAGAGGTGCACGTGGCACCATCCTGGTCAGCCTGCCCCGTGCCGAGAACATCTACTGAACCGCCGGCACCGACGATGGCCGCCTGCACTGCACCGAGCGCGGCATCGGCAAAGCTGGTCTTTCCCGCGCCGGACGCGCCAATCACGGATACCCGGACATCGGTGTCGACCATCGCGCCGGGTAACAATTGCCGCCGACACCAAGGACATCGCAGCAATAACGACGATGCAGCTCGAGCGACGGTCGATGGGATGACCTCACCGCAGGTACACTGCCGCCTAAATACCCCGTAATGACCTGGCTGCAGGCGGATGTGCAGCCGTCCGCAGTCGCATTCCACGGTAGGCAGTTGGGTGTACCCGAAGCATCCCTGCCCGGTGCAAGTGGCCCCGGCACCTGTCCGGCGCAGCTGAGTTCGGTCGACCAAGCGCATCAGCGCCACACTGGCGCGTCGGGCTACCCAAAGCACCCCCGCCGCACTGCCAGTGACGACGCTAGCGACTAGCGCACCGACACCTACGCCAAGTGACGCCGCGGCACCAGCCGCGTACGGCAACACTGTAAACGGCCCAAGAAGTAGTCGGGTCCTCGGGGTGGCCGAGGCGAAGCGGTTCCGAAGTGATCCGATACGCCGCCACATGTTGCCAACAGCGCTCAGCACTGCGTTGAGAGCTGCGACCGCATCGTTCGCAGCTTGGCCAGCGAGGTAGTGCGGCCAGGCGGGATCCACGCCGTCTACCCGCCGCTCCGGATCGGGGACTGACCCGTCGTCCGCCGGTACCTCACGCTTCGCATCGCCAACGATCAGGCTCGCGACCACAATTCCGATTGCTCCTAGCGCGCCGACCGCGGCAGCGATCGGTATCAGTACCAATGCGGCCGGAATCACCAGTAGCAGCGTCAACACTAATAAGTAAACGATGCTGGCAAAGAGGACGTAGCCGAACGGCAGGGTATTCATCGCGGCTGTTTCCGGAACGGGTTGCGTAGTCGCCGGGATGACCGCTGCACTCCGAGTTCCCACCACAGTGGGCGGTCGCGCTCCGCGAGGAGGTCCGCCACTAGGCGGCTTGATTCGGATGATAGCCGCTGCCGATACTCAACCAACGTGCGTCGCAGGCCGTCCGGCACTTGGCCTAGCTCGGCAAGTTCCTTGACCACGAGGAAGTACATCGCGCCGGTGCGCTCGTCCGCCCTAACCGCCAGCTTCCTTGCAAGCTGGTCGAGCAGCGCGCTCCGTTGCGCCACCGGCGTCGCCAGCACCAACTTCGAAGACTCCTCCGGATGCAGCTGGCCCATCGCGTCGACAAGACCGGGCGACTCGACCGCGACTACAACCGCCGAGACCGCGCCAATTTCGGCGGCCGCCGCTACAACCGCAGCCTCGTCGAAGGCGGCCTTGTATCTTCGCAGCCGCTCGGCAACCGACCGGAGCAAACGGACGTCACGCTGCCATTCAGCCAGGGGCGCAGAATCCACCTGATAGCCGAGCTCGGCGAGCCTTGCTAGTACCTGTAGCACAAAGGTGTCGAGACGATCCCGCGCCACGAGCACCGCCTCCACACCTTGCCCGGTCGACGCCGCAATCCCGTGTTCCGGAGTCCCGCACGCGAGAAGAGGCAACACCTCCTCTACAGTTGGCAAGCGCCGACCGTAGAGCACGCGCCACGCTACGTCCGCACCGTCGGCTGCTTCGGCGCGCTGGGCGGAGAGTACGGTCCTCGTCACCCACCGCCGGACGTCTTCGCTTCCCGCGTCAACCGCCGCCGCTGCAAGGGCGGCATCAAGGGGGTAATGCGGGTCCTGGATCGTCTGCCACAGCCGACGCCACCACAGCTCGCCGACGCTGCGGACCAATGGCTCGGGCGCAGCTCGGACCCGAGCGGCAAGCTCATCACGGAGGAGGTCGACTGCCTCCGCACGACAGGACCAGTCGTCGACTTCGGGCAGTTCCAGCGCACCTTTAGCCCACCATCGGGCAAAGCCTTGTAGTGCACTGATGAACCGTGCCGGTGCCGGTCGCAGTCCGTGCCAGCTGGCCAGCGACAGTACCCGTACCAATGTCTCCGGCCCGGCGTCGACCAGCACCTGCTCAACCGCAGCAGTCGCCACCCGCGCATCGGACGGCGCCAGAACGACCCAGCCGGAGGCTTCAGACAACACGCGTGCGAACACCTGCCAACGGATCCGCTCGGCTCGAGGCCTATCACCGAGCTGGGTAGCCACTCGGCCCAACGCATCGAGTTGGTCGGAGTCCAGCGAGTTGTCCAGTATCACGCCGAAAACCTGGGCCAATTGCCTCTCGCTGAGCTGCCTACTCGAACTGGCGAGCCAGTCGATGACGGCGCCAATCTCGGCGGAGGGAAGTCGCTCACCAAGGCTGACCATGCCCGCGATGGTCCGCTCCACCCCTTCGTGCTCCAGAGACGGGGAACGGAGCGCGCCGCTCAGCTCCACCGCGTCCAATACGTCGAAACAGTCGCACCGCAGGAAGCGCGGCACCCAGTGTCGGGCGGCCGCGGTCGCGGTAATGCTCGATCGCGCTCCAGCGTCGAGATCGAAAATGACGAACCCCGAATTGGCCGGCGCCCCGCGATACGAACTTGCCAAGTCTGGGTGTAATGCGATCACATCATGCGTGCTGTAGTCAGCGTTGACCACAAATACCTTGAACCCGATTTGTAATGCCTCAGCCCTTGGCAAGAGGATAGTCGCCGCTGCTAGCCAGCTGAGCACCATTCCTGGGTCCTCAGCGACGAACAGCACCCGTGGCCCGCCCGAGCGGACCCCTTCCAACGCAGAAATCACCGCGGTGAGCTGCGCCTCGCCGTCGGGTTGGTCAGCCACCCACCGCTGTAGCCATTCAGGATGCAGCGGGCCGGGCTCCGGCTCGGCGGGAACCGGGTCGCAGACAGTATCTCCATCCGCCCGCTGGACCCACACCGGTGAGTCCCAAAGTTGCGCTGGCCGGGTCTGGCCGTAGATCTCGACCTCCTCGGTCACCAACGCGTGGGTGAAGTGGTTCCCCTCCCTGGTACCCTTCGCCTCGGCGCCGAGGTAGGCGCCTGACGCAGTGATGTAGTAGCCGTCAAAAATGTGCGCCAAAGACCGAGGATATGTCTCAGCGGCGCGACTCTCATGCATCCACTGTTCTGGTGGCTCGTACAAACAGTGGCGCTGCACCAGATCCATGGTGCGCGGATGAACCCCAGCCGACACCGCCCGGAACTGCAGGCCTGCCCCCCCAAGCAGTCCTTCACCCGCTCGGCAGTCCGTGAAGTACAGCGAGTCGAAGTCAGCCACGTTTCACCTGCCCAATGATTCCCTTCAAGTTCATTAGCCAAAGAAGTGGCTCCGCCACATTCTTCGGCTGTACGCCACGCTTGTTGACTTCTCTCTCATCGTAGTTCGGGAGGGCGCCAAGCGAGGACACGGCGAAGTATCGGAACTTCGCGTAGTGCGCCTGCATGTGGCGATCGACCCGACCGGCACCCTTGTCATAAAGCAGCGCTCGGACATGCTCGTGGGTGTTCGTGCCAAACCGTTCATCGTAGCCGTCGCCCACACGCGCTCGCGCCTGCCGCAGGAAATGACCCTCAGACAGTAATGGCTCGATAACGTCGAACTTGGCCACAACCACAGCAACCGGAACGATTATCTTCGACGCGTTGGTCTCGTCACTGCGCAGGGCCTCGGTGACGATCGCCAGCACGCTGTCAACTAGGGACCTCTCTTCCCTGTTGTCCCCCGGAAGCGGTACTTCACTGCGGACCCCCGGCAGCTGGTAGGCATCGAGCAGGATGATCAAGCCGTCGGCGGCTTTCAGATAACGCTGTCGGTCGGCGCGTTCCTGAGTGAGAATGTCCTCACCGGCCGCGTCGCAGAAGGACAGAATGGTTCCCTGATACTTGATAGGGCGGCCGAATCGCTCAAGCGGATGTCGCCACTGCAGTACTAGCGGTACTCGACGACCGCCCGGCGACGGGGGTGTCGTCCCGAACAGCTGGCCGTTGGTAAACAGGGCCCGCTCATAACGTTGCAACCATTCGTGGATGGAGTTGGATCCAGCCTGTTGCTCGCCCACAAGGTGGACGTCGGCCCGAAAAGGCTCACTAATAACCTCTCGCAGCAGCTTGTTCAACACGGTCAGGTAAACGGTCTTGCCTGCCGCGGTGCCGCCTACCATGCCAATCAGCGGACTAAGGCTCTGCACAAGGGTCACTGGCAGCGGGGTATGACACAACGCGCAGGCCCGCCGCGCGGACAATGTTCCGCATCCCGGGCAGTAGGCTGACTTAGCACCGTTTTGCAACCGCTCAGGACGGAACGTCGGCATCGCCAACCCGCTGTAGCCGGTATGCTCCTCCCTTTCGTCGTCCTTTCTCGGGACGCAGCCCTTCCAACCTGGTGAGCCCTGCCCATCACACACAAAATACAAGTCGACGGACTCTTGTTTATGGTAGCAGTATGGGCAGGTCAGCGTAGCCACGATCGAATCCTCAGGGTACTGACATCGGGATCCTTGAGAGTGATCGACTCACCGTTGACAAGGAAGCAGCGAAGCCAGCCGCGCCCCAGGCTGCGAGGCAAGGTGACCAGCCGCGTACTCATGTCGGCCGCCAAGTACGCCGTGTCAATCTTTGTACAAACATCGACGTTCTCCGGCAATGCGTCGGCGCCAGAAAATCCAATCATGATCTCGCACAACGCTGGACGCCGGCTAACGCAAAACGAAACCTTGTAGGCGCGAGAGGGGAAACGGTACCATAGGCGACGGACCTTGTACGTGACCTCTTGACGAGGCGCGGGGGCCAGCACTCGAACCGCTTCCGACCACTCCCTGTGATTCGGGGACGCGCCGCGCACCGCGACGGAAAATTCGACCCTGTCGTCCGACAACTCCGGGCTCACTGTTGTCTGCCATCGCCCCGTCCGCCGGAACTCTTCCCTGTCTACTGACTTGGAAATGCGGTCGCTCTCCCAGGACACGATCGCTGTGGTCGCCCAGTTGGGCCAAAGCCAGGACAGTTCGATAGTGTCACCTATTCGTGATGCGGTGAGGCCGCACACTCGATTGATCGAGGCCTCCTCGGTCAGCTGCCCGTCGGCCGCGGGCGCAGCGGCCATGGATCCATCGACCGTGGGTGCATCGCCGGCCATACCCGTTGTGGATGTAGCCACCGCGGCATCAAGCGGCTCGATAACAGCGTCGCCTTCTGCCGCGACGTTTGATGACGGCTTCTCAAGTGGCTGCGTGAGGTGCTGCGTGTAAGCACCAGCGTCGGAGAGCGGTGGTTTGGCCGGTTTCGCCGCGAGGTCCGGTTCCGACGGCTGGTAGGTGGACCACCAGGCCGTCGAATACAGCCTGACCGCGGGATCGGTCAGCAAATCCTGATGCGCCTTCAACAACGCGACGTAGACTGCGTGCGAGTAGTCCGCTTGCTCGTGGCTGCGCTCCGACCAGTAGCCAATGACCTTGTCCAGATGTCCAGCTAACGCCTGGTCGCTCTGCGGATCATGAACGTCATAGCGCACACGCAAGTCCCGTGGAAGCCGCCGGGATTTCCCCCGCAGCGGACGAATGATCGCATGGTGGTACTGGGCCGCGTCGAAGCTTGCGGAGCCAGCCTCCCCACCCGTCTCTACCATCTGTCCTCCGCCGCGTGGAAATTAGACTACACTAAAGGGTGAGAAGATCGCAGTGTGCCTCGATTCACCTAGTTTACGTCCGCCGATCGCATGGCATGGGCGACCAGGGCACTGCCTATGGCCACCGATCATCACTGTCCGTGTCTTCGTTCGCATCCGTCATCCGATGTATTTTGCCGAGCTTGCTCGGCGGCGCCGACAGGACTGGACGTGCCGCTGCTAGTGCTCACCCACTCGCTTATCTCGCTTCCGGTCGTCACGGTCACCAGCACCGTGGACACCAACCATGCCGGGCCTGTGAGCGCAGCACCGCGGTTGGCGCCAGTCCCGATCCCCAAGGCCCCGCGCTCCATTGATCCGCGCAGTGGCTCAGCCTGAATCCACCGCGCGGGTCCCTCGACCTGCCCAAGCCATGCTCAGCGGCACTGTTGTGCTGACGGATCGCAAGCTCGGGCAAGCTGAGCTGATGCGTCATCGTCCCTGTCGAGTACGTCCGTCTCGGTCCGCGTTCGCTGGATTCCAGTTCCCGCCGGGTGTGATCATCTTGGCAGTCCGCTGGTACCTGCGCTACGCCGTGTCCTACCGTGACGTCGAAGAGTTGCTGGCCGAGCGCGGGATCCAGGTCGACCATGTGACCGTGTTCCGGTGGGTAGAGCGGTTCACGCCGCTGCTGATCGATGCGGCCCGGGTCCTGCCGGCACGCCCCGGGAGATCGCTGGTTCGGCGACGAAACCTACGTCAAGGTCAGCGGGCGGTGGGTCTACCTGGGACCCGGGCGATCGACCAGTTCGGTCAGGTTATCGACGTGCTGGTGTCGGAGAAGCGGGATCTGGCGACTACCGGCCGGTCTTTCACTCGGGCGCGGCTGGCGCTGGCGTTGTGCGAAGCAGTGGCAGCCTGAAGTGTTGCCGGTGGTTTGATCAGATGGCCACGATCAGCTCGGTGAAGGCGGCCACCACCTGCAGCGTCGTGGGTTCCTCGATCCCGAGTTCGTAGTGTCCGCGGCGGAGGTTCTGGAGGAGCATGTCCAGCGGTGATCACCTGTGCGCAGCGGAGCTGTTTGAGGCCGTACATCGGCCTCAAGCCGGGACTTCAAACGCCAGTGATCGGCTTCGAGGCGGTCGTTGGCGTAGGGCTCGGCATGGTGCCAGGCGCCCGGGGCCAGTTCATCGAGGATCCCCTGGGTCGACCGCCGCCTTAGGTCAGTTGCGTAGGCAGGAACAGACGGGATTTCTCGCTGTGCTGGCTCGATCAGGTGGCGCGGGCGAGTTCGGTGAAGCCGCCGGCAGCCGATGCCGTGGGTTGAGATCAAGTTCGTAGTGTCGCGGCGGAGGTTCTGGGCGAAAGCGTGCCCGGTACTGATGATCCATGCCGAGCGGAGCCGTTTTAGGCTGCGCATGGGTCGCAGTCGGGCCTTCAGGCGCCCATGATCGGCTTCGACGGCATCGTTCGCATCGGGGATATTCATCTGACCGGACTATGCTGGGAGCGTGGATGCGGGCCAGCCGCAGGTGTGTACTACCCGAAGTCGGCTGGGGAGTTCCAGTCGTGGTTCGTGACCGATGCTGACTGTCTGGACTACCTGGACTGCTTGCGCTGGCCCGAGGGCTTCGTCTGCCCGCGGTGCGGGCATGCCGGTGGGTGGGCTGTGGCTGATGGACGCTACAAGTGCGCGGGCTGCGGTGGTCGGACATCGGTGACGGCGGGGACGCTATTCGATCGGCGGCGGACGCCTCTGACCGTGTGGTTCACGGCGTGCTGGATGTTCGCTACCGGCAAGGACGGCATGTCGGCGTTGAGCGTGCAGCGGGCGCTGGAGATTGGTTCCTATCCGACGGCGTGGGCAATGCTGCACCAGCTGCGCTCGGTGCTGGTGCGTCCGGGCCGGGAGCGGTTGACCGGGATGGTGGAGGTGGATGAGACCTTCATCGGAGGTGAAGAGGCAGGGTTACGTGGTGGCCGGGCGCGGGGCAAGAAGGTCCTGACCGGCATCGCCGTGGAGGTGGCACCGCCCAAGGGCATGGGTCGGTGCCGGATGGCGCCACTGGCCGATGCCTCCGCCGCCTCGCTGCATGCCTTCGTCACCGACCACATCGAGCCGGGCGCGACGGTGATCACAGACGCCTGGCAGGGCTATTGCGGCCTGGAGGAGCTCGGCTATATCCACGACCGGCGCAGCCAGCGCGCCGCCCGGGCTCGCGGGCAGGACCCTGGTGAGCTGCTGCCCCGGTGCACCGGGTCGCCTCACTGGCCAAGCGGTGGCTGCTCGGTACCCACCAGGGCTCGGTGGAGCCCGCCCACCTGCTCAGTCAGCTACCCACACCACCCGGAAAACGGGGACACCCACCGAGCATGGACCGCCCGCGAGCGCTACGACCATGGCGAACCGTTGGCCTGGGCTAGTCCGGTCAGATGAATACCCTTAGTTCGCGTATTGCTCGGTGACCGGGCGCGCGGCGTACACCTGCTCCTCGATCACTCGCGGGTAGGCCGGTGCCCGGTCGGTGATCACTTCGGTCGGCATGGGCCAGGCACTGATATGTAGGGCGCGCATGAAGAACCGGCGGGTGACCGCCAGATCCCGCTTCCGCATGGTTGTTGGGCGGTTGCTCTAGGTCGACGTTTGGTGTTCTCACACATCATGTAGGGTGTACTAATCCGATGTTGATCGGGGTATGAACCCGCTGTCCTGTTCGGCGACACACAACCCGAACGACACGCACGTTTATGCCGCTGATTGCGCTCTCATGCCGATAAGCGCACCTTCGATCCGGTGCATGAGTCTGCAGAAATTGCATGATCATCCGTGCAGGATGGGGGTGGAGCGGTCTACCGGTGCCGTTCAAGGCGGGGCACATCACCTTGAGAGGGCGGCGCGATCGGCACCTCCTCCGGCGTTATGACCTGCGCAAACGACGCCTTTGGGGTAGGTGGTCGGGCCGTTTGGGCACACATTCGGCATAGCGGTACGGCTCGGGTTGATTCGGGGATAGTCCCGCCCGCCAGCCTACTGCACCCGCAGTGCTACACCGCCGATGCAGCCCACGCATCGGCGGCAGCCAACGCATGCCAGACACCCGATGCACGCTCTGATGCCCGCGCTGAACACGGTCGCGAATCTTGCCGAGAGCCCCGACGCTGCCCGCGGTGGTTACGCTGCCCGCCACCGCGACACTGTCTGGACGGAGGCCGCTGCGGGTCTTGGGTGTGCTTGGGAGTAACTGTGTGCCGGTTGGGCGTGATAGGGGTGGTTGTCCAGGAGTGTGAGGCGGCCGGGAGTGTGGTGTGATCACTGAGGGTCAACCGGGGTCGGTGGAGTGGGATTTTTTCGTGTCGTACGCCCAGGCGGATCGTGGGTGGGCGGAGTGGGTTGCCTGGGAGTTGGAGGCCGACGGGTATCGGGTGTTGATTCAGGCGTGGGACATGGTGCCGGGAGCGAACTGGATCAATTCCATGCAGGAGGGCGTGCAGCGCGCGGCGCGCACGATCGCGCTGCTGTCGCCGGAGTACTTGTCCTCGATGTATGGCTCGGTCGAGTGGCAGGCGGCGTGGCGTGATGATCCTCTGGGTGAGCAGCGCAAGCTGATTCCGCTGCGGGTGGTGGAGTGTGAGCGGCCCGGGCTGCTGGGCTCGATTGTGTCGGTGGATCTGTTCGGGCTGACCGAGGCCAGGACCCGGGCCACGTTGCGCCAAGTCATTGATCAGGTGGTGGAGGGGCGGGGTAAGCCGGCGCGCAAGCCCTCGTTTCCCGGGCCTGGTCGGGTGCGGGCGGTGGAGGTGGCGCCGTTGTTTCCGGGGGCGTTGCCCGAGGTCTGGAACATTCCCGCGCGCAACCCGAATTTCACCGGCCGCGGTGACCTCCTGGATCGTCTGCACCGCCTGCTGAGTGGGGGTGGGCCGGTGGCGGTGCACTCCTTGCACGGGATGGGTGGGGTGGGCAAGACCCAGGTGGGCATCGAATACGCGCACCGTTACGCCAGCGACTATGAGTGGGGGTGGTGGGTTCCGGCCGAGCGGCCGGAGTTGATCCCCAACCACCTGGCGCGGCTGGCCGATGCGGTGGGGCTGCGGGTGGGTAGTGATCTCGACATGGCTGTGGAGCAGGTGTTGGCCGTGTTGCGTCGTCAGAGGCGGTGGCTGCTGGTGTTCGACAATGCCGAGGACCCGCAGGCCCTGCGCCCGTTTCTGCCCGGTTCCGGTGGGCACGTGGTGATCACGACTCGGCGTGGCGGATTCGCCAGTATGAGCGGTGTACTGGAGCTCGACGTGCTTGACCGTGCCGAGTCGCTGGCGTTGCTGCACCGTCGGATTCCGACCCTCACTCACGACCAAGGTCGGCGGCTGGCTGAGTTGTTGGGTGATTTGCCGCTGGCTCTGGAGCAGGCCGCGGCCTATCTCGACACCACGAGGCTGCCGGTGACGGAGTACCTGAGGCTGATCCGGCAGCGTGGTGGGGACATGCTGGGCAGGGGCAGGGTGGTGGGCTATGAGCACACGCTGAACACGGTGTGGGATCTGGCGTTGGATCGGGTCCGCGAGCAGCGGCCGGCGGCGGTGGAGTTGGTGGGATTGTGTGCCTATCTGGCGCCGGAGGCGATCCCGCTGGATCTGTTCACCACCCACTCCGAGCAGCTCCCCCCGGCCCTGACTGCGGCCGCTGAGGACCCGCTGGAGTGGGCCGACACCGTCGGAGTCTTGGTGGACTACTCGCTGGCCCGCCGTAGCGAGCACACGATCTCGCTGCACCGGCTGCTGCAGACCGCGCTGCGTCACCGTGACATCGGCCCTCCAGCCGACACCCAGCACCCAGACCGGTACGCGGTCGTGGTGGACCTGCTGTGCGCGGATCTCCCAGTCACGATCATGGGCGCGCCGCAGGACTGGCCCCGATGGCGGCAACTACTCCCGCACGTCCTAGCCGCCACCAGTTACCAGGATGACGTCACACCGACCAACCCCGAGGCCAGCGCATGGCTCCTGGACCGAGCAGCCACCTATCTCCAGGTTCTCGGCCAACCCGCTACCGCGCTGCCCCTCTACGAGCGGGCGCTGACCATCACCGAGACCGTCTACGGACCCGACCACCCCACGGTCGCCACCCGCTTGGGCAACCTCGCCGGGGCGCTGGGCGCTCTGGGGAAGCCGGCCGAAGCCCGACCCCTGTTCGAGCGGGCGCTGAGCATCACCGAGACCGCCTACGGGCCCGACCACCCCGAGGTCGCCACCCAGCTGAGCAACCTCGCCGGGGCGCTGGGCGATCTGGGGAAGCCGGCCGAGGCCCGACCCCTGTACGAGCGGGCGCTGAGCATTGACGAGGCCGCCCACGGGCCCGACCACCCCGAGGTCGCCACTGACCTGAACAACCTCGCCGGGGCGCTGGGCGCTCTGGGGAAGCCGGCCGAAGCCCGACCCCTGTACGAGCGGGCGCTGACCATCACCGAGACCGCCTACGGACCCGACCACCCCGACGTCGCCAAATGGCTGAACAACCTCGCCGAGGCGCTGGGCGATCTGGGGAAGCCGGCCGAGGCCCGACCCCTGTACGAGCGGGCGCTGACCATCACCGAGACCGCCTACGGACCCGACCACCCCGAGGTCGCCACCACCCTGAACAACCTCGCCGGGGCGCTGGGCGCTCTGGGGAAGCCGGCCGAGGCCCGACCCCTGTACGAGCGGGCGCTGACCATCACCGAGACCGCCTACGGACCCGACCACCCCACGGTCGCCAAATGGCTGAACAACCTCGCCTTGGCGCTGGGCGCTCTG
>JBOHFK010000040.1:0-40865 GCA_050699635.1 Pseudonocardiaceae bacterium | reverse complement strand
TCAGGACAAGGACCTCGAAGACCCTTATCCTCGCAGCTCAGAGGCACTTTTCTCGCATAAAAACGCCGAACCACCCAAGATCATACTAATCTCGATGAATGACCGAGGCTAACGGACAGGTCCGTCTCGGTACAGCTCCCACGGTACCCGCCGCGAGCTTTCCTGCTGGCGCGGACATACGGGCCAATCCGAACGCGGTGACCCACCCCGACCCAGCTACGACACCCGATCCCGCCAACGCACCGGTCGGGCCGGCGTCCCAGCCAGCACCCGCCTCTCCGGCACTGCAGGTGGCCCCACCGCCGTCTCCTCAGAAACCGCTCAAACCGAAAACAATGTCTCATCGGCGAGTGGACCCGGTCCCAGTGCCGCACCCGTCGGCCGCAGTGCCACAGGCTGATCCAGAACCTCCCGCCAGATCCAGTACTTCGGTTAAGCGAGGCTCACCGGATGGCTGGTGACTCCCAGGCGCCAGGAACCTAGAGCCGGTGGTCGGTGATGGAGTCCGCGGCCAGGGCGTGCGCGGTGTGCGTGCGCTCGGGGTTGGCGAGGCTGACGGCGGCGTGTAGGGCGTCGAGCAGCGCGATGTGGACCAGGCGGCTGGCCCGGGCTTCGACGTGCTGGGAGGTCTCCGCCGAGCCTGCGACTAGGGCGTGGTCGCAGAGGTCGGTCAACGGCGAGTGGTAGAAGCTGGTCACCGCCAGGGTGGTGGCTCCGGCTCGGCGGGCGGCGGCGACGGTGGTCAGGGTTTCGCGGGTTTGTCCGGTGTGGCTGACCGCGAGGCACACCGCTGCGGGGCGCAGCAACCGCGCGCAGACGTGTTGGACGTGGGCGTCCGGTGGCGCCTCGGCCAGCAGCCCGATGCTGCGTAGCCGGTCGGCGGCGTCCTGGGCCAGCGGGGCGGAGGTGCCGACCCCGACCACCAGCACATGGTCGGCTGCGGCGAGCACCTCTACGGCCTGAGAGAACGCGACGGTATCCACGCCGTCGACGGCGCTGGACAGGGCGTCGGCGCACGAATGCAGGACCGCGGTCGGGACGGCAGCCGGTGACCCGTCCGTCGACAGCCGTTCGCTGGTGGAGTAGGCGTGGCGGCCAGTCTCGGAGGCGAGCCGCAGCTTGAGGTCCTGAGCGACACGTTCCGTGGAGCAGTTCGCAACCCCGACCTGGTGGCCGAACGCCTGGTCCGCCGAATAGCCTGACTTGCTCCACGCAGGGCGGTCACGAAGATGATCAGACGGAACGGTGACGCAAGTCAATGATTGCCTCACGCAGTGCCTGGATGAGGAAGTCCGGGTCGTCGTGGTTGATGTGGTGCCCAGCGTTCTCGGCAACGAGCTGAGTGCTGTGTGTGGAAAGCCCAACCAGTTCGGCCTGCATCTGGAGCCACACCGGCTGCCGTCTTCCCCGCCCCGCCGCTCCGGCTGTGATCACAGTGAGGGGCAGATCACCCAGATCAGGAGGTGTGGACCAGGGCATGGTCAGCGCGTGATTGATCAATTCCTGAGCGTCAGCGCGCCGGCACCGTGATGTTTGGGCGATGATGGCCGCCGGATCAGTGGGGCGCGCACGGATGCCGAGATCCTGGGTGATGCGGATCAGCCCGAGTGGTTTGAGTCGGCAGCGTGCTGCGCGGCGCCACAACTGGACACGCTCATGGTTCTTGAACGGGGAGAGACGCCGGATCTGGTCCTCGTGGCTCGAGTCGATCAGCACAAGTCCGGCCAGCCCCTCCGGGTGGCGGGCCGCGAACTGGCGGACGATGATGCCGCCGGTGGAGTGCCCGACAAGCAGGTAAGGCGGTGGGATCGCCGCAGCGGTGAGCAGCTGGTGCAGTTCGTCGGCCATGCGTGGGTAGGTCCGGGGCCACGGGGCGGGGTCGCTCCAGCCCAGCCCGGCGCGATCGTAGACGTAGACACCGGTGTGGTGCGCTAGCCCCTGTTGCACGCCTAACCATTCAGAGCCAGGGGTGCCGAGAGCGGCCACGATGACCACGGACGGTGTTCCGCGACCTGCTCTCCAGAGATGCAGACATCGTCCGCCGATGTCGATCAGTTCACCGGGCGGCGGGTAGCGACGGATGTCGCGCGCCTCGCCGAGTCGCCGGTAGATGCCGTCGACGAGCCCGAGAACAGCCAGTACTGATACAGCAATGCGAAGACGACGGCGCACCGTCACACCCTCTACTTGGGAACACCATTCTAGGGGGTTGTTCTAGTTCTGGCGAGTGATGGTGAACCTTGCTCACAAGTCACTCCTGGCGAACCGGGAAGGGCAAGTAACCCGTGTTCGATAACATCCCCGTCGATGACTTCTATGGTCGTGTCGTTGGCCCGCGTCCACAATCGCTCACCGGCAGCAATCAAGCGCTGTGCGTAGTCTTGTTGTTCGGCAGTGCTGGCGCTGCCGTCGATTATCCGCATGGCCAGTGGCGCCAAGGCGGTGTTGAGCCGGGCCAGCTCGGCTAAGAGTTCGCGGTCTTCGCGGATCACCAGGCGCCGCCGAGGCCGCAGGGTCGGGCCAGCTCACGCGGACGGCGTGGGTAGGACGAGTGACCGCGAACCTGGGCGGTCCGTGACACGTGGGTCGCCTTTCTCCGGGGAGTGGATGCACCCGGCGTCGGGTTGAGGAGAATCGCGCGGGCCGCTACTGGGTACGGGGATCTCCAACTGGCGGCCTGCGTTGTCCCGACGCCGGGTGCTTGTCTGTACTCAAGCGGACGGGTGTGCGCCAGCCCAGCGCGGGAACGTCGGGGTTTCGTGGTGGGAGTGCGGCGTTCCTGGTCCTGACGTGCAGAAATCGGTAGCGACCCTGATACGGTGATCACGATCGTGAGCGAGGAGGCAGCAGGGTGGCTGGTGCGCGGCGCCGTGCAGCGCTGGCTGGTGCTCGCAAGGCGGCGGGCCACACGCAGGAGAGCCTTGCTGCCGCGTTGCACGTTGACCGGTCCACGGTGATCCGGTGGGAGGCCGGCGATCAGGCTCCGTTGCCGTACCTGCGACCGAAATTAGCTCGGCTTCTTGAGCAGTCGCCAGAGCAGCTTCGCGAGCTGATCGAAGACGGTGCTGATATCCGGCCCGACGATGGCGGCGCGGGCCGTGATATCGAGGCGGCCTTCGATTGGCTGGACCGCCATGCCGGATGGTCACCGGGGACGAGCCGGAGGAAGGTGATGTCCCGTCCTGGGACGTTGGATGATCGAGCCTTTCGCGATCGGAACAGCCGGCGCCTCAAAGCGGGCCGGGCCGATGTAGCACGGGCGTTATCAGACTATTATGGCGATCCTGATAGTCAGGGCGTTGGTTCCTATAGGGCCCGTGTCGACGCTCGAGATGTCCAGACCAGCATTGTCGCGCGATCGGAATGGCTGGGTGTGGCTTGTCCATTGACCCCCGAGCAAGATCGCTTGGTTCTGGCGAAGTCGCCAGTTGATTGGCCGGTGAACGTAGATGATTTCGCTGCGAAGCACGCCGTGCGTCGCCTTATCGAGGTTGTTACTCTGGGTGTGCGGCTCACTAATGCGCCGATTTACCGATTATTGAACCTTGATGCTCAGCCTAGTGTGATTAGTGGTGAGGTGGGGCTGGCGCGGTTCGTGGACTACGCGCTGACCATGGACTTGCTCGAAGGTGAGCTCCTCGACGCGATAGTCTCAGGTGTCGCGCCGAGGCCAAGTTCCCTGCCGCTGCGCGACCGGTACCTCCCCGTTCTCGGCTCAGTACTGGACATGTCAAGCCGTTTGTGCGCGGGAGGAGTGGTCGCATTGTGCGCGATCGCGCGGCCTGCTGATCCGTATCGCGGCTCGGCGGATTACGTTCTGCTCGTGCAGGAGCGTTCCGGGCACGTCCTCAACGCCGCCCGTCAGCTCGCGGTGATCCCGAAAGGATTCCATAAGCCGCTCGCCGACTATCGAGCTGATGCGCAGGTGGGTGCTACGCTGCGACGGGAGATGGAAGAGGAGTTGTTCGGTCGAAGTGATATCGACACGACAGTCTCGCGACATATAGCCGCCGCTCCCATGCATCCGAGCCGGCTGTCCGAGCCGATGCGCTGGCTAACTGGGGTACCGGACGCACTGAGGATGGAGTGCACGGGATTTGGGCTGAATCTGGTCAGCGGGAACTACGAATTTGCATCTCTGGTCGTCATCGACGATGAGGAATTCTGGCATCGGTATGGTGGTCACATCGAAGCTAACTGGGAATCCACCGGATTGCGCCTGTATTCCAGTCTTGACCGCGAGTTACTCGCCGAGTTGGTCGCGGACGACCATTGGAGCAATGAAGGATTGTTCGCGTTCCTGTTGGGGCTTCGGCGGCTCAAGGAGCTGGGGAGAAAGCGCGTTAATCTGCCGGCGGTGGAGTAAACGGATCGTCAGCTGTTCAACGATGGCCAGCGGACCGTGATGACCACGGAGTTCTCTCTGGCTTCCCACGAGTGGTCGATTCCGGGTCCCCACACCGCGTAGTCACCTTGCCGGGTGAGTTCAGCTCTACCCTCGGTGAGGTTGACGACGAAATTGCCCTCCACCAGGAGAACGAGGGTCGTTCGTTGATCGTCGCTGGTCCATTCGGGCCGCGTCTCGCCGGCCGGGTGGACTCCCCACTTGATCTCTACATCCTTTGTCGAGCGCACACCGTGACAACGGTCGATGAAATGGCCGAGCAACCAGCCTCGGGTGTTTCGCCCGTCGTCGGCGGCGTTCCCGATGTGCCAGCCAGCGCTCACGACCGTATCTCCCAGTCGATCGTCGGCAGACTCATCGGATGTCCCCCAACCCGCGAGAGTCGCCGGAGATGCGCTCATGTGAAATCATCAACGTTCGTCTCCATCGTCTCTCGAGCCAATCGCTCCTGCTCCGCGGCCACAACGCGGCGCGCGAGGTCGACCTCGGAGATGTCCACGGCCTCCGCACTATTTTCCGCCACCTCGCTCCGGCGCGCGTAGTCGTCGAAGAGCCGCGATTTGACGGCCAGCAGTTCGATCATCCGTTCGTCCACGCTGTTCGTGACAAGTAGCCGGTGCGCCTGAACTGACCGGACCTGACCCATCCGGTGCAAGCGTGCGATCGCCTGTTCCTCCAGGGTCGGCTTGACCTGGGGCTCGCAGATGATTACAACGTTAGCTGCTTGAATGTTCAGCCCCACACCGCCCGCCTGGATTTGGCTGAGTAGGACTGAATGACCTTCGACGGCGGAGAATCGGTCAACGATCACCTGCCGCATGCTAGGCGATACGTCGCCTGTAATTGGGCCATGGGCAGTATCAGCTGATCGATAAATAGCCTCAAGCACGTCTCGGAAATATGAAAAAATTACCACCTTTCGCTCGTTCGCTGCGCTCTCCTCTACTATCTCCAATAGTCGTTTCAATTTGGCTGAGCGGTCGGGTGTCCCGGGCGAGTAGGCGGCGCGCCGCATAGCCATAAAGTTGCCTTCTTCGACCGCTGTTCGGTATGCGAGAAAGTCATGCCGACCGAACTCGACCCAGTCGTCGGAGCGGACGAGTTGCGGTAGCTCGGTCAGCACTTCCTCCTGATTGCGGCGTAGGTACACCGGCGCCACCGCCCGCCGGAAGGCGTCCGCCCCTGCCAGCGCGTGTTTGCCATCGATCCGTGGAGCGAGCCCCGGCTGGAGATAGTCGACTAGACCCTTGAACTCTTCGACCCGGTTCTCCATGGGCGTACCAGTCAGGAACAGCACGCGATCCACGCGAGCGGTCCAGCGGCGGACGGCTTGGCTCCGCCGGGCCTGCGGATTCTTGACATAGTGCGCCTCGTCGACGACCAGCAGACCGATCGCAACGTCCTCGGGCACGGTCAGCGAATGCAGTGAGTCGACTGTCGTCACGCCGACCCCGCCGAGCCGCTCCCACATCGCCTGGCCGGCCGCGCGCTCGGGTCCGTGGAGGCGATAGGCGGTCAGCTCGCTGCGTGCTGCGATCTCCCGTGTCCAGTTGATCAACACGCTGGCAGGGCAGGCGACGAGAAACCTCTCGTGGCCAGTTGCGCGGAGATGAGCGATAGCCGCGATGGCCTGAATCGTCTTACCGAGGCCCATCTCGTCACCGATGATCACGCGCCGGCGGGCGAGCGCGAAGCGAGCGCCGAAGGCTTGGTAGCCGCGCAGCGACACACGCCGGAAGCGGTCGTCGAGAGGATGGGTATTGACGCTGTCGACAAATTCGGCCGGTAGGAAACCGGAGGCAGCTTCGCTGTCCTCACCGAGTTCTACGATCTCCCCGAGGAGCCCGTAGAACTCTGGGGAGTGTCGCTCGAAGTCGTTCCACGCGACAGCAGGCTCAGGCGGACTGCGCAGCGCGGTGCGGGCACCGTCGAGCTCGCCATAAAGGCCGGCCGACTCGACCAGCTGTCCGACCCTAGCCAGCGCTGCGTGGGCGTCAGACCGACGCACACCGAACGACAACACCCGGCGCAGACGGCTCCCGGTAGACGCCGCTGCCGGGAGCGCCCCGCTTAGATCACTGGCTATTCGCTGTGCGTGCTCGCGAACGGGGTCGGCCACAGCCTCGAAGCCGCGGAGCCGGCATAGGGCCACGATCAGGGACGTGCTGGCCGCGTCGGATGGGTCAAGGTCGACCCGGACGCGAAGCCCATCGCGGATGGCGGTGGCCACCTGCCTGGCAGCCGCCATGAGCTGAGTCGCGGTCGTCGCGCCGACGCCGGGAATCTGCTGAAGCCGCCCGGGTGACGAATCGTGGACCTCCAGCACGGTCGGGAACCCGGCCTGCTCCAGTGGCCCGATACGCAGCCGCCCCTCGGTCGTGTCGCGGAGCCGCGTCACCGGGATATTCGCGAGTTCCCGTCGAACCATCTGGTCGCGGAGTGCTGCGAAAGCGGCTTCAACGCCATGCCGCAGGGATTCGCGTCCGTGCTCGACCTCGCCGACCAGCTCGACCAGCTTCTGCGCACGTCGAAGCAGTGCGCGGGCGTCGCTGACGGAGGTGCGGGCGCCCTCTGCCACCTCAGCTGTCCTCGAATCCCGACTGGTCAAACCGCAGAGTCCGAGCGTTCTCCTGAATCACGCGGATCTTGTCCTCCGGAAACCCCTTCGGCCGCTCGGCATGGATCTCAACGCTGATGCGCACCTGCGCACCGTCGACCGACGTCAGCGGCTGCAAGATCTCCTGGCTGAGTCGTGTGAGGTCCCGGCCATAGCGCTCGGGGTCGACGGAATACACCCCGAAATAGCGCCGGTTAACCGGGGCGGGGGCCGGTGTCGGTGGGCTGGCGCCCCCAGCACCATCACCGCTGGGTTCCGGCCCGTTTTCCGGTTTCGTCAGGTCGTCGGCGCCGACCTCGGCGGCTGCCTGCTGCGTTGCCGCAGTCGGTAGGACGAGGAGCGTCGCGTCCGTGATGGCGCCGAAGCGTGCGTCCCCGCCGGGCAGGACCAGTCCTCGATAGCGTCCGGTCGCCTCGTCATATCCGTCCGCGAGAGCGAAGCCCTCCTTCTCCCAGATGATGGATGTCAGCACGGATGCGACGCCCTCGTCGAGGACCGCGCGATCCCGCAGCCTGGTGAGGTAGGGGTAGCGGCAGTAGTACGACCACAGTTCGCCGACCGCGACGTGGCCGCGGCCCCACACCGCCGCGAGGTTGGTGTCGAGGTCGAGACGGATCGAGCGGGCGGCTACCTCGCCGGTGAGTTGCCCGGTCCGCCGTAGCTTCTCGGTGACGCGCTCAGCGAGCCGATCACTCGGCCCGTCGGCCTTCTCGACGGTGATAAGTGGGGGTCGGGTCGGATCGGGTTGGTCCGGAACCAGAGCCCAGTGATACGTCTGGGCGATACGGGACGTGACGGCCTCGTCGCTGCGGTGACGGTTCGTAGCGACCTGCTTAGCCTGTTGCGGCGACAGGTTGAGATCGTTGACCCGCTCGTCGATCCAGCGCCAGGCGAGATGAGCCCTTACGGACTCGTCGAGTTCGGCAAGTCGCTTGGTGTCCGGGGCAAGGAACACGACCATATTGCGGTTGGTGCGCTGCGCTGCGCCCCGCCGCTCGAAGGCATCACGGGCGAAGCGGAGAGCGGCAGAATCGTCGTCGCCGCGACTGTGCGGATGACGGGGGTGCACGACCACCAGCCGGACGTCCTCGCCGTCCGGGATATCGGCGCTCGTTTCTGGGGCGACGTGCAGGTAACCGAAGCCGCCCCGGAACCGCTGCTCGGTGGCGCGGATCCGCTCGATGATCTCGGCCCACACCTCCTCGGGCTTGTCCCGCAGGCCGTCCGCGTAGTCGGCGGCGGTCCGGGAGACTGAGGGTTGCGTGTCGTACCAGTACCGGTTGCCTTCCGCGTAGAGGTAGGTGGCGCGTTGGGTCAACAGTTCAAGAGCCGATCCGAAGTTGCCGATGGTGTCGCCCGGGATCGCCGCCCCCAGCCACATCCGCTGCCGCTCGACGCCGCGGTGCGCGCTGCGCAGGGTCGGTGCGGCACCGATGAACGTCGCGCGAGCGAGGCGGCGGGTCACTGCGCGCTGCCCGAAAGTCGATCGCTCGAGATCGATTTTAGCGGGGGTCGACCCACTGCCGTCGACGTCGGTGTCGATGATGGGTTTCCACGCGTCGGGGAGGTACTGGGTGATTTCGCTGACGACCGTGGGTATGTCCAATGGAATCGTGCCGGGCAGGATCATCGGAGCGGCGTCCTGCGCCGTCCATAGCGCGTGCACCACGGTGCTCATCAACCGGAGCACACCGCGGGTGCGCTGAAACCGTTCGAGCGTCGACCAGTCCTGGTAGAGCCGGTCGAACAGTTCGGGATGGATGGGGTAGGCGCGTTTGATGCGACTCTCGTAGGCCGGATCGACCACTTCGCGCGGGAACTCACCGGGGTGCTTGGCGTAGAACTCGCGGTACTGACGGGCAACGGCGGCAATGTCGGCCAGGTTGCTTGCGGTCGGTTCAGCAAACAGGCGCCTGCGAACGATTTCGAATGACTCCTGGGCGTTTGCCGGGCGCCATGGGTCGGCGATGCGCCGTACTACGTGCTGCAGCCGCTGCAGTGCTTCTTGCCCGTTCGGTCCACCCACTTCCAGGCCGCTGCCGCCGGACTCGCCATCGCGTTCCGGATCATGAGACGCCGGGATCGAGATGATCAGCATCGCGCCGGGGACCGTCTTGACGACCTCCGTGAGCGACTGCGCGAAGGTGAACTGCGTCTCGAACGTCCCACTCGGCAGATCCTCACGACCCCACAGCTGGCGGGCGTAGGCCACCCACTCGTCGATCAGGATGAGGCAGGGAGCGTGCGCCGCGATCAGTTTCCGCAGGGCAGCGCCCGGGTTAGTAGCTGACCGGTCCGCCGTAGCGACGATGTCGTACGCCGCGCGGCCCCCGAGTTGCCAGGCCAGCTCCCCCCACAGGGTGTGCACCGCGGTGCCGTCGGGCTTCTCGGTAAGCGCACCTGGGGAAAGGTGGGTGCCGACGAGCGCGACCCGGCGCACGCCGGCTGGTAGTTCGCGGTCCGCGACGAGCTCCTGAACCTCTTGGGGAAAGTCCGTCACCGGCCGTCCCGAGTAGAGGTGCCAGGCAGCCAACATACTGTGGGTCTTGCCGCCGCCGAAGTTCGTCTGCGCGTTGACGATGGGGCTCGCGTTCGCGTCGCCGCCGATGCGCCGGATCGCCCGGTCGAGCAGCTCGCGGAGGCCTTCGGTCAGGTAGGTGCGGCGGAAGAACTCGACAGGATCGACATACTCGTCCGCGCCTTCCCCTGCGGCAACCATGTGCAGGTCGGCGGCGAACTCGGAAGCCGAGAAGTTGCCGGTCGCCACGTCATCATGTGGCGCGAGCACCTCGCGCCACGGCTTGAGCCCACGACCGGCGAGGTCGAACGCAGCCTCACGCTGGCGGACGATCCGGCGAGTCTCCTGCTCGAAGCTCGCGCGCTGGTGATCAAGCCGTGCCCGGCGGACCTCGTCGGCCTGCGTGGCGGCACCCGTGGCAGTCAGCAGCCGTTCGGCCGTGTCCAGTGCGCGGGATGTGTCCTCGCTCGAGAAGGCGTCGTTATGCGCCCACCGGTTGCGTGCATCCCGCAGCTCAGTGGCAAACGACAGCTCTACTCGCGATAGCGCATCCTTAAAGACCCGCCACTCCTCGGTGAGCACCCGCAGCAGCAGCTGCGGGTCGGTCCGCGAGAGCTTCTTCGCTGCGCCATGCTTCGCCTCGTCGCGAGCTGCAAGGACGGCGAGCCAATCCGCGCCCACAGGCGCTGCGGCCGACATGTGCTGCTCAACGAAAGGGCCGAGGCCCTCAGCGAGCAGCTCGAACGCCCGTGCGACCCGATCCCGATTACTCGTCGCCATCGCTGTCTCCATCGAAATCTAGTCTCATCTGGACAGGTGCACCGCCTGCCGGTGCCCTATGCACCGCCGACTCGAGATCGAGCCACGACGTGCCCAGGCCGTTGAACAGCAATGCCGTGCGTGTCCACCTGTTGCGCTCGCAGATCGAGTACAGGAGGTAGGTGAGTTCCTTCGCGGTGTCCAGGTCGACGCGTCGGCCCGCGGCGGCGAGAAGTGCCGCGGCGACTTCGGCGCCCTGCTCGTCGAGGGCCTTCGCGACGTGCAGCACCACCTCCCAGACGCTGATCCGATCATCGGTGAGCGGGTTCCAGCCGTCCATCAGGTCAGCCGGCGCGAGCAGCTTCGCCTTCCCGGCGACAGCCCGAAACACCCCGGCGCGACCGAGCCCATTGGTGGACGTGTTCGTCGCGCGAGCGAGTACGTCGGCCTGCCCTGTCGTGGACTCGTCCCACTGGAACTGCTGGAACCACTTCAGACAGAACCGAGTGTCAGTGTCAAAATCACCCTCTTGCTCCGACAGCACCTCATCAAGCGCGTGGTTGATCAGCGCGAGTGCAGTGCGGACGGTCATGTCCGTCCCATCGGCCTCGATCACTTTCCCGTAGCGCGAGAAGACGGCCATGCCAGGGCCAATGGCAGCCTGGGCAAGGTCGACAGGGGCGACGGAGCCCTGCTGGAGTTCCTTCAGGGCCGACGGAAGTTCCGCCTTGAGGGTTCCGAGGAAGGCGCGTCGGGTGGTGGCGGGGGCGGCGTCGTCCCGGGGCCGGCAGGCGAGAACGATCGAGGAAGCAAGCGCGTTGGACCCGATGTCGCGCGTCCGACCGGCACGCTCGGTGCGGATTGGCCATGTGGCGGTGATCTCCCAGCCGGAACGGATCATGCCCTCGAGAAGGACCTCCCACCCGGTGCTGGCAACATCACCAGCCTCGATCTCGGACTGCTTGAAGGCATAGAAGACGGTGATCGGGTAATTCGGCAAGGTGTCGCGGCGAATGTGGGCGAAGACGTCGATGAAGGAGCGCTCAAAGTACTCGTCGGCGAACTTCACGCCACCCCGTCGGAAGGGGTCCGCTACCAGTTCATCGGTCTTCGGTGTCAGCACTGTCCCGAGAATTGAGGGCAGTACCGCCACGAGCGAACGGCGAAGCCAGATGTAGAAGAAGTCGGACAGGTCGCCGTAGGCGACGTTGTCGTAGTACGGCGGGTCGGTGCTGACGCAGACGCCAGCCGATTGGGACAGCCGTGCGTCGAGCTGTTGTGCGTGAGCAGCTGGAGTCGGCGAGACCCGCGCCAGGGCTCCTAACACTGCCTCAGTGGCCGAGGACAGGTCCCCCGCTGCGCCGGCAAATGGGTTCGCTTCAGCGAAATCCCACGTCATTGGTAAGGCTTGCCGCGCAAAGGTTGAGCGAGTCGCTCCGGTGCCGTGAGAGCTGCGCCAAGTGACGATGCTCGACAGATCATCGGCCACATTGCTCACGATAAAGGCCAGGTAGACGCTGAGTGCAGTGCCGTAGGCGGTAGCTGCGTCGGGCCTGAGTTTGCTTGCCGCGTCAATGAGCGCCTCGTTGCGCGCCTCGGTCACCAGGTCGCTGAAGGTCGTGAGCGCGGTGAGCTGGCGAGGTGTGAAGAGGTCGACGTGGTGGACCATGCCGTAGCCCTGCACGCGGAATCCCAGCGCTGCCTCTGGCAGTTCTGTATCGGGCACGCCGTCCGGGATCGGAACGTTGGCGGCGGACTCGTGCTCGGCGGTCGGGGCGAGGTAGTGGCGCCTGCGGTTGCCCGCCGCGGCGACCGCCATCAGACGGGCGCCGATTCGGCCCGCCTTGCCCTCGGCGCGGACGTAGGGCAGCGGCACGGCGGTGCGGCAGGCGACACAGATCGCGCCGGTGCGGGTTACTGTACCGTCGTCGTCGGCCGTCGTCGGGGCTCGAGTCAGGTCGTGCCCGATCTCGAACTCGACCCGGCCGCCCACCACGCGCGGCACGACGTACGCCTCCTTGCCCTTCTTCTTGCCCAGCCACCACGACCGCACCAGCGGCATCTCGATCCCGCAGGCCGGGTTCGGGCAGGTGACTGATCGCGCCCAGATCCAGGCGATCACGTTGGCCTTCGTGCCGTCGGGCAGCTTTGCCTTCGGGTAGAGGTGACCGATGCGGCGCTCGGCCTCGTCGCGCATCCACTGCCCGTAGCGGCGAACGTCCTCCGCAAGGCCGGTCGTGCCGGGCCAGGAATGGGCGGTCGCGGCGGCTCCTGGGAAGACCGGTGGGCGGCCGGCCCACTTCGGCGGGATCTCGATGAGCGCCTTGTTAATCAAGACCGCGACCGGGTTAAGGTCGGATGCGTGTGCTTCGAGTCCGAGGCGCTGGGCCTCGAGCGGGATTGAGCCGCCACCGGCGAACGGGTCGAGGATCGCTGGCGGGTTGCCGCCGGTGCTGGCGAGGATCTCCCGGTGCGCGTCGGCGAGCAGGGCCTGGTCGGTGGTGTTCTCCCAGACCACCAACCTCTCGATCAGCTCGAACAGCTCAGCGCGCCGGGTGTTCTGCTCGGCTTCGGTCGGGTACAGGTCGGGGCGGGCGGACGGGTCATCGACCAGTTGTGCGAAGAGCACGGCACGACAGGCCGCGAGCGGCCGCCGCGCCCACCACAGGTGCAGCGTCGACGGGTGGCCGTGCCGGATCGACTTCTCCCGCGCCGACTCCCGGTTGATCGCCTCCAGTGGCAGGGCCACCTCGATCAGCTTGCGCCGACGCTCCGCCGTCATGCCACTCCCTCATTGCTCGGACAGGCTGCGATCAGTGCGCCGGGTGTGCACCGTAGGCGACCCGCCGCACCGAATGTGTGCCGACCGCCGGGCTTTCGGCGGTCCTGCTGTGCCTCCATTCGTGCTCGACTCACCGCGGTGAGCCGCCTTGCTCCCAGGTCCGTTTCCAGCTCAGCGTGAAGCGCGTGACCCTGAAGTCATCCGTGCTGGTTGCGTCGAAGGGTCGGGTGACGTAGCAGACGGCCGACCCGGATGGGTCCACGGAGACGAGCGCAAGCCGGTAGTCATCGCCGAGGTTCTTGGCCGTGAGCACCTCATTACGCGTGATGGTGAAATCGTCCGCGCCGACGATCCGGCCTTTGACCTCGATCCTGATCACTCGCCCGTCGGGCGCTTCGGAGCGGATGTCAAAGCCCGGATTGTTGTGCGGCATCTCGACCGGACGCCGGCCGAGAGCACGCTCCGCCCCGAGCACCGCCTCGACGGCGTGGCGCTCGATCTCGGCGGTCTGCCGGGCGTAGGTCGCGACTGGCGCTGCGCGGCGCCCGAGTAGACGGTCGATGAGACCCTGGGGCAGGATCAGCGCGCCGCCGTCGATGGTGGGTGGCAGCGCGGTGAGCTGGCTGTCCGCGTCGAGGTCCGCATCTCGACGCTGCAAGCGGGTCTCCATGTCCCTGGCCCGCCGGTATGCGGTTTCGGGCCGGATCTTGAGCTCGCGGCCCGCAGCAGCCTGGTCGAGCAGCTCTGCGTGCCGGATGTCCCAGTGGTTGATCTCCACTGTGAGCCGCTGGCGTACTTGTGTCCTTGTACGCGCTATCGCTGGACGCACGCGTTGCTCGACCTCCTGCAGGTGCGACGCCAACGTGTTCTCGATCGCCCAGCCGGTGGCGATGTCCTCGAAGCCCGTGCCAAGCCATGGTTGCTCGATCGCCTCCGATACGGCCTTTGTCTCCTCTGGGCACGGCGGCTCGTAGTCGAGATACGGCGCTGGGCCGGCCGCCTGCGCGCGCCCGTCTGGTCCCAACTCGACGAACCCGAACTGTTTGGAGACCGTCCGTGCCGGCTGGTGCCCGTCGTTGATCACTTGTGTGAGCGTGACGAGCAGCCGCGGGGTTTCCCCGGGGTCATCCCTGTCGATCAGTACCGTGCCCTGTTTCAACGTCGAGCGGTGCCGTTCAATCGTGAGATCGACTACGGCGTCCAGCAGCGGGTGCCCTGGTGCGAGCAGGGTGGCGCGAGGGCCGCCGGTGACGCGGACCCGCTCGCGATCGAAGGTTACACTCTCGTAGCGCATGATCACCGGGGCGCCGACGCCGATGACGCGGTCGCGATCGCGAACGTCGCCCGGGACATGAGTGATCTCGTATCGGCCTGGCTCGCGGCGGGAAATGCGACCGCCCAGGCGTGTGAAGGCTGCGACGAAGAACGCTTCGATGTAGTGCGGTTGCAGCCGGCGAGCCTGTGCCTCCTCTAGCTGTCTGCGGATATGGTCGAGATCGGCGGCGGCGAGCACCTTGTTGTGCAGGGCTCGCTCGGCGATCAGTTCGCTGAGCCCGTCGCCGACGGTCTCGTCGATGACCGTGCGCAGCCGGGCCTGGACCTCGGGCTGATCGCCGTAGCGGATCGCGTCCAGGAGCAGTTCGCGCAGCGGCTGTCCGGCGAATGCGTCGCCGAGGACGTCGAAGACTTTTCCGGAGTACGCCTTGCGCTGTTCTTCGATCTTGTCCAGCAACCGGATGAAGACGTCGCCTTCGCGGGTGCGCTCAGCGACGAGGTTCCACAGGTGGCAGACCTGGTCCTGGCCGATGCGGTGGATACGACCGAAGCGCTGGTCGATCTTGTTGGGATTCCAGGGCAGGTCATAGTTGACCATGAGGTGCGCCCGCTGCAGGTTCAGTCCCTCGCCAGCGGCGTCGGTCGCGACCAGGACTTGCACGTCCGAGTCTTGAGTGAAGCGTTCTCGTGTCGTCCGGCGCTCCTCGCGGCCTACTCCTCCGTGGATCCACACGACGGAATCCGGCCTGCCGAGCAGTGTGCTGATCCGCTCGACCAGGTAGTTCAGCGTGTCGCGGTGCTCGGTGAAGATGATTATTTTTCGGAGGTTGCCCGCTGTGTCGTGAGTGAGCTCGTGATCGGACAGCAAGCCACGCAGCTCTGACCACTTCTTGTCAGCGCCCGAGTGCCGTACGCGATAGGCCAGCTGTTCCAGGTCCGCCAGCACACCAATCTCGATGTCGAGCTCGGCGATCGTGCGGGCTGCGGTGGCGGCGTCAACGACGTCGTCCTCGAGCTCCTCCAGCTCGTTTCCGGCGAGATCGTCGAGCTGGTCGTCGAGGTCATCGTTCGTGCGGCCAAAGATTTCGTTCAGACGTCTGCGGAGGGGCAGTTCGTCGCGCCCCCCATCGACGGACAGCTCGCGGCGTCGCTTCTCCAGCCGCTTCCGCCGTCGTTCCAGGCTGCGCAGGATCGCCTCGGGGCTCGACGCCAGGCGACGCTGCAGCACGGTCAGCGCAAACCCGACGGTGTTGCCTCGCGCCCGATCCAGCCGTTCCGCTCGGTTCATCTCCTCACGGACGTACTGCGTGACGGTTTCGTAGAGCTCCTCCTCGGCGTCCGACAGCCGATACGGCACGGTGTAGGCGCGGCGCTCCGGGAACAGCGGCCGCCCGTCCATGGTGAGTAGCTCCTCCTTCACCATGCGACGCATGAGATCCTCGGGTTGCACTGCGTGCACGCCGTCGCGGTATCGGCCTTCGAAGCGGTCACCGTCCAGCAGCGCGAGGAAGAGCTGAAAGTCCTCCTGCTTGCCGGCGTGCGGCGTGGCGGTCATGAGCAAAAGATGCCGGGTGACCCGTCCGAGCAGCCTGCCGAGCTCATAACGCTTGGTGGTCTTGAGCTCGGCTCCGAAGTAGTGGGCACTCATCCGGTGCGCCTCGTCCACGACAACCAGGTCCCAGTCCGAGCGTTCCAGCCGCTCCAACAGGTCCTCGGATCGGGAGAGCTGATCCATTCTGGCGATGAGCAGTGGGTGCCGATCGAACACGTTGGCCTCGAGCGCCGCGTCGATCATCGATCGGGTGAGCAGCTCGAATCGGAGGCCGAACTTGTCGTACAGCTCCTCCTGCCACTGATCGACGAGGCTTCCCGGCGCCACGATCAGACAACGCGCTAGGTCGCCGCGCAGCATGAGTTCCTTGACGTACAGGCCCGCCATGATCGTCTTTCCGGCGCCGGGGTCGTCGGCGAGCAAGAAACGCAGGGGGGTTCGCGGAAGCAACTCCCCGTACACCGCCTTGATCTGGTGCGGTAACGGGTCGAGGTCGCTGGAAGCGACGGCGAGCATCGAGTCGAACAGTGCCGCGTACCGGATCCGGAGCGCCTCGGCCGCCAGCCGCCACGCCTCGGCGTCGCCGTCGAACGCGTGCGTACGGCCGCGTTGCTCCAGACGGATGCGCTGCTCGTGCTCCCGTCCCAGGACGGCCTGCCCGGTCTGTCCGTGATCGTGTCGATAGGTGATCTCGATGAAGTTCGCTCCGAACCACTTCACTGACACCACGTCGACCGGAGCGCTCCCGGCGATCCCGCTAGCTCGTGCACCAGGTACAAGTTGTTCAAGGCGGGTCCGCAGCGCGGCCTCGGCGGGGGAGGCGCTATCGCGTTGCATGTCGTCCATCGATGTCCGTTCTGTGCCTGGGCCATGAGGACCGGACCGAACTGATTGGTACGCCGCTCCCAGCTGCCTCAATGACGGAGTCTCTGGCATTTCGGCATCAGGCAGGGGGTTCCGGCGGCCAGGTTAGCTGGCTCGCCGCCCCGTGCGCTGCCGCGGCCTGCGGTGGCCATGACCCACGGTCGCGATCCAGCGTGCTCTAGGGTCTACGCGCCTAGATGGCGGTGCCGGCCTGCAGGCCGGAGTGGCAGCCAGCCGCAGCTTGAGTGTTGACCAGCCAAATTGTGTCTTCGCGCTGTCGGTCGGTGACCGTAGAGTCGATTGCGGTACCGATGGAACTGGCGGCACTGTGTCGTAGGGGGTGCTGATGGCTCGCAGTGATCTGCTGAGGCGATTGTTCGTCAGCTACGCCCAAGGCGACGACGCCGCATTCCGGGCGGTTGCCGCACAGGTCGTCGCCGATGAGCGGCGGAAGAACCACCGCTTGCTCGCCAACGAGCTCGAACAATCGCTGGGCAGCGATCTCCGGCCAGGAGCGACGACGCCGCTGACCTTGCGGCCGCTACCCAAGGGTAGGGACGACCGGCCCCTGCTGCGATTGTCCAAACCCGAGAGAAGGTTCGATGATCTTGTCTTGGCTGAGAGCACGGTTGAGGCGCTCATCGAGGTGGTCGAGGAGAACCTCAGCCGTACCGTCTTGATCAGTCATGGACTGCGGCCACGGCAGCGGTTGCTCTTGGTGGGCCCCTCGGGCACGGGTAAGAGTGTGAGCGGGCATGCGGTTGCCGCTGAGTTGAGCTTGCCTGTCGCCACCGCGTCACTTTCGGCGTTGACGTCGTCTTTTCTCGGTGAAACAGCTCGCAATGTCGAAGCCGTCGTCCGGTTCGCTGAGCAGACACCATGTGTGCTGTTGCTTGACGAATTCGATACTCTAGCCCAAGAGCGTGGTAATCACAGTGACCACGGGGAGATCCGCCGGGTTGTCGCGACTGTGCTGCAGCTCTTAGACGACATTCGCGGTGAATCGCTGGTCATTGCGACATCGAATCACCCGGACCTGCTGGACAGCGCGACCTGGCGGAGGTTCCATCACGTGATTCCCTTTGTGGCGCTGGATGCCGCACAACGAGCCCGGTTGATCGAGCTCAAGCTGCTTGCGATACCGCACCGAATATCGACCCAGAAATGGGCCCGCCAGCTCCGCGACGCCTCGCCCGCCGAAATCGAGCTGGTCTGTGTGGACGCGTTGCGTCGTGGGGTGCTGACCGGCGCTGACCGGCTGACCGACGAACTCATGGCTCATGCAGCAGCTCGGCTGAAGGCTCGTCGGCGGGCTAGTAGAAATGTCGAGCGCGCCGGCAGCGGCAACCAGTCGGAAGAGCGAGAGCGCTGATCGAACAGGGGCCTCCCGGTCCTGTCGGGGCCGGGGACTACTCTGCGATCATGTTTGGGGACTCTCAGCCACCACTGCCGCTACCGCGTCCCCAACACGCCCACCTTCGGCTGGTCGATGCGATCTCTCCTGGGCAACGGCAGAAAAAGCCCCAAGGGTTCATCCGCACACCAAGGTATCCCGACCGTGGCACTCACGCTGGGGCGGTCAACGAACAGACTCTCAGAGTTGTGGCTGATCACAAGACTCGCCGTTCGGTGCTTGGCGTGGATCCGGAGCTGGTCCTCGTGTTGGAACTCAACGGTCGGCTTGACCCAGAATATGCCGAACGCGCCGGGCTGAGTGTGCTGGAGATCGCTGAGGAGAAGGTGCTGGTTACCTTCGCCAGTGACCCTGAGCTCACGGAATTCCTCCGGCGGTGCGAGGAGTACTCAAAGGGACCGCGACCTGGCAAGGAGCCCGGGAAGGAGCGGCCAGCGCAGTTCGAGGAGCTATTTGACGCTGTCGAGCACATCCGTCAGCTCACCGTGGACGACGTACTGGCGCCAGATCTGATTGCAGTCCTCGCCGATATCGACGGCTCGACGCCACTACGGCTCGATGTGCAGTGTTGGTGCCCAGAGGATCGCGTTCAAGCTCGTCAACGTCACGAGGATGTCCACGAGGCCGTCAGAGCAGCAGGCGGTGAGGTGCTGGATGCCAGCCTTCGTGATGTCGTGGGGCTGTCGCTACTCCGAATAGTCGTCGCAGCCAGTCGGGTGCGCGAACTTGCGCAGGTAGACCGGATCCGACGGATCGATGTGTTGCCTCGCCCGCTGCTGCGCCATCCCGAGTTCCGCTCAGCCACCCGCGAGAGCCTGCCGCTCGTGCTGGATCCCGCGTCGACGGCCCCGATTCTGGCTGTGATCGACTCAGGGATCGTCTCAGCGCACCCGTTACTCGCTCCGGCGGTGGTCGGAGTAGAGGCGATCGGTCCTGACCTCGCTGATGGCGGCGACCAGCACGGCCACGGAACGCTAGTGGCAAGCCTCGCCCTATACGGTTCACTTGAGTCGGCGCTGGCACAGAGATCACCCGTTCGACCGGCAGGACGGTTGCTGAGCCTGCGCGTCCTGGACGCTAACAGCGAATTCCCCGACGAGCGGCTGTGGGAAGAGCAACTCCTGGATGCCATCGTGGTCGCTGCGCAAGCCGGTGCTCGCGTCATCAACCTCTCGCTCGGTGACCCGCGTCGTCCCTACCGGCCACCACGTCCGACTCCGCTCGCCGCCGCCATTGACGAGCTCGCCCGTGAGTTCGATTTGGTGGTTGTCATTAGCGCCGGAAACTATTCTCCGGCGAACTATCACCCAGGTCCGGCAGCGCTGACCGACTACCCACTCCAACTTCTCGACGACACTGAGGCTGGCCTCCTCGATCCGTCAACCGCAGGGCTCGCATTGACCGTCGGCGCGCTGTGCCCAGATGACACGCACGGCGTGCAGCCGGCCCGTGACCGGGTCGAGGTCCGCCCGTTCGGGCGCCCCGGTAACCCCAGTCCGCTTACCAGGCGTGGCCCCGGCGCTATGCGAATGGTCAAACCCGAAATGTCTGCGCCGGGTGGCAGCCTTGCGCTGGACGAGCTGCGGGGAGCAATCGTCTGGAACGATCCGACGTTGTGTGTGGTAGGCGCCGGTGGCGAGCAACCGGAGCGTCTGCTGGCGCACGGTACTGGCACGAGCTTCGCCGCTCCATTGGTTAGTCACGCCGCCCTCCGGGTGCTTGGTCGATATCCCGGGCTGTCCGCGAACGCGGTAAGAGCGCTCGTGCTTGCTTCCGTGGAGCCCCTCGATCTCGTGGTGCAGGGCTCGGGCGCAGCCAAGGATGCTGCGGAGCAACGGCGGCTGACTGGGTACGGCCGGGTATCCGCGGAGCGGGCTGAAGTGTCTGACGAGCACCGTGCGGTGTTGCTCGCTGAAGGCCTATTAGCCGTCGATGGTGTGCACCTGTATACCACCCCGATACCGTCGACCTTCTTCGATAGCGGCGGCACACGCACCCTGACCGTGGCGTTGGCCTTTG
Organism: Pseudonocardiaceae bacterium; assembly: GCA_050699635.1. GTDB lineage: Bacteria > Actinomycetota > Actinomycetes > Mycobacteriales > Pseudonocardiaceae. The sequence goes on along the minus strand of JBOHFK010000040.1, from coordinate 20,660 downwards.
ACCCGAAAGCTCGTCCTACTCGAATGGACTACATGGCGAGCCGAATGATGGTGCGTGCTTACCACGGTGTATCCCTGGAGGAGGTCCGGGATGCCTACGTGGATCAGCTCGAAGTGCCAGCGTCGGCACAAGACGACGACTCGAACCGGGACACGACGCCACCAGCCCTTCGCCGCTACGAGATCGACCTGCAACCCAGCGACAGACACCGAGCCCAGGGCGCGCATCAGTACGGCAGCAGAGTTCTCCCTCAGCGGTTGAAGAGCGAGCGAGGACACGACCTCATTCTGGCGGTCCGGAACACCAACAGGTGGGCTGGGAATGGAGAGAGCCAGCGCTATGCACTCGTCGTTGTCTTTGAGCGTGACGCCGATCATCGTGAACTCTACGCTGAGCTTCGCGCCCAGCTCCAAGCCCTCGCGGAAGTGGAGATTGAGCTATAGGTTTGCGGTATGCAAGGTTTCCACTTCCTTCCAGCCGTGCGCGCGCTGATCTGGGATATCGCCCACCCGGGTGATGGCGCCGGATCAGGGGCGTGACACGAGTTGTGACACGAACTCGCGTCCAATGGTGCCGCTGTGGCCAGTTGAACGATCACCGTAGACAGTGAAGTCGCTGGTAGCCGCCTTGGTCAATGTAAATGTGGGCGGGCAGGACCTTGCGGCAGTGGCTGCCGGTCGCCGTTGAGGATGTGGTTCGGGCGGCGGCGCCGAGACGGATCGTCCTCTTTGGCTCCGTGGCGCATGGTGATGAGGGTCCAGACAGCGACCTCGACCTGCTCGTGGTCTTTGACCGGATCGAGTCGGTGGACCGGACGCGGCTGATCAGCTCGATTCGCCGAGCCATCAGCGCGCCTTCCGATCGATGTGTTCGTGACTGATCTTGATGAGTACGAGCGCCGCAAGGACGTCATCGGATCGATGGTCTACTGGCCCGCGCGCGAGCAAAGTGGTGTATCAGCGAGCTTCGTGACGTCCCGGCCGCGGCGCGTCCGTGGCTGGTGAGACTGGGGGACCTCGCCACCGCGCGGCGGTTGGTCGATGACGGTGAGTTACCGCCTCGGTTGCCGGCCTTTCTCGCGCACCTAGCGGCCGAGAAGGCGCTCAAGGGTGCGCTTATCGCGCGTGGCATCGCGACACGGAAGATCCATGACTTGGTTGAGCTGCAGTCGTCGCTTGTCTCGGACGATTCCGTAGCCGTCTCGTCCGACGACCTTTCGGACGGCGGATCGTGGCAGGCCGGTTAGGGCACTCCGCTAGTGGCACGACCACGTTCCGACCTATGCCGACAGCGGTATCTTGGGCGACGTGAGTCTGGAGCAGCCTCTGCCCGCGCGCCGGGTCTCGGATCTCGAACGGGACAGCGAAGTCGCCGTCATCCAGGAGGCCCTCGGTGAGGGCAGGCTCGAACTCGCCGAGTTCGATCAGCGGCTGGCGCTGATCTACGCGGCGTCGACGCAGCAGGAGCTGCATGCGGCCACCGCCGACCTGCGGCCGGTGCCGCACGGCACGACCAGCGACGTGCTGACGATCCGGGCCACGGGCACCAGCCAAAAGCGGTCCGGGCCATGGCAGGTTCCGCCGCGGATCGAGATCTGGGCCGAGCACTCCAGCGTCGACCTCGACTTCGCCGAGGCGATCGTCCGCAGCCCCGAGATCCACGTGGACGTGCAGGCCAGGCACAGTCCAGTGGTGATGGTGGTACCCGCGGGGTGGAGCATCGATCTCGACGAGGTACTGGTCGACTACGGCACGGTGCGAAACGACGCGACGACACCGCGCGGGGGTGCGGCCCGATTGCGCATCACCGGCCACGTCAAGCACGGCAGCATCGTCGTCCGGCATCCGCGCGAACGGCGGCGGTGGTGGCCTCGACGCCGGAAGCTGATCCTTGACGGGTGATTCCTTACTCAGGAACAGGTCAGCTTGACATGACAACGGCGCGTGGATTGGCGATATGACGATGACCGCGGCAAAGAGGTGCTGGCCGCGAAACCTGACCGTGTCGACATGCAGCTGCTAAGCCGGTTCGAGGAGTATCGCGAGTTCCGCATGCGGACGCGGGCAGGGTCCGGCGAGCAGGCAGCGGCTGGCGTCAACTCTCAGGATGGCGGGCACGACACCCCACTTGAAGCGATCGCCGAGGCCGTACGGGAAAGCGACGAGGCACTGGCGACTGATGTGCTACAGCGGGTGCTCGATCAGAAGCCGGTCTTCTTGGAGCAGCTCGTGCTCGATCTGCTCACAGCGATGGGCTACGGCGGGCGGGCTGGTGCGGCTGAGCATTGGGGCCGTTCCGGTGACGGCGGGATTGACGGCGTCGTCCGCCAGGACGTTCTCGGCCTGGATCGGGTCTATGTGCAGGCCAAGCGCTACGCTGCTGACAACGCTGTGGGCCGTCCCGACATCCAGGGGTTTGTCGGCGCTCTGCATGGTCAGCAGGCTGACCGGGGCGTGTTCATCACGACGAGCCGATTCAGCGCTGAAGCGCGCTCCTACGTCGAGCGCATCCCCAATCGAATCGTGGTCATCGACGGCCGCCGGTTGGCCCGGATGACCGCTGCACCGGCGGCCAATGCTATCCGAATCGCATACCATAGTATGTGTTACGATAGTATGTATGCAGGTGGATCGTTTCTCGGTGACGATGGATCCCGGCCTCGGGGCGGCGATCCGGGGCGCGGCCGAGCGGGCCGGGATGAGCGTCTCGGGGTGGCTGGCGCAGGCTGCGGCGGACCGACTGCGCAACGATCTGCTCGGTGCAGCCCTCGATGAGTGGGAAGCCGAGGACGGCCCGTTCGGTGATGACGAACTCGACGCTGCCGCCGCCACGCTGGGTGTCACTCGTGGATCGCGAGGACACGTCGCGTGAGCCTGGTGCTCGACGCAGGTGCGCTGCTGGCGATCGACCGCCGGGACCGGCAAGTGGGCGCCATACTTCGGGTCGCGCAGCAGGAGCGGATCGCCGTCCGCACCAGTCCGACCGCGGTGGCGCAGGTGTGGCGGCCCGGTGCGCGTCAGGCCCAATTGGCCAAGATCTTGGCTGGTGTCGCGGCTCCGCCACTGGACCTGGACACCGGGAAGCGCCTGGGCGCCTTACTCGGCGCCGCCGGTACCTCTGACGTCGTCGACGCGCACGTCGCGTCGTTGGCCCGCGCCGGCGACCGGGTGCTGACCAGCGATCCCGACGACCTGCGAGACCTTCTCGATGCGCTCTCGGTCGAGGCTGACGCGGTCCGCGCTTAGCCAGGCGACGCGCATCCAGCCGAGGCGCTGGCCGCGCCCACCGGCGCCTAGCGGGTGGCGTTGATCGTGCCGACCAGGCCGTCGTGTTCGTCGTTGATGCCGGCGCTGAACAGGAGGGTGTGTGTGCCGGCGGTGGTGGCGGTGCCGACATCCAGTCCCCACAGATCGTCGATGGCGATGGGCTTGGACTGTTCGTCTTGTAGTTGTCCGCGGAAGCGGCCCGCGAAGGGATCGAACACAGTGATCCGTCCATCTCCGAAATTGCCGACCAACAGCATGTGGGCAAAGGGGCCGAAAGACTCGGGGGCCAGGGTCATCCCCCACGGTGAATTGAGGGTGCCGCCCGACGCCAGCCGCTTCAGGAAGAACCCATCGGGGGTGAAGATGTCGATGAAGCCGTGACCGGGCCCAGCGACGTCATCATGCTTCTGGTCATTCTGCTGGGCGTAGGTGACATAGATCAGCCGGTTGATCTGCTGTATTCCGAAGGGTGCGTAGTTCGCCGGGATCGAGGGGTCCCGGAAGGTTCCCGCGAGATGGATGTGGTGAAAGCCGGTGTCGAACACGTCAACCGTTGCGTCGTGGAAGTTGGCGGCGTACAGGAATGTGCCGGAGGCTGCCCGTGCCAGGGTCAGACCCTTATAAACCGCGGTTGGCGAGCTGAACTTCAGCTCCGCGGTGCTCGTGTCGCTGGGCTTCCAGGCGGTGATCTGACCGGACTCTGAGGCGAAGATGAACTGGGCGCCACCGAAACCATCAGTGGGGTTGAAGACCTGGCCGGTCGGGCTTGGGCCATCACCGGTGGACGCTCGCCCGCCCGGAATCGTGACGACGAGCGGGACCTTGGTAACGCTGTTACCACCGGGCGGGATCCGGTAGATGGTGGCCACTCCGCTGGCGTTATTCGCCACCCACAGCGGACTGGTCGGACCCAGCGCGAGCCCCCACGGATTTCTCAGATTGGCATCAACCAGCTGCGCTCCCTGGCCCGGAAGATCAGAAATCAGGTTGGTCTGATGGAACGCGTTTCTCTCGGCACGCGATGCCCCCCGGGTGCTGGGCGCGACAGTCACCCCGTAAGGATTGACACCCCCGTTGCCCGGTGCCGCACTGGCCGCCGCGACGTTGTGGTCCAGCGCAGCGCTGAAACCCCTCAGCGCCGGCTGCGCCGCCGCTGGCACTCCACCGACCAGCACGCTTGCTACTGCCGCGCCCACGATCCCGATCGCCGATGTTCGTCCTGTCCACCGTCCAGCCATCTGGTGCCTCCCATTTCTGGTGGCCACGCGACCACACGCAGCCAATAGGCTGTGATTACGGGCGAACAACCACCGCGGATTCCGTACCGCGGGGTTCACCTTGTGGTGTTCATCCCTGGTTCATGTCCGCGTACCCTCAGCCGCGTCCCACTGCTTGTGGTGGTCGAGCGGGGAACGAATCATAGGAGGCGCTCAGCTGCGCATCAGGTGCGTCTCAGGTTGCGGCGCTCTACTGATGAAAGGCCATCGCGAGGTTACGGCCCGATGCTGACCCGACGTGGGAAGGACACCATGCCAGTGCCTATATTGACTGAAGTCGTTGCGCATTGTGCCGACCTGGCCGCATTGCACGTCGACGCGGATCGCCGGCCGCCCTCCGGCGCCGACGGTGACCGCGACGCCTTGCGGATCTTGCTCAGCGCGCGCCAGGACCTGACGATTACGATCATCGAGCAGAGCAATCGGCTGCGGGCGCTGCTGCTTGGTGGGGACGACACCGACCGCAGGATCGCTCGCGGCCCACTCAACGAGGCGACCCTGGCCAGCTTGATCCGGCGCCGGGAACCACGCGATGTCACCCGCCAACATGCCGTGCGGCATGCCGAAATCCGGCGACTCGCCCTGTTGTTGTCGGCGCTCGGACCCGATCTGAAAGCCAACACCAGACAGCTACAGTCCATCGTCGATGATCTCGTTCCCGGGCTGACTGATCGGCGCGGTATCGGACCGGTCCGCGCCGCCCAAGCCATCGTCAGCTTGTCTCATCCTTCGACGGTGCCCAGACAACGCGGCGCCGGCGCCCGCCGGAACCACTTCGCCGCCAGCCAGCATGCGCGGTCACGGGTACAGCTCGAAGCGCTTCCCGTCGAGCGCCCGAAGGGCGTGGAAGTGGCGATGATCCAGAGTCAGGATCCGATGGGTGCGGTAGCGGCCGGCCAGCACGACCAATGACGCATCGGTGAGACCGATGTTCGACTCCTGGTATTTCTCGACGATATCGGCTGCCGCGCCGAGATCCGCGGCGCTCACCGTCGCGAGCTTGTAGGCCTGGGAGGTGAGCTCACGGAGCATGACGAGTTCGGCCGCTACTCCGATTCTGGTGCTGATCAGGTAATCCAACTCGGCCAGGACGAAAGGGGAGACCACCAGCTCCTCGGATGTGTCGTCCAGGCAGAGGCGAACCCGTTCGTGCTGGGGTTCTCGATCGTTGAATGACGCGAGTAGGCCACTGGTATCAGCGATGATCACTGCAGGCCGAAGCCGTCCAGATGCGCGTCGACATCGTCGGCTATCAGCACGTCACTCGAGAACAGTGCGCTGCGAGGGCGGGGGATCTCGTCGTCAGCCACTGCATCTGCCACAGCCTGGCGGATGACCTCGGCCTCGGAGATTCCGCGGCGGCGCGCATACCGGCTCACCGCGTGCTTGAGCTCAGCCGGAAAGTAGACGGTGGTCTTTTCCACACACGTATGGTACCACCGCTGGCAGTCGCGGGGTCACCAGCGACCAGCCCCCAGACGGGCACGTGCTAGCATGCATGCATGCGGACCACGGTGGAGATCACCGATGAGCAGCACCGCGCGCTCAGTGCGCTGGCGCAGCGCCGCGGTGTGCGGGGCTTCTCCCTGCTCGTCCAGGAAGCGCTCGAGTCCTACCTGCGTGATCTCGATGACGACGAGATCGGCGTGCTGCTCGACCTCGAAGGAACGCTCGGCGAGCGGGACGAGGCGGAGCTGCGGGCTCGGGTGGGTGCGGCGAGGGCAACGTGGCGGGCCTCGTAGTCGCCGATACCGATCTGATCATCGACTTCCTCCGCGGCCGTGGCCCTGGCGCGCGGCTGATCCGTGAGCTTCTCGTCGAGCGCCGGCTTCGGCTGACCGCGGTCACCGGGTTCGAGCTGCGAGTCGGTACCGACTTCCTGGACCGCCGGGAGCAAATCCTGCGGCTGTTCCGATCCCGCACCGTGGCGCTCGACCTCGCATCCGCGCTGCGCGCCGGCGAGATCGCCGCGGTGCTGAACAAGGCCGGCTCGGCCATCGGCTTCGCCGATTGTCTTCAAGCGGGGATCTGCTTGCGCCACGATCTGCCCCTGGCAACGAGGAACCGCAAGCACTTCGAGCGGGTCGAGGGTCTGCAGCTGGTCGATGTCAACGTGGTCTGACGGTCTTGACGTCATCATTCGTCCAGCTCGCCCAGCCGATGTGCACGGCATCATCACGCTGTTCACCGCCGTCGCGGAGGAACGTGACGGCATCGGCACTGAGCCCGGCTTCGACGTCGCCGAACGCCAGTCCAGAATTCTCAGATCGATCGAAGAAACTGCCAGCTGCGTGCTGGTTGCTGTTGTGGACGACGTCGTGGTGGGCAATCTCGGGATCCAGGTGCGCCATCGCGACGCCGTGGGCTCGCTCGGCATGATGGTCGCGAGGCAACACCGTGGGCAGGGTATCGGCGGTCAGCTGCTGGACGACTGCCTGAGCTGGGCGCGCGAGTCCGGCCTGCACAAGGTGGACCTCGGAGTCTGGCCGCACAACGCTGCGGCGTTGGCCCTCTACCGCTCCCGGGGCTTCACCGTCGAGGGCCGGCTTCGCCGCCATTACCGTCGTAGCAACGGGGAATTGTGGGACGTGGTCATCATGGGTCTCGTGCTCGACATCCAGAGCCCTGGCTCTTCCCACCCCGACGCGGAGAACCTCTGAAGACGCAGATCCGCGGCCCCATGTGTGAACGATCAGGTGCGGTGATCTGGAGCGAGGCGAACCTGGCAAGCTTGGGCTGTGGGTTGGTCGCCAGATGGAGACGCGCTGCGTGGTCGGGTGGCTGTCGTTGCCGGGGCGACCCGGGGTGCTGGGCGTGGCATCGCCGCTGCTCTGGGCGAAGCGGGTGCAACGGTCATCTGCACAGGTCGCAGCAGCAGGGCACGAACAATCCGGTCCGACTACGACCGTGCGGAGACGATCGACGAGACTGCCGAACTCGTCACGCAACTCGGCGGCACGGGTATCCCAGTCGCGGTCGACCATCTCGAACCCGGCCAGGTGACAAGACTGGCCGAGCAGATCCGCACCGACCACGGCCACATCGATGTGCTGGTCAACGACATCTGGGGTGGCGAACTGCTCAAAGGCGGTCCGGCTGACTGGAACACTCCCATTTGGGAACACGACCTCGACAAGGGTCTCCGCATACTCCGGCTCGCCATTGACACCCACCTCATCACATCACATCACCTCCTCCCACTCCTCATCGACCAGCCCGGCGGCCTGCTCGTCGAGGTGACCGATGGCACCGCCGACTACAACGCATCGCGGTACCGGATCTCGGTGTTCTACGACCTGGCTAAGGTCACCGTGAACCGGCTGGCCTTCTCCCAGGGCCACGAGCTGGCACCGCACGGAGCAACCGCGGTCGCCCTCACCCCTGGATGGCTGCGCTCGGAGATGATGCTCGACAACTTCGGCGTCTCCGAAGAGAACTGGCGTGACGCTCTCGATCCGACCGCCGTCGATAACTACCCCGCCGCCCCCGCCGACTTCGCGTTGTCTGAGTCGCCGCGATTCGTCGGGCGCGCCGTCGCGGCGTTGGCATCGGATCCCGACCGGGCCAGATGGAACCAGAAGTCAGTCAACTCCGGTCAACTCGCGGTCGAATACGGGTTTACCGACCTCGACGGTTCCCAGCCCGACATCTGGCGGTTCATTGAAGAGATCCGCGAGCCCGGGCTCGACGCGAACCCCGACGACTATCGTGGTCGGCCGATCGCGATGCTCGTCCCGTTGCCTGAGTCGCGGGCGGCGGTCGCCGAGCTGATCGCTGCGGGCAAGCTCCGGCCCGCGGAACGGACCTGGCGGCCTGGCGCGCGCCGGGTCAGCACTCCGGCGGGAGCCCGCCTGCCCAGCGCGCACCTCCAGGAGATGCGCAGCGAGCGGATGTGAGATCCAGCGTGATCCTTTACTGTGACTCCTCGGCGTTGGTCAAGCTCGTGGTCGATGAGCCGGAGAGCGCGGAGCTCGAGGAGTGGCTGGGCTCGCAGCCCGAACCGGTGTTGATCTCCAGCGTCCTCGCCCGTACCGAGGTCGTGCGCGCGGTCGCCCGCGCCGACCCGGACGCGGTGCACCTCGCGGTCGATCTGCTCGCGGCGGTGTCGGTGGTTGAGCTCGACATGTCCCTCGCCGACCAATCGGCCCAGCTGGAACCGGCGGAGCTGGGTACGCTGGACGCGCTTCACACCGCTGCCGCGTTGCGCCTTGGCCCCGCGCTCGGCTTCATGATCAGTTACGACGAGCGGATGCTGGACGCGGCGAGACGACACGGCGTCGCTGTGGCGCATCCTGGCTGGACACCCACGGCACGCCACTTCTCGTCGTGAGCCGGCAGCAGCCGAAAGGGTTCTCCTGGAGTGCTGCTCCGGCCAAAGGGAACCTAATCGCGGTACTGGCGGCTTGCTGAGCGCGAACTGGAACCTAATCGCGGTCAGGACTTTGGCAGGGTGGACGGCGTGAGCGTCCGCTACCCAGCCCCGCTGCGACCCGGCGACCGCATCGCGGTCACCTCGCCGTCCTCCGGCGTGGCCCCGGAGCTGCGGCCCCGGCTGGAGTTCTGCATCAAACACCTGCGCGATCTGGGCTACCAGGTGGTCGTCGGTGACTGTATGGACGGCTCCGGTGTCACGAGCGCTCCCGCGCCCGACCGGGCCGCCGAGCTCACCGCAATGCTCGTCGACCCGGCGATCCGCGCCGTGGTACCGCCCTGGGGCGGGGAACTGGCCATCGACCTGCTGCCGCTGCTCGATCTTGACGCGATCACTGCGGCGGAGCCGACGTGGCTCGTCGGCTATTCCGATCTCACGACGGTGATGGTGCCCCTGACGCTGCGCACCGGCATCGCCACCCTGCACGGCAGCAACCTCATGGACACCCCGAACGTCGTCCCCGAGCCGCTGCTGCCGTGGCTCGCCGCGGCCACCGCACCCGCCGGGAGCACGTTGCGGCAGGGCGCCGCCGCGGCCTACCGCAACGGCCGGCACGACCACTACGCCTTCCACCCGCAGGTGCGGGAGGTGACGCTCAACACCCCGGGCCGCTGGAAGCTGCTCGGCGCGCCCGACAGCGCGACGGAGGTCCGCGCGACGGGACGGCTGATCGGCGGCTGCTTGGAGACGGTCTCGATGCTGCCCGGTTCGCCCTACGGCGACATGGCGGACTTCGCGGCGCGACACGCGGGGGAGGGGCTACTCGTCTACGTCGAGATCGCCGAGGCTGAGGCCGTCGTCGCGGCGCGGATGTTGCATCACCTGCGCCTGGCCGGCTGGTTCGACCGCGCCAACGCTGTGCTCGTCGGCCGCTCGGCCGGCCCGTCCTCCGGTGACTTCAGCCAGCACGATGCGCTCCTGCATGCTCTTGGCGATCTGCCAGTGCCGGTTCTCTACGACCTCGACCTCGGTCACATCCCGCCGCAGCTAGCCATCGTCAACGGTGCGTTGGCCACCGTCGAGCTCACTGCAGCGACCGCCAACCTCGTCCAACACCTCGTCTGAAGGAGGATCTTTCATCGGGACCGCTGGAACGTAATGGTGCCCCCAAGTACTACGCGCGGTCGGGGTCAAGGCCGGCTGCGGCAATCAGCGTCTCGGTGTCCGTCCAGCCGTAGACGATCTCGGGAAGCATGTGACCGGAATCTTCGATCTCGCCGAACCGCACGAACTGGCCACCAAGGGCCTCATAGAAACGCTGAGCCGGGAGGTTTGCCGTCAGCACAGCGATCGTCAGCGCGGGCATGCCGAGCCACCGCAGGTGGCGTGCGACAACTCCGACCAGCCGACGGCCGAGTCCGTGCCCCTGGTAGGCCTGCAGCACATACAGAGCCCTGATCGCGCCGGTGTTCGGCCAGGGCTCTGTATGAGCGGTTTGGCCCATCGCGATACCGATCACCTCGTCTGGCTCATCAACTGCTAAGTAGACACACTCGTGAGAGCTGGCGTCATCGGCAATCGCCCGGAGTGTGCGCGCCCAGTCGCGCGCCGAATCCTCGGCGGACCACTCATCACCCCGGGTAGACCAGACCTCCTCCGGGATCTGGCCACGGTGCGCGGCCAGAAACGTCGCGACAGTAAGCCGCCCCATCGCCTTGACATCGTCCAGCTGTGCAGCACGGATGATCAGTCCCATGCCGACAGACTCCGCTGGCTACGCGAGCGTGCGATCAGGCCCGCAACGGCCCGCCAGCCGAGCAGGAGCAGCGCCAGGCTCACCGCGGCGATCAGCACGAACACCAGCGGCAATCGGTGGGTGAACGCCGCGCGTACACCGAGACCGACAATCAGGACGCCAGCCCACACCGCCACACCGACCGGCATCCGTAACGGAGCCCGCCACACCCGGATGACCAGCCACCCGAACAGGAGCCCCAGCAGGAATGGCGCCGCAGTAGCGAGCACCCCGAACGTGTCCACCACCTCAGCATGTGAGCCGCGCCCCACAGTGGCGAACACCAACACCGCCAGCACATCGGCTACAGCGGCGAGCGTGACGGTCGATGGGCGGACAGTCTGCGTGGTCACACTGGCAGCGTATTCTCCCTGGCCCCTGCTTCAGTGGGCACTGCCAGCCGGACCAGCTGCTGTAGCCGATGAACGAGCCGAACGTGCCGAGTAGAGAAACGACATCACCCAGGTCTGCGGATCCCGGGCTGCGTCGCGCAGCGCGCCGCGAACGTGGTGAACGACGTGCCGGGATGCATCACGATGATCGCCACAGGTTCCGGTTCGCCACCCGCTTGCCCGTCTTCTCCCAGAACCCGGGATCTTCCGGCTCCCAGTGGTCGATCCAGCGCCCCCGGCGAGCCGGCGGGGCCGACGCCGTTGTCTCGGTCGTGCCCATCGCGCCTCCGTCAGCCCGGTGGTGGGGCGAGCGAGGATAAGCACTGATTGTGTTCCCGATGTTGCTGATTGTTACGGCGCCGAGAAGTCCGGTCCACACCCCGCATGGTTAGTTGCTCCTTGTGCTGGTGTGGTCACACTGGGTCGGTATCGTCGGCGCTCCTTCGGGCAAGATTCTGGACGGGAGCGGTGACGGTGAGCTGGGTGTGGTCGGGGGCCGTGGTCGGGTTGATGGTGATCAGCGGTGGGGTGGCGTGGTGGCGGTATCCGCGACGGGCCGGCACCGACTCCGTACCGGCCGCCGGGGGTGTGTCTCCTTCCCGCCCCGGACCGGCCACGCGGCGGGGCTCGCCCGGCACCTCACCACCGGATAGCACCGCTGAGGTGGGGACGCGGGCCGCGGCGGCGATGGTGCTGCCAGTGATCACCGCGGGTGAACCGTCGTCAGGGGCGCTGGTGGGCCGCGATCAGGAACTCGCCGCGCTGCTGGCGCTGCTCGATCCACGGCTCGGTCCACGTCCGAGTGGCTCAGCGAGGGTGGTCGTGTCTGGGATCGCGGGGGTGGGTAAGACCGCGCTGGCCCGGCAGGCCGCCCGGACCGCGGTAGCGCAGGGCTGGTTTCCCGGTGGGGCGCTGGTCGTCGACCTGCACGGCGGCGACTCCGACCCAGCCGCCCAGGTGGCCCCGGAGCGGGTGTACGGCGCGCTGCTGCGGGCCCTGGATCCGAGCTTGCCGGTCGCCGACCTACCGGCCACCGTCGAGGAGCAGGCCAGCGCCTACCACCAGCTGATGTCACACCTGAGCCAGTATTCCCGGCCGGTGCTGCTGGTGCTGGACAACGCCGGCAGCACAGACCAGGTAGCGGGATTGCTCCCCGCCGGCCGGGCGCATCGGGTGCTGATCACTTCCCGGCACACTCTGGGTGAGCTGCCCGGCGCGCGGCTGGTGGAGGTTGACGTGCTGGCATCCGGACCTGCCGTCGAATTGCTGGGCTCCCGCCGCCCGGGCGACTCCCGGCTGGGTGCACACCCGGCGGCGGCTGCGGAGCTGGCGCGCTTGTGCGGGCATCTGCCGTTGGCGTTGCAAACCATCGCGGTGCTGATGGCCGACGACCCCGACCGTCCGGCCGCCGATCTGGTCAAAGAGCTGTCTCAGGAGACCGCACGGCGGCAGGCTCCGCGGTGGGCGGGATGGGCCGCCCTCGAGGTGTCCTACCGCTGCCTCGACGACCCCCTGGCCCGGCTGTTTCGTCTGCTGGCGATGGTGCCTGGCGCCGACGTGGCGGCCCCGGCGGTGGCCGTGCTGGCCGATCAGCCCGTCGAGCGGGTCCGCCAGAGCCTCATCGCGCTGGCCAGGGCGCAGCTGCTGGAGTGCCGCCGGCCCGGGCGGTGGCGCATGCACGATCAACTCCGCGTGTTCGCCACGGAGCACGCCAGAGCCCACACCCAGCACGACGGCCAGGATCAGGCGATCGCACGACTGCTGGGTTACTACCGGGACACCACCCACGCCGCCGCCCGGCGCTTGTCCGCTGGGGCCACCCAGGTACCCAACGGTTTCGACACCGTAGAACCCGCCCTGGACTGGTTACGCTCGGAGCGCGCCAACCTGGTCGCCGCCGTCGTCCGGGCTGCCGGCACACCCGCCCACCGCGAGCACGCCATCGACATGGCGCTGGGCCTGGCCCCGTTCCTGGACCGGGAGCGCTACCTCGAGGACTGGACAGTCACCGCGACCGCCGCGGTCAACGCCGCCGCCGGGATCGCTGACCACCACCGTGAGGGCGCCGCGCTGAACAACCTCGGCAGTGCCCTCGTCGAGGTGGGCCGCCCGGGCGACGCGCGTGTCGCCCTGGAGCAAGCATCGGCGTTGTTCGTCGAGCTGCGCGCATACGACGACGCCGACCGGGTCGTCGGACTCCTGACCACCCTGTGAACCGGCAGTGCCCTAGAAGTCGATCCGCATCTTCGCCGAACGTGGATGGCGGCGGCCTGTTGATCATGATCGTGGGTCCCTGGGTGAGCGTGCCAGCAGTGAGTCAGTGAGCGAAGGTCACCGAGCGGACGTCCATGATCACCGTTTGGGAAGATTTAGCCGCGCTCAGCGCGGCTAAATCTTCCAAGATAGCGATCACTGGCCCGTTGGCGGTGCACTGACGGCTCGGGCTCCTCGGATTCACCGTGCACCGAAACGTCGTCATGCGCTGGCGTCGCGGACCCCAACGCATCGTGATCGCCGCGTTCCTCCCACAGCTGTGCGGGGATTGGTCGAGTCTGCGGCTGACCGATGAGTCTCGTGAGGCCCGGCGGTCTGAGTACATGAACGACTCAATCAGGAGGATGGAGATGCGAGCATGATCGTGATGACGAGTCCGGCCCCGGAGAACGGATCGTGAGCACCTTCGTGCTGATCCCGGGCGCCGGTGGTGTGGCGTGGTACTGGCATCGCGTCATCCCCCTGTTGCTGGGCGCGGGACATGAAGCGATCGCGGTCGACCTGCCCGGTGACGACGAGGCCGCTGGCCTGCCTGAGTACGCCCGCGAGGTCGTCAACGCCATCGGCGACCGTGACGACGTGGTGCTCGTCGCGCAGTCCCTGGGCGGGTTCACCGCACCGCTGGTGGCTGCGAAGGTCTCGGTACGCGCCGTTGTACTGGTGAACGCGATGATCCCGTCGCCCGGGGAGACGGTCGGCGCGTGGTGGGGGAATACCGGAGCGCCGCAGGCACGCGAGGCCGCGGCGATACGGGGTGGTTACCCGACGCAGTTCGACGTGGCCGGCTACTTCCTGCACGATGTTCCGCCGGAGGTCGCCGCTGCCGGCGAGCCGCACCAGCGGCCCGAGGCCGACGCGGTGTTCGGGTCGGTCTGCGACTTCGAGGCATGGCCGGCAATCCCGATCCGGGTCGTGGCCGGAGCGGACGACCGCTTCTTCCCCGTCGAATTCCAGCAGGCGCTAGCGCGGGATCGGCTCGGTGTCGAGGCGGATGTGTTGCCTGGCGGCCACCTGATCGCCTTGGCGCAACCCTCCGTGCTGGTGAATTACCTGCTCGCCTGAGCTGATCCGGGCGGCTGCCTCGCCGGCGGCCAACCCCGAGCTCGTCGATCGCTCTCGCGACACTGTCCACATCGGGTTCGGCGCCACGTCCTTACGAAAAGCGGTCGAGCCGGCTCGACGGCTCGACACCTCGCGCGCGGAGTTCACCCCGTCGAGTCGCAGCCGCTGCGTCGTCAACTGAAGTGAGGTGGTCAGCACCGCTATCCGACTGCCACCGCGGTGGGCGCGGTGTAAGCCAACAGCCCCGTGGTGTTGCGCATCGGGAGTTCCACGCCCGCCAGCGCGGCGACCTTGCCCGCGCCTGGACCGGCACAGTTGACCACCGCATCGGTGCGCACCGTCTCGCCGTCGGAGGTACCCACCCCGTCGATGCGCTCCCCCGTCATCGACATCCCCACCACAGCGGAATGTGACCGCACCTGCGCTCCCGACGCTTGGGCCGTGGCGAGCAGCGCGGCCACGAGCCGGGTGGGATCGACCCAGCCCTCGTCGGGAAAGTACGCGACCCGGCTCGGCGTGCCTGACCCGTCTGATCGGTTCACTCGCGGATAGTGATCTGTCGGTGTCAGAGGAGGCGTCGGGGTGAACGTGGACCAAGCAACCCTGGATTTCGAGTTGTGTGCGCTACCCGGCGCTGGCGCAGTGCGGGGATCCGCCAATGGCCGTCAGGCTCGAGCGGGCCGTCGTGGGGTCGCGCCATCGCATGGCCCGTACTCCTGCAGTGGGTGCACCGCCCTATGGATCGGTGACTGCACAGCGCACTGCGCTGCCTGCCACTCGAGCTTCTCCACGGTCGGCCTGTTCGACGCGCACCGCTCGCTCGCGGGGGACGCCGGGACCTGCCGGGGCCCGGCGACGCTGATCCACCGGGCTGGGGAGCGTGCCGGTGAGCGGGTCATGTTCTGGCGAGATGGTCTGTGGCACGCGCCACGCTCGATGTCATTCGACCCGGCAGCGCGAGCGGACGATCAAGCGCGCTAGCTAGGGCACGGTGCACGACGACTCTCGTCAAGAACTAAGGGTAGACTAAAGAAAGTAAGGGTATACTAATCTTGAGCAGTATTATGAGGTTGCAGGGCCGCAGCGCTGGAAGACTCCACCAGAACGGATCTGGGCGGGCACCTCGCTGGCGTCCGCCTGTGTGGAACAGAAGGTGACGGTTATGCGAGCCACATTCCATGCCGAGCTGGACGACCTGGTCGCCGACGTTGCGAAACTGACCCGGCTGGCCAGCCGGATGATGAACAATGCGTCGATCGCGTTGCACCAGCGGGATCTCGCGCTCGCGGGACTGGTCATCGCTGACCGTGACCGCATGACGGTGATGCTCGACGACACCGAGCGGCGCTGTGTCGCCTTGCTTGCGTTACAGGCCCCGGTTGCCGCGGACCTGCGAGTGGTGATCGTGGCCTTGCGGGTGGCGGGTCATCTGACGCGCATGGCTGACCTCGCCCAGCACGTCGCCATCGTCGTCCGGCTCAAGCAGCCCAACTCCATGATCGTCAGCGAGATCCGTCCGGTGCTCGCCCGGATGAGCCTGCTAGCCAGCCAGCTCGCCGACGACGCTGCGACCGCGATCGAGCACCAGGATCCGGTGTCCGGCGACCAAATGACGGTGGCGGACGGCGAGGTGGACGCGCTGCGCCGCCACTTGTTCGGCATCCTGTTCGCCGAGGACTGGTCACACGGCGTAGCACAAGCAGTGGACGCGGCGCTGATCGGTCGCTACTACGAGCGTTTCGCCGACCACGCGATGGCCATCGCAGGCCAGGTCCGCTATCTAGCCACCGGGCAGAAACCCGAACCGTCCGTGTCCGGACAAGAGCGCGCCAGCCTGAGGTGATGTGCGGTAGACACCGCCCCTTGCCATCAGAGTTAACTAAGCCTAACCTACGTCCGTTATGGGCGATTTGTTTGTTGAGTTGATATTGGCGCCGCCTGCGGCCGCGTCGTGGCCCGCCTGGTGGCGGGTGCTGAGCGAGCTCGCCTACTTCGTCGCCTTGGCGTCGGTCATCGGGGGGACGGTGACCTATCTCGGGGTCGTGCGTCCGGTGCTGGGGGCGTCAGAGCCGGGCATCGAGGAGGCCGACGTGGTCGTCATGCGGCGCCGGAGTGCGACGTTGCTCGCCTGGTCTGGTGTCGCGCTCGTGGTAGCCGCTTATCTCCAGCTGGCGGGTCGGGTGGCCCGCGCGGACGCGGGCACGTCGTTCGGTGCAGCGCTGGCCCCGGCTCGGATGTGGCACTTTCTCGTGCTGCCCGCGAAGGCTGGTGCCTGGGTGTCGTCGGGGACCTTGATCCTGGTGCAGAACGTGCTTTTCGTCGTAGTGGCGGCGCTACTCGTCGCGCTGTTCGTGCCAGGCGTCCGGGACCGTCTGAACAGTGTGGCCACCTCCGCCGCAGTCTGCGCGGTGACGGCCTCGCTGGTGCTGTCATTGCCGACGAACCTGGGCGCGGAGATGTTCGACGTCGTGCTCGGCTCTGTTCTGACGCAGACCCACATCGTCGCCGGCTGCACCTGGTTGGGCGGGGTGGCCGGCCTCGCGCTGCTGGGTAGGACCCGGCGTGCGCTGACCAAGCACGCGGGGCTGTGCTGGGCTCGCATGTGGCAACGTTTCAGCGTCCTCGCGCTCACTGCCATGGGCGCGGTGATCATCTCGGGTTCCTGGCTGACGTGGAAGCACGTCGGGGGTCTCGCCGAGTTCGTCACCACGACGTACGGGCGGTTCCTCTTGGTCAAGATCCTCTTGGTGCTCGCTGTGGTGTCGGCCGGCGCCTACAACGAGCTTCTGCTCACACCGCGTATCGCAAGGGCCCACGCGGCCGGTGAGATCGGGACAGGTTTCGCCCTCACGTTGCGGCACTTCCCGGCCGTCGTGGCCGTTGAGGCCGCGCTCGGGGTCTGCGTGCTGTTCATCGTGCCTTTCCTGACCGGCTCTGCCCGTACCCAGGCTGGTGGCGGTCCGGCTCCGCCCGTTGACGGCAACATTCTCGCCCTTGGGTTGGTTCTCGTCGCGAGCCTGGTAGCCAGTTTCTACGCAGCGCACCGCGTGTCCGTGCTGCTCACCCGGCGGGCCGAGGTATCTGGTAGTTCCGGCTCCCTCCACTTTCGTCGGGAAGCCGACTCCTGGAGATAATCGTCATAGGCTGACAGGTCGAGGAACCCTGACGGGGCTTCGCCCCATGCCCGACGAGTCAGGTCGCTGGCTTGCCGGAGCACTGTCGTGAACTCGACGCTGCCGACATTTTTGGCGCCTCCAAATGTCGGCAGCGTCGCGTTCACGGCGCGCGGTATGGTGGATGATCATTCCTGTGGGGCGCAGCTCCCGATCGCGGTGACGACCGGCTCGCGCGCCGGGATCCGCACCCGAACCCGTACGGAGATCCGGGCCGCACGTGGGTGCACTACACCGGGGATCCACTGCGCTGGCTGGCGCGGCAACGACAGGTGGGCCACCGCGTTGTCGGGGTGGAACTGGCTGAGGACGCCGCCCGTCTCGCCGACCTTCCCGCTGCCCGCGGGCCGACCATCGCGGTACTCGGACATGAGCGAGATGGCATTGCTCCGGAGGCGCTGGACCTGCTCGACCAGGCCGTGGAGATCCCGCTGGTCGGCCACGGCACCACCCTCAACGTCGCGGTTGCCGGCTCCCTGGTCCTCTACAAGCTCGCCGGGCTGCTCTGACTCGATGTCGATCCGGCCCGATGTCGATCCGGCCCGGTTGCGTTCGTGTAGTGAGTGCGAGACCGGCGCGTGCCGGCCGTAACGTCAACTCGTCAAGGGAGGACCACCATGAAGCAGTACCTGCTCAGCATCTACCAACCCGACGGGGATCCGCCGCCGGCTGAGGTCCTGGATCCGATCATGCGGGACATCGAGGCGGTGAATGCCGAGCTCAGGGCGGCCGGTGCCTGGGTATTCGCCGGAGGTCTGCACCCGCCGAGCACGGCCACCGTGGTGCGACTCAAGGACGATGAGGTGCTCATGACCGACGGCCCGTACATCGAGGGCAAGGAGTGCATTGGCGGGTTCACCGTCATCCAAGCGCCCGATCTCGACGCCGCGCTGGAATGGGGCCGCAAGCTCGCCCGGGCGATCACCCTCCCGATCGAGGTCAGGCCGTTGCAGGGGGGAACCTGCGGGTGAGGTCCGGTGTGCCGGAGGTGCCCGCATCGGTGATAGAGCGGGTGTTCCGCGCCGAGTACGGTCGTGCGGTGGCCGTCCTGGTCCGCGTCTTCGGTGACATCGACCTCGCCGAGGAGGCGGTCCAGGACGCGTTCGCCGTAGCGGTGCACCGGTGGCCCTCGACCGGACTGCCGCCGAGCCCGGCGGGATGGATCATCACCACGGCCCGCAACCGGGCGATCGACCGCCGCCGCCGGGAATCCTCCCGTGACGACCGCCACGCCCGGGCTGCCCTGCTGGACGCTCGCGACGAACCGACCGAGGAGGGACCGGTGCGCGACGAGCGGCTACGCCTGATCTTCACCTGCTGCCACCCCGCGCTCGCCCCCGCAACCCAGGTCGCGCTGACGCTGCGCCTGCTGGGCGGGCTCACCACCGCGGAGATCGCCCGTGCATTCCTGGTAGCCGAGCCGACCATGGCCCAGCGGCTGGTCCGGGCCAAGGGCAAGATCCGCGACGCACGCATTCCCTACCGGGTCCCTACCGACGCCGACCTCCCGGACCGCCTCCGGACCGTGCTGGCCGTCGTCTACCTCATTTTCAACGAGGGCCACACCGCCAGCTCAGGTCAGGCGCTGGTCCGCCAGGACCTCTGCGCGGAGGCCATCCGCCTCGGACGGCTGCTGGCCGAGTTGATGCCCGACGAGCCGGAAGTCATGGGATTGCTCGCGCTCATGCTGCTCATCGAGTCTCGCCGGAACACCCGCACGACCCCCGATGGCGACCTGGTCCGGCTGGCCGACCAGGACCGCGGCGGGTGGGATCGCGGCCTCATTGCCGAGGGCCAGGCCATCGTCCGGCGATGCCTGCGGCGCAACCAGCCCGGCCCGTACCAGATCCAGGCGGCGATCAACGCCGTTCACTGCGATGCGCCGAGTGCGGCCGCCACCGAGTGGCGGCAGATCCTGCGGCTCTACGACCACCTCCTGTCACTGGCCCCGAGCGCGGTCGTGGCGCTGCACCGCGCAGTCGCGGTCGGCGAAGTCGAGGGACCAACTGTGGCACTCACCCTCGTCGACGACCTTGACCTCGATGGTTACCACCTGTTCCACGCGATCCGGGCTGACCTGCTTCGGCGCCTGGGCCGCCACGCCGAGGCCGCGCTGGCCTACGAAGCGGCGATCGCCCGCACCGGCAACGCAATCGAACGCGACTTCCTCCAGCGCGGCCGTCAGGCGCTCAACCGGGCTTGAGCGGTAACAGTACGTGGCCGTACCCGATACACCGGGTAGAACCGATTGCCGGTAGTGGGGGTTGGACCGCTCGATCATGCGGGGCAACGGTTCACCGACAACTGAACGGGGGGACACCGTGCGACGAGTCATCATTGGTTCGCTGGGCATTACTGCTGTGCTCGGCGGAATTATTGTCCTTATTCCGATGTCGGAATAAGGACAATAATGCCGATGTTCGGGTTATGTCGATGGTGGCGTGAGTGTGCTGGTGGGGCGCGGGGACGGGCCTGGAAGTTCGGCATAACTACAGGCTTTCGAGGTAGGCGAGGAGGGCGTCGGGGGCTGTGTAGCGTCCCGGGGTGGTGTGGGGTGGGGCGGTCCGGTCGAGGGCGCGTTGTTTGAGTTGTAGGTCCGCGTGCAGGTAGGGGCGGCTGGACTCGGGTGACTCGTGGCCGAGCCAGAGCGCGATCGTGGTGACATCGTTGCCCGCGGCGAGCATTCTCATGGCGGTGGTGTGGCGCAGGGTGTGCGGCGTGATGATCTTTCCGGTTAGGGTCGGGCAGGCCTGTGCGGCTCGGGCGGTGTGGACGGTGAGGCGTTGAGCGACGGCGTCGGTCGTCATCTTCCGGTTGGTGCCTTGTGGGGTGAACACCGGCGCTGGCGGCGGGGAGTTGTTCTCTGCGAGCCATTGCTGTAGTGCCGCAGCGGTGTGTGTGTCGAGCGGGGTGATTCGGTCTTTGCGGCCTTTGCTGCGCCACGAGGCGCTCTGCTGTATCCCCCGCGTAGCGGGGAGGGATTGGAGGTGATTGGTGTCCCTGGGCCTGATGGCTTACCCGGACTCGAAAGGGAAGAGGGGAAAATAGC
>JBOHFK010000039.1:0-43590 GCA_050699635.1 Pseudonocardiaceae bacterium | reverse complement strand
ATAGCCTCAGGTCAACGGCCTTGACGGGTCAGTTCCTCACCGAACGACCAGCGGGACCGCCCTCCCTCACGTCCTACCACCACCAGCGCCGTCCCCCGACACGGCCGTTCGACACCAGCCTCCTAGGGCGCCTCCGGCGGGGCCTCCGCTCCGGGATGGTTTTTGTAGGGGTCGTGTGGTGGCGCGGGTATCTCGCCACGTCGGCGCCATAGGCGTAGCAGACCAGGGGCAGGGGTCCAGACATCCCACGGTTGTAAGTTGTCAAGCGCCTTTTGTTGATCTGCGCGGCCAGGCACGACGGGTGGGCCGGTGAGCGCGGCGACGGCTCGGAAGGGCGCGTTGGCGAGGCGTTCCGGTGCACCAATCAGTGCCTCCGGCGGGCCTCGGCTCCGGGATGGTTCTCGGGGCTCTGGGGCACGAGGGTGGTGGGTCAGGTGACGCGGGTATCCCGTCACATCAGCGCCCAAGGGCGTAGCAGACCAGGGGCAGGGGTCTCGGTCGTTCAGCGCATGCGGTGCTCCACCGAGACCCCTGCCCCTGGCCCGCTTCGGGACGAGACCGCCGACGTGACGGGATGCCCGCTTCGCTCCCTCGTTCGCAGTGAGGTCAACACCAGCGCTCGCCCGGTTCGTGGGGGAGCAGGCGCACGAGCTGGGGTAGCACGGTGAGCTGACCCCTGACCTCGGAACGGACGTAGAGCACACCGGGCTCGACCGAGGCCCAGTAACCGGGGGAGAACAGCACCCCGAGCTCGGGGGGTGCGGCCTTGGTGTCATCGGCCTCTCGGCGTGTATCGTATCGAAAATACGAAACTATTAGAACGATACTATTGACAAAACGTAAACGATACGGAACAATGGAGCCATGGACGAGGACAACGCGGAAGCACAGCGGTGGGTCAGCTGCGAGATTCCCGGTTGTGCTCACCGGATGCCGTATTCGGGCCGGGGGGCACCGCCGAAGTACTGCGGCCAGACAGTGGAGGGTCTGCGGCACACCCGGTTGACCGCGCACCGGTTGAGCAAGGGGCACATCACCGTTCCTCCTACCGGGAGCGCCACCGGCGTGTCGGGCGACCCGGAGCGGGGGGAGATCGACGGTGACGCCCGGCCGGTCACGGTGGCGCGGATGACGCTGGAGCTGCTACTGGCCGAGGTGGCCGAGCAGGTGGCCGGTCATGAGCAGCGCATGGCCGTGCTGGCTGGGCAGATCACCGCGGCGGCGCGGGCTGCAGCGGACCGGGACGATGCCGCTGCTGAGGTCGCGGCCGCGCACCGCGCCGCCCGCGCGGACATCGATGCCGCCGAAGCCGAGCGCGACCAGGCACTCCGGGTGGCCCGTCAGGCCACCCGGACCTCCGAGGAATCCCAACAGCGAGCGACGGTCGCCGAGATCGCTGCCGAGGAGGCACTGGCCGAGTTGGAGGCCGCCGAGCACGTCCGGGACCAGGCCCTGGGCGAGCGCGACGAGCTGGCCGTCACCGTGGCCCACGCCCGCGAAGAGCGGGAGAGCGCATTGACCCGCGTCCAGACGCTGCAGGCCGAGGCCAGCCGGGCTCGCGAGCACCTCGCCGAGGCTGCCGCCAGCCGGGCTGAGCTCATCGACCAACTGACAGCCCAGCGGGAACGGGCCGACGAGCAGCGCCAACGGGCGCAAGCCGCCGAGCAGCAAGCCGCCCAGGCCACCAGCCACATCGAGCACCTGTCCCACGAGCTGACCACGGCCCGGGGGCAGGTCGAGCACTGGCAGGCCCAAGCCAGCGAGCACCGCGCCGAGCTAGCTGCCGCCCACGCCACCATTGACGCCGAACGTCACCACACCGCGCAACGGCTGGCCGACCAGCAAACCCGCTACGACGAACTCATCGTCACACTGCGCACTCAGCTACCCGAGCCAGGCCAACCACAACAACGGCCACTCCCCAGGCGACAAGCCGCGGCCAAGAAGACCGCTGACCCGGAGGCTCGGCGAGTTTCCCAGGGCGGGAGAACCGCCCTCCACCCACCCCTCCCAGGATGAGGTCAACACCAGCGCTCGGCCGGTTCCTCGGGGAGCAGCCGCACAAGATGGGATGACACGCTGATCAGCTGACCTTCGCCCTGGAAACGGACATAGAGCACACCGGGACCCCGGCCGAGGACCTGGCCCCGCTGGTGAAGCCGCGAGAACAGCGCCCCGTGCTCGGGTTCCTCAGCGACCTGCTCGACCCAGCAGAACAGCGCCACCCGAGCCCCCTCGACATCGCACCACCGGTCCCGGGCCGCTGGGGGTACTTCAGCAGGCATGATGCACTTGACCTCTCATCGGTTGGTGGGTGGCCGGCTGGCCGCCGGGAGTCGGGGCGTCGGGGGCCGCGCCCACTCAACCGGCGGCCAGCCGGGGATCTAGTGGCCTGCTCGCCACGGCACCGCTCACGGCGCGATCACCACGGGTGGGGTCGCCATCGCGGCACCCAGCCGGGCAGCCCGCACCTTCGCTCGCAGTGGTGACGGAGGCTGGATCGTCATGGGGCGTTGCTGGGCGCGAGGGACGTACAGGCCCGCTGGCGCCGGATACTCCCCGATCGGGGCATCGGGATGTGTCGGGTGCACCAACTCCAACAACGCCCGGAGCGTCTGCTGCGGCGGACCCTCATACGCCCACACCACAACCTCGGGAGCGAAGATGTCCACCCCGTCACGCTTGGGCAATCTGGCCGTGATGACCCGATCAAAATCACGGATGGTCAGCAGATCAACATGCTGGTTCCACTCGTAGCGGGCGACCAGGGCATGCGGTGCCGTCTTGGGCCCGCAACAGTGCAGCGTGAACCCGTCGGCGACCACCTCGACAAGCAGCTCCTCCACCACGGTGGGCAGGCCCACCTGCCCACCGTGCAGACCAACTGCTGACGGCAGCCGCCTCACGCGCTGCCCCCTGCACAGCCCCAGGGACCATCCCACGACGAGCGGCGAAGCCGGGGATGCAACTGCTGGCCGGGCACGCGGACGGGTAGGCTGCTGCGGTCACGCTGGCCGGTGACCCCGTGCTGCCCGTGCTGCCGGTGCCGCGGGGCCGGGTGGCCACGGTCGAGGTAGTGGTCGTTCAACGTGACCACCAGCACGCCGGAATTCAGTCCCTGAACCGGCTCCACGGTGCTCGCGGGCAGCCGGACACTACGCACACCGGCCGCCCTCGGGTCCGCGCCTGCATCACCCAGGAGGCCCGCAGCCTCGCTACGAGACGGGCGATCAAAGCCGTGCTTAACCACGGGATCCATCTCACCGAGCGCATCGAGCCGACAGAAGGTCCCGCCCCTAGTCTGATAGCTCCCGATTGCACTAGTCCCGGCTGGCAGTCCCGCAGCACAGCTGGTGGTAGCCCGCCGGATGCGCGCAACGTGACCACACATGCACGCGTTGTGAGGAGTTTCCTTTCTCCGGTCAAGAGCGGCCTTCGGCCGCTGCGC
The DNA here is from genome assembly GCA_050699635.1 of Pseudonocardiaceae bacterium. Taxonomy (GTDB): domain Bacteria; phylum Actinomycetota; class Actinomycetes; order Mycobacteriales; family Pseudonocardiaceae. Next base: position 40,142 of record JBOHFK010000039.1, on the reverse strand, counting down.
TTGCTCGCCGGGCCGGTCCGGTCCTCGCTGCGCTGCGGGCGGCCGGCCCGCCGGCGGCGCGCATGACAAAGCCCGGCAACCCGGAAAAGGAGAAGTCCTCACGGGTCGCCGGGCCTCTACAGTCGATCTTGCCTGGCCTTGTCCCTCGCGGATCAAGCTGCGCGTGAGCCTTGACCGGAGCCGATGACCGGAAATTCCGGGCAGCTGCTCGGGCAGATCCTCTGGTCAGTCACTCGACTGGTCTGCAGGTTGATCGGGGGGAGTGATCAACGCGAGATACACATGCTCGGCAGTCACCGACTGTGCGCATACTCCGTCGATCAGCGCGTAAGCGAGCTCTTGGCCGCCGGCCGGGTCGGTCAGCCACCACGACGCCGCGTCCACCAACGCCAACCGCTGCACCGCTGACAAACCCGCCTCCCGTTCCGCCAACACCGCCACGGCCGCTAACCGCTGCCCACTTGGCACCGTGTAGTCGCCGCGGGGGAATCGCAGGAGTGCTCCGTCGCCATCGCCGAGCACGGACGCCGCGAGTTCCAGGGTGCGGGACAGGCCTAGCTCGTCGGAGCTCGGCCTGCCCACTCGGTTGAGCACACCGGAGACCGCCGACCACTCTTCCAACACCCGCGCCATGGACCGGGCACGCCACGGCGCCAAGCGCAGCACGACGGACGGCGATTCCTCGCCATCAATGACCAGGGTGCCGCCGTCGAGCTCCACCACCTCACCGTGATCCAAGACCACCCGAAGCCGGTCCGGATCGAACTGCGTAGCCTCTGCCATCGGGTTTCCACCCTCCATCTCAGGGTTGGGGATCAAGGCCAGGGCAGGTGGTGCAACACCTGCCCTGGCCGCCTACTCAGTGGTGGAGTCGGCACAACGGATCACACCGGCTCAGCCAGTACAAAGCCAGGTCCCGCCGCTAGTCTGTTCAGGGGCCCGTCGATGGTCCGCCAGCCGTCCGGGGACGGGCTGCTGTACAGCAGCGAAGTACAGCAACGACACCGACCTATACCGTCTCGATGTGCCTGCCAACGGCCTACGACGAGCGGAAATGACCCCCAGCGACCACTGTGCCGGGAGTTCGCATCGAGAAGGTCAGGGGTTCGATTCCCCTCAGCTCCACCATGACCGCCTTACTCGCACTCGGACCTGCTAGGGCGATGGCGAGGAGGTCGCCGAGGTGGTTTGGCGGGTCTGTTGCGTTGACAGGAAACGGGTGCGGCTGATCGGTGTGGCGCTCCGATCAGATGGCGAGGGCGAGTTCAGCGAGATAGACCCACCGTCCGGCAACCTTGACAAACATTTCATCAACGAACCAATCGATTCCCGGGAGCATGCCGGCAGGGACGTGCTGCATCAACCAGCAGCGAAGTAACCGCTGCACCCAGCGGTAGACGGTTACATGATCAACCACGATGCCACGTTCGTCCTAGCTCCTCCACATCGCGGTACGACAGGCTGTAGCGCGGGTACCAGCGCACCGCCACCAGGATGACGTCCCGCGGAAACCGGAATCCAGCAAAGCTCGATCTTGGTGCTGACACGCTGAACCCAAGACGCTGCGCTACCGGATCCTGCACACCGCCGTGCGGATCGTCCGCGGCCAACGCAAGAGGAAGATCAAAATACCGCAGACCTGGCCCTGGGCCCGGGAACTCGAAGCCGCGTTCCGGGCCGCGTTCACCCTGACCGCGCCGACCTGACCCCGGGCGCGTGCCCAGACTCCGACCGACGAACCTACCGGCCAGTGGAACCGGCGCCACCGACACGACCGCCGGGCCACCCACCACGACCCTCACCCGAAACCAGGATCAGAAGCGGAGGCGAAGATCACCAAAGCAAGCTCGATAACTGAAACTACGAACTCCGTGAACGATCAAGGGAAGCGGCGAATGGCTGGTGCTTGACGAATCCGGTGTTCTCGCCGCATGCTCCGTAGTGCGTGGCGCCGTCGGGTAGCCGACGCGCCCCGTTGGTGCCCGGTGAGATCCAACACATAAATTTCGACAGCCCGCACGGGGGTATGACAAATGAGCGTCCAACAGCAACAAGCGCTTGATTCTCTTTATACAATCGACAATGTACTCACTATCAAGATTGCGATGACGCAAGGTGATTGGGATGCGGTGCGGGCCGAGCAACCAGCCGGTGGTGTATGCAACTTCGAATGGACTGGCGGCAGCCGATTCACGTGGCGTAAAGCGACTTCGGTCGAGATATCTGGAACGAGCTTTCCCGCGCGGACCACGTTCACCGATGTGGGCGTTAAGAAGAAATCATTCTGCGGCTCACTCAACAGTGAAAAGCCTTGCGTGCACATTGACTTCGGCAAGTTCAGTGCGGCCAACGTCCCAGTGGTCGAAGCCCTGATCGGGTCACGCTATCTGACGCTCAACAATTCCATTCAAGATCAGTCTTATATTCGGCAGCCGCTGGGTTACACATTGCTCGCAATGGCCGGATTGCCCCATTCGCGTTGTAATTTTGCCCGGGTATTTGTGAATGGAAATCTGATTGGGCAGGGACTGGGTGGCGTCAACAGTCCGGGCATCTATGTCAATGCCGAACCAGTCATGAAGCCCTACATTGAAAGAAATTTCAACGGCAATATGAGAGGAAATCTGTACGAACTCGAGCATCACGACGATTTCGTCGGCGCGAGGTTGCCATTTATCGCGACGGAGTCGCTTTCCAAATTCGACGACAAGGCCGATTTGAAGTTTGCCGACGATCATATCGCCGCGAATGGGCTGGCTGGTGCGGGCCAGGTGCTGGATCTAGACCAGTTCATCAAAGTATATGCGATGGAGTTTCTTCTCAAGCACTGGGATGGCTATGCCGACAACACCAATAACACCTATATCTACAATGACGTGAATGCCGTCGCGGCACCCGGAGTGGACAACGTCAAGTTCAAAATGATCCATTGGGGTATTGATCAGATTTTCCAGCCCCAGAGGCGCTTTAAGATGGGCACTGATGGGCTGATCGCGAAGCTCGTGCGCAACGACGCCGCACGTCGTACACAATTGATCGACCAGATTCGGACCTATCGGGAGACCGTGTTCAGCCGCGAGATTCAACAGACAAGGCTGAAACCAATGATCGATCAAATGGAGGCATTGCTCGTAGGCTTCGGTGTGCCCAATGCCGTATCGCAAATTGCGACAGTACGCCAGCAATTACGGCTGGCCGAATCGGCCGGTTATCTCTGCGCCGGGCTGCCTGGCACCAGTGCAGTCTATGTCCTCAAGGATGACACCAGTGAATGCCTGCACGCCAGTAATACCGAAGGGATTCCAGCGGGCATACCCAATCCGCTGAACTTCGAGGTTTATCATCAGCCCCTTCCCGACAATAATGACAAAACGGATCTATGGTTCTTCGGCGATCTTGGAAACGGAAAGTCGATTACCAATCAGGCTTACGGCCGCGTTCTCCACGCCAGTAACACGCTCGTCACGGGTCAGGGGCACAAATATCTCTACACCTGTGCGGCAAGCAACAACGACCATGCCGAAGAATTCTCGATTGTCCCCGTTGATACACCGGACAACTTCACCTTTACTGGCTATTTCAAGCTCGCCAGCATCCGGACTAATCTATGCGCGACGTATGGGTCTGACGCCACACCGGCGGGCAGGCCAAGGATCTATCAGGACTCCGGTGGGTCCAAACTCTATTTCTATTGATCAGTGAAGCCTTCTGCTGTTTGACCGTCGATTGCAAGGGCATCGGCCAGGGCCGCATCGAACGATGCGGTGAATTGCCGGGCCCGGTCGCGGACCGGAAGCCGGAACTGTGCGGCGCGATCGCCGAGATCCATCAGAAGGCTCCGGACCTGTTGTACGATCCAGGGCCCGTCGGGGTTCGCTGTCACGCCGAGGATGTGCGCGTATCGGGAGTTGGTTTCCATGACGAAGAAGACATAGAGCCGTTGGAGGGTCGCCGCGCAGTCCACGTGGAAGAAGTCGCAGGCCAGCATCGTCGATGCCTGGGTGCGCAGGAACTGGCGCCACGTCGAGTCCGTCTGCCGCTGTGGTGCTGGCGGGATCCGCAGGGTCTTGGCACGATCAGCCCAGTCCAGCCGGGGCTTGGGATTGCCTCATCTGGTCGGTGTGCAACCGGCGGTCACGTCATGCACCCTTCGCACGGCTGCACCAGGACCGTGGAACCTCGTATTTAGGGGCGTCCATCGGGTCTCTTTCAGCATGGACGTGGCCAGCAGAGTGCGGAGTGTGCGATGAAAAAAGCGGTAGACAGGGATGAGTTCCGTGCGCTGTTCGCGGATCAAGCAATCGTGTTCACCCGGCTGCCCGCGGGCAGGGAGCGCGACCTCGCGGCACGGGCCAATGAGCAATCCGGGCGCGGTGACGGCTCGCTGCATACCGTCGCAGAGCTCGACGTGCTGTTCACACAGCTACTGGCAGAGGGTCAAGAGAGTTCACCACTGCGGTTGATCGGTCCGGACGGCCGTCCGACGGCCGCCGGCACCGCCGTCGGGTCGTACTCGTCGGTAGCCCTGACCAAGGATGAGTTCTTCGCCGCGCCGATGTACCTGGTGCAGGTGACGGGCTGGCCCGAGGACGCGCCGACCCTCAAGGGCCCGGTTGACGCACCGGTCGGCGCGCAGCTGTCGCTGTGGCCGATCGCCCACGATGACCAGCGGGCCGCCCCGCCACCAGACGGGGCCGGAGTGCTGTTCGCAACCTCGAGCTTCGCCCTGGCCAACACCGGCAACCGCACGCTGGATGTGCCGAAACGCTCCTGGCGGGCGAACGTCACCGCGGGGAAGGGGGCGCGGTTCGTCGGCATGTCGCGGCTCAATTTCAAGGCGATGTATAACGACCCGTCCCAGATGCGCGAGGCGCTGGCTTGGCGACTGTTCGCCAGAGCAGCCGTACCGGCGTCGCGGCACGGCTACACCAGGCTCACGATCAATGGCCGCTACCGGGGGCTTTACTCCATCATCGAGGACATCGACCGGCGCTACCTGCACGATCGCTTCGGCGATAACGACCGCGGCAACCTCTACAAGGCGAGCTGCGGTCACCTCGGCTGCGCCACGCTGGAGCGTCGCGCCGGCCCCGACGGCGACGACAGCGGCCGTCAGTACCGCGCCCCGGCTGACAACCCGACCTATGATCTGCGCACGGACACCGACGACCCGGCCGCGAATGGTTTCGAGGACCTTGCTGGGCTGATCCGCGCCATTGACGGCACCGGACTTCCGGACGGCGACGCCCGGTTCACTACCGACGCATTCCGTGACCGGTTGCAGGAGATCCTTAACGTGCACGCGTTCCTGCGCTGGGCCGGCGTCAACATTTTGCTGGGAAGTTGGGACAACTACTTCGCGACGCCGTCGAACTATTTCCTCTACAACTCCGGACGTCGCGGCGCCGCCCACGACGTCACCAACTCACCGTATTTTACCTTCCTGCCCTGGGACTACGACAATACTTTCGGTATCGACTACTTTGACACCGCCTGGCAATACACCGATCTCATCGACTGGCCCGGCAACACCGTCAACTACTGCCGGGAGAACCATGCGCCGCACCGGACCTCGCGCATCCCGCTGGTGCAGAACCTGTTGCGTAGTCCTGACTTCCTGCGCTACTACCTCGATCACCTGGAGTATCTGCTCGATACCGACGTCAATCCCGGTGCCATCACCGCTGCGATCGGGCCCGATGGCGGTGGATTGTGGGACCGGGTGCTCCAGTCCGCCTACCTGGAATCCGACACCCCGCACGGGGCACCGCACACTGGCCGGCAGTTCAGCAACGACGAGGTCTACCTCGCCAACGCCAAGCAGAATGAGCTGCACCGACCTGACACGACGGTCCAAGCGATCACTCACTACGTCCGGATGCGCTACGATCGGGCCCGCGAGCAGTTCGCGGTACTCCGGCGGGAGCATCCGCGCGGCGCCAGCGGTGTGCATTTCCCGGTCGATCTGGAACCGCTCCCCGGACGGGCGTGACCGATGAGCCCTCAGCATCCGGTGCTGGAGTTGGCCAGTGAAGCCCGCATCGCCGACCTGCTGGGTGGGGGCGAGGCGCCGGCCCGGCTGGAGGCCAGCGGCGTGCTGGTCCGGGACGGGCTGTGCCATGTCGTATTCGACAACCTGTCCGCGCTCGGGCTGATCGACGAGAGGTTTGCCGTACCGGGGGTGCACCGGCTGGTCGAGCTGACCGGCGGCCGGGGAGCCGACTATGAGGACCTGGCGTACGACACGGCCACTGGGCGGCTGTTCGTGCTGATCGAGTCCCTTCCGGACGGGCCGCCGTTCCGGGCTTGTGTCGAGGAGTACGACGCACGTTACCGGCTGGTTGCGAGCAAGCTGTTGGACTTCCCCCTGGAACGGCCCAACAAGGGTATCGAGGGTCTGACCTGCGTGCGCCGCGGTGACCGTCTCCACCTACTCGGCCTGTGTGAGGGCAACCGATGCCGTTCGGGCGCACAGGGTCGTGCTCCCGGTGGCGGAAGGATCCAGGTGTTCACCGAGGGCCCGCAGACGTGGGAGCGGATCGCCACGATTCAGCTGCCGCGAACTGTGCGATTCCGTGACTACGCCGGGATCGCACTCGACGGGGACCACATCGCGGTGGTGTCCCAGGTGTCCTCGGCCCTGTGGGTAGGGTGGCTGGCCCGCGCGGGTTGGTCGGTCGTTGGCGACGGAACGGTGTACGACTTTCCCCGCGACGGGGACGGGCAGCCGGTGTACCGCGAAATCGAAGGGGTGTCCTGGCTGGCGCGGGACCGCATCGTCGTGGTGAGTGACCGGGCGAAGTCCGGTGGACGGCTCCGGAGGGCCCATGACGAGTCGATCGCGGTGTTCACGATTCCCCACCCGACGCCCGCCGACCTGCCCGGCGGGCCTCCTGCCGCGCCGCCGCCGCCCGTGCGTGGATTGTTCCTCCAGTCAGTGAGTGGCGACGCCGCGTTGTTGCGGCTAGCTCGTCTGCGATTTGCGCAGGCGGGGATGGCCGCCGAGGTCTACGCGGGCTCATCCGGACAGCTAGAGGACGTGCTGAGCTGGGTGCCGGACTCGCCCGTGCTGCCCACCGTGCACCTGGACCGGCGCATCGATGTGCGCACTGAGGACGGTCGAGCCGTGGTCGGGCACTTCCAGAGCCGCTTCGCTCATCGGGTTGCCGGTCTGGTCGTGCACGACAAGACCGGAATGGCTGAAGAGATTCCGAGGGTGGTGGCCGCGATGCGCTCTCTTGGCGGGCGGGCCGACCGCCCCACCGTATACCTCGAGTACGCCGCTGGCATGGACCTTGGGCAATTCGCCGAGATCGGTGAGCAGTTGCGGGACGTCGAGGGGGTCGGCCTGTGCATCGACACTGGGCACGTCGGGATCCGGCGCGCCCGCTCCCGATTTGCCATGCTCCATCCAGGTCTTCACATCGACGAGCTCACGGCGGAGGACCCACGGTTGCCCGACCTGGTGGGCGAGGTTCAAGATGCGACCGCAGCTGCGCTCCCCGCACTGCTGCACCTCATCAAGGCCACCGCCGAGTTCGGTGCAACCGTTCACTATCATCTGCATGACGGCCACCCGCTCATCCCGCGGTTGTCGGATCATCGCAGTTTTCTCTATCGGCTACCTATTCCGTTCGCCTATGACGGCCGATGTTCGTTGAACCCGCTCTACGGACCGGCCGGGCTGGCTCGAATTCTGCACGCCGCTGTGCAGGCTGGTGGTGCGCATCCCCCTTCGTTCTCCCTCGAAGTCCATCAGGCTGAGGGGCGCCTTCCCCTTGATGACGCGGCAGACTTCTTCCGGCACTGGCGCGATCTCACCAATGCCGAGCGGATGAACTACTGGCTCTCCGTCGTCACCACGAACTACATCCTCGCCACAACGGCGCTTCGCGACCCCTCACCTGATATCGCCAAGCGCTAGGCTTCTCCGTAAGGAACGCGGGCCTTGACCCGGATGCTGTGGGCGGTGGCGCCTTCCGGTAAGCAGTGACCAGGTCGGCGACGGGCATGCCGGGCTCCGCCGGGTGCGGCGAGGTGACGATTCCGAGGCTGTCCACGCCGTCCAAGGGGCTGGCGCTGGACACGCTGAGTAGTCGGCCGGTCACCCCTTGACTACACTGGCGAGGCGATCTAAGCTTGCGCACCGGTCGGGGACAGTCCCATCAAGGGGGTCTTCTCATGCTGAATCCGCACCCCATGATTGACCTGCAAGTCATGGTCTACCTGCGCAGTAGTAGGTCGATGTAACTGGTCATGCGGCCGTTTCTAAGGTGCCTGCCGGCCTAGCTTGATCGTCCCCGGTACGGTGTCGTGTCCGTCACATTCAACGCCCGCCTTAGGTGCTGATTAGTTGTTTGGATTATGTCAACGAAGGATCTCCATCCCCTCCAGATTGTCCATTCTGGTTCGGCTCTTTGGGGTGCCATGTCTATGAGGAGAGCTGAATAATGAATGTTCGCTGGCTGTACTCGCACCGGATTTTGGTCGCCTTACTCGTGACTGCTGTGGTCGCGGTGGGGCTGATGACCGTTCTGGTGGTTCGTCAACAGCATGACCAGGCGAGCGGGCAGGTCTATCTCGAAGCGGGCGGCAGCGTAGGATCGCATCCGTTTGTTCCCCTGATATCCCCCCAGACAACGGTGGGCGAGAATCTAGGGGACAGCGGTACGTCGGTTCAAGCGGCCGTCGATTCAGACAACGGGATGGCATGCGACCCAGAGAAGCTCATTTCCTACCTCACCCAAGATTCGCAAGCGGGCGTCGCCTGGGCACAGGCGCTTAACTCCGACCGCACGCTCAGTTGGAGCGGTGGGAACAAGATTGAATCTCAACAAATTCCTGCCTACATTCGCGAGCTCACGCCACGTGCTGTCACCGAGGACCTCAGGGTCACCAATTATCAGTTCACCAACGGTGCCGCCCTCGCTGTGCAGTCGGTGCTCGAGAAGGGCACGGCAATCCTTGTGGATTCCACGGGAACCGCCCGGGTTCGATGTGCCTCCGGCAATCCCCTGACCCCTATGATCGAACGAAAGACGCCGCCAATCTATCGGGGCAAGCCGTGGCCCAGTTTCCAAGCCAAACGGGTTGTTGCCGTCCAACATGATGACCACGGTGGGCGGCCGGACATGCAGCACTCACTGAACAAGCCCGCAGCTCCGAACGAGCCGCAGCGCCCGGACAGCCCGCAGAGTGTGGATGAGCCGCGGCAACCGGTGTACCCGGCGCGGCCTGATGAGCCGCAACAGGTGGATGAGTCGCAGCAGGTGGATGAGCCGCGGCATCGGGTGTACCCGGCACGGCCTGATGAGCCGCAGCGACCCGATGAGCCGCAACAGGTGGATGAGTCGCAACAGGTGGATGAGTCGCAGCAGGTGGATGAGCCGCGGCATCGGGTGTACCCGGCGCGGCCCGACAATCCGCAGCGGGTGGATGAGCCCCGGCACCCGGTGAACGCCGCAGGGCCAGATCAACCTCAGCGGGTGGATGAACTCCAGCGCTCGGATAAGCCCGAGCGGTCCGACGAGGCAAGGCACCCAAGCAGAGCCGATGCGCCTGGTAAGCCGACGGATCGAGACAAGCCTGCGGCGTCGGACAAGGCCGAGCGCCCGGGACAGTTGACGCCTGCCGACAAGCCCACTAAACCGGGTAAATTGGCAAAACAGGACAAAGCGTCGAAACCGCAAGGGCGCGCGTCCAGCGCAGTGGAGGACGATCCTGCCTAGACGCACCGGCGCGTATGCCGGGCCAGGGCATTGAGGGCGGTCGTGTCGATCAGGTGGGGCCACGATCGTCGCGACTCACACCAGGCCGGCAAGCCGGACTTTCCACGTCTGGTGGTCTTTTCGCGAGTGTGCTTCAGCTGCGGTCACTCAACTATACCCGTTCGAGCGCGTGCTGTTCATCTTCCGTTCAGCGAGGCGCAGGATTCTTGTGCTGTGCTTCTTCACCGGGTGGGCGAGGTTGGCGAAGCCAGCGGCGAACACCACTGTGTTGTCGCTGGTCGGAGGACCGACGGGGCGCTCGCCGATGTCTGGAGCGACGCGCCCGCTTACCTGGACGGTTGCTACGTGGCGTACGTGCCCCGCTGCGAATGCGGCTGGACTGGGCCACCGTTCAGCACAACACCAAGCGGCTACGCCGCGTGCGAACAGCTTTGGCGAGAAAAGCACCTCCTGCCGTTCCTCCGTGCCGCGAACCCTGCTCTGCCCGGGTTCGACCGTCCTGGGTCCACCAGCTAGCGCGGCACTAGCGACATTACGATCGGGCGCATGTCTGCGTTGGTCCTTCCGGCGGCGGCGGCGGCTGGCGTGGTGCTGGTGGGTGGCCGTTCGTCGCGGATGGGCACGCCGAAGGCTTCGCTGGATTGGTACGGCTCCACCCTGCTCAGCCGCACCCTGGGTGTACTCGGCCGCGCCGTCGATGGGCCGCTATTGGTGGTCTGCGCCCCGGGCCAGCCGCTACCTGAGATCCCGCTGGAGGTGCGGGTTGTAGAGGATCCCGAGGAAGGATTGGGACCGCTGCAGGGTATTGCCGCCGGGTTGGCCTCGCTGGCGGGTCGGGCGCATGCTGCCTTCGTCTGCTCCACCGACCTGCCGTTCCTGCATCCCGCATTCATCCGCCGGGTGCTGATCGCGCTCACTGACGACCTCGACGTCGTACTTCCGGTCGCCCGGGGCCACCCGCAGCCGCTCGCTGCCGCTTACCGGATCACGCTGGCTCCGCTGGTCGCCGGGATGGTGGCCGCCGGTGACCTGCGCCCGGCTTTCCTGTACAAACGGTGCGCCACGTTGCGACTGGACGACGCCGCATTGCTCACAGACCCGCTGCTGGCCTCGGCCGACCCTTCGCTCGACTCGGTGGTCAACGTCAACTCACCTGATGACTACCGCGCTGCCCGGCGCCGCCCTGCTCCGCTGGTCACTGTTCAGCGCAGCGGGGGGATGAGCACCAATATCCAAGGCGAGCCGCGCACCGTTCGCGCCGCGACGCTATCCAGTGCCGCCGCTGCCGTGGGTCTCACCCTGGGCAGCTATGTAATCGCCGCGCTCAATGGCGCGCAGATCAAACTCGACCGTGATATTCCGTTGGTCTGTGGGGACGTCGTCGCCTTTACGTGTTCTGGCGCGGACGACAGGGCCCGATGACTGGAGCACATGTGCCGGACACACCGGGCATGAGGAAGCGACACGCCGGGCATGGGAGAGCGACACACCGGGCATGGGGAGCGACACGCGGGGTTGGGGACTCTGTGTGGTTGGTCGTGTACGGGAAGTTAGTGTTGCAATCGTTACCCGGATGGCTTACTTTCGAGTGTGCTTGACCACGGGGAGTAAAGGGGGAGCCAGCTCGGGTCACCTTGGGGGGTTGTTGCCGAGTGCGGGGGTTGACAAGCTGCCGGCGTTGGTGCCGGGAGGGGTCATTGAGGCGCAGAGTTCGCTGAGACGCCGGAATGCGTCACATACCGTGCGGCATCATGTCGCGTGACGCTCCTCAGCGCATCTAACTAATCGATTTGACGGACCGCGCGCTCGGATTGTTCCATACGCGCTGGATGGCTCCTCCATCGGCTGAGAAAGGAGCGATATGAGGGTCTCGGAAATCTTTGCAAGGGGTGGCGGCGACTGGGGATACAACGGCGGCTATGAGCGCTACCTCGGGTATGGCGGCGTTGACAAGCCCGGCGGGTACTACCCGGATGACGGGCGCTGGGCTTACGTCGCCCCCAACAGCTACAACTACCTGGGCAACGGCTACGGCTACGGCTACTCACGCAGTCATGGACTCGACGGTCTCGTAGGGTAACTGGCCGAGGCTGCTGGCCATGGTAGACGGTCTGGCTGGGGACGGACTGTGATGGCTGCTCGTTGGCGGGCGCGCTTGGCCCGCCAACGGGACGCCGGAGGAACCAGCGGCGATCACTCAACGTGACCACTCGTGCACGGAAAGTTGTTGTTGCAATCTTCACGCGGATCGCTTATTTTGTGATTGCTTGACCACGGAGAGTAGGGGGCCAGCTCGGATCACCTAGGGGGATGCTGCCGAGTGCAGCGGATTTGACTAGCTGCTGGCGTGGTGCTGAAGGAGAGCTTCGCTAAGATGCTGAACTGCGTCACCGTCGGGGGCGGAATTACCTCGCGAAGCTGTCCTGGCGCCTTGCCACAGGATGTCACTGCCACACGATGTCAGACGACAAGTTGACGGGGAGCACGTCGACTTCGCACTCTGACAGGGCAGCGTATCATTTTCCCACGTCGGTCTGGGTTTTTTTCCTTGCATGGCTCCGTCATCGAGCAAGAAAAGGAGCGATATGAGGATCTCAGAAGTTTTCGCAATGGGTGGCGGCGGCAGCGTGCCAGGGTACGACTGTCACCGGGACGACTGCCACTACGGTTTCTACCCCTACTTCAACGGCTACGACTACAATCGGGACTACGGCCGCTACCCTTACTACTTCGACGGCTACACCGATGGCGGCTACACCTACAACGGCTACTTCCGGACCCTAGGGCTCCTCTGATAGCCGGTAGATCATGCGGCGGTGGCCTGGAACTCCCTCACCAGAGCACAGGCCACCGCCCTCGCCTTGTTTCACGGACCGCCGAAACCCCGGCGCTTCGGGCCAGCGTCGCTTCAGGCCCCAGCGTGGCTTCAGGGCCAGAGTAGAGTCGAAAGCCGGACGGAGAGGGGGGAGCAGCGGTGTGGGAGATCCTGCGGTCGTTGGTGCGCCCGGCGTCGGCTGAAGGCGGCTTAGTAGAGGCGGCCCCGGCGGCGACGCTGCGGGAGGTCTTCCGGCGGTTCTGGCCTGATGCCCGGCCGTTCTGGCGGTGGTTGTGGCTGAGCCTGGTGCTGATCATCGTGTCGCCGTTTGTGGACACCGCCGCAATCCTGCTGTTCAAGGTGCTGGTCGACAAGGTATTGACTCCGCGGGATTTCTCGGCCTTCGTGCCGGTGGCTGGGGCGTTCATCGGTATCACGCTGCTGGTCGGCGCGCTGGGTTTCATCGGCGCGTACCTCGGAGCGTGGATCGGCGAGAATTTCCTGCATCGCATGCGAACCCGGGTATTCGCGCATCTGCACACCCTGTCGGTGAGCTTTTTCGACCGCCGCCGCCTGGGTGACATCCTGTCGAGGCTGACCGGTGATGTGGCCGCGATCGAAGCCGTGGTGCTCTCCGGGGTCATCGGGCTCATCTCCAACGTGCTGAAGATCTTCGTGTTCGCCGGGGTGTTGTTCTTCTTGGACTGGCGTCTGGCGCTGGCGTCGTTGATCGCGGTTCCGGTGTTCTGGGCGGCCGCCCGGGTATTCGCCCGCCGCATCAAGGTCGCCTCCCGGGAGGTCCGCCGCCGCGCCGGGTCGATCACCGTGGTCGCCGAGGAGAGCCTGGGCAACGCCACCCTGATCCAGGCCTACGGTCGTGAGGGCGCCGAGGTCGAGCGCTTCGCCGCGCAGAGCATCGGCAGTGTGAACGCCGAACTGGCCGCTACCCGGCTGGGCGCGATGTTCTCCCCACTGGTGGACCTGGTCCAGGTGCTGGGCGTGCTGACCATCCTCGGGGTGGGGATCTGGGAGCTGACCGCCGGGCGCATCACGCTGGGTGGGCTGTTGGCGTTCCTGGTGTTCCTGTCCCAGCTTTACGCACCCGTGCAGGGCCTGGGTGCGCTGTCGACCTCGCTGTTCGCCGCCTCTGCGGCAGCTGAGCGGATCATCGAACTGCTCGACGAGCAGCCCAGGGTGACCGCGCCCGCGAACCCCGTCCCGCTGGTGCGGGCCCGGGGGCAGCTACGTCTGGACCAGGTTGGTTTCGCTTACCCGGATACCGGAACCGATGTCCTGAAACAGGTCAGTTTCACCGCCGAATCCGGGCAGACCACCGCGATTGTCGGGGCCAGCGGTGCGGGCAAGACCACCCTGCTCAAACTGCTGCTGCGCTTTTATGACCCCACCACCGGGCGGATCACCCTCGATGGCCATGATCTGCGCCAGCTGGATCCCGACGCCTTACGCGCCAACATTGCGATCGTGCTCCAGGAAACTCTGCTGCTGGACGGCACAATCGCCGATAACATCCTCGCCGGCCGTCCCGACGCCACCGAGGCCCAGCTGATCGCGGCCGCGAAAGCCGCCGACGCACACGAGTTCATCGCCGCGCTGCCTGAGGGGTATGCCACCCGGGTCGGCCAACGTGGCCGGCTGCTCTCCGGCGGGCAACGCCAGCGCATCGCCATTGCCCGCGCCATGGTCCGCGATGCCCCCATCCTGCTGCTGGACGAGCCCACCACCAGCCTGGATGCCGATGCTGCGCAACGCATCCTCACCCCGCTACGCCGGCTCATCACCGGCCGCACCACCATCATCATTTCCCATAACCTGCTGACCGTCACCGACGCGGATCAGATCATCTACCTAGAGCACGGCCGCATCACCGAGACCGGCACGCACGACCAGCTGCTGACCAACAACGAGCAGTACGCGCACCTCTATCAACTGCACCATCCGGGCGACCCGTCGCAAGGACCTGGTCGCAATGGCCGCTTCGCCGGCACCGGAGCGCAGTCCTAACCTACTGCAGAGCCGGGTAGCGTCCCTGCTGTGCCGCGCAGCCCGGTCGTCGGTGGCGTCCCGGCAGCCCAGGCGCTGGAAGCGTGGCGCGCGGGCTGCGCGGCCGCCGGATGCCCGGATCGGGTGGGCACTGAGCGGCTGGAGCTGGCGGCGGCGATCGGCCGGGTGACGGCCGAACCGGTGTGGGCAGCGCGGTCCTCACCGGCCTTTGACTCCGCCGGGATGGACGGCATCGCGGTGCGCGCCGCGGACACGGTGGGCGCCAGCGCGAGTACCCCGCTCATGCTGGTCGATTTCGACATCGTCGACACGGGCGACCCGCTCCCGCAGGGCCGGGATGCGGTGGTCATGCGGGAGCACATCCGTCTGGTCGAGCGGGGCGCTGAGCTGGTCGGCGCTGAGCTCGTCGGTGCTGAACTCGTAGGGGCGGTGCCGGCTTACCAGCACGTCCGGTCGATCGGCGAAGATGTCGCGGCCGGTGAATTGTTGTTGGCGCCGGGGCACCGGCTGCGCGCGGTCGATGTGGCGTGCGCCGCGGCAGCGGGAATCGCCGGGATCCTGGTGTACCGCCGCCCGGTGGTCGCGGTGCTGCCCACCGGCGATGAGATCCGGCCGCTGGGTTGCGAGCCCGGTATCGGGGAGATTCCCGATACCAATTCGCTGATGCTGGCAGGCCAGGCCGGTGAACATGGCTGCGACGTGCTCACGCTGCCCATCGAGCCGGATGACCCCGATCGGATCGCCGCTGCGCTGCTCGCCGCCGCGCAGCGCGCCGACCTGGTGGTGATCATCGCCGGGGCCAGCGCCGGCCGAGGTGATCACACCGCGTCGGTGGTAGCCCGGGTGGGCGAACTGGTGGTGCACGGTGTCGCGGTACGCCCTGGTCACCCCGTGGTGCTCGGCATCGTCGGCGCCACTCCGGTGCTCGGTGCTCCGGGCTACCCGGTCTCCGCGGCGCTGAGCTTCGAGATCTTCGCCGCCCCGTTGCTGGCCGCTCTGCAAGGCACGACAACCATGGTGCGCCCGACGGCTCAGGCCCGGCTGGCGGGCCCGCTGGCCTCCCCGCTGGGCAAGGATGACTGGGTGCGGCTACGCCTGGGCTCGGTCGGCGGGCGGATCGTGGCCACGCCTATGCCCCGCGGCGCCGGGGCGCTGAGCTCGCTGGTGCGGGCCGATGGGCTGCTGGTCGTGCCCGCCGGGCTGGACGGCCATGACGCCGGCACCGACGTCAACGTGCAACTGCTGCGCGGGCGCCGGGAGATCGACCGCACCATCGTGACCATCGGCTCGCACGAGCCGGTGCTCGACCTGGCCGCCGCGGCGCTGCGCGGCATCGACCCCGGCGTAACTCTCACGTCGTCCCACGTCGGCTCGCTGGGTGGGCTGCTGGCACTGCGCGAGGGGCTGTGCCACCTGGCCGGCTCGCACCTGCTCGACCCGGACACCGGCGGGTACACCGTGCCCTACCTGGCGCGGGTGCTCGGCGACACTCCCGTCACCGTGATCCGGCTGGTGCACCGCGAGCAGGGGCTCATCGTCGCTGCGGGTAACCCGCTGGAGATCACTGGCATCGATGACCTGCGCCGCCCGGGATTTCGCTATGTCAACCGGCAGCCTGACGCGGGAACCCGGGTGCTGCTGGACTGTGAACTGCGCGGTCGGGGTATCGAGCCGGGCGGCATCGCGGGCTACCAGCGCGAGGAGCGCACTCATTTCGCAGTGGCCGCGGCGGTGGCAGCCGGGCGCGCGGATGCCGGGATGGGCATCCGCGCCGCCGCGCGGCTGCACGGGTTGGGTTTCGTGCCCGTCACGCAGGAGCCCTACGACCTGGTCCTCACCCGGGCGGCCTATCACTCGGCGTTGCTCGCCCCGCTGTGGGCGCTGCTGACCGACCAGAGTTTCCACGCCGCCATCGAAGCCCTCGGTGGTTACTCCTGCGCCGAAACCGGCCGCGTTGTGCTCTGACGGGGTGGGTGTGGTGGGATCGGCACCCATGGGGAATCCACTGCAGAATGTGACATTTGGTTCCAACGGTGTGACCGCCCACGGGTACCTCGCGCTGCCTGCGGGGGGTAGCGGACCGGGCGTCGTGGTGATCCAGGAGTGGTGGGGGTTGACCAGCCACATCGTCGAGGTGGCGAACCGGCTGGCTGCCGAGGGCTTCGTCGCGTTGGCTCCTGATCTGTTCGGCGGGACCACCACCCATGACGCCGATGAGGCGGGCAAGCTGATGCAGGAGCTCCCGGTCGATCAGGCGGCCCGCGACCTGGGCGGCGCGGTGGACTACCTGCTGGGCCACCAGTCCGTCACCAGCTCAACGGTCGGCGCGGTCGGGTTCTGCATGGGTGGCGGTTTCGTCCTGGTCCTCGCCGCCCAGCAGGGTGGCAAGATCGGCGCCGCGGTGCCGTTCTACGCGGTCCTCGCCCAGGACTACCCGAGCTTCGAGGGTCTCTGCGCCCCGGTGCTCGGCCACTTCGGCGAGCAGGATGGGTTTCAGAGCACCGAGGTGGTTCAGGAGCTCGCAGCGAAGATCGAGCGAGAGAGTGGGCAACGGCCCGATTTCCGCTTCTATCCGGCCGGGCACGCCTTCTTCAACGATCAGAACCTGCTGGGCACCTACGACCCGGAGCAGGCCGCCAACGCCTGGACCGCCACGGTAGGTTTCCTCCGCGCGCAGCTGGGGCAGCCCCTTGCGCGGTGAGGACGAATCTGCCCGATGCGGAGACTGATCGGATGGTTGCTGGTCGTCCTCGGCGTACTCGCCTCGGGCTTGACCGGGATGTTGGCCGCCGATGCGGCGACCAAATCCGACTACCTCCCTCCAGCGGTCGGGTCCGCTATCTTCGCGGTGATCACGCTGGGCTGCCTGGGCGGCGCTCGGCTGTTGTTGCGCCGACGCCATGCGCGCCGGCAACCGACCCTGGAGTGGGACCCCTGCCCGGGTGACGGATGGCTCCCGCAGCAGGCGTGGGCGGAACTGCCCGACGTACTGCCACGCCGGCCCCGACTCGGGCCGTGTCCTCCGGCGCCCAGCGTCGGCGTGCCGCCGGACGGGCTGTTGCGACGGCTGTGGCTCGTGCGGACCGAACTGACGTTCGATCAGGCGGGTGGCATGCGCACGGGGACGTTCATGGGTTGGATCATGATGTTGTCCGTGTTGTCCGGTCTGGCGCTGCTGGTGGGCGCCATGCTCGCGACCGGGGACTTCACGGTGGAGGACCGGGCGGCGCTGACCACGATTCTGGCCTGGCTGATCGTGGGGACACTGTACGGCGGTGAGCGCGCATCCCGAAATCCTCGGCGGCACTTCATGCTGCGACGCCTGCAGCGGGAACTGGAGGCCGCCTACGCTGCGGCACCCGGACCGATCCCGGTTGGCGCAACGGTGCGGCTCGGTGACCCGACACCACGCTACGACCCAGACCGGTCACAGCGGCAACGGGTCAACGCCCTCGATCTCTAGCAAAACCGGCGTCTCACGGATCGTGGCCAGCGCCGCCCCGGCCGGGAGCTGCAGCACCTCGGTGTCGATGCCAGGGTCCGCGGCGTAGACCTCGCTCAGCCCGGCGATCGCCACGGTGGGGTCGTCGTGGTCTGAGTCCATCCGGCTCGCCGTGAGCACCACGCTGACCGGGCGCTGCGGATCGTCGGGGGAGCGGAACAAGCCGATCGAGGTGTGCTGCGCGCCGCTGCCGGCTGCGATGAGGCCCAGCGCGGACAGTGACTCGGCGACCTTGGCGGCGCTGGTATCGCCCGCGGGCAGGCCGAAGCGCTCCTCCAGTTCGCGTTGCACCTGGGCGGTCTGCGCGCCGGCCGGAAGCTCGATGAAGCTCTCCGGAAGGTCGATGGTGAACCCGGTCACGCTGCCCCCCGAGCCGCTATTCGCAAGCTGAAGGTCTGTGACGCCGAGGGCGGCGGGTGTTCCGACCCGGTGAGGTGGTGGTAGACCTCCTTCGCTACCTCGTGGCCGCTTTTGATACCGGCATCCAGCGCCCGGCCGCCCACCGACAGCGGATCGATTCCACCCTTGCCGCCCAGCGTCTCGATGGCCTTATTCAGCCCTTTGGTCCCGAGCCACTCGCCGTCTCGGGCGCCCTGGTAGGCCGACTCGATCCCGGTGTTCAACCGCCCGACGACGCCCTCGCCCTCGATCAGGGCGACGGTGTGCTTGGCGTGCCTGCCGGTCACCTCGGCCGCCTCGCTACCGAATTTCGCCGCTCGGGACTCGGCGTAACCCATGACCTCGCCACGGGTGGCGCCCAGCGCCCGCTCGGCGCCGATGGCGACCTTGGCGCCCCGGGCCACACCGCCGACGAACGGCAGGGCGCCGAGCGCGTCGCCGACCAGCGAACCCCATCCGACCTTGGCGCCCGCCGCCTTGGCCAACCCATGTGCACCCAACGCCATCAGTGCGGTTCCGGCGGCCGCGCCCGCGAAGATCGCGCCGACCGGCTCGAACGGCGCGGTGACGATGGCCAGCACCGCGAGCGCAGTGCTGATCTTGCTCATGATGTCGCCGAACTGGGCGATCAGATCGGCGTGGTCCTGGACCCACTTCCAGGTGGCCGCGGCGAGGTTCTTGATCCCGTCGGCAGATCGCTGGCGAGGCGGGAGAAGAAGCCGGGTTCCTTGGGCGCCTCGTCCTTGGCCCGGCGCAGCGCGTCGGCGACCTCCCTGACCAGCTCCTCGTGCTGGGTGAGCAAGCGGCGGCCCAGTTCCCTGATCGCCGCCAGCTCCTGGGACGCGATGGTCAGCTGGGCGGTGGCGGCGTCATAACGGGCTTGGGCCTGCGCCAGGGCAGCCCCGTCGGAGAACGTCTGCCCGGTGAGCCCGAGATCAGGATTGGACTCGGCGGACTGTAGACGTCGCAGCGCCTGCACCGCCTCGGCCTCGTACTGGGTGGCGGTTGTCTGCATCGAGGTCAGGTCGGCAGACCACTGGTCCAGGGTCCGCGCGGCGTCCCCGAGCGAACGGTGGGCCTTGTCCAGGTAGTCCGGCAGCTCGCCGAGCTTGTCGTGGAAGGCCTCCGCGGCCTCGCCCTGCCAGATGCCGCTGCTGCGCCCGATGCTCGTGAGGGCCTGTTCCGCCGCACCTAGCTCCGTGGCCACCGACCCGAGATCCGCCGCCAGCGACCCGACCCGCTCGGTCGCGCCCGGGGCCGGGTCGAAGCCCAGCGCCGGGTAGCCGCGCATCGTTGCGGTGCTCATCGGGCTGCACCCCCCTCCAGGGCGCGGCTGATCGGGGAGGATCCGGTCGCTGCTGGGGTGGCGCCGGTGCCCGGATCAGGGAACAGACCCGCGATCGCCTGATCGGTCTGCTCGTAGAGCTCCTTGGCCTCCCGCAGCGAGTCCACCATTTTCTCGGTCGCGTCGCTGATCTTGCCGATGCCGTATTCCCAGCGGTCCTGGAAGTCTCCAGCAGCGTGGTCGAGATCACCGGCACCGAGGTCGGCTGCCGACGCCGCGCGCAGCCGGTCGTTGGCGACGTGCATCCGGTCCGCCGCCTCGGCCAGCGTGGTGATCAGTTGCTCCAGCGCGCCGACGTCCACCAGGAACCCGCCGCTCACCTGACACCTCCTCCTCGTCGCCGGTGCACCCTAGTGGGGCCGGGTCAGAGGTGATTCAGGTGTCCAGTTCGTGTGCGGACCGTTGCGTCAGATGTCCATGCTGAGGTCGTCGCGGATCCGGCGGGCCAGCGACTCGTCCATCAACAGCCGCGCGACCAGGGCCCGGATGACGTCCTGGCCGGTCACCCGGGCGGTGCCGATGATGGCGGCGGTTTCGGCGCACCACTGGGTGAGCTCGGCGTGATACGCAGGGGAGAGGTCAACGCTGCGCCGCACGGGCTTGGTTCGTCCGGAGTCCGCCCAGTGGAGGTGTTGGGGAGCGAGTTCGCTGGACCCGTTTCGCGGCTGGACTGTGTTTCTTGGTTGGGCTGGGCCGTCCTGGGCGGATCCACCGGCTCGGGCAGAGGCGTGGTCGGCTCTGTTGCTCATGGATACCTCCCTATGCGCAACGTTCGTCTCCGGGTGGGAAGTTGGTTCGGGGTCAACCCCGGATAGAGGCACTGCGCGTCATTTAGTGATCGAATGACCACTGTTAGTGGCTATCTAACGAGTTAAGATCGTCTAGATTCATCACGACGGGTGATAGGATTTGGCCGCTTTGGCGGCACTGTCGTCTTCGGGAGTAACACGAACATGACGAACCGCGGTCCGATCATCACGCTGCTTGCGGTCGCCGTGCTGGCCGCTGTGCTGCTGGTGGTGAACACGACGGTGCAGAGCCAGACCGCGAGCCGGGAGACCGGAACCCCGCCAGTGGCGACAACGCTGCCCGCCACCACACCGCCGGTATCAACGTCGCCCCCGGCGGCGGCGCCCGAGCAGGCCGCCTACGCGGGCCGCACCAGCGGCAATGAGGCCACCATCGCGATCGCGGTGCGGGGCGGCCAGGCGGCCGCCTACGTCTGCGATGGCCACCGCGTCGAGGCCTGGCTCCAGGGCACGATCAGCGGTGGCCGGCTGACCTTGCAGGGCGCCCACGGAGCCGGTGCCACCGGCACACTCGAAGCCAACGCGGTGTTCGGGACGGTGTCGGTGAACGGTAAGCAATGGCCGTACTCGGCGCGGCTGGCAGCTCCCCCGGCAGGGCTCTACCAGGGCAACGGGTCGGTCAACGGGGCACCCAACCGGATCGGCTGGATCGTGCTGCCCGACGGCAGCCAGGTGGGCGTCCGGAACAAGAACGGGGTCCGGGAACCGGCTCCGGCCCTGGACCCTCAGGCGCTGGGCGCAGTCCCTGTCGAGGGGAGCCGGATCGAGCCTCAGCAGGTCTCCGGTGACACCCAGGTCGTCGGCGTCGCCGGCGCACCCCCGGCCTGAGCAGGAGGATCACCGATGGCGTTTCCGAATGACCAGTCCTCGGCGGTGACCCGGAGACCGCCGGATTCCATCGCTGTGGCGGTCCTGCTGATCATCGTTGTGGGTCTGGCGGTGGCGATCGCGCTCGGGGTGTACGGCGGGTTGCACGAACCGAGTGGGTTCGCTATCAGCGTCGCCGGATTCTCCGGCCCGCAGCCGGTCAAGGCGTGGCTGGCCACCGGCGCGGCGCTGCTGGCGGTGGTCCAGCTGGTGTCAGCCGTGGTGATGGAGGGCAAGCTGCCCGGGGTGATCGCCCCGCCCTGGATTCACCCGCTGCACCGCTGGTCAGGACGCCTCGCCGTGCTGCTTACCGTGCCCGTCGTGGTGCACTGCCTCTACGCGCTCGGCTTTCAGTCGGCTACCCCGCGCGTCCTGTTCCACTCGTTGCTCGGCTGCTTTTTCTACGGCGCGTTTACGGCGAAGATGCTGCTGCTCACCCGTCGCGGACTCCCCGGATGGGCCATTCCGCTGATCGGTGGTCTGGTTTTCTCGGCCCTGTTCGGTCTCTGGCTGACCTCATCGTTGTGGTTTTTCACGACTGTAGGAGTGAAGACGTGACCTTTACTGGCAAAACAGTGACAGACGACATTGGCTCTGATGATCCCCGAGCTGGATCCGAACTGACCCGCCGCGCCGTGGTGGCCGGCTCCGGGATCCTGGCGGTGTCCGCCGCGCTCGCCGCGTGCAGCAGTTACGGTGACCAGGGCACCCCGCCGGCGTCGGAAGCACCCGCGGCACCGGCAGGTCCCGCGGACACCTCCGCTGCTGGCGCACCCGCACCCTCCTCGGCTCCCAACGCTCCAACCGGTGAACGGCTGGCGGCCACCAGCGCCATCCCGGTCGGCGGCGGCATGGTCTTCGCCGACAAGGAGGTCGTGGTGACTCAGCCGGCCGCGGGGGAGTTCAAAGCGTTCTCCGCCACCTGCACCCACCAGGGCTGCACGGTGAACAAGGTGGCCGGTGGCACGATCGATTGCCCTTGCCACGGCAGCAAGTTCGCCATCGCGGATGGCTCGGTTGCGCACGGCCCGGCGCAACGGCCGCTCGCGGCGCGTCAGGTCACGGTATCGGGTGGCGAGCTGCTGCTGGAGAGCTGAGGCGGCCGCTCAGCGCCACGACGGCAACCACAGCTCGGCGTTCCAGTGCTCCGGGGTGATCGAGCCACCGGTGAGGATCGGCCAGAGCCAGATGAAGTTGGCCACCACCAGCCCGACATAGAGCGACACGACCACCAGCCCCGTCCCGCGGCGCTCCGCACCGTCCCGGACCCGGCCGAGTACCTCGCCGAGCACCAACGTCGCGGCGATGACCAGGAACGGTGCCACCGGGGTCATGTAGAAGAAGTACATCTGGCGGTGGATGTTGCTGAACCAGGGCAGCCAGCCGGCAGCGTAGCCGGTCAGCGCTGCCGCGTAACGCCAGTCCGGCCCGCTGGCCGCCCGCCACACTGCCCACGCCAGCACCGGCAGAGCCAGCCACCACAGCGCCGGCGTGCCGATGAGCATCACCGTCGCCACGCAATCCTGCCGCCCGCAGCCCGGGGCGCCGGCGCCGGAGGAGTAGTAGTAGAGCATCGGCCGAAGGCCCATCGGCCAGCTCCACGGTTTGGACTCCCACGGGTGCGGGTGGGCCGGCGTGAACAGGTTCTCGTGGAAATGCAGCACGGAACCGCTGTAATACCACAGCGACCGCAGCGCCCCCGGGATGAACGAGAACGCTCCGCCGGTGCCGATCTGGTTGCCCACCACGTGCCGGTCGATGCCGTTTTCGCTGCTGAACCAGGCCCACCAGGTCGCCAGATAGGCCCCGACGGGCACCACCGCCATTGCCCACGATGCCGGACCCAGATCCCGGGCCAGCAGACCGGCCCACGGCCGGCGAACCCCCGCGGTGCGCCGTGCGCAGCCATCCCACACCAGGCTCAGCGCGGCGAAGGCGACGAGGAAGTACACCCCGGACCACTTCGTGCCGCAGGCCAGCCCGAGCAGCACCCCGGCCCCGAAGCGCCACCAGCGCACGCCGAACCTCGGGCCGAAGTCGTGGTCAGCAACCCGGCCTTCGCTGACCACCCTGGCCAGCCGCTCGTGGACCTGTTCCCGATCGATGATCAGGCAGCCGAACGCCGCGAGGACGAACATCGCGAGGAAGATGTCGAGCATCCCGATCCGGGACTGCACCTGGCTGACGCCATCGGCGATCAGCAACACACCGGCGACGCCGCCCAGCAGGGTCGATCGGGTCATCCGCCGCACGATCCGCACGATGAGCAGCACGCAGACCGTGCCGGCCAGCGCGGCCGACAGGCGCCACCCCCAGCCGTTGTAGCCCAGCACCGCCTCACCCAGCGAGATGAGCTGCTTGCCCAGCGGTGGGTGCACGACCAGCTCGTAACCCGCGTTGTCCTCCACGCCACCGTTGCGCAGCATCTGCCAGGCCTGCGGCGCGTAGTGCTTCTCGTCGAACACCGGGGTACCGCGATCGGTGGGCAGGCCCAGATTCCACAGCCGCACCAGACCGGCGATCACCGTCAGGCTCAGCGTCACCGCCCAGCTCCGCGCCCGGTCGGTCAGGGGTTGCGGCGCCAGCCGCTGCAGCGGAGTGGCCGGCCGGCGCAGCGCAGGAGGGAACCCCCCGGCACCGGCCAGCTGCGGGGCATCGGCACCCGCCTCCCGGACCACCGTCACGGCCTCGATCGTAGGCTCGGCGTTGTGCCAGGCATCCCGGACTCCCCCGTCTCAGCAGGCGCTGTCTCAGCAGGCGCTGGGTCACCAGACTCGGGGATGCTGGTGCTGGCGGCCACTCCACTGGGTGACTCGCGGGATGCCTCGCCCCGCCTGCTTGAGGCCCTGGGCAATGCAGACCTGGTAGCTGCGGAGGACACCCGCCGGCTTCGAGCGCTCGCTTCGGCGCTGGGAGTGACCGTGCGCGGCCGGATCATCTCGCACTATGACGCGGTGGAGGTGGCTCGGATCCCGGTGGTGCTGGAGGCGATCCGCGGCGGCGCGACGGTGCTGGTCGTGACCGATGCCGGGATGCCGGTCGTGTCGGATCCCGGGTTCCGGCTGGTATCGGCCTGCGTGGCGCAGGGGCTGCGGGTGACCTGCCTGCCCGGCCCCTCCGCGGTGACCACGGCGCTGGCCGTGTCCGGATTGCCCAGCGATCGCTTCTGCTTCGAGGGATTCCCGCCACGCCGGGAGGGCCCCCGCCGGCGCTGGTTGGCCGGCCTCGCCGCCGAGCGGCGCACCTGCGTGTTCTTCGAGTCGCCGCACCGGCTGGCCGCGACGCTAGCCGAGGCCGCGGAGGTGCTCGGCGCCCAGCGCTGCGCGGCGGTGTGCCGCGAACTCACCAAGACCTACGAGGAGGTCCGCCGGGGCGGGCTGGGTGAGCTCGCCCAGTGGGCGGCCGGTGGGGTGCGCGGCGAGATCACCGTGGTGCTGGCGGGTGCGCCGCTGGCCGATCCACCGGATGCTGCCGACCTCGTGGGTGAGGTGACCGAGCGGGTCGCCGCGGGGGAGCGGCTCAAGGAAGCGGTGGCCGTCGTAGCGGTCGAGTACGGGATCCCGAAACGGGAGCTATACCAGGCGGCTGTGGACAGCAGGGACCGAGATGCGTGAGCAGATCCGCCGGTTCGCCCGGCACGTGCTACCGCTATTTTCCGACGCCAAGGCGGCATGAGCTGAAGTCCGGGTCAAGACGTAGTGCGGTGCAGGAGACTGGCGATATGAGCGCAGACGACCCGTACCGGTGGCTGGAAGAGGTGACGGGCGAGCGGGCGCTGTCCTGGGTGCGGGAGCGCAACGCCGAGACCGTCGCGCAGCTGACCGGCGGAGCCCGGTTCGAGGCGTTGCGCGCCGAGATCCGCGAGGTGCTCGACTCCACCGAGCGCATCCCCTACATCACCCGGCGCGGCGAGTACCGGTACAACTTCTGGCGCGACCGCGACCACCCGCGCGGCCTGTGGCGGCGCACCACCCTCGCCGAGTACACCAAGGAGCAGCCGGACTGGGAGATCCTGCTCGACGTGGACGCGCTGGCCCGCGACGAGAACGAGAACTGGGTCTACCACGGCGCGAATTGCCTGCGGCCCCGAAACCGGGGGGCGCAGTACCGGCGGGCGCTGATCTCGCTGTCGCGCGGCGGCGCGGACGCCGGTGTGGTGCGGGAGTTCGACATCGAGCGCCGCGAGTTCCTCGCCGACGGTTTCCAGCTGCCCGAGGCGAAGACCAGAGTGGACTGGATCGATGCCGACAGCATCTACGTCGGCACCGACTTCGGCCCGGGAACGCTCACCACCAGCGGATACCCGCGCACCGCCCGGCTATGGCGGCGCGGCACGCCGCTTGGCGAGGCCGAATTGGTGTACGAGGGCAAGCCCGACGACATCAGCGTGTCGGCCTACCACGACGACACCGAGGGTTTCGAGCGCGACTTCATCCTGCGGACACCGGAGTTCTACCGCTGCGAGTGGTACCAGCGTTGCGGGGACCGGCTGCGCCGCATCGAGGTGCCCGACGACGCGATCGTCCGCGTGCACCGGCAGTGGCTGCTGATCGAACTGCGCAGCGACTGGACGGTAGCCCAGACCAATGTAGCCCAGACCTATCCCGCAGGCTGCCTGCTGGTAACCGACTTCGACGCGTTCATGGCCAACGGTGCCGGTGCGGTCCTCCGGGTGTTGTTCACTCCCGACGAGCGCACCTCGCTGGCCGGCTACAGCTGGACCCGCCACCACCTGATCCTCGACGTGATGCGTGACGTAGTCAGCCAGCATTCCGTGCTCACACCGGCCGATGACTGGCGGTCCACCCCCCTGACCGGCACCCCACCGCTGTGCACCGCCAGCGCCTGGGGCACCGACTCGGACACCGACGACGAGTACCTGCTCGACGTCAACGGCTTCCTGACCCCCTCCACCCTGGCCATCGGCACCATCGAGGCCGGTCCCGCCGTCGTGCTCAAGCAGGCACCATCGTTTTTCGATGCTGCCGGTCTCGCCGTGCACCAGCACTTCGCAGTCTCCGACGACGGCACCCGGATCCCGTACTTCGTCGTGGCACCCGACTCGGCCGCACCGCCCGGTGGCTGGCCCACCCTGCTGTACGGCTACGGCGGATTCGAGATATCCCTGCAACCCGGCTACCGCGGTGCGCTGGGCCGGGCCTGGCTGGCCCAGGGTGGTTGCTACGTCAGCGCCAACATCCGCGGTGGCGCGGAGTACGGGCCGCGCTGGCATTCCGCCGCGCTCAAGCACAACCGTCACCTGGTCTACGAGGATTTCGCCGCGGTGGCGCGGGATCTGGTCACCCGCGGCCTCACCACGCCGCCTCGCCTGGGAGCCCAGGGTGGCAGCAACGGCGGGCTGCTGGTGGGGGTGATGCTCACCCATTACCCGGATCTGTTCGGCGCCATCGTCGGCGCGGTCCCGCTGCTGGACATGCTGCGCTACCACCTGCTGCTGGCCGGCGCATCCTGGATGGCCGAGTATGGCGACCCCGACGATCCGGCCGACCGCGACTACCTGCTGCGCTTCTCCCCGTACCACCAGCTGCTGGCCGGTCGCCGCTACCCACCGACCCTGCTCACCACCTCCACCCGCGACGACCGCGTGCACCCCGGCCATGCCCGCAAGCTGGTGGCCCGGATGCGCGAGTACGGTCTGCCGGTCAGCTACTACGAGAACATCGAGGGCGGCCACGGTGGCGCGGCGGACAACGAGCAGGCCGCCTTCATGTCCGCGCTGGCCTACGAATTCCTCTGGCGCCACCTTTCGGGTGACCAGAACGCGCGTGTCTGACCGACTCTCCGACTCTATGCGGCAACGTGCATGCGCCTTGACGCTCGGCGGCTTGTCCACATACCGTCAAGTCACGTGCTCGCATAAGGGAGGATGACATGAAGCTGACGCCGATTGCCGGTGGAGATTGCGGTAGCGACGACTGCCCAACCATCTTCACGACAGACAACGATACGATTGCCGTCCAGGGTGACGTCGTGCACAAGAAGACGCCGGTAGGTGAGGCGGTCGTCGAAATCCCTACGGCCGTGTTCCTGGAGGCGGCTCGTGCGCTTGGACGGTGACGGCTGGCGCACGTTCTTCGATTCATATCAGCGAGAAGCGTTCCGCCTTGAAACGCTGTCCGCCTACGGTGTAAGTCGTGAACAGGCAGGATTTGAGCGATTTCTGGCGACTGGGGAGTTGGATACCCAAGATGATGATCCCTGGCTCGTGCGCGTTCGTCATTTTCGCCGAACCGGTCGATGGATTGGGCGGGTGCACGTCATCAGGCGGCCACTGACAGATTACTTAAGGTATGAATTCGCGGTCTATCGCCGTACCCTGGAGGCCGGCGAGGACGTGCGCATCCTCGATCTCACCGGCCAGCCCGACCCAGGTCTGCCCGCGCAGGACTTCTGGCTCTTCGATGACCTCGCTGTCGTACGCATGGACTATGACCGTGACGGCACCCAGTTGGGGCGCGAGCTGCTAGAGGATGTCGACCCTGCGCCATACGTAGCATGGAAGCGATTGGCTCTGGAACATTCCGAGCCGTTCACCGAAAACTGGGTGAAGCGAGGAGGGTGACACTCGACCCCACACGTGCGGGGCGAGATCGTCAGGACTTGGCGAGCGCACTGCATGACCTGCGCACAGCGTCGGGCCTGTCGGGTGACCGACTGGCCCGACGCTGTGGCATGAGTCAAAGCAAGGTGAGCCGCATCGAGACCGGTCGGTTGCTACCCAGCGTCGTTGACGTAGAGCAAGTATTGACCGCCCTCGGGGTAGACGATGCGACCCGACGCGAGCTCCTGGCGCTCACTCGCGTTGCGAACGCTGAGTATCAGGACGTGCGGGCCTCGGTACGTCGAGGACTCCACCACCGGCAGCGTGAGTTGGCCACGCTGGAAGCCAACGCCACACTGATGCGGCACTTTCTGCCCACCCTCGTCACGGGGTTACTTCAAATACCTGAGTACATGCGTGCGGCCATGACTACCCCTGTTGAACCGGCGACAGGTGACGTGAGCAAGGCGATAGCGCTGAAGCTGGAAAGACAAGCGGTACTGTACGATAAAGCCAAGAACTTCGAGTTCATCATGACCGAATCGGCGATACGATGGCAACTGTGCGAGCCGTCGATCATGGCGGTACAGATCGACCGGCTCGTGTCGCTGTCGCAGCAGTCGAATATCCGCATCGGCGTATTGCCGCTTTCGGCGCAGGTCCGCAATGGTGCGTTCCACACCTTCGTCACCTATGATCGTCGCCTGGTGACCATTGAGCTGTTCACCGGCCGACTTGTGCTACGCGATCCCAAGGATATCGATCACTACTGGGCCCTCTTTGATTTCTTCAGTGTCCACGCGCTGTGAGCAGGCGAGGCTCGGGATATCCTGAAGGCGCTGGCTGACACATTCCGAACTGGCAAATAATTCGAGGACGCGCATAGCGCTGGCACTTGACGGCGCCTCGTTCATAACATCGATGCATGAACGCGGCGGGCAGGCTTTCAGTGGAAGGAATTCGCTAAGGATGAGTGCGCCTCGAAGGGTTGTCGTCAAAGGTTGTGAGGGGGTTGTTGCGACGGTCTCGGTGACGATATATCGAGGAGAGGTATGGATGTCCATCATGCCACCATTCACTTGGGAGGCGATTATGGAGCTCGGCAAGGTTGACGAACTGATACACGTACTGGGCTTAGCTCGGGAGGAGGCGAGCTCGGAGACGGTGGGTGTGAGGCGCGCAGATCGCGGCGGTAAGGGTCCGGCCGCACTGACTCGCGGTCGTTGACGGCGCCGCGCTGCCCACCTACGTGATGCGCTGCCCACCTGGTTGCTGCGCTGCACGCGCAGCGGCTTGCCGTAGCTGACTACCGCCAATGCGTGGTCCGAGTGTTTCGTCAAAATGGTTGACGTCTACCCGGGTCAACGGCACTCTTTCAGGGTAGTCTACGTCTTCGGAAAGGATCCCTCCCATGCGCCTGCTCACCCCAGACACCAGCTCCGAAGGTTATGACGGTTGCGACCGAATCTGGGACGAGGACAGCGACGATGTCCTTATCCAACTTCGGCCCGCCAGCGCTGTCGATCACAGTGCGATACAGCCCAACTACGTGCCGGACGGGGAGATTCTCGGTCGGGTTTCCAAGACGGTGTTGCTTGAAGCGGCCCGCAACCTGGGTCTGGCATGAGCGACATCAACGTCATCGGTCTATACCAGGGGATTGCCCACCGCGCGCTGCGACTGGAGACCCGGCAACGATACGCGGTGCCGTGGGAGGACGAGGGGCTCGCGGCGTGGCGGCGTGGTGAGCCGGAACCGGTGACTCCCCAGATGGAGCGGACGTACGAGACCCTCCGTATGGTCACGGCGACCGGCCGGCGGATCGGCCGCGTCCGGTTCGTTGAACTGCCAATGACCGAGTACACGCGCCACGAGTTCGAGGTCGCCTACCCCCGGCTTACCAAGATCGGTGAGGAGATCCATATCCTGGACCGGGCCCTGCACCCGGAGTTCGATCACGTCCAGGAGGACTTCGTAGTTTTTGACGAAGCCTCCGTCATGTGGTATCGCTACACCGCCGAGGATGTTCTGACTGGCTATGACTACACCGAGGAGCCCGACGTGGTGCGCCCTTGTGTTGCCCTGGCCGAGGAGGTGCGCGCCGCGGCGGTGCCCTATCTCGAGTTCATGGCCCGCATGAGTTGAGCGCGGCGTTCGGCAAGGGCACGGCCCGGCAGCGCAGGCTGGGCGGGCTGCTGCGTCGGCTGCGCAAGGCCGTCGGCCTGTCCGGGCCTGCCCTGGCGGGTCGGCTGGGTGTCTCGCAGTCCCACCTGTCGCGGGTGGAACTGGGCGAGGCCGTCGCCACCGCCGAGCTTGTCGACAAGTGGACTCGCGAGACGGGCGCAAGCCCGGCCGACCGCGAGACAGCCACCGACTTGGCGGAGGCTGTCGGGGCGGAGTTCGTCTCGTGGCGGGAGGCGCTTGGCAGCGGGCTGGTCAAGCTGCAACGCGACGCGCTCGACGCGGAGGCCGCCGCAGCGACGAGGATCGCGTACGTGCCCGTGCTGATCCCGGGGCTCATGCAGACCGCCGAGTACGCCACCCAACTGGTGGCCGGCAAGTACCCGGACGCCGACGACGTCGGTGAAGCGGTGGCGGTGCGAATGCAGCGCCAGGTCATCCTCTACAGCCGGTCCAAGACCCTGCGGTGGGTGATCGGGGAGGCGGGGCTGCGGTGGCGGGTCGGTCCGCCGGAGGTCATGGTTGCTCAGCTGGACCGCCTCGCGGCGCTGGCGGCCGAGCAGCACTTGGACGTGCGGGTACTCCCGTTCGAGCGCACCGCCCCGGTGTGGCACGACCACGGTTTCACGATCCTGGCCGACCGGATCGACGGCGAGCCCGACCTGGTCAATCTGGAGCTGCTGACTGGAACGATCAACATCACCGATCCGAAGGAAGTCACCCGGTACCGCGCCGCCTACGGGCAGTTGGCGGATCTGGCGTTGCGCGGTGCTGAGGCCGTGCCGCTGATCCACCAGGTCAGATCTGAGCTCCTGTCGGAGTACTGACAGATCATTTACCCTGAAGTTTGCATTTTTTCCAGGGTTGATGAGAGAATATCCGGGTAACTTGGTTCCGTCGACGCACGTGCCTGCCGAAGGCACCTCGAGAGGGGGCAGTACCGGATGATCGACACAGGGTCAGCGACCAACATCCAACCGGGCACCCAGCAGACCAGACACGGTGTGATGCGGACTGGGTGAGCATCTGTGATCCGGGAAGACCGTGAACTCTTGGCTGAGCTGGCGCGGCTCAACACCATGATGGCGCCACTGGCCATGCGGATGATCGACGGCGGCGCCAGTGCTTCTGAACAGCACGACTACGCGCAGCGCTTGATCGTGGCCGGAGAGCGGATGCGGAAGCGGGCCGATGAGACGGTGGTGGTTGTCGAGGGTGAGATTTTGGGAAACGGATCGCTTGCGCTTCCGTCTTGACATCGTGAGCAGCATTGACCGGCCACGAAACGCGATGCCCTTGGCAGAAAGACACCTAAGATGAGCGTACCTCGAAGGGTGGTTGTCAAGGGTCGTCAGGGGGTTGTAGCGACGGTGGTGGTGACAATATATCGAGGAGAGGTATGGATGTCGATCGTTCCACCATTCACCTGGGAGGCGATCATGGAGCTCAGGAAAGTTGATGAGCTGGTACAGGTGCTTGGGCTGGCCCGCGACGAGGCAAGGCGGTCGGTGACGGTGAGTGCGACACGGGCGGATCGTGGGGGCAACGGGCTTGGCCGCGAGATCCATAACCCCTCCTGAGTGGGCCCGGCTGGATATCCCGCAGTGATTACCAGCCCCCGCCAAGCAGGAGCCAGTAGGCACTGTCTCTCGGAGCGGGGTGATTCGTTGTCGAGGTGCAGCTGAAGGCAACTGTTGGCGTGACGTTGCCGCTGGTGGCAATCCCGTAAACAGCGATGGTCCTTCCCCGCGAGCTGCTGGTGTTCCCTGCGGCGCGATGCTGAGTATCAGAACATGACGGTGGCAACCCATCGGTGCCATCGGTTGCTTGACGAGCCGTGAATGCAGGGTGAAGATAGCCTGAACGCAACCTTTCGCAACTATCCAGTTTTTCAGGTGGGGAGAGCGTGGCATCGATCACGGATGAAGAGTTCAACCGGCTACTGTCTGTCTTCGAGCGAGAGGCTCTCCACCTTGAAACCCGCGACGCGTATGGGACAGCGGTAGAACTGCCTCATATGACGAAGTGGGCGGCCGGTGAACCTGATGATTTGGACTGGATTCAAGGCTGGTGCTCCACACTGCGCGAACATGTCAAGGCTGGGAAATCGGTGCGCCGCGCCCGCATCGTCTCCGAGCCACTCAGCGATTACCAACGCTGGTCCTACAGCATCGCCTATCCGATGGTCGATGCAGGTGAAGATGTCCGTTGGGTGCCTCGCCGACTTGTGTCATCAGTGGCTCTTCCCGGGAACGATTTTTATCTGTTCGACGACCGTTTGATCGTTTTTTTGATCTACGCGGGGAACGGCTTGGGCACCGCCAAGGTTACGTCCACCGCTCGCGCCGACATTCAACTCTGCCGGTCGGCCTTCGAGGCTGTGTGGAAGCTGTCGATTTCTCACAGTGATTACAAGCCCCTCTAGTTCCGCCAAGCTGGAGCTGGAGGCGCTCGGGAGATCCGTAATCCCGCCTGACGCGCGGACATCAAGAAAGACGAACTATCGATGGTGGCCCATGGTTGCGGAAGCTGGCCCGGGTGCTCCGTGGCTGGGCCGATGAGGCGCTGCTGGACAGCTACGAGGCGGAGCGTCGCCCGATCGGGACCAACAATGTGCTGCGTTCGCTGTCCTGGGACCCCGTGCCGGCGGGCGCGAGCCTGGCGTGGGACGTGGGCGTGCACTACACCTCGGCGGTGCTCAACGAGGCCGGGTCCGGTGCGGGGCAGCGAGCCCCGCACGTGAGGGTGCGGCGCGGCAGATCCCGGATCTCGACGCTCGACCTGTTCGATGGCCACCTCACCGTGCTGACCGGCCCGCGAGGCGGGCCGTGGTGCCGGGCGACCGTCGAGCTCGCCGCCAGCGGGCTGCCCATCGTGGCGCTGTCCGTAGGCCGCGACCTGTCTGACGAGGACGGCGCGTTCGCCCGTGGATACCGTGTCGGTGATGCGGGCGCAGTGCTCGTCCGCCCCGCCGGATTTATCGCCTGGAGCCATCCTGGGCGGGTCACTGATGCGCGCACGGCGTTGCGCTCGGCCGTCGAACATGCCCTGGGCTTGGCTGCCGCGGTACCGGCCAACCTGCGCCAGGCTGGTTGAGCAAAGACCGACTTGGCCGGTCCTAGCTGGCTAGGGTCAGGTCATGGAGTTCTTCCCGCCCGTGCCGCTGGAGGCCTGGGCTGACACCAAAGAGACGCTGCATCGGTTCGCCCAGGTGGTCGGCAAGGTCCGGCTGGCCGCAAGTGTGCGGCGTAACCACTGGTGGAACGTGCCGTTCCATCTCACTGGGCGGGGATTGACCACCCGTCCGATGGGCGGGGACCCGATCTTCACGATCGATTTCGACTTCGTGGCTCACCAACTGCTGGTGTGCTCGATCACCGGTCAGGTGGTGTCATTCCCGCTGGCCGGGCAGTCAGTGGCGGTGTTCTACCAACACCTGATGCAGGCGCTGGCCGCGCTCGGTGTCGACGTGCGGGTTGCGCAGCCGTACCCGTTCGACTTGCCGGAGAAAGCCAGGCTGTTTGCTCAGGACACGGAACACGCGTCGTACGACTCTGGCTGGGTCACCCGGTACTGGCAGGTGCTCAGCCAGGTCAATCTGGTACTGGAGGAGTTCGCCAGCGGGTTCTCCGGCAAGACCAGTCCGGTGCACCACTTCTGGCACACGTTCGACATCGCGGTCACCCGATTTTCGGACCGCCGCATCGACCAACCCGCCAACGTTGATCCGGTCACCCGGGAGGCCTACTCCCGGGAGGTCATCAGCTTCGGATTCTGGTTCGGCGACAAGAACTTCCCGGCACCGGCGTTCTACTCGTACACCGCGCCGGAACCGGCCGGGTTAGCCGCGGAGCCGCTGCGGCCTGCGACCGCACGCTGGGTAGAGCAGCGGGGCAGCCACCTGGCCGTCCTGCCCTACGACGACGTCCGCGGCAAGGCGGACGCCAAGGCATCGGTGCTCGAATTCTACGAAAGCGCCTACCAAGCTGGTGCTCTGCACGCTGGTTGGGACACCGATCGCCAGAGCTGCCCCGGCGGAGTGACCGATCCAGTGGTGTGATTCCACCTCAGCAGCACTTAACTGACGGGTTCGCCCCGGGTGGTGGGGATGCCGCAGCGGCAGTCACCGAAATCGGGCGCCCCGGCCGGGTGGATGCTGGTGGCCTCGGGAGCGTCGGCAAGCACGGTGTAGATCTCCCACGGCTCTGCTCCCGGTCCGTGCACCCAGGCCTTGTCCTGCACGGCGTAACAGCACGTCGTGGCATCCTCCACGGCGGTATCCAGGCCCTGGCCGGCCAGCCGCGCGGTGGCGGCGCGGACCTGCTCGGTTGACTCGACCTCGATCCCCAGGTGATCCATCACGGTGGCCTGATCGGGATCACCCTCGATGAGCACCAGCTTGAGCGGCGGCTCGGTGATCGCGAAGTTGGCGTAGCCGGGTCGTTGCTTGGCAGGTTCGACCCCGAACAGTTTCCGATAGAACTCGACCGAACTGTCCAGGTTGGCCACCCGCAGCGCCAGCTGTACTCGGGCCATCGTCGCCTCCTTGTTTTGATGTCTGTCAAATCCGTGTCCAAGGTTGCCTTCTGATTAGATGTTTGTCAAGATAGAAGTATGCCGCAGCAGGTGGGGCTCCCGGTGGCGTGCTGCTCACCGATGACCCGCGAGCCGCTGCCGATCGACGAAGCCGAGCAGCTCGCTCGGATGTTCAAGGCCCTCGGTGACCCGATCCGGCTGCGGCTGCTCAGCATGATCGCCAGCCACGAGAGCGGCGAGGCGTGCGTGTGCGAGCTGACCCACGGCAGCTTCACGGTGACCGGTCCCACGATCAGCCACCACCTCAAGGTGCTGCGTGAGGCCGGCCTGATCGAAGGCGAGCGCCGCGGCACGTGGATCTACTACCGGGTGCTGCCACGGGCATTGGGGGCGCTGGCGGCGGTCCTCCAGGCTGAGTGGCCCGACCGGGTGACGGTGTGAGCGGACGGTCGAATCACCAGCCGGATCTGGCTCGGCGGCTGATCGCCGAGCTGGTCGGCACCGGGCTGCTGGTCGCCGTCGTGGTCGGCTCTGGCATCGCCGCGCAGCAGCTGTCCCCGAACCAGACCGGGCTGCAGCTGCTGGAGAACTCCACCGCCACCGTCTTCGGGCTCGGAGTGTTGATCCTGCTGTTCGGCCCGGTATCCGGGGCCCACTTCAACCCGGTCGTCTCCGCCGCCGACTGGGCGCTCGGCCGCCGCGCCGGCACCGGACTGAATGGCCGCGACGTCGCCGGCTACATCGCGGCGCAGCTGATCGGTGGGATCGCCGGTGCGGTACTGGCCAACGCCATGTTCGATCTCGACCCGCTGCAGACCGCCACTACCATCAGGGCCAGCCCGGGATTGTGGCTTGGCGAAGTTGTCGCCACCGGCGGGTTGATCGCGGTCATCTTCGCCCTCGCCCGCACCGGCCGCACCAGTTTGTCCGCGGCCACCGTGGCCGGTTACATCGGTGCCGCCTACTGGTTCACCTCCTCCACCTCCTTTGCCAACCCGGCCGTCACCGTGGGACGGATGTTCAGCGACACTTTCGCCGGTATCGCCCCCACCTCCGCCCCCGGATTCATCGCCGCGCAACTGCTCGGTGGGCTGCTCGGGATCGGTCTGGTCCTCGTGCTCTACCCCGATGTCAGCCGCGCCGCCGCCGACGTCATCACCCCGCCCATCGGATCGCCGTCCCGAACAGGAGTGACGTGACCGAGGTTCTGTTCGTGTGCGTGCACAACGCGGGCCGCTCCCAGATGGCCGCCGCCCTGCTGGATCACCACGCCCAAGGTCGCGTGCACGTCCGCTCCGCGGGCTCGGCCCCGGCCAGCGCGATCAACCCGGCGGTGCGCGCCGCGATGGCCGAGCTCGGGCTCGACCTGTCCCGAGAATTCCCCAAACCGCTCACCTACGAGGCTGTTCGCTCTGCCGATGTCGTCATCACGATGGGCTGTGGAGACGCCTGCCCGGTCTATCCCGGCAAGCGCTACCTCGACTGGAGTCTGCCCGACCCCGCCGGCCGGCCCCTCGACGTGGTCCGTGCGATCCGTGACCAGATCGACGCCCGGGTCCGTGACCTGCTCGCCGAACTCGACGTCACACCTGACTGATCGCTGCCCTGGTCAGACCGCGGGTGCTGGATCGTCTGCCGGTCGCAGAGCCAACCCGAGTACCGCAAGAGCGATCACCATCCACGCGGCGAGATAGATAAATGCCGCGGTCGGTGTGGCGACCGTGTACAGCAGTCCGGCTATCACGCTGGCGGCGACATTGCCCACAGCCTGCACGGTGGCCAGGACGCCGAACGCGGAACCGCGGATCTCAGGCCCGGCGAGCGCTGCGACGGCGGCGTGTTCGGCGGTCTCCGCGCACCCGATCCCGATGCCGGCCAGCGCGAAAGCCACCAGCAGCACGATCAGCGGGCCGGACACCGCGAACGCGATATAGGCCAGCAGGAACGCCGCGGCCCCGGCGGCGGTGACCAACAGCGGGCCTCGAGGGCCGAGCTTGTCGGAGAACCCGCCGGCGGGCAGGGATGTGAGGGTGGCGGCGATGTTGTAGACGACGTAGAGGGCGATGGCGATCTGGGTGGCCGTCTCGACGCCGTGTCCGGGTACAAGAGCATCCGTGGCGCGGAGGATGAGCAGGGTGGCGGCGACGTTGCCGACCTCGAAGGCGGTGAACCCGGCGATGACCCGGCCGAGCTGGCCCTGCAGCACGGGCCGGATCTGGAAGCGGAGCTTGGCGCGTTCGGTGGGCTTCGGGAGCTTGGCCTGCCGGATCGCGTAGATGATCGCAACAGCGGCCAGCAGCCCCGGAACGACCGAGATCAGGATCGCGGTGCGCACGCTGAACAGCGAGACCAGGCCCAGGGCCAGCAGTGGGCCGACGATGGCGCCGAGGTTGTCCATGGTGCGTTCGAAGCCGTAGGCCCGCCCGTAGGCCGCGGCGGGCACGACATCGGCGAGTAGCGCGTTGCGGGCCGGTACCCGCAGCCCGCGCGCGGCCCACGCCGCGCCGCGCAACGCACCGGCCTGCACCACCGATGTCGTCGCGCCGATCAGCGCGGACAGGATCGCGGTGGCGGAATAACCGCCGACCGCGACGGCCCGGCGTCGCCCCGGATCGTCGGCCAGCGCACCGCCGACGAACCGGCCCGCGCCGGCCAGGCCCTCGGAGATGCCTTCGATGAGCCCGAGCGCGGCGGCCGGGGCACCCAGTGTGGCGGTCACGAAACTGGCCATCAGCGAGGTGGGCACCTCGTGCCCGACGTCGGCCAGAAAGCTGGCGGTTCCGATCCCGCGGACGCCGGGGGTCAGCCATGGTCGACGAATCCCGACGAGATTATCCTGCATTCTCCCAGCAAACTTGATTCGTCGCCGCAATTGCAGTCTGCCATTCCCGTGCCCACCCCCGTACAATGAGCACTAGTCAATGATCATTGATCCGATCTGCACCGGTGCTGTTCCCATCACCGTGCCGGCTGTTGCGGACTAGCGTGAGCGCATAGTGTTTTCGGTTTGTGACGCGCTATCTCGAGGTCGGCAGGCACATCGCGAACCGGGTGTGGTCCGGGGAACTGCGCCCGGGCGCCGAGTTGCCCGGGGTGCGCGCCTATGCCCGGGAGCGGGGTACCAGCGCCGCCACGATCGGTCGCGCCTACCGGCACCTCGCCGAGGGTGGGGTGATCGTGCTGGCCGATCGGCGCCGGGCTCGGGTCGCCCCCGACGGGGTGATCGCCGCGTCCCGTCTGCTGGAGGCCGATCGGGTGTTCCGGCTGGCCGGCAGCGACGATCCGGCGTTACAGATTGTGCTGGATCGCGCCGGGCCCGCGGTGGTCCCAGTCGGCACCCGGGGCAGTTTTCCGGCGCTGCGCGCGCTGGCTCGATCGGATGCCGATGGCGCCGCGATCCACCTGCGGCACCGCTGCGGCAGCTACAACGCCCCGTTCGCTCGGGCGCTACTGCGAGACCGCCACCCGCATTTGCTTCACCTGTGGCGCCGGGAGCAGGGACTGCTCGTCGCGCCGGGCAACCCGCGGGGCATCACCACTCCTGCCGACCTGCCTGGGCTGCGGATGGCCAAACGCGAGATCGGCACCGGCACCCGGGTTCTGCTCGATCAGCTGCTCATCGCCGCAGGCATCGCTCCTGATGAGGTGGCTGGACCGGAGCTGGGATCTCACCTGGAGGTTGCGCTCGCCGTGGCTGCCGGCATTACCGATGTCGGCCTGGGAGTCCGTGCCGCGGCCAACGACCTGGACCTCGACTTCATCTCGCAGACCTGGGAGACCTACGACATCGCGCTGCCCGGGGACGCCCTCGGCGCCGCGAAGCCTCTGATCGTCGCCCTGCGTGACCCTGCGGTCCAGGCATCGATCCGCGCCCTCGGTGGCTACGACCTCGTGCACTCGGGATGCATCGAGCAGCTCAGCGGCGGTTCCAGCGACTGCGGCACCCAAATTCCGTACGATGTACGATGAAGTGACCGCATCGCCATCGGAGGGGTACTCATGAAGATCACATCGTCTGCGGTGTCACTGAACGTCGACGACGTTGCAGCATCGAGTGCTTTCCTGGTGGAGCACTTCGGCTTCCGCGAGGAGCTGGCAGCCGACGGCTTCGCCTCGCTGAACCGGCACGACGCCGGCATGAACGTGGTGTTTCTGCGACGGGGCCTGCCGACTCTGCCCGCCGACCAGCGAGACGATCACGCCGGTGGGATCATCCTCGCCTTCGTCGTCGACGATCTCGAAGGGGAACTGGCCCGGCTGCGGGGCGAGGGTGTGGCCATCACCATGCCCCTGACTGCTGAGGAGTGGGGCGAGCGCGCCTTCCAGGTCCGCGACCCCAACGGCGTCATCGTCCAGCTCGTCGACTGGAAAGCGGCCACCGCCGACTAGCGACCTCGACTGAACGTCGAAACGAAGCTCGCTGGGTCAGGCGCTTTCCCGCTGGAAGGTGCGGACGCCGAAGCTCACCGCGACAATCGACAGCCCCACCGCCGCGAGGAGCCCGAGCAGGACGGTGGTGCCAGTGAGGTCACCCACGAACGCCGCGCGGGCGGCGTCCACCACGTAGA
This sequence comes from Pseudonocardiaceae bacterium, assembly GCA_050699635.1. Lineage (GTDB taxonomy): Bacteria > Actinomycetota > Actinomycetes > Mycobacteriales > Pseudonocardiaceae. The sequence goes on along the minus strand of JBOHFK010000039.1, from coordinate 808 downwards.
CGAAGGGGTTGAACCGCGACACGAGGAACAGCCAGGCCGGCGCCAGCGACATCGGCAGCAGGATGCCGGACAACAACAGCACCGGCACGATGATCGAGCTCTGCACCGGGGCGAACGCGTCCTCGTTCTTGAGTCGCAGCGCCAGAGCGTAGGAGCCCGCGCTCATCGCCAGCCCGAGGATCGCGATCAGCACCAGGCTCAGCAGTGCACCGCCCAGCGGTGCGCGCAACCCGAAGGGCACCGCCAGCGCCATGAGCAGCGCGGCCTGCACCGTGAGCAGCACGACATCCCGCAAGGAGCGCCCGAGCAGCAGCGCCGCCCGGCTCACCGGGGTCACCCGCATCCGTTCGATCACGCCGCTGCGGTACTCCGCGATCAGCGAGAAGCCGACGAAGGCGGTGCCGAACACGGCCAGCTGCACCAGCAGCGCGGGCACCATGATCTGCCATTCATCACCAGGAGGGAATCCGGGTGCGTGCACCAGCGAACTCAGCAGCGGAACGAACAGGGCCAGATACAACACCGGCTGGGACAGGCCGATGACCACCCACGCCGGGTTGCGCAGCGATTGGATCATCGCCCGCCGGAAGATCAACCAGGTATCTCTCGCGGTCTGCACGGTCTTCCTCCGTTCAGCTCACCGGCAGAGCCGGTTCGGGGTGCGGGACCGTTTCCGGTGCGCCGCTGTCCGCGTCCCGCAGGCTGCGCCCGGTGAGGGTGAGAAACACGTCGTCCAAGGTCGGCCGGTGCACCCCAATGGACTCCAACGCGATGCCGGCGGCATCCAGCTGGCGAAGCAGCACCGGTA
>JBOHFK010000038.1:0-43984 GCA_050699635.1 Pseudonocardiaceae bacterium | reverse complement strand
CCCTCCAACCGCGCCCGCCAAAACACCCGAACCAACTCCCGAGGAACCCTCAGCCCACCCATCACAACACCCACTTCAGTCAGGATGTTGCGAGCGCTCCTTGAATCCACCGCGCTTCAAATGTCGGTAGCGTCGAGTTCACGGCGCGCGGTATCGACGCACGCCCAGCGACGGACCTGAACGGTCGCACGGGGACGCAGACCATCGAGGAGGGTGCCGAGATCATCGTGCGCATGGCGCAGGTGGGCCCGGACGGCCCGACCGGAGGCTACTTCGACGTCACGGGACCGCTCCGTTGCTGAGTGCCTTCACCTACCAAGCGCGCACCCGGCGCCGCATAGCAACAGCGTGAAGATTTCCAGCGCTCGTTCAGTCTTCTCCCAGGAAAACCGAAGGATGTGGCCGCTTACTGAAAGAACGTCGTAGGAGAAAGGATTTCGCTGATGTTGAGGCGAACTAAGATGACCATGGTGGCAGGTGTCAGCGCCCTGGCACTTGCTGGGGTGGGGGCCGGCGTCGCCGTCGCGCAATCCTCAGATCCGGCACCGTCGCCGACTCCCACCCCGTCCGGCTCACCGGCGCCGCATGACGCGCGTCATGGGCACGGCGGGCACGGCGATTTCGGAAATGCCGGGCTGCTGCGCCGGATAGAGCACGGCGAGGCCACTGTGGACACTGGCAACAACGGTACCCAGGTCGTTGATATTCAGCGCGGCACGGTGGACTCGGCGGGTCCGGGAACGCTGACAGTCCATTCCCCCGATGGGTTCAGTGCTACCTACACGGTGGACAGCTCGACGAAGATCCGCAAGAACCGCGGGACCAGTGATATCAGCCAAGTGGCCACCAACGATCGGGTCACCGTCGTAGCCATCAAGGCTGGCGACACCGTCACCGCGCAGCGCATCAACGACACCGGGCCGGCTAAATAATGCTGCCACCATTCCGTGACCACCCCGGCCATCGGCGCCCATCAGCGCCACGGCCACGCCACCGGATACGGCTGGCAGCAGTCGTCCTGCTCACCGTGACTGTGCTGTGCGTGGCCGCGATCGGAGTCGGTCACGTTGTGCGGCTCGCCGCTGTCCACTCGCCGCTGCCCATGCTCCCGTGGGCGCCGTCGGCGGCGCCACCAGGGGCGCTGTCCGCTGCTCCGCCCTCGTGGTCGCCACCCTCAGCCGTGGATCCGTGGGCACCGAACCGAGGATCCCACCCGCGCACGGTGCCGCCGAGCTCGTCGGGCGCGTCGAGCACCGCGCTGGACCTGGCCGCTCTCGCGAACACGGTCGACCCGGCTCTGGTGGACATCAACACTGAGCTGGGCAGTCCGAACGACCGAGCGGCCGGTACCGGCATCGTGCTCGACTCCTCCGGAGTGGTGCTCACCAACAACCATGTGATCAGCGGCGCCACCAGCATCTCCGCCACCGATATCGGTAACCACCAGACCTATCCGGCAACCGTGATCGGCTACGACCGCACTCACGACATCGCCGTCCTCCAGCTCCAGGGCGCCGCAGTCTTGCCGACCGCACAGATCGGCGACTCCAGCGCCATCGCGGTCGGGGATGCGATCGCGGCGATCGGCAACGCCGGGGGTCGCGGTGGCACCCCGGACATCGTCGCCGGCACCATCTCCGCGCTCAACCAGACTGTCACCGTCAGCGACGACTCCACCGGGAGCACCGAGCAGCTTGCCGGGCTGATTCAGGTCGCTGCCAACGTCCAACCCGGTGACTCCGGTGGCCCACTAGTGGACGCCACCGGGCACGTCATCGGGGTGGACACCGCGGGCTCCGCCGGATCCCGGCCGCATTTCGAGTCCTCCCCGGGCGACGGGCTGGCGATCCCGATCAACGACGCGATCGCGATCAGCACACAGATTCAGGCCGGTACTGCATCCCCTACCATCCACCTCGGACCCACCGGGATCCTCGGGATCGCCGTTCAGGGAGTGAACACCCAGACCGGACCGAGGCAGCGCGGCCGGTTCAGAAGCCGGTTCCACACCGCCCCGCCCAATGTCGCTGGTGCCCACGTCACCGGCATCCTGCCCGGCTCGCCGGCCGAACAATCCGGGCTCGCCGCAGGAGACACCGTCATCTCCCTCGACACCACGACTGTCGATTCCCCCAGCACTCTCACCACCCTGCTGATCACCCATCACCCCGGCGACTCGGTTCAGCTGACCTGGCTCGACCCGGCAGGCCAGCAGCACACCGCCACCGTCGTGCTCGCCACCGGCCCACCAAACTAGAGCCACCACATCGCAGGGGTCGGCAACAGCGGGCTCCGATCGTGGCGGCCAGCCCGCGCTGCCCGACCCCGCGATCGGAGGTCGTGTCGCGACACCGGCCGCCGCACGGGCCGGTCTAGGAGAAAGATCCCACCCGTGGTCGGATGCGCTGGGGTCGTTGCCGCTGCTCCTGAAGATCATGCAACTGCCGGTAGAGGGACAGTTGCGCCGCTGCCTGCCGCCTGGCTCGCGCTCCGATTTTGCGCTTGGCCAGCCCATACCCCATGAGTGCGCCAAGCACGAAGACCATCGCGAGGGACGCCACCAGAACGATCCATTCGAAGGTCATGTCCACTCCTTCCTCTGCCAGCCTGGGGTTGCGCCCCGGACGGGGGTCACCGCCATGGTTGCCGACAGTTACCGGTTGCCGACAGTTACCCCATCTCACCCGGTAGTAAACATCGTGGCCCCGGTAGCCCGATCAGCTGCGCGTCCCCTAGTTCTGGTGGCTGACGGTCAAGCCGTAGATCACCACTTCGCCGTAGTTACTTGCCGCACACGGGGATGAGTTGTGGCAGTTGGCCTGGGTGTAGCCGCCCGCCTTGAAATAGTCCCCCGAGGAGTTGACCGGGACGGTAGCGGCAAGCCTGTCGTTGTAGTACGCCTTGACCTGGCCGCCGCTGACCACGAACTTGACTTTGAACCGGGTACCCAGCTGGTAGTTGTCGGTCACAAGCTTGTAGTGGGCGTCGTTGTTGTTGGTGACGTAGAGCTTGCTGCCCTCGAGCTTGAAGACCGTCACGTCGTGGTCCTGGTTGTGGATCTGCCCGGCGACCATGTGGGCGTTGCCCTGGGGAAGGTGGGTGATCGCTTCGTCGATCTCCATCGTGCTGGTGCCGGAGTTGGTCGACCAGCTCGCTGCGTGGGAACCGTTGTCGGTCATTTCACGCAGCTCCGAACGCGGGTAGGCACTGCCGCTGGTGGTCACACCATCCACCGCAGCCCGGAACTGGACCCCGTTGCACTGGGCGTTCGGCGTGAACCAGGGATCCGCTGAGTAGGTTTTCAGTTCGGGTTGCTTGACCTCGGTGGGGTGGCCCGGAGATCCAGTGGGCAGGGTTTCCTTCCAGTTCGCCAGGTCGAGAATGTCTGCTGGGTGACCGCACGCGAGGGCGCGGCCCACCACGGTGGCTACTGGCGGCACGGAGAGGGCGGCGCAAGCGCCCGCCACCAGCACCGGAACAAGAATCCACTGCGCACGTCCCATGGCCGGGAAACCTAGTCGGAACGCGCGGGGAGCGTTCCCCGGCCCAACATGCCGAACGTAGCTGCTCGCGCGCGGGTCACACCGCATACCAAGCCGGCTGCACGGATCCCGGCACCGGGCCGCTGGCCAGCACCGGCCGAGGGACGACCCGCCGTCACCATAGATCAACTTACGTTAAGTGACATTGGTTTGGGACCCCTCCCGTATGCCTCCGGTAAAAATCCACGCCACGGGCAAGCGCCCGGTGGCTTATCCGAAGGTATCCATCAGAGAAAGCTCACACGGGAAGGTCAGATAATGCATCGTCAACTGCGTCGTTGCGCCATCGTTTCCACCAGTGGGGCCGTACTACTCGGAATCGCCGGAATCCAAGCCGGTATAGCGCAGGCCGCCGTCGATATACCTGCACCTTCTTCAGCAGTTACCTCGCACCAGACCGCCCAGCTCTTCTCGATGCCCGTCGCCCACGGGGGATCGGCCACACCGCTGGCCGCCTCATCAAGCCCACGCCTCGCCCATGGTGGCAACGGTGGCGCCGGCGGCAATGGCGGCGCGGGTGGCCCGGGGGGTAATGGCGGCGGCGGCAACGGCGGTAATGGCGGCGACAGCGGCCCGGGTGGTCCGGGGGGCAATGGCGGCGACGGCGGCAGCTGCGGCGGTGGCAATGGTGGCAATGGTGGCAATGGTGGCAATGGTGGCAATGGTGGCGACGGCGGCCACGGCGGTGGCAATGGTGGCAATGGTGGCTCGTTCGATGGCGCCAACGGGGAAAACGGCCACAACGGCCGGAACGGCCACAACGGCCGGAGCGGTAGCCGGTTCGATTGTGCGCCACTAAAGACGGTAACAATGGCCGCTGGTTCGTAGGCGCCGGCAGCAATATCCGTCAATAAAACAGACTGCGAGGAACGAAAGCATGGTTGCATCGAGTCTTAAGCGCGCATCGGCCGTGGCCATCGCAGGCTTCGGTATCGTCGGATTGACCGCACTAGGGCATCCGGCGACCTCTCTCATCGCCGCCAGGCCTGCTCAGATGTCGGTTGTCGACGTGGCGATGACCACGCCGCTGGGCACCTCATCAAAGCCCCACCATGACCACGATGAGCAACACGGCCACCACAAGAATCATGCCCCTGGTCGGGACGGCAAGCCCGGTAAGGATTGCCGCGGTCACGGTCACGGCGGCCGCCCTGGTCACGGCGGCCGTAATGGTGGTGGCGGTGGCGGCGACGGTGGTAACGCCGGGATTAACGGCAATGGCGGCGACGGCGGCCCGGGCGGCGACAACCCCGGCGGTGGCACCGGTGGCCGCGGTGGCGACGCCGGCCCCTGCCCGGGGTGATCAGCGCTACCGGCTAACGGTCCGCCTCACTTCGGGACCCCTCCCGTATGGCACTGGTACTCCTTATCCCTGACATTCACCGTCCGCGACCAGTGGAACGGAGTCCGTCTAACCAGTATCCACGGATCAGCACAGTCGATGCTGACCCGCCACCAGCAATTTCCTGCACGCCTCACAAGGAGAATCTATGCCTATTAATTTGCCTGCGGCGGGGACCTCAAAATCGGTTTGGGGAGGGCTCCCGGATCGTTCAGATTAGATGTCCACTCATGATCAGTCTTTGTGCATCATGTCTGACCGGGCGAGATCGGATGGTCGCGATCGCCGTGCGGATCGACACCGCAGCGCCTGACCTCATAGCCCCGGCAGTCCGCTGAACCATCAAAACAGCAGCACCAACACGACACGAGGAGTTAGAACTATGTCTGTCCGATCCCTCACCATCCGGCCTCTCACGACAGCCGCGGCCGTAGCTGTCGCCGTCCTCAGCGTGGGCGCATTCAGTCACGTCGGGACTCCCACCACAATTAGTCGGGCTGCTGCGGCGCCAGTCGCGCACGTAGCAATGGTCACGCCGCTGGCCCGCCCATCGAACTCGGTGCCCGGGGATGGGGGGCCCGGTGGGCGCGGTGGCAACGCCAACTGTTTGAAGAGCGACATCCGCGCAAACCTCGGCAGTCACAAGCCGGGTGGCAGCCACCACAAGCCGGGTGGCAGCCACCACAAGCCGGGTGGCAGCCACCACAAGGCGGGCGGCAGCTGTGCACCCGGCGGAAACGGCGGTCCAGGCGGCAACGACTACAGTACGGGAACGCAGCACAGCTGCAACGGCAGCGGCAACGGCACCGGTAACTGCAGTGGCAACGGCAGCAACAACGGTAGCGGTAATGGCAGCAACAACGGTAGCGGCAACTGCAGCAACGATAAGAGCGACAACTGCAGCGACAACGCCAGTCCGACCCTTCTCCCCAGACCCGCCAAGTAGGGCAGTGCGGAAAAGGGGGCAACGGCGTCTCGTGCCCGCAGTTCGCGTCTGGATCGTCCGCACCGGGGTAACCTCCGCCCTACCAACTGTGCCCGTCGGCGCACCATCGCGCCGACGGGCACAGCGCGGGAGGCGTTTCAGGGTTGCGATCAGATCTGCTGGCGATCAGGTGCAGGCTGGTGGTGCTGGGCCAGCGGTTCAGGCCTCCGGAAGGTCGTCCAGGATGGCCAGATCCGGCGGGACGAGGGTGGTTGAGTGCACGAGTTCGGTCAGCAGGTTGTGGTTCAGGGTATTGCCGATCGGCTCGCCGACCTCCTCGCGAGTAAGACCGGCGACACCCCCCTGGGACAGCCGCGTCCGCACCGAGACGATCATGTGCTCGACCCGCTTGGCCGTCCAGCCCGCTTCCGGCTGCAGCTCGGTGAGCTGCTCGGCGGCTTGCCGCCACGACAGGGGGTTCGGGTGGGCGTCGTGCAGCAGGTAGTGCTGGCCCAGCACGATCAGGGCCAGCCGCTCATCCTTCTGTAGCCGCCACACCCTCGGCAGCTGGGTGTGATCGTTGTGTCGCGAGGGTGGACGCTGGCCGTCGGGCCCGGTCACGTACAGCTCCAGGAGGTGCTCCCGGCCGCGGGCGCCCTGCACGAATAGCGGCGTGTACCCCTCGCCGAGCGGCACCGGCGCATCGTCGGGGAACAGCTTCTGGGCGCCGGGCAGCCGCAGCGGCAACCGCCCGGTGTTGCTGACCCGCCACTGACCACGGTGGTGGGTCAGCAGACCGTGCTGGCGGCTCACCTGCGGATCGTCCTCACCCACACAGACGTGCACCTCGGGCCGGTTGCGCCCGAACAAGATGGTGCGCCCCTGGCCCGGTTTGATCGCGATGCCACCGGTGACAGCGAGGGCGAAGATCGTGCCGGGTGCTGATGCGGGCACGCCCAAGGCCAAACTGCCGTGGTTTGCCGAGAGCTGCTGAGTGTCTGCCACGTCCACGCTGACCTCCGTGGGATCTGCCTGGCGTCCAGCTGATCGAATCGGTTGTCGCCGGGGTGACAGGCTTGCCTGTCATTGGGACGGCGGCAGTGTAGCCGCAGCGGCCGCCGCAAGTTCCTCGGCCGGTCCGCACATCTGGTCCGGGGACTGCGAGCCCTCGACGAGGATCTTCAGCAGTTCCAGCGCCGGATCCTCGTTCCCGTCGTGTACTGACCGGTAGACCACCCGTGCGCGACAGTTATTCTCGCCGGCTTCCGGCCCAATCCTGCCGTCGTGACCGCTGAATGTGTCTTGGCGCCCGTCATCCGCGGTCAACGGCCCGTTCCGATCGAAGGCCAGCCGTACCGTTAGCCCGCTGTTGCGGCTTGTCCAGCGGCACTTCCAATCGGCGATACCGGCCTCCGGACCGCTGGCATCGGGACCCAGAACCCGGGTGATGGTACTGGAGTCCAGCAGTGCGCAGGCATGCATACTGGCCAGCGACTTGGGGTCGGGCGGCGCAATTCGCCGGGGAATCGCACCCTTTCCGAGCTCGTCGACCACGTGGTCAGTGGCGGCCTTCGCCATGGGACACAAGTCCGGCGGAGGGTGATTGGCGACCGGACCATGATTGGGGAGTTGTTTGGTGGTGATCAGGACCAGATTCTGGTCGGCCAACGGCACTGCCCAGCCGCAGGAACCGCTTTTCTCCGGCTGCTTGACGACGCGAAACGCGCCGATTTTCTCCATCGGTCCGTTCAGTGGCGCCGGCTTCTCGAATTCCACCTTGACCTGCGTGCGAGTGCCACCGTCCCCTGTCACGACGTAGTCACATCGATTGAAGTTGCCGTAGGCCGTCTCACGGCTCATCGTGCCGTTGCTGAACGGGGTGAAGGTGCCCGGGTCCATCAGCGCGCAGGGATCAGCCGTCCGAGGATCGCCCAAGACCACCTGCGGGCTATCCGGGCGCAACACCAGCAACCCGGCAACGGCCGCCAGCGCAGTGACGCACGCTCCCGCGGTGACTATGGTGCGGCGCCGGAACCGCCGTGGCCGACGCGCACTCCCGACCGGCCACGGCAGCGGCGCTTGCCCACCGGTCGAAGTGGCGGCGAGTTCCTGGAGCATCTGCCGGGTCGATGCCGCGTCGGGCCGCTTCGCCGGGTCTGGTTGGAGCAATGCGGACAGCACCGGGGCGAGCGGCCCGGCCCGGCGAAACGGCAGCAGGTCACCCGCAGCAGCCCGGCGCAGCACCAGCAGAGGGTTGTCGGCGTTACCGAACGGTGGGATGCCCTCGACCGCGGCGAAGAGGGTGGCCCCGAGCGCGAAGACATCTGAGGCCGGCGTGGCTTCCTGCCCGTCGGCGACCTCGGAGGCGAGGAAGGCCACCGTCCCACCGATCACGCCGCAATCGGTCACCGTCACGTCACCGCAGATGGGGCGGGAGATCCCGAAGTCGGCCAGCTTGGCGGTCCCGTCCTCGGTGACCAGTATGTTGCCCGGTTTGACATCCCGGTGCACGATGTCTGTGGCGTGCACCGCCTCCAGCGCACTGGCGATCTGTCTGCCGAGGTGTGTCACCTGGTGGGGACTCAGGGGGCCGGACCGGTCCAGGATCTGCGCCAGGCTCTGGGACGGTACGTACTCCATGACCAGCCACCGCTCGGGGCCCTCGATCACCTCGTCGATGAAGGCGACCACATGCGGATGGTCCAGCCGTGCCGCGATCCGGGCTTCTCGCCGCATCTGCCGGCGTGCGCGCTCGTCGCCGGCCGGTCGGGCGGTCCGCTTGACCGCAACCACCCGACCCAGTTCCTCGTCGACGGCGCGCCAGACGACGCCCATGCCCCCGGAACCGATCTGCTCCTCCAGCCGGTACCGGCCGGCGACCAACTGACCCTGATCGGTGGTTCGCACCCGCCCCTCCGTCGCCCTGACGCGCCCAACCGCGCCCAGACCGGCCAAGCGCTGGGCGACCGTACTGCATGGCGGCGGCCGCCCTTCGCGCTACGTCTCGGGAGGCTCAGAGCGGCCGGCGTGCTCACGGCGTCTCCACCAGCGGCAGGGCCGGGCGGGATGCGACGGCGGACAGCTTGCCTGCGGCCAGTGGCGCCCAGGCTTGGACTGCGCAGAAGGGGGCGCACTGATCCTGGTCGGGGCTGCGGGTTCCGACGTGCACGCAGCACTGGGTCAGCCGCTCCTCGATCATCGTGTTGATGTCCATGAACGGCTTGATGGTGATCCGCTTGACCCGCTCACCGAGCAGGGTGCGCAGCCGCTTTCGCCGGCCGGGCAGGGCTCCCGAGGCGAGGGTGAGCAGGGTCTGCAGGCCGAGATCGCAGTTCTCGCAGATGTCGCGCCACAGGTTGCCGATGTTCGGGTGGGACAGGCTGCTCTGCTCGCTGAGCAGGTTCAGCATCGACTCCCGGACGGCGATCGCCAGCGCCTTGGGCAACTCGGCGTCGGCGATCCGGTTGGCCACCAGGCCGAGATGTTGTTTCATCCGGTCGTGCCCGACCACGCCGACGAGGGATCGCCACTGGTCGGAGTCGTCCCGGAGCAGGTAGCCGACGCTGCAGCAATGTGGGTGCGAGCACGGCAGCGCGGTCAGGTCCCGCCAGGTGACGACGCCGCCGGTCTGCGGGCCGAGCCTGGCCAGCACCCCGGTGTGGGTCAGCCGGTTCATCGGGTCGATCGGCCCGGAACGGCCCGAGGAGAACTGCGGCTGGATGGACACCCCACCCACGAACGGGGTGTCCAGCGCGACCCTGACCACGTCACCGATCTCGTTGTCGTTGACGCCCAGCGCGGCCGTCATCACCAGCGTGGTGAAGATCTGCTGCTGCGACAGCCGCGTGACCGCATCGGACTTGATCCGCCGCAGGTCGGCACCGCGGTGATGCCGGGACGATTCGGCGCTCAGCCCGTCGAACTGCAGGTAGATCTCGACCCGATCGCGGTATTCGGTGAGCAGGTCGAGCAGGGCGTCCGCGCGCGCGATGCGCAGCCCGTTGGAGTTGATCAGGATCCGGACGATCGGCCGGTCGACGAGTTCCCGCAGCAACCGGGGCAGCTCCGGGTGCAACGTCGGCTCGCCGCCGCTGAGCATCAGCACGTCGAGCCGGCCGTTCTCCCGCGCCAGGCGCTGGTCCACATTGGCCAGCACGTCGGCGACCGGCACTACCCCACTGAGACTGGGTGAGGACCCGGCGAAGCACGTTGGGCAGCGCAGGTTGCAGGCCTCGACGATGTCGGTGAGCAGGATGCAGGTGTGCTGAGTCTGCATCTCGGTCAGGCCGCGCAGGTAGGCGGCGGGCACCGGATCGAAATTGCCCACCGTGTCCGGGGTGTGCCGCTTGGTCGGCGCGGTCCATTGTTCCAGGTAGGACAGGATCTCGGGGTCCTCGTCGTAGAGGGTGCGCACCGCGCCGTGCTGCGGGCACCCGCGCTCCAGCCACACCCGCCCGTCGCGCTCGGCGAGCCAGCCCGACAGCCGGCGCACCCCGGTCAGCGACGACTGCGGCGACTCGTCGTGGCAGTGCGGGCAGAAGGCGTTGACGTACCGGATAATCCGGTCGCCGCGCAACGGCATCCCTGACATGCTGCTCTCCCTCACTAAAACCTCGAGAGACCGGTGCACACGCCCGCGCTGACGATCGACAGCAGCGCCCAGCCGATCATCAGCCCGATGCCGAAACCGCGCCACCGCGGGGAACGGATGAAACACAGCGCGCCACCACCGATGAAAGCGACACCGGCCAGCACGATCGCCAGCAGGATCTGGCCGCGGTTGGTCCCGATGTCGAGGAGATTCTGATTGCCGAGGAAGAGGAAGGTGGCGACGGCGAACACAATGAACGAGAACACTCCGGCGAACGCCAGCAGGATCGCCCAGCCGAACCCGGCCGGGGGTGGCGGTTCCTCATCTCCCGGCGGGCCCATCCCTACCGGCGGCTCGGTCACGTGGCCACCTCGAGCCTTGCCCGGCGCGGCAGGTCGTCGTAGACACCCCGGTGGTACTGGCGGGCGACCCGAAAACCGATCAACACCACGCCCGGGATCAGGAACCATTGCGGTCTGGTCAGGTCCAGCCAGACCGTTTCGTTGGCCCGGGTGAATTCGACTGCGAAACGGAACAATGCATAGCCGGCGAGGTAGAGGGTGAACAATTCACCCGGTGTCGCCAGGCGCGGTTTCAGCCAGTACAGCGCGGCGAAAGCCGCGAGCTGGAACGCGATCTCATAAGCGAAGGAGGGGTGCATCGCCTGGCCGGTCAGGCAGCCGGGACAGGACGGCACCGACGCCGGAGCGTGCACGCCCCAGGGCAGCGACGTCGGCCGGCCCGGCGCCTCGGTGAGCAGGCAGCCGACCCGGCCGATCGCCATGCCGATGGCGACGGCGGGCGCGAACAGATCCCCGGTGCGCACCCGGTAGCCGATCATCTTCTTCGCGATCAGCACGCCGGCGTAGGCGCCGGTCAGCCCGCCGAGGATGCTGCGTGCGCCGAACTCCCACGCGCCGATCAGCGTGGGATTGAGCGACGGGTCCAGGTGCGGCAGCAGTCCCGACAGCCGCATGCCGACCGCGCCGCCGACCAGCGCGCCGGTCACCGCGACGAGCGTCTCCAAGCGCAACTGCCTGCGTGAGTTCGCCTCGCGGAGGAACACCACGGCGGCGACGGCGATCCCGAGCCCGACGAAGAAATTGTGCGTCGGTACCGCGAAGCCCCCGATACGGAACAGGACGAGTTGCACACCGGCACCGTAACCGACCGTCGGGCGAACTTGGAGGAGACCAATACTGATTCCTCACGAGCCCGACTGTGTGCTCGCCAGGGTGAGCATGTCGGTGCCGGCGTCTCCACCACGGCGATGGTCACCTGCGTGGACAACTAATCGAAGGTGGTCTCGGCGTGATTGACGCGCCGAGCAGCAGGTCCTGGGAACCGCTCGTGAAGAAGATGGCCGGGTCTAGGATCAGACCATGTCCGACACGGTTGGTTCCTCCGGGGTGGCTAAGGCGGCAGATTTCCCCCACGCTCGTGGTCGAAGTCTTGTGTTGGCGGCCTTCGATGCGGCTCGTTCGTCAGGACGCGAGGACTGGTACCTAATGACAACCGCGGTCCTCAAGAACCGCTTACTCAACAGCACTAACCGGAAATTTAGCGAGAGGGACTACGGTGTTTCATCCATGGTTGACTTCGCCCGACTGTTCCCGGAAGACCTCGAGGTCGACACTCGGAGCGCGCCCCCGGTCATTCGACTCACACAGCCGGAGACGCATCCCGCACCCGTTACCGAGAACAGTGGTAGGACGGAAAGGTCGGTGCCGTACAAGAAGATCCGACCCGACCTGTGGCGGGCGGCAGTGGACTACCGGAGTGGTGCGACCTACGTCTGGGATGAGATTGCAGGTCTTGCGCGCGTGGCCAACATCGACGACTCAAGTCCAGCTGTGCCGACTGCGACGGATACGGAGGTGGCGGGCTGGCGGCACGATTTTGCCGACTCTGTGCGGCCAGAGCTAAGCTCAGGCAGGGTGATCGAACGACTTGATGAATGGTTACAGTACGGTTATGGTACCGCATTTCTGCCTACTGAACTGCGGGGAAGGTGGAGCGAATTCTCTCGCGAGAAGGTCGAGGTGCTACTGCGGAACTTTTTCGAGGACCAGAGTCTCGCTCCACCGGATGATCTCGTGACCGCTTATAGGGAAAAGCCAGCGAGGGTCCTGAGGTCGGCGCAATCGGGCAGGCCGATCAATGTTTCTCGCCTTCGTGAGCTTGTTCAGCGATGCGTGGCTGTCATGACTGAGCAGGAGTTGACCGAGCTGCGCATCAGCCCCGCCGTGATGTTGCGTGCAACTGCGGGACGGCTGTGACGTGAGCCTTTGGAGAGATGCCGCTCCGGTTCTGTTTCTAGTCGCACAACCGCGCAAAGCCACGAAGCCTGAACAGGATGGGGCAAGGTTGGCGATGTTGGGGTGGGCCAAGAACAACGGGTGGATACCCAAAATCAGTCGCACGATACCCTACCGGATCGATCGTGGGGCGAACACTGGTAGAACACTACAGGTCATGGAACCGCAAGACGCTGGTGATCTGTACCGGTTAATGCACCGCCATCCCACCGTTGTTATCCAGATCGGTCAGCCGACTGTTCGTCTTAACCCATGGGCCGAACCGGCGGAGCGCAATGTGATCTCCTTGGAGCGGTTTGTTCGTTATAAGGCATTCTTTAAGAGGTTGGGTCGAGAGGGGTCGAAGATCGACATACCGAACTTCTTGAACGGTTTTCAAGATTGGCGACAGAGCTGCACGTGCGACGGCGAGCGGGACGCCCGGTGTATTCCGCTTCACGTGTTTAACCCAAATCTCGAGTGGAAGGAGCTTCATAATGTTGAGGGTGTGCGAGCGTTCGAATTCTGCCATGGAAAAGCAGGTTCTCGAGTTGATTATCAGAATAGAGAATGGAATCCCCCTACTGCTCTACATGGTCAACAGATAACGGTAGCGGGGGCCACCTTACGCTCTGGTTTCCATTGGGATGTTGTCAGTCCTCACGGTGACGGTCGACTATGTACAAGTACCGAAATCTGGCGCTTTAGTCGTGGATCTTACTGCAATGTCTATCCGGATGCGGCCGTACGTCGAGGTCAGCGCAAAGGGGATCGTGCCAGGCGCATCTACGAGGCGCAACGCCCCGACGGCTCGCTGGCTAGCGGAACAAGATCCAAGCGTCCCGATGGGCAGCGTCGCAGACCGACGTAGATCGGGAAGGTTGTGGCAGATGGCGGAAGACGTGTAGGCTTGTTGGTGATCCGCTGAAGGTTCGCCTTCACCGGAAGGACGGTAGAGCCTGATCAGCTCTGCCCGAAGCCGCTAGCAGCGAGAGTGGTGACAAGGCTACGCAGCCAGACGAGCCCCCGAAGCATGGTCTTCGGGTTATGTGTAGACCGGCACCACCACAACCCCGGAAGGGGCCGTGTTAGCTTGGCCACAGAGTGGCTCGCGTATGCATACGAAATGCCCGGATCTCATAGATCGTAGATCCGGGCATTTCTCTTGCGCGCTCGCGCTACAAGAGCCCCGCTCACTCACACGCTCTGGTGTCGCCGAGTTCGACTACCGGGCTGTCCGGCCGCCCATCAGCAGCCCTGCTGTCGAACTCGGCGACGCCAAGGCTGTTGCGGCACTTGGTCACGGTTGACTTAATCCTCAGAGGGCAGCAGGGGCTTCAGGATTCTGTTATCCACATCCCGGTTTCGACTCGTCGTGGCGTCGGCTGGCGCGGTGGGGCTGAGCAGGAACGCTGGCAGGGCACCGACAAGCTCCGCCCGATCCGGCACCCGGCGCAGGAGTTCGGCGATCTCGTCAGCGACCTGCTGGCGGTCGGCTCGGTCAGCCTGCCCGGCGAGTTCTTCCAGCCTGGCGTGGTCGATCACCACTTCACCCATGAGTGATGCGGCCAGGGCGAGATGCGCGGCGGCGATGAATCGCTCGCCGAAGACGTGCCCCTCCAGCGCGGCGAGTTCGGCGATGGGGTCTGGTTCTACTTCGGACAGTGCCCGCTGCATCCGGTCGGCCGCTGTCTGGCGGTCGGTGGCGCAGGCGTAGGCGGCTCGGAAGCCCTCCCGCCGGGCCAGGCGCAGCAGTGCGACGTGCACCAGGGTGCCGAGGGGATTGCCGAGGTGGAACAGCGCGGCCTCGGCCTCGGTAGTGAGCAGGTCCGTTGCGTGTTGCTCAGCGAAGGATCGCGAGTCGTGCCAGTCCTGGAGGGCGACCCACTCGGTCAGCAGATCCCGGAGCAGCAGCGGCCGGTAGGTCGGGTCGAGTCCACGGTCCCGTATCCCGTCGAGAAGATGCCGATGCAGCTCAACTCGCGCCGCAGCGACCAGAGCCAACTCGTCGAGCACGACGGTGGTTGGCTGGCCCCGTAGTTCCAGGGCATGCGCTGCGAAGAAGTCTCTCGACTCCTTCCAGTTCGCCGCTGTGATCCACTCGGTGACGAGGCCGATCTGGGCCAGGGTCAGCGACATCCAGTCCGGTTGCTCGGTCCCGGTGATCCCCTGCCAGACCCGGTCGACGGTGGCGGCGTCCCGGAAGCGGTACGCGCGTAGGGCGTTGCGCGCGGCCAGCAGGATGGCCTCTGGCGTCTGGCCGTCGTCCAGCGTCAGCAGGGTGACCAGTTCGCGCAGACCGGTGGAGACGGCTCCGTGGTTGATGCGGAACTCGGCCCGTTCGATGATCAACGCGTCCCGGGGTAGCGGTGCCGCGGCGAAGGTCTCGATGTACTCGGTGTAGATCTGGACTGCCGTGGGGCTCCGGTCGAGTGCGGCGAGGTGATCGGTGAGGTGCTGGAGCGAGACGACGAACTGAGTGAAATAGACCTCGGTGGACGTCTCGGTCAACAGCTGGCAGATATCGGCTGCCTCCTGGGCGGGGATCAGCGCAGCCTCGTGCTCATTGCGCTCGCCGTGCTGAGCCGCCAGGCTGCCCAGCACGGCGGCGAGGCCAGGCAGGTAGGTAGCGGTGTCCGCGTCCACCAACGCCCGGTAGGTGTCCACCGCGTGCCGGGTGGTGATCAGTGCAGCGTCGGGGTCATCCATCGTGAGTAGATGGGCGACGAAGTCACACAGCGCGGCCGCGAGGCCGGGCAGGTAGAACTCGGGGTCGACCTCGGCCAGCGCACGTAACGCCGCAACGCCGGCGGGTCCGGCATGCGTGGCGTGTCTGGGTAGCTGATGTTGCAGATACTGGCTGCACTGATCCGGTGCCCCGCCGTGGCGCTGCCGGGTGAAGGCGACCAGCCCTTCGGCCAGTGCCTGGCCCGCCGTGCGACCGGCCACCTCCGGGGAGGACGCGACGAGGTGCTCGACGAACGTGCGGTGCCCGAGCCGGTAGACCGCCGCACCGTCCGGTCCGTCTTTGACGATGTAGCTCCCGAAGTGTTCGAGCACCCAGTCGAGGTCGGCCGCGCAGTAGTCGACGCCGTCCGGGCTCAGCGCGGTGGCTGCGACCCCCCACAGCTCTGGTCCCGGCAGCCCACTGCCCATCCCCCAGGCGAGGGCGCGCAGCAGGTCCCGGGCGGCGTCCGGTACCGCGACCCCGTCGCGAACCTGCGTTGTGCTCGACAGGTCGTGCTCCAGCGCCCCGACGGTCGTCGCGGGAAGCTGGACTTCCCAGCCCTCCGCGTCAGCGTCGATGATCCCTCGGACAATCTGGGATACCACGGTGCGGGCGTAGAGGAACCCGCCTTGCTGGGCGGTGGCCTTCCTGGCCAGCGCCGGTGCCACCCGTGCCACGAGATCGGCCCGGCCGGCGGAGTGCAGCCGGCGGGTCAGGTAACGCTCGATGTCGTGCCTGGCGCCGGGCTCGGCATCCAGATCGACGATCGATGCCTTCCCGCCGAACAGGTCACCCAGCCCGGCGGTGGCCGGCTGGCCGGGTGGCTGTTGCTGCCACCTGAACTCCTGGGGTCGGGTCGCAATCAGGACGTTCGCCAGCATGCTGAGCGGGACCAGCAGGTCTGTCACGATCTCGGTGGCCTGCTCGGGGATCGCCTCGTCCAGCCCGTCGAACACCAGGACCGGCGGGTAGGGCAGCTTCGCCACTGCCTGGACCAACCGCCAGCAGCTCTCCGGCGCGGGCAGCTCGAGGCGATCCGCCAGGACGGTCGCGAGGTCGTGGGCTCCCAGACCCCGCAGATGCACCCCCGCATCGATGCAGCCCATGCCGGGGTCCGGGTCGGCCGGCTCGAGGGGCGCGTGCTCCAGCAACGCCCGTCGCCGCGCCGGTTCGGACAGCGACACGATGCGCCGTACAACGGCCGATTTCCCGCTGCCCGCCGATCCGGTCACCACGAAGGCACCGGGTATTTCCGTGTGGATCCAGGCCAGGATCCGCTCCAAGACCGCGCGGCGGCCGGTGAACAACCACTCCTCCTGCAGCGGATCCTCCTGCAACCGGGCAGTGTCATCGACGAGGGCCGTCGACGGCCGTCAAGAGCGTGGCGTCACCTTACCGGGGGTGTTGCGCCTGCGCTTGCCGGTGGGCTCCATCGTCGACATCTTCGAGATCGGCCTCGTCTCCGAGCGGATCGTCGCGATGGGTGTACTGGTAGTGGGCGAGTTCGGCGTCGGTCATGGTGTCGAAGTCGGGCTGGCTCATCGGTCCTCCCATGCACTGATCGGCCGGGCAGAGCGGCTAGCGGGGTTGTAACGGAAGTTGACGCGGAATGGGCAGCGATCGGGTTGGGCCCCGAAATTCTGTTCAGCCGGCTTCGTCGTGCACCCGTTGCGCCTGGGCGTGGCGCCACTCGTCCAGGTGCGGGGGAAGCAGCCAGCCGAGACCCTGGAAGACGTCGATCGCAGTGACATACCGCTTCTCCGCGAGCGCAGCTTCAGCCGCCCGTTCGACGCGCTGTTCCAGCGCCGCGCCGACCATGCTTTCCCTCCCGCGTGTCGAGCCGGCAGACCCATCCGGATCTGATAGGCCTCGAATGTGACAGCGGACATGATGGTCGACAGTGATCTGCTCAGCAAGGTGCGGGAGCTGCGTGCGGGTGGACAAACCCCGAAGCAGATCGCTCGGGGCCGCTGCCAGCTGGGGAGGACTCAGACGGTGACAATGGTGAGGCTGGGATCCAGCGCCGTCAGGTCGTCGGGATCGGAGCTCAGCACGGTCGCGTGCAGGCGCCGCGCGAGAAGCGCCACGTGCGCATCGACGACGTCCGACGTGCCGGATTTGGCGAGCAACAGCCCCAAGCGGTAGGCCACATCCTCCGAGAGCGGATCGACGCGGACTGCCTCGGCGCGAAGCAGCCGCACCGTCGCATGCTGACGAGCCGAACCGCGCCAGGTCTGTGCAACCACACCGGCGGGGATGTAGGCGGTTCGCCGGGCCTTGTTGAGCTCGTCCGCCAGAGCGAGCATCCGGGTGTCCCGACGCTCAAGCGCGATGATCGCGCCGGCGTCCAGCACCACAATGGTCACTCTGGGTCGCTGTCGTCGAGTCCGAGTACTGAGCGGGCCCAGCGCCGGTCGTCCTCTGGTATTCCACCAGCTTCTGCGATCATCTCGTCCAGCGCCGCGCGCGCCTCCGCCCAGTCCGGCTCCCGCTCTGCGAGCCCGGTGAAATACCCTGACACGCTCTCGGCCTGGCCCGACTCCACCGCTCGTTGGGCCTTAGCAGCGATCTGCTCTGGAACGCTGATCGTAATGCGAGCGAAGCTCATACCCAGATCATACCTGACGCCTACTGCTCCTCATGCGGCTTGTGGTTGACGTCAGTGGCGACCCGAGACGCACCGACAAAACCCGGCTCTTCGACTCCAGTGCACGCAGCTGTTTTTCGCTTACAGCCGAAGAATTTGCTGGGCTACCAAGTCTGCCACACGTCCAGGTTGTAGAACTTCGGTGGCCCGTCGCACAGCTTGGCCATCTGAGCGGAGAACTCGCCGGTCTCGGGCCGGTTGGAGTTCTCCATCGCTGATTCATGCGAGTCGAACTCGATGATGGTGAGGTAGTAACCAGGGCGGTCCCGGTCTGCGGTGGCGGTGAGCCGTCGCACCGTACTGCCGTCGGCCATCTGGGGTTGGCGCTCGTTGGCCATAGCCTGGATCTCCTCGATCCGGGATGTCTTGAACTCGACGATCTGAACGAACCCAGCCATGCCTGCCTCCTGGTGAGTCGCGACGCTTCCCGTCTGTCGGAAGCCGCAACCAGCGTCGCCCGGCCGGCAAGGCTGCACAATCGGCCAAACCGGGCGACGCGGCGACTGTGCCCACTGGCCAGCCACCGACCAGCGAGGCTGGAAACTGTCAGGGTGGGCGAGTAGGCAGGACGTCGTCTGATTTACCCGCCTCGTGAAGGGACCTGACGATGCCCATCCGCTCAGAGCAGTGGCCGGCCGGCACCCCGTGCTGGATCGATCTGTCCGTCCCCGACGTCGCCGCCGCGAAGGAGTTCTACGGCGCCGTCTTCGGCTGGTCGTTCCTCGACACTGGCCCGGATTTCGGTCATTACCAGATCTGCCAGGTCGAGGGCCGGGCCCCGCCGCCATCGGCCCCCTGATGGCCGAAGGTCAAACCTCGGCCTGGACCACCTACCTGGCCAGCGACGATGCGGACGGCACCGCGAAGTCGATCGCGAACAACGGCGGCACTGTGCTCGTCGAACCGATGGATGTGCCCGGCGCCGGCCGGATGTGCATCGCGGGTGGCGGCTCTGTGCTCGGCGGGCCCCACGACACGCCGTTCGGCCGGATGGCCTTCCTGTCCGATCTCAACGGTGCCGTGTTCGCCGTGGTGGGAGCGGTGCCGCCGAGCTAGCCACTGACTGCGTCTCAGCCTGCCGGCCCTGTCGCCGAGCAGGTGGGCGGGCATGCTCGCGCTCCGTCTCCCGAACTCAACAGCCGAGTTATTTGATCAAGTGCTGACAGCGCTGCTGTTGAGTTCGGGAGGAAGGGAGCGCCACTGCCCGGTCACTATCTGGTGCGGATGACATCCCGGCGCTGCCGCAGCTCGTCCTCGCTGATCTCCCCGCGGGCGTAGCGCTCGGCGAGGGTCCGCTCGGCTGAGACGCGCGCTTGCTGCTTCGGCGACCTCCGGTAGATCACATACCCGATTGCCGAGAGCACCAGCACCCAGAACATGATCGGGAAGATGAGCCACCACCCAGGTCCTCCGACGGCGTGGCCGTATTCCCAGCTCGGGTGACTCGCTAGTTGAATCAACATGACTGTCCTCCTCTGCTCTTGGCCGGGCATTGACCTGCCTGGCCGCTGCGTCGATGTTCCGGCCGCCGGTGTCGCTCCGTCGTCGGACGAGCAGAGGTATTCGATGTACGCCGTGCAGCTCAGCTGCCATGATCGGCCTACTCCCGCGGAGGTACGCACCCGGTCATCAGGCGTTGCTGCGGGCGCAGAGTCGAACTGGAATCGCGGTGTTTGGGAACCGCCGTGCTGGGAACAACTGTGGACGTGAAGCACCGCGGTGGTGGAGCACCACGCAGCGTCCGCTTGGCGTCCCGGCCGGGCAAGACCCCAAGCCGGGGGGTCAGCTGGTTGGACTAGCAGGCCTGGCCAGCCGCTGCGGGGCTGCTCGCGGTCGGTGACCGATGCAACGCGACCTGTCAGAATCCACGAAATGCGATGGAAGCAGCCATGAGACGGGGACTATCATGAGACTGGGACTTCAACGAGACCGGGCGACGATGTGGGTCGACGACTATCTGGGGGCGTGGAACGCGCACGATGCTGTTGCGGTCACCGACTTCATGACGGATGATGTGGTCTACACCGATTTCGGACTCGACGAGCAATACAAGGGTATCCACGCGGTCCGGGATTTCGTCGATGGTATGGAACTCGGCTTTTCGACCAACTATCGTTTCGCGCTCGGGCAATGCATCGTTACCCCCGATGTGTACTCCTTTGAATGGACGATGTCTGGCACGAACGACCGCGAGGACGTCGAGCACGACTACCCGGCAACAGGAGTGCGATTCAAGATCCCCGGAATCTCGATCGGCACGCTCCGGCACGGGAAGATCAAGGACCACCGCGACTACTGGAACATGACCACGTATCTCCTGCAGGTGGGCCTGGCGGAAGGCTGATCGCACACCCGGCAGACTGTCGCGGATGAGAGCCGTCATCGCCGTCGTTGCCCTCGCCGCGGTAGCCGGTTGCTCGGCCCCCACGTTGGCCCCCGCACCACCGCCGATCAGCAGCGCCCGACCCCCGGGGGCGCCGGCGCCGGCCACCGTCGGTCCCGCCGACTGGCCGACGTATCACCACGACAACGCCCGCTCCGGCGTCGCTGATCAGCTCGCCCCGCTGGGCACGTTGCGCCCCGCCTGGCAGGCACCACTGGACGGCGCGGTGTACGGCCAGCCGCTGGTGATCGGCGACAAGGTGATCGCGGCGACGGAGAACAACACGGTCTACGCGCTGTCCGCCGCAGACGGCAAGGTGCTGTGGACGGCGTCGCTGGGCCGGCCCGTCAAGGGCTCGGTGCTGCCGTGCGGCAACATCGATCCGTTGGGTATCACCGGCACCGCCGCCTACGACCAGGCGACCGGTCTGGTCTTCGTCGTCGCCGAGACCGAGGGCGGCCGGCACACCCTGGCCGGGGTGGACCTGGCCAGCGGGGCGGTGATACTGCGCCGCGCGCTGCCGCCACCCAAGGGCGACGAGATCGCCCACCAGCAACGCAGCGCGCTGACGGTGCTCGATGGCTGGGTTTACGTCGCCTACGGCGGCCTGTTCGGTGACTGCGGTAACTACATCGGCTCGGTAGTCGCCGCGCCGACCACCGGGACCGGGCCGCTGCGCAGCTATGCCGTGCCGACCACCCGGGAAGCCGGAATCTGGGCACCCGGCGGCGCCGTCGTCCACAACGGACGGTTGTTCTACGCGGTCGGCAACGGGGAGGCAACCCAGGACTACGACCACAGTGACTCGGTGCTCGCCCTGACCCCCGAGCTGACCTTGGCGGACAGCTTCAGCCCGGCGCAGTGGGCCGCGGACAACGCGGCCGATCTCGACCTCGGTTCGCTGAGCCCGATCGTGGTCGGTGACCGGGTGATCAGCGTGGGCAAGCGCGGCGTCGGCTACTTGCTGGATGCTCGTCAGCTCGGCGGTATCGGCGGGCAGCTCACCAGGACTCCGGTCTGCGCTGCCTTCGGTGGTGGCGCGGTCGCCGGATCGACGGAGTACATCCCCTGCAGCGACCGCACCCGCGCGGTGACCCTCGACCCCGGCGGCGGCCTACAGGTGCGCTGGCAGGCGTCGGTTCCCGCCGACGGATCCCCCGTCGTCGGTGGCGGCGCGGTCTGGGTGACCGACACCGACCGTGGCATCCTCTACGCCCTCGATCCAGCGACAGGTACGCCACGCCTGCAGATCGACGTGGGGGCACTGCCACACTTCGCGTCTCCGACGCTGGCCGGTGACCACGTTTACCTGGGCACCACCACAGGTGTAGTGGCGATCGGCGTGCGGTAACCCGGCGTGCGGTAACCCGGCGTGCACGTCGTATCCGGTGCTCAGTTGAGAGACCTGGAATTTTCTCGCGCGACTGTGGCGAGACCATCCGCACGTGCCCTGCTATTGACAACGGCGAGTCGGTGTGCAGGGCCAAGGAGCGGGCATTGCGGCGCGCGGGTGTGCCACGGCTGGCAACTCGCCCGACCGGTTGCCAGCCGGGGCACACCCGCAGAAAATCCCGCCTCGGAGTCAGGGCGCGCGGAACCTATCGCAACTGATGGTGGACACGGGGCGCGGAGTGTCGCAGGGTGGTGTCATGCGGGCGATATGGAAGGGCGCACTGGCCTTCGGGATGGTCAGCATTCCCGTTCGGCTGTATTCGGCTACCGAGGATCGCGACGTGTCCTTCCATCAGGTGCATGAGGAGGACGCCGGCCGGGTCCGCTACCGCCGGGTGTGTGAGGTGTGCGGCGAGGAGGTCGCCTACGCCGACCTGGCCAAGGGCTTCGAGCTGCCCTCCGGCGAGACCGTGGTGCTCACCGACGAGGATTTCGCCAACCTCCCGCTGCCCACCACCAAGGTCGTCGAGCTGGTCGCCTTCGTGCCGGCCGACCAGGTCGATCCGCTGGCGCTGGCGCGCGGGTACTACCTGGAGCCCGAGGCGCCCGGCCGCAAGCCCTACGAGCTGCTGCGAGCCGCCCTGGACCGCACCCAGCGGGTCGGCCTGGCCAAGATCGCGGTACGGAGCAAGGAATCCCTGGCGGTGCTGCGCCCGCGCGGCGATGTGCTCGCGCTGCAGACGATGGTGTGGCCGGACGAGGTCCGCAAGGCCCAGTTCGACGTGCTGGACCGGGAGGTCGCCGTCAACGACGCGGAAGAGCGGATGGCCGACACCCTCATCGAGGCGATGTCCAGCGACTTCGCCCCCGAGCAGTACCACGACGGCTA
Source organism: Pseudonocardiaceae bacterium (assembly GCA_050699635.1). Taxonomy (GTDB): domain Bacteria; phylum Actinomycetota; class Actinomycetes; order Mycobacteriales; family Pseudonocardiaceae. The sequence continues at coordinate 21,248 of JBOHFK010000038.1, read as the reverse complement.
TCGCGAGGCGTTACTGTCCGTGATCGAAGCCAAGACCGCGGGCAGGGACATCACGCCCCGGCCCCCAGCCGCCGAACCGACTCCGTCGGTGGATCTGATCACCGCGCTGCAAGCCTCCGTCGAGGCCGCCAAGGCCGCCCGCGCCAAGCCCGTGAACGTCCCCACCCAGCGGGAGAATGCCGAGAAGCCCAGTCGGAGTCGTTGACAGCTGGCTGGCGAGAACGCGGGGGAGATGATGTCCGAGCTCGTGCGCCCGATGTTGCCGGTGGCGGGGCCGCTGCCGGTGGGGCCGGGGTGGGCGTTCGAGTTCAGCTGGGACGGGATCCGGGCGCTAGCGGGCGCGCAGTCGGGGCGGTTGGGGCTGTTCAGCGGCACCCACCGCAGCATCACCGCAGCATATCCCGAGCTCGAAGAGCTTGCCGGGCGCCGCCGGATGCTGCTGGACGGGAAGATCGTCGCGCTGGATTCCTGCGGCCGGCCCAGCTTCACCCAGCTCCAGCGGCGGATGAATGTGCAACGCCCGACGTCGATCGTGCTGCGCCGCGCGCCGGTGACCTACTACGTGTTCGATCTGCTCAGCCTGGATGACCAATCCACCGCCGCCCTGCCCTACCAGCGCCGCCGGGAACTGCTGGAGGAACTCGACCTTCCCGGCGCGACGGTCGTGCTGCCGCCTACCTTCCTGGACACTGACGGCCAGACGGTGCTGGACACCGCAGTCCAGCACGGCCTGCCCGGGGTGATCGCCAAGCGCCTCGATTCGATCTACCAACCCGGCCGATCCCGCAGCTGGGTCCAGACCACATTGCGCCAAACCCAGGAAGTAATCATCGGGGGGTGGGTTTCTGAACGTCGCCGGATATCCTCGATCGGTGCGCTGCTGGTGGGGGTGCCCACCGGGGCGGGGCTGCGTTACGTCGGCCAGGTCGGGACCGGTTTCACCGACGCGGCCCGCCAGGATTTGCGGGATCGGTTGCTCGAGCTGGCCGCTCCGGAATGCCCCTTCGCCGACGAGGTGCCCAGCGAGTCCGGCCGGGTGGCGCACTGGGTGGCCCCACGGCTCCTTGGTGAGGTTTCCTACCGGCAGTGGACTGCCCACGGTCGCCTCGGACACCCCACCTGGCGGGGGCTGCGGCCGGCCAAGCACGTGGCGGCGGTCCGGGCACCGATCGTGGTGAAGTCCGGGGAGCCGGAAAAGGAAGATCAGCGGCTGCTCGCCGAGCTGGACCGCGCCGTCGCGCAGGTCCGCTCCGAGCTCCGGACGCTAAGGGACCAGATCTCCCCGCACTTCCTCCACAACACGATCAGCACCATCGTCGCGATGGTCACTACCGATCCGTCCCGGGCCCGTGACCTGCTGATCCTGTTCGCCGAGTTCGCCCGGTACTCGCTGCGCTCGGCCACCGAGACCACACTCGACGAGGAACTGGAGAACATCGACCGGTACCTGACACTGCAACGGTCCCGTTTCGGTGACCGCCTCCGGGTGCAGTTCGAGGTGCAGCCCGCCATGCTGGCGGTCGTGGTGCCGTTCCTGGCGGTCCAGCAACTGGTCGACAACGCCGTCCGCAACGGCATCGAACGCCAGCAACTCGGCGGCACCGTCACGCTCTCGGCCCGATGCGACGGTGCCGACTGCCTGATCACCGTCGCCGACGACGGCCCCGGGAAGGCAGACGCCGACGTGGCGGGCACGCTGCGCGCAATCGATGACCAACTGCGGGAGCGGTTCGGCGAGCGCTACCGCCTGACCTCAGATCTCATCCCCGGCACCGGCACCACCGTCACCCTCCGCGTCCCCACCTGATCGCCCAACTGGATGGTGGCAGAGCTGGAGAAGATAATGTGGACGCCGGGGTCGGCTCGGTTGAGTACCCAAAGCCCGATCGTGACAGCGGTCGTGAAGATTACCGCGATCAGGGTCGCGATGATCAGCCGGCGCTTCCGTTCGCGCTGTTTCCACCTGGCGACGACCCGGCGGGCGGCGTCGGGATCGTGCTGGGCATCCTCAGTGAGCGGGGCAAGGATGTCGCGCAGAAGCTGCTCAGTCTTATCTGGGTCGGTGGTCATTTCAGCTCCCCCAAGATTCTCCGCAATTTCTTGTACGCGCGGAAAGCATGCGTTTTGATGGTGCCAACCGGCTTATCAAGCATCTCCGCGATCTCTTTGAGTGTATAGCCGAGTAAGACCAACTCGACGACGTCCCGTTGGCTAGGTGATAATTGCCCGAGCGATTCCCTTACTTTGCGCACAATCTCGGCCTGGATCGCTTTATCCTCAGCCGACGGTGCGGCTCTGCTGTTATTTGGATCCTCCTCGATCCGCTGCACAGCGCCGCGCATGACCGAATTTTTGCGGTGTTGCTTCCAGACGTTTCGGGACACCACTACGCGTAGCCAGGCGGAAGGGTGATCAATACTGAGAACCGGAGTGGCGCCGATACTCACACGCTTCATCAAAAATCGGGTCAGCGCCTCGAAGGCATCCCCCACGGCCGCTTCCGCATCACGAGAACCGAGGCCCTCCGCGAATCTCCTCAGCTTAGCCCAGAGTTCCCGCGCGAGCTCGTCGATATACCGATCCACCTCGTCGTCGGTCACGTGACACCTGCCGCAGGTCCGGGCGCCGGTGGGTCAGCCTGCGCTGTAACGATCGCCTTCTTGTGGTCATATTGTTTCATCGTTGGGGTGAACGCCGCAGCCACCAGGAAGTTGATAATGAGGCCAATCAGGCCAGCGTAGAGCTGGATTGGCCACCCGCCGGTGCCGACGTTCACCACCGAGGTGAATCCGCCCGACACCGCCAGCAGGGTGCCAATCCCCATACCCGCTGCCCAGCCGGCGACCAGCCCAGTTTTGTGGAACGACACACCGAACAGTCCCAGGACGACCGCGGGTAAGGTTTGCAAAATCCAGATTCCGCCCAGTAGTTGGAGATTGATGGCGTCCTGGTCGCGCAGTCCGAACACAAATGCGAGCGCGCCCACCTTCGCGATCAACGAGACCACCCTGGCGACCTTCACCTGGGTTAGCTCGGGCGCTAGCGGAAAAAAGTATTCCGTGTAGATGTTTCGCGTGAACAAAGTAGCAACCGATATCGACATGACCGCGGCCGGCACGAGCGCTCCGACGGCGAGGGCGCCAAAGATCGCCCCACTGATGAAGCTGGGCATGAGGTGGGCGACCAACAGCGGAACGGCCATTTCGGCGTTGCCAGGTGGGGCGCTGATGCCTGCCGCGAGCGCGGCGAGCCCGAGAAACCCGAAAAGGCTGAGGACGCCGGTCCACGCTGGTAGTCCGATCGTCGAGCGGCGCAGGGAATCCTCGTCTTTGGCGGCAAAGGCCGCCGTGAGCACATGCGGATACATGGGCAGCGCGAGGGCCGAGCCCAGTGCGAGGCTGGCGAACGCCCCGTGGAGCGAGGGATCGAGGAGTATCCCAAAGCCGGCTGGGCTGGACTGGAACCTGCGCGAGGCTGCGTCGAAGATCGCGCCTGGCGGGCCGATCTGGTGTACCGCGACCGCGACCACACCCACCGCCGCCCCGAAGATCAGGGTGGTCTTGAACAGCGAGATGACGGTCGGAGCCCGCAGCCCGCTGCGATAGGTGGCGCCGGCGAGAACGGCAAATGATCCCACCAGGATGAGATCACCTGCAAGACCCCGTGGGTAGATCCCGCTCGCGCTCAACACCGCGCGGATACCGAGCAGCTGGAGCGCCAGATAGGGCATAGTGGCGAGAATTCCAGTGAGCGCGACTGCCAGCGCCAGACCCGGCGACTCGTAACGGCGCTTGACGTAATCAGCGACGGTGATGTGACCGTGACTCCGGGCCTCCTCACATAATCGGGGAAGCAGCACGAACAAGAGCGGGCACAGGATGATGGTGTAGGGCAGCGCAAAGAAGCCCAACGCGCCCGCACCAAAGACCAGACCCGGTACGGCGGCGAATGTGTATGCAGTCCAGATCGAAGAGCCCAGCAGAAACCAGATGATCACGCCGCCGAACTGCCGACCGGCCAGCGCCCATCCCTGCAACGTGGGCAGCTCGTCGCGCGGGCGGAACCGCCGCGCGAACAGCGCCGACAGGGAAGTCGCGCCCAGCACCCCGACGAACGCGGCAAGGGCGAGGGGATCGATCATCGCAACACCTCCGCTCGGCGTGAGCCCGGCCACGTAGTGGTACCGCCGGCACCAGCTGGGGTTGCACCTGCCCCGTCAAATCATTGAAATTCGCCCCGATGAGGTGGTTTTGTCGCGAAATTCGCCCGATGGAGTGGTTTTTGTCGCCGTTTCGCACGTGGAAGTCACCCACCCACAACGGACGGACGGCGGCCGTCTTGGCGAGGCAGAGGAGCTGCGATGAACAGACAGATGCTGCGGGGTCGGCGTGGCAAGTGGCGGCGGGCCGTCATCGCGTGCCTCCTGGTGGTGCCCTGTGCCGCGGTGCTGTGGGTCCCATCCTATGCCGCGGGCACGCCCAGATTTGGCGGTCTTCCCCTCTTCTACTGGTACATGGTCGCCTGGTTGCTGATCACGCCGGCGTTCATGGTGATCGCTTACATCCTGCTTCGCCGGCAGCCGAGCGGGGGCTAGGTCATGATCAATTTCGGCGCATGGCGGAGCAATGGCAGATCAGTCCTGGTGTGGTCAGCGGTCGCGGGGGTCGGAGGCCTCGCTTGGGCAGTGATCGCGCTCTCCAGAGGCGAGCGGATCTCGGCTGTCTGGCTGGTCTTGGCGGCGCTGGGGTCCTATGCCATCGCCTACCGGTACTACGCCCGCTTCTTGGCCCGGCGGGTCCTTCGGGTCGACGACCGCAGGGCTACCCCGGCGGAGCGGCTGAACAACGGAATCGACTTCCATCCCACTGATCGTCGGGTGCTGCTCGGTCATCACTTCGCCGCGATCGCCGGCGCCGGGCCGCTGGTCGGACCGGTGCTGGCCGCCCAGATGGGGTATCTGCCCGGCACGTTGTGGATCGTCGTTGGGGTGATCTTCGCCGGGGCCGTGCAGGACATGGTGACGCTGTTCTTCTCGCTGCGCCGGGACGGGCGCAGCCTGGGCCAGATGGCCCGGGAGGAGATCGGGCCGATCGGGGGCGCCGCCGCGCTCATCGCCGTCTTCGCGATCATGATAGTTCTGCTCGCGGTGCTGGCGTTGATCGTGGTGAACGCGCTGGCGCAGTCGCCGTGGGGCGCGTTCTCCGTCGCGATGACCATCCCGATCGCCCTGTTCATGGGCTATTACCTGCGCGCGCTGCGGCCCGGCAAGGTGATCGAGACCACCCTGATCGGCGTCGGGTTGCTGTTGCTGGCGATCGTGGCCGGCGGCTGGGTCGAGGGATCGGGCTGGGCTGCGGTGTTCACGCTGAGCCCACGGACCCTGGCGATCTGCCTGATCATCTACGGTTTCGTGGCATCGGTGCTGCCGGTGTGGATGCTGCTGGCGCCTCGAGACTACCTGTCCACCTTCATGAAGATCGGCACGATCGGGCTCCTCGCGGTCAGCGTGGTGCTGGCGGCCCCGACGCTGCAGAACGGCGCGATCTCGAAGTTCGCCTTTTCTGGTAACGGTCCGGTATTCAGCGGGGCGCTGTTCCCGTTCGTTTTCGTCGTGATCGCCTGCGGCGCATTGTCCGGATTCCACTCGCTGGTCGCATCGGGTACCACTCCGAAGATGATCCAGAAAGAGTCACAGGTCCGGATGATCGGTTACGGTGCCATGCTGATGGAGTCGTTCGTGGCGGTCATGGCGCTGATCGCGGCATCGATCATCGACCCCGGGTTGTACTACGCGATAAACGCACCCGCCGGGCTGTTGGGAACGACGGTCGAGTCCGCCTCGGCTGCGGTGAGCCGTCTGGGCTTCACGATCAGCCCGGAGACGCTGACCACCGCGGCCGCCGCCGTGGGAGAGCACACCCTCATCGCGCGCACCGGCGGGGCCCCAACTCTGGCACTAGGCATGTCGCAGATCTTCGCCAGTGTCTTCGGAGGTGCGGCGAAGGCGTTCTGGTACCACTTCGCGATCATGTTCGAGGCGTTGTTCATCCTGACCACTGTGGACGCGGGGACGCGGGTCAGCCGGTTCATGTTGCAGGACACACTCGGTAACATCTACCCGCGCCTCGGCCAAGTGAGCTGGAAGCCCGGGCTGTGGGCCACCAGCCTTGCCGTGGTCATAGCCTGGGGCTATTTCCTCTACACGGGGATGAGCGACCCGCTCGGTGGCCAGCTCTTCCCGCTGTTCGGCATCGCCAACCAGCTACTCGCCGCAGTCGCCTTTACGGTGTGCACCACGATTCTGATCAAGAGTGGCCGGGCCCGCTGGGCCTGGGTGACCGCCATCCCGCTGGCCTGGGACGCGGCGATCACGCTCACCGCCAGCTGGCAGAAGGTCTTTTCAAGTGACCCGAAGCTGGGGTTCTTCGCTCAAGCCGACCGCTTCTCCACCGCCGCGGCGCAGGGTCGGGTGTTCGCCCCAGCGAAGAGCCTCGATGACATGGCTGCCGTGGTGACCAACTCCACCGTCGACGGCATACTGACCGCGCTGTTCGCGCTGCTGATCCTGGTGGTGATCGTCGACGCGGCCAGGGTGTGGGTTCGGGCGCTACGGTCACCGGTCGCGCTGGCCAGCACCGAGGCGCCGTTCGTCAAGTCGGCGATCGTGGCGCCGGCCGGGCTGATTCCCACTGCGGCCGAACGTCGGGCCCTGACCGCCAAGGCTGCGGGTCGGAGCGCTCCTTGAGCATCGGCAGGTTACTTCGAGAACTTTATTGGTACCTGCGTGAATTGAGCGGAGAATCATATTACGAGCACTACGTGGCACGACAACATGAGCTACATCCCGGCCAGCTCATGATGACCCTGTCTGAATTTCAACGATGGCGTTACGAGCGCGCCGAAAATCAACCTGAAACTCGTTGTTGTTAACCGCGACATCGCAGCAGCGCAGAAAGGCCTCGGTGCGGATGAGCCTGTTCGATGCCCATATCGGTTCCAATGCACCCACCGGTGTGTCATCTGGCCGACGTGCGATTGGTGGTCGTCCCCACAACAGCACGGCTTCTATGCCACCTGCATAACAGTGCAGCACCGCATAAGTTCTTCGGGGTTCGTTCCGCGATGTGGTGGGGTTGTTGCGGTGCGCTCGGGGTTTGTTGCGAGTGCCGGTCGGGGTTGCGATGGGCGGGCGTGTTGGTAGTTGTCGACGCTGTCCAACCGGATGGGGGCGAATCCCCACTGATCAGGGGGTCGGGTGGTGGAGCCGGCCTGGATCTGGTTCGGCCATTTCTTGATCGCCGAATCTGTGCGCTGACCGTGCAATTCTGCACGGTCAGCGCTCACTTTCAGCGATCAAGATCCGGCTAGCGCTGCCGTGGGCAGCCACTAGCGTTGCGCACCGATATGCAAGATTTCATCGAACCGAACCGGTAATGCCACGGCTAACTCTGTCGAGTTCGGGAGGTTGCGTTCGAGAGGCTGCGTTCGAGAGGTGGGGAGCAGTCACACCTGGCCGGCGAAGGAGGCGGCGCCGTGCGGGGTGTTGACGGTCAGGGTGAAGTGGCCTGGGGTGCCGACGAACACCTTGGTCAGGGTCACCGAGGTGTGCGGGACGATCGGGGACCGGTACATCCAGTCGCCCTCGGTGGACTCGGCGGCCGGCGCGTGGTTGAGGGTTCCGGCGAATGTGGTGGACTCTGGGTTCCAGGCCTGTTCGCCGTTGTTGGTCAGGGTTACCGGGATCTGGATCATCGACTCGCCGGTCAGCGCCGAGATGCCCACCATGGGCGCCCCGGCGACGATCGTGTTGCCGTCTCCGGAGATCCACAGCTGGTCGAAGGGGAGAGTGGAGCCACTCGGGGTCGGCGGCCCGGCCAGCGTCACGGGCAGGATGCCGGGGTGGATGGCACTGGCCTGGATGGCATTGGCTTGGCTGGCACTGGGTACGCCGACATGCTGGGAGGCTGCGGGCTGGTCGGAACCGATGAGTGCGGTGACCGCGGCGACGACCAACCAGGCCGCATACGCCACCAGACCGAACACGACCAGCAGACCGAGCGCGAAGTTCACCACGCCCGTGCCACCCCGCCAAGGAACCGGTCGCGGCGCGAAGGAACCGTACGGCTGCGCAGGTGCGGACACGCCAACCTCCGAGGGAGTGGGTGGAACAGTTGCCGCGGCCGACCACCACGCTGGTCACAACACGTACCGGTCATCTAGGTTTCGCTCGACGCACCCGATCTGTTAACAGCCTGAAAGAGTGATCTAGTCACATAAAGTGATGCCCACGATGTGGACGTGACAGAGCTGACAGCGCCGCGTGGTGAACCGGTGTGGCCGCGCCAACGAATAAGCACCTAAGGTGAGCCAGCGTAGTCTGATCGAATGGAAGCCATGACCACTGTGAGCGATGAGTTCCGGCGCGGCCTGCGGGATCTGCGCATCTCGGTCACCGATCGGTGCAACTTCCGCTGCTGCTACTGCATGCCCCGTGACGTCTTCGGCACCGACTTCCCGTTCATGAACTCCGCCGAGCTGCTGACGTTCGAGGAGATCGTCCGGCTGACCAGGGTGTTCGCCGACCTGGGGGTCCGCAAGGTACGGCTCACCGGTGGGGAGCCGCTGCTGCGGCACGGCATCGAAACCCTCATCGAGCAACTGGTCGGCATCGACGGCATCGACGACGTGGCGATGACCACCAACGGATCCCTGCTGGCCAAGAAGGCCCAGAGCCTGCGGGATGCCGGCCTGACCCGGGTGACGGTGAGCCTGGACTCGCTGGATCCGCAGACGTTCCGGACCATGAGCGACGTGAAGATCCCCGTCGCCCGGGTCATCGAGGGGATCGCCGCCGCCGCCGATGCCGGGCTGACCCCGGTGAAGGTCAACACGGTGGTCAAGCGCGGGGTGAACGACGGCCAAGGCCTCCTGGATCTTGCCGCGTTCGGCCGCGAGCATGGCTATGTCGTGCGCTTCATCGAGTTCATGGACGTCGGCGCTACCAACGGCTGGTGCCTGGACGAGGTCGTCCCGGCCGCGGAGGTCGTCGACACGATCAACGAGGTCTGGCCCGCCGAGCCGCTGGACCCCGACTATGTCGGTGAGGTCGCCGCCCGGTACCGCTACCTGGACGGCTCCGGCGAGTTCGGCGTGATCACCTCGATCTCCCAGCCGTTCTGCGGCACCTGCACCCGGGCCCGCCTGTCCGCCAAGGGGGAGCTGTACACCTGCCTGTTCGCCGGCGTGGGCCACGACCTGCGCGCGCCGCTGCGCGACGGCGCCACCGACGAGGAGCTCCATCAGCGCGTCACCGGTATCTGGAAGGCCCGGACCGACCGCTACTCAGCCCAGCGCACCACCGCCACCCTAGGCCTCCCCAAGGTCGAAATGAGCTACATCGGCGGCTGACCGCCGCACCCGCCCCACCTACCCCGACATGGAGACAACTCCATAACGGGGCGAGGACCGGCGTTTCGTGTGGTACCTATTGCGATTATCATATCTGATACGATCGAGAGATGGCTGACGATCGGGCAGGAGTGCGTAGCCCCATCCTGATGCGAGTGCTGCGCTCTGCCGCTCGCTTGCAGGAGCTGGTTCCTGACGCGGTCCTCGTAGGCGGCTCGGCAGCCGCCCTTTACGCGGGTCACCGCGACTCCTACGATCATGATCATGTGTTGACGGACCTGGCCGATCACTTCGACACGGTCCTCGAGGCGGTGGAGTCACAGGACGGTTGGGTGACCAACCGCGTCACGCCCGGAAAGATCATTCTTGGAGAGCTCGGCGGGATCGAGACCGGGATCCGGCAATTGATTCGGCGAACCCCGTTGGAGACGGTACGGATCCAGCTCCCGTCGGGTGAGTCCATCACCGCACCGACCCCCGAGGAGACGTTGCGGGTGAAAGCATTCCTCATCCTTCGCCGCAACCAGACTCGTGACTACCTCGATGTCGCGGCGCTGGCCGAGCACCTGGGAATCGATCATGCGGCGCGGACGCTGTCGAGTATCGACGAGTACTACGCCGACCAGCGCGGGCCCGGAGACGGAGTCGCGTCTCAGCTGGTCCGCCAGCTCGCCGAGCCGGCTCCCAAGGACCGCTCGACCACGAAGAACCTTCGCCAGTACAAGAATCTCGCCGCGCGCTGGCAGGAGTGGGATGACGTCGCCTCGGTCTGCCGCCTGCTGGCGGCCACCATGGTGGAGGGCCCGCGATGAGCCTGGTGTTTCGCAACATCGACGTCTCGCCGGAGGATCCGGTCGAGGTCTGGCCCACCGAGGCGATCGTGACCGCGCTGGAACGGGGCGGCCTGAGCCACTGGCGACGGCTCGCCGCGGCGATCGGGGATGACCCGTGGGGGCCGGTCGCCCGGCAGGTGGAGGAGGCGCTGGAGGTGTCACGGCCGTACGGTGTCGCGGTCGTCATGGAAGATCTGCTGGCCACCGCGCGGAAACGGGCCGAGCGCGCTGAACGCGCCGAGGTGGCCGCCGAGATCACCCGGCTACTGGCGGCGTCCGGGATGACCAGGGCGGAGTTCGCCGCCGCGATCGGCACCTCGGCATCGCGTCTGTCCACCTACCTCAGCGGCCAAGTCACGCCCTCGGCCGCACTGTTGGTGCGCATGCGGCGGGTCGCCCATCGCTCCGGCCGTTCCGTTCGGGAATCACTGATGACACCAAGGCCCGGACCCCCCGCCCACAGCTACCCGCGCCCGGCTCCTACTGGTCCGGCCGCTCCCGAGGGAAGCTCCGCGCCGCGGCCAGGAACGCACCGTTCTCGTCTGCCTCGCTGATCGTCACCCGGGCGCCTTCGCCGAGGAACGGGCGGATCACGATCTTGTGGTCCAGGCAGTGTTCGGTGAACGCGGTGGTCTGCTCACCCAGGGGCAACCAGAGGAAGTTGGCTTGCGAATCCGCCACCGGGTAGCCCATCTCGAGCAGTTCCCCGCGGACCCGGGCCCGTTCAGCGGTGATGCCCCGGCACCGGGCCAGCAGCTCGTCGGCGACGTCCAGGCTGGCCAGCGCGGCGACCTGGGCCAGTGAGTTGACGCTGAACGTCACGAACATCTTGCGCAGCGCCGCGGTGATCGGCTCCGGGGCCACGCAGTACCCGACCCGCAGGCCGGCTAGCCCGTAGGCCTTGGAGAAGGTCCGCAGCACCGCGAGGTTGTCCCGCCGCCGGCCCAGCTCCACGCCGTCAGGCACATCAGGGTCGGTGACGAACTCGTGGTAGGCCTCGTCGAGCGCGACCAGCACACCGTCGGGCACCGCGTCGAGAAACGTGACCAGCTCGTCGCGCCGAACGGCCGTGCCGGTGGGGTTGTTGGGGCTGCAGACGAACACCAACCGGGTCGCCGGGGTGATCGCCTCGAGCATCGCCAGCAGGTCGTGACTGTGGTCCGGACGCAGCGCAACCATCCGCGGCCGGGCCCCGACGACCTGGGTGAGCCGCGGATACTCCTCGAAGGACCGCCACGCAAACAGCACCTCGTCGCCGGGCCCGCAGGTGGCCTGCACCAACTGCTGGCACAGCGACACGGACCCGCACCCGACGGCGACCTGCGACGGCGCCACATCCAGCCGGGTTGCGAGGCGTTCCACCAGAGCGGTCATCCCGTTGTCCGGGTAGCGGTTGACGCCCGCGGCGGCGTCGGCGATCGCGGCGACCACGCTGGGCAGCGGCCCCGCGGACACCTCGTTGCTGGCCAGTTTCACGGTTCCCAGGATGGTGCGACCGGGGACGTAGGTGGGCAACGAGTCGAGGTCAGCCCTGAGCATGCGACCCATAGTCGCACGACCTCCACTCCGTCGATCAGGTGATCTTACGAGGACTTGGCTTCAGAACCGGTACCATGCCCCCTCACCCAGTGTTTCCGTCGACGAGTGGGTGGCAATGACGCAGCGTAGCCTTGACCATATCCCGCTCTCTGACGGCAGAGTATTGCCGCTGTCTGTCGCTGCCCCGGAATCCGCAGTGCGCGGCGGCATCCTGGTCGGGCCCGGGGCCCACGGCGTCACCGACGACGTCTGGGAACTCGCCGCTGGCCTGGCCGGTGAGGGTTGGCTGGCCGTGATCCCGCATCTCTGTCACCGCGATGGCGGTGAGCTGCCCGAGGACGACGAGGCGGTGCGCAGCCATCTCGGGCGACTGACCGCAGCCTCGCTGCGCGCCGACACCGATGCTGCGTTCGACTGGCTGGCGCGGCGGGACGTGCCCGCGGATCGGATCGGCGCCGTGGGCTTCGGGCTGGGCGGTGCCGTGGCGCTCATCGTCGCCACCCAACGCGAACTCGGCGCCGCGGTCACCATCGGCGGGATCGGGGTGGTGGAGCCGGTGGCTGCGGGCTTGCCCGCGCTGGTCGACATTGCGTCCGAGTTGCGGTGCCCGTGGCTGGGTATCTATGGCTGGGATGGCGGCGTGCCGCAGGAGGAAGTCCACAAGCTGCGCGACGCCGCCCATTCCGCTCACGTCGCCACCGACCTGGTGCACTGCCGCTTCCACACCGACCAGTCCGTCGCGCCGGAAGCCTGGTGCCGCACCCTCAACTGGTTCGCCAGCCACCTGCGCTGAGGATGGAGCCCCGGATCCTGTGGCAGCCCGACCCGGGCACTGTCGCTCGCTCCGGGATGGCGGCCTTCCGTACGTGGTTGGCGTCCCACCGGGGAGTCGTCGCGGCTGATTACGACGCACTGTGGCGCTGGTCGGTGGCCGACTTGGAGGGTTTCTGGGGCGCGTTCGCCGAGTTCGCCGGAGTCCGATTCCACGCCGCGCCGCAGCGGGTGCTCACCGGCACCACGATGCCAGGGGCGCGGTGGTTCCCGGGCGCGACGCTCAACTACGCCGAGCATGCCTTGGCGCTGGCACGGGTTATCCACAACGACGACCTCGCGGTGATCTTCTGTCGGGAGGATGGGGTACGGGAGCAGTGCAGTTACGGTGAGTTGCGGCGGCAGGTGGCCGCGGCGCGAGCGGCACTGGCGTCGCTGGGGGTCGGCCGGGGGGACCGGGTGGTCGCGCTGGCGCCGAACTCGCTGGACACGGTGGTCGCCTTCCTCGCGACGGCCAGCCTGGGCGCGATCTGGTCGTCCTGCTCGCCGGACTTCGGGACCCGGGCGGTGTCCGACCGGTTCACCCAGCTGGAGCCCACCGTGTTGATCGCGGTGGACGGGTATGTCTACGGCGGCAGGTCATTCGACATCCGATCCACAGTGGACGCCCTGGCCCGCGAGATGCCGACGTTGCGCGCCACGGTGCGGCCTGCGCAATGGACGGCACTGCTCGCCGAGCACGCCGGTGCGGAGCTGACGTTCGAGGCTGTGGAGTTCGACCATCCCCTGTGGGTGCTTTACTCCTCAGGCACCACCGGGCTGCCCAAGGGCATCGTGCAGGGACACGGCGGGATCGTCGTGGAGCACCTCAAGGCGCTGCTGCTGCAGGCCGACGTGGCGCCGGGCGAGCGGTTGTTCTGGTTCACCACCACCGGCTGGATGATGTGGAACTACCTGATCAGCGGACTGCTGGTGGGCGCCACGATCGTGCTCTACGACGGCAGCCCCGGATATCCGGACCTCGGTGCGCTGTGGCGAATGGCCGACCAGGAGCGCGTGTCATATTTCGGCACGTCGGCACCGTTCATCCAGTCCTGCCGCAAGGCCGGCCTGCGCCCGGGTACGGACTGCGATCTCACCGCGCTGCGGCGGATCGGCTCCACCGGGGCGCCGCTGTCGTCGGAGGGCTTCCGGTGGATCGCCTCGGAGATCGGCCCGGACGTGCAGATCTGCTCGGTGTCCGGGGGGACCGACGTGTGCGCGGCCTTCGTCTGCGCCGCGCCGGACGTGCCGGTCTGGGAGGGGGAGATCTCCTGCCGCGCGTTGGGCGCCGCGGTCGTCGCGCTGGACGAGAACGGGGCGCAGCTGATCGACGAGGTGGGCGAGCTGGTGATCACCAAGCCGATGCCGTCGATGCCAGTGTGTTTCTGGAACGACCCGGACGGGGTGCGGCTGCGCGAGGCGTATTTCGACGTGTACCCGGGTCTGTGGCGGCACGGGGACTGGATCCGGATCACCCGGCGCGGCACGTGCGTGATCTACGGCCGGTCCGACGCGACGCTCAACCGCGGCGGGGTGCGGATGGGCACCGCGGAGTTCTACGAGGTGGTCGAGGACCTGGACGAGGTGCTCGACTCGCTGGTCATCGACACCTCCGGCGCCGGCCGCGACGACGGTGAGCTGCTCTGCTTCCTGGTGCTCGCTGGTGACGCGGCGCTGGCCGACGTCGAGCCGCGGCTGCGCGCGGCGCTGCGGGACAATCTCTCACCGCGGCACGTGCCCAACCGGTTCATCGTGATCGAGGAAGTGCCTCGCACCCTCAACGGCAAGAAGTGCGAGATACCGGTCAAGCGGATCCTCGCCGGCCTCGACCCTGCCCGCGCGGTCAGCACCGGCGCTCTACGCAACCCCGATTCGCTGGCTCCGTTCGTGGCGCTGCGCGCCCCGTGAGTGGCGATGCGACCCATGACTCGCATCGCCACTCACGGGGGAGTCCGCGCAGCGCTGGTGTCGCCGAGTTCGACTACAGAGCTGTCGATTGCGGCCCGAACCGCTCTGGTGTCGAACTCGGCGACACCAGAGCGGTTGAGTTAGCGGCGGCTGGCGCAGGCGTGCTTCTCCGATGCACGCGCACCACAGATCATGAAGCCCCGTAACTCAATTCTGCGCTCAGGCGACTCTGTAATTCAACGTGTAGAATGCCTTGTTGGCCTTGTCGAATTTGAGATTTTGGTCGCCGCTACCAGCCTCGCTAGCCCTGACAATCTCCGTTCCTAGATCGTCTGGAGCGCTGTTACTGTCAATCTCAAAGAGTTGGACGTTAATGCTGCCCGTAAACGTTCGGGTGAGTCCGCCGAGTGAGACTGTTTTGCCCTTATGGACGCCAATCGGGCCGAGGACCTTGGCCCCGGCGAGATGCACCACAATCTCATCCTCTGAGATGGAATCCTGCAGCTTGACGCACGTCATAGAGTTCAGCGTGATCGTTGACATGTTTAAAACCCCTTCCGGGTGACGGTGGAGCTGGGTGTTATACCTAAGAGAGTGGCTCTTGGCGCCTCGCGTTACATCGGCCATTCGGCAGAGCAAGGCAGGTCTCAGAGGATGATTTGCCGCAGTCCCCGGGGGGTGATTTCGTGGCAAGCTCGGCGCGGTTTGGCATTCTGAGCTTGGTGAGCGTGCTCGAGCTGCGTCTTCACATCGGTCCCGGCTGTTGAAGATCCATTGGCTGATCTGGGCGTTGGTGGACAGCCCTGTGGCGACAAGCTTGTGACTTCGAACTCGGTGAACGCGAGGCTGGCCGAGTCCGGGCCAGCTGGCCTCTGGGGCGTTGAAAAAATCGGACGCGCGGAGGCCCTGGTGATGACAGAATCGGTGAGCGCGCGGCCGGATGGGCCGCCGCTGGTACGGGGGGAACCCCAGTGGACGCAGACGGCGTCGAGCAGGCGGCGTTTGACCTGCCGGTCGGCATGATGACGTTTCTGCTAGCCGACGTTGAGGGCTCGACGTTTTTGCGGGAGTCCGCGCCGGAGGCGATGGGGGCCGCGATCCGCCGCCATTACCACCTGCTGGACGAGGCGATCGCGGGGCACGGCGGGATACGGCCGCAGGAGCAGGGCGAGGGTGTGGTGGCGGCGTTTGCGCGTGCCGGCGATGCGCTGGCCGCGGCGCTGGATATCCAGCGCGCCTTTTGCGGCGAGCGCTGGCCGCAGGGTGCGTCGCTGACGCTGCGCATCGCGCTGCACACCGCGGCGGCGCAGCTACACGGGGACGCGAATTACTTCGGCCCGGCGGTCAACCGGTGTGCCCGGCTGCGCGCGATTGCCCACGGTGGCCAGGTCGTGCTGTCCAAAACGACGCATGATCTGGTTGCTGATCGGCTTCCGGACGGTGCAGAGCTGGGTGACCTGGGCGTGCACCGCCTCCGCGATCTCGGCCAGTCCGAGCACGTGTTCGGGCTGCGGCATCCCAACCTGCCCGTCGAGTTCCCGCCACTGCGCTCGCTGGGCGCCCTGTCCAATAATCTGCCGGGCGAGCTGACCAGCTTCGTGGGTCGGTCCACGGAGCTGGCGCAGGTCGGCGAGCGGCTCGGGCAGGTGCGGCTGCTCACGCTCACGGGCGCGGGTGGCTGCGGCAAGACCCGCCTGGCGCTGCAGGCAGCAGCCGACGCGATGGACCACCACCTCGACGGCGTGTGGTGGGTCGAGCTCGCGCGGCTGCGGGACGCCGCCCTGGTACCAGCGGCGGTGATCGGTGCCATCGGGGTGCGGGAGCTGCCGGGGCAAGGGCCGGTGGGAACCTTGGTCGCCTACCTGCGAGGCCGCCGCGCGCTGCTCGCCGTGGATAACTGCGAGCATCTGCTGGTGGCCTGCGCGGAGCTCGCCGACGCGCTGCTGCGGGCCTGCCCATCGCTGACGGTGCTGGCGACTAGCCGGCAACCCTTGGGCGTGCCTGGCGAGGTCACCTGGCGAGTGCCGTCAATGTCGCTGCCCACCAAGCAACAGTGCGAGCCGAGTGAGATGCTCGGTTCGTCGGACTCCGTTTCCCTGTTCGTCGACCGGGCCACGCAGGTACGCCCCCACTTTGGGATCACCGCAGGCAACGCGGCGGCAGTGGCACAAATCTGCCACGACCTCGACGGCATCCCGCTGGCTATAGAGCTCGCTGCCGCGCGAGTCCGGATGCTGTCGCCCGAACAGATCGCCCGGGCCCTCAACGACCGGTTCCACCTGCTCACCGGCGGTGCCCGCACCGTGATGCCACGCCACCAAACCCTGCGGGCCTCGATCGACTGGAGCCACGAGCTGCTCAGTGACGGGGAGCGCGCGCTGCTGCGGCGGCTCTCGGTGTTCGCCGGAGGCTGGACGCTGGACGCAGCTGAACAGGTGTGCCCGGGCGACGGGATCGACCGCTACGACGTGCTCGATCTGCTCACCGGTCTGGTCGACAAGTCCCTGGTCATCACCGAGGAGCAGGGCCCCCAGACGCGCTATCTCCTGCTGGAGACCGTCCACCAGTACGCCACCGCGCGCTTGGCGGACGCCGACGAAGCCGACGACCTACGCGACCGTCACCTTTCTTACCACCTCACGCTCGCCCAGGCCGCTGCGCCACAAGTCCTCGGCGCCGGGCGCCACGACCCCATTTTGCGCAGCGTGGCTGTTGAGTTGCCGAACCTGCGAGTAGCGCTGGACCGGGCGGCGACCACCGACCCTCACGCCGGGCTGCGCCTGGTGGACGCGCTGACCCTGTTCTGGCTGTTCACTGGCCGCTACCGGGAAGGTGACACCGCCTACGTCGGCGCTCTGGACGCCGCCGGCGAGGAACCGACCCCGCTGCGCGGCCGGGTGCTAGCGGGCCGCGGGAACCTCGCGCTCTATGGCGGCGCCTACCAGGCAGCCCACGAGTGGGCGCAGGCGGCGCTGGAGATCGGCGAAACCTGCGGCGACCCGTGGACGCAGGGCCGAGCCTTGAACACCCTCGGAATGATGGTCAGCTACCGCGACCCGGCCGGCGGACGGCCGCTGCTCCAGCGCAGCGTGCAACTAGCGACTCAAGCCGGTGATGACTGGTGCCACATCGACGCTTCCCTGCGCCTGGCGATCGCGTGGATCTGGCAAGACGAGTTCGACACCGCTCGCCCGGTGCTCGACGAGGCGTATGCAACTGCAACCCGGATTGGTTGCCGGGCGGGGTTCGCGTGGCACTGGTGGTGCTTGGGTTTGGAAGCCCTGTTCCAGGGACGGCTGGCCGAGGCCCGCGAGTTACTCGGGCGTTCTGTCGCCACGAGCCCGAACGGTTTCGCCAGAGGCTTCATGGCCTACGCGCAGCTGGTGTGCGGCGACACAGAGCTCGCGTATTGTTCCGCTGGCAAGACGTTGCAGCGTGTACTGGCGACCGGCGCCCGCTTTGCCTCGGGCATGGCCCACCAGATGCTGGGCCGAACCGAGATGGCCTTGGGTGAGCTCCCCGCAGCGCGTGGGCACCTCGAGACCGCTGTCGACTTGGAGCGCCACTCGGGATTTAGTTACATGCTGAGCTGGCACCTTGCCCTGCTGGGCACCCTGGAGCGGCTCGACGGGAACCTGGCTGCGGCCCACCGCCATGCTGAAGAGGCGCTGGACATGGCCCGGCGGCTGGGTAGCGGATGGTTGCAGGCAGGCGCCGAGCGCCTACTGGGCCGTCTCGCGCTGGCCGCTGGCGAGGCCACGGACGCCGAGCGGTACATCCACGACGCGCTCGGCCGCCTGGTCGCCAAAGGTTTCGCGCTCGACATCCCGGAGTGCCTCGACGCGCTTGCCGCCATTGCCGCCACCCAGGACAGCTTCCAGGAGGCCGCGCGGCTGCTGGGCGCCGCAGCCGCCGGCCGACAACGGCTCGGCATCATCCGATTTCCACCCGAACCACAGTTCTGGTCCTCCATCGACCTCATCACCCGACAGGCGCTAGGACCCGACGGCTACGACGCTGCGTTCACCGCGGGCAAGGCATTAGGAACCGACGAGGCAGTCGCCTACGTCCGCCGGGCCCGCGGCGCACGAAAACGCCCCTCGCACGGCTGGGACAGCCTGACCCCCACCGAACTCCAGGTCGTATGCCACATCACCGCCGGCCTCACCAACCGCCAAATCTGCCAACGCATGTTCATCTCCCCCGGAACCGTCAAGACCCACCTCTCACACATCTTTACCAAACTGGGCGCTACCTCACGCTCCCACGTGGCCGCCGAAGCCGCCAAGCGCAAACTCAACCCACGCCCTGTCACCGACGCCACCAAGCGATAACCCTGCCGTCCCCCCGACCGGTGCACGGTGCAACCTTTGACGCCGCAGGTCGCCCGCACCACCGCGATTCCATCCGGCGGTATCGGGCCCGCCTCGCTCACCACGGGTCAGGTGCCGCGGTAAGTGCCGAAGCTCCACAGGGTGCCCTCCGGGTCACGCACGGTGAACCCGCGCGAGCCGTAGTCCTCGTCTCTGAGCCTGCGGACCACCTCCGCGCCGGCTGCGGTGGCCCTCTCGAACAGCGCGTCAGGCGCGTCGGTGACCACGTAGATCGACGCCGTGCCGGACTTCATCTGGCCAGATACGCCGTCGTCGGAGGTGGATCCGAGCATGACGCTGCCGCCTTCGGGCCAGCGCAGCTCGGCGTGCACGATCTCCCGACCGCTCTGGCCGGGCACGACAAGTGTCTCCACGAAACCGAAGGCTTCGACCAGGAAACGGATGGCGCCCGGAGCGTTGGCGTAGGCCAGGCATGGCCAGATGGTGGGTGCTGGGGTGTCGGTCATGCGATCGAGGATGCCCTGCGGTCGGCTTCGCTGTCGTGGACAGATGGGAACTCCTCGGCCAGCCACCGCGTCGGCGTGCAACCGGCCAGTTCGCGCCACTCGCGGTGCAGGTGGGCCTGATCGTAGAAGCCCGCCCGGGCCGCGACGTCGGCCAGACCGGGCCGGTGTGGTGCCCTGAGCAACCGGTGCGCGACCTCGAAGCGCATCACTCGACCCGCGACCTTCGGCGTCAGGCCGAACTCGCGCCGGAATCGCTCACTCAGGTGCCGCCGGCTCCAGCCGACCTCCTCGGTCAGCGTGGTCACCTCGACCCGGCCGTGACTGGAGGTCAGCCGTCGCCAGGCCCACCAGAGTTCGGGCGCAGGTCCGTCGCGTTGTCTGGCGATCCGGGTCAGGACGGCGTTCAGCTCGAGGAAGCGGTCGGTCCAGGTGCGGGCCGACCGCAGCCGCTCGACGAGCTCACCCGCGACCGGCCCCAACAGACAGTCCAACTCGACGACGGTGCTGGCCAGCTCAGCGGCCGGTACCCCGAGCAGGACGCGGGCGCCCAGCGGAGTGAGGTGCAGTTGAATGCCGTGCTGGTGGCCGTCGTGGCTGATCAGTGCCGGGGCGGAGTGCAATCCGCCGGCCAGCGTGGTGAACGAGCCGGGTGGCTGGGTGGGGTCGGGCATGGCCGCGAGGTCGACCGTGCCGTGGAGGGTGACGATGAAAGTGAGGTGACGGGAGGGTAAGCCGCGGTGTACGCCGGGTTGGGCGCCCTCGATCCGATAACCGGTGTAGCCCGCGACCAGGGGAGCCAGCCGTGGCCGCGGCCTCCCAGTGACCATCTCCACCAGAGGTTCATCCATGGGCGTCACAGTATGGCGGGAGTCTGACAGTTGGGCGATGCTGTGGCTGTAAGCAGCGGCGATGGCGCCACCGGTCGATCAGCGACCCGCTTTGCCTGATCATGCGCACGCTGTGTACGCTGCTGACCTGGCGGCCTCGACGGGCCCCGGGAGGCTTCGCCTAGTCTGGTCTATGGCGCCGCACTGCTAATGCGGTTGGGGGTTACGCTCCCTCCCGGGTTCGAATCCCGGAGCCTCCGCGGACGGGTCAGATCCTATGCTGGCCGACAACAGAATAAGCGCCCGTAGCTCAATGGATAGAGCATCTGACTACGGATCAGAAGGTTGGGAGTTCGAATCTCTTCGGGCGCGCATCATCTATTGCTTATATCGCCTTTGACCAGCGGTGAAGCAACAGAAAAGATCGAGTTTGACGATGCATGTGGATCTTGGTCCACCGCGCTGTCCATTAACTCGTGTCCACACATGTCCCGGCGACTCGCAGGAGGCAGGTTCCTGCCAGGCCGCCGACGCCGTCAACCGCGTGGAGGTCCTCGCCGACCTCCGGGAGCAGTACCGGCTGGGGCTGAAGGGCAACAGAAGCCTGCCATCGAAGTAGGGATCTGCTCTTCGCCAGTCCGATCATGACGGTCCGGGAAGTGCAACGACGGCTTGACGTCAGCCAACCCGGCGCCACGAACCTGCTTGTGGAGGAGGCCACCCGCGCCAGCAAGCCGCTCGCGCTGTCTTCGGTCCGACATTGGGCTGGCACGTCAACTCGTCGGACGCTGCCCGACAGCTGCGTATCTCGATCCCACAACCGGACCCGCTCTCGCTGGAGGAGGCGGCGAAGATCGTTATTCGGGCAGCTGATACAGCTGACTCGGATCCTCTGAGGCTGTTGCCTATTTGCTCCGAGTTCACGGTGCGCGCCAATGAGGCACAGCCTCCTCGGTGGAAGAGGATCACGCCGAACACCGAACCACGCGATCACCGATGCCGAGGTGATAGATCTCCTCTGAGGACGGGGATCGACCCACCAACCAACTTCGCCAGCTCGATGAGCAGACGTCTGCACCG